>DAXETY010000041.1:0-20448 GCA_051155755.1 Desulfobacterales bacterium
TGCTGGTCGGTCTGATTTTGGCCTTTGTCGGGGCGGTGCAGCTGAAGTTGTTCGGCGCCCAGATCTATATTGCCGACCTGGTGGCGATCGGTATGACGCGGGAGATGGGGGCCATGATGGCCGCAGTGATCATGGCCGGTCGAACCGGTGCGGCCTTCGCCGCGCAATTGGGTACCATGCAGGTTAACGAAGAAATCGACGCGTTGAAAACGCTGGGTGTATCACCGATCGAATTTCTGGTGGTGCCAAGGGTGCTGGCACTGGTGCTCATGATGCCGTTTCTGACTGTGTATGCCGACGCGGTCGGCATTCTGGGCGGCATGCTGGTCGGCGTCGGTGCTTTCGGCATTACCGTGGTGCAATATTGGGATCACACCATTGCCGCGGTCACGCTGACCCATGTGTTTATCGGGATTTTCAAAAGTTTGATTTTTGGCGCCATCATCGCGCTGTGCGGCTGTCTGCGCGGCATGCAGTGCGGACGCAGCGCCCAGGATGTCGGCGCCGCCGCCACCTCGGCTGTGGTCACGGCCATTGTCTGGGTCATTGTGGCCGACGGGATTTTTGCCGTCATGTGCGATGCGATGGGTATTTGAGGCGCTGAATATGACCGACGTTTCCGCACTCATTACCGTACGGGACCTCACCATCGCCTACGGCGATTTTGTGGTATTGAAGGATGTCAATTTTTCAATCCGCCGGGGTGAAGTGTTTATCATCATGGGCGGCAGCGGGTGCGGAAAAAGCACCCTGATGAAGGCGCTGATTGGATTGAAGGCGCCGGTTCGGGGTGCGGTTTACTACGGCAACACCAATTTCTGGGATGCGCAAGACCGGGATCAGGCGGACCTGTTGCGACGCTTCGGGGTCCTCTATCAAAGCGGAGCCCTGTGGAGTTCCATGACCCTGGGCGAAAACGTGGGCCTTCCACTGGAACTGTACACAGAATTGGGCGAAAAACAGATTCGCGAAGTGGTGTCTTTTAAATTATCCCTGGTGGGACTTTCCGGATATGAAAACCGCTACCCGTCCGAACTCAGCGGCGGTATGCGCAAGCGCGCCGGCATCGCCCGGGCCATGGCGCTGGACCCGGAGATTCTGTTTTTCGACGAACCCTCCGCCGGTCTCGACCCCTTGACGGCCCGGCGTTTGGATGAATTGATTGTGGAGATAAGGGAACACCTGCAAACCACCATTGTGCTGGTGACCCATGAGCTGGCCAGCATTTTCACGGTGGGTACCGACGCGGTGTTTCTCGATGCGGGCAAACGAACCGTGACGGCCCGCGGCGATCCGAAAATGCTGCGCGATCACAGCGATCAAAACAATGTCCGGCGTTTTCTCCGCCGCGGCGAAGCCTGACGATCCATATGGCGTTCAAATCCGGATGCCCGGAAATCCGTCGCCGGCGGTTCGCCTGACTCGGAGATCTGACCCATGGCCAAAAAGACCAATAAAACCCTGATCGGGGCTTTCATCCTGGGTGCCGTCATTCTGGTGATTGCGGCCGTGCTGGCCCTGGGCGGCATGCGTTTTTTTACCTTCAGCCAGCAACTGGTCATGTACTTCGAGGGTTCGGTCAAGGGGCTGGCGGTGGGAGCCCCGGTGCAGCTGAAGGGGGTTACCGTCGGCCAGGTCAAAGACATCCGGTTGATCTTCGATTCCGAGAATCTGGTTTTTTTGAACCGGGTTCTGGCGGAGACCACCCCCGGCAAGGTGTCCAGCGTGGACAAGATTCCGGAGGCTGCGCCGCTGCGGGCTTACCAAACCGACCCGCAGAAGCTGATGGCCCAGCTGATCGATCACGGGCTGCGGGCCCAGCTGGCTCTGGAGAGCATCGTTACGGGCAAGTTGCTGGTATCGCTTAACTTTCTTCCCGACACGCCGGTCACGTTGTACGGTTTCGAGCAAGGTACCGATGTCATCGAAGTGCCCACCGTGCCCACCGAGCTGGAAAAGATCGCCCAGGCCGTGGAAAAACTCTCCCTGGAAGAAATGATGGTCGAGGTTCGCAATCTCGTCACGGGCATGAACCGTTTTATCCAATCTCAAGACCTCAGCGCAGCGGTTTCCGGTCTGAACCGCACGCTCCAAAAGACCGAGACCATGGTCGATCATATCAACGGCAGCATTCAGCCGGTGATCGAACGGCTGGATGCCACTCTGGAATCCTACGAGGGACTGGCCCGGAAACTGGAATCCAGGATCGACCCGGTGGCCGGCGGCATCGAGGATGCCAGCCGCGACGTCGGCCGGCTGGCCCGTAACCTGGATCGACGCATGGGGCAGACGCTGGAGGACGTGCGCACCGCTTTGCGTGAAGCCGACCGCGCCCTGGCGGCGTTGAATCGCTTTGCCAACGAAGATTCCAGGGTCCAGCAGAACCTGGTGGCTGCACTGGAAGAACTGGAAAAGGCGGCCCAATCGATCCGGTACCTGGCCGACTATCTCAATCGGCACCCCGAAGCACTGCTGCGTGGAAAACCCCTGCCCGGAGAAAGGTAAGATGATGCCAAAGATTCTGAAAACACTTGTAATCGTCACACTGGGGCTGGGTCTGTTCGCCTGTGCGGGCACCTCACCGCCGACCCGGTATTATCTGCTCAACCCGATTCCATGGTCGCCGGGCAATCCGTCCGACACCGACCCGGAGACACCTCTGTCGCTGGGAGTCGGACCGGTGACGTTGCCCTCTTATCTGGATCGACCCCAGATCGTCGTCCGGAAGGACGCCAACACCCTGAAACTGGCGGATTTCGATCGGTGGGGCGAGTCGCTGCAGCCCATGTTTGTCCGGGTCCTGCGCGAAAACCTGATGGCTTTGCTGCCGGCGGCCGACGTGGTCGTGTTTCCCTGGCCCTCCGGAGCGGATTTCGAATATCAGGTGACCGCCGAAGTGCGCCGATTCGACGCCGAAGGTTCCCAGAATGCTATTCTGGCCGTGCGATGGTCCATCCTGCGCTTCGAAGATCGCCATCGACTCCATCAACAGGATTCGATTTATTCCCAACTCATCGGCAGCCCGGATTATTCCGAGCTGGTGCAGGCCCTGAATCGGTTGGTGGAAGATTTCAGCCGCGACGTCGCCCGGGCCGTGGAAGAAGCCTACCGGCGGGACCACGGCCGGTGACGGGCCGACAGGGCAGGAACCTTATGGCGCGTATCAGCATCCGTGCCAGCATTCTGCAGACCTTTGCCGCCCTGATCATTCTCACCGTGATGGGCGTCTCACTGGTTTTCTATTCCGGTTCGAAGACGCTGCTGGTGGATCTCTTCAATCGCCTGGCGCAGCGGGCCTCCGAAAGCATCGTCGAACGAACCACGGCGTTTCTGGAACTGCCGGGGCAACACGTCGAACTGGCCGCCCGCACGCTGCAAGACACCGCCGTCGTCGAGGATCACGAGCGGATCTGGCAGCTGCTCTGGCATCAATTGATGCTTACCCCCCAGGCGGCCAGCATCTACGTGGCCGATCGCCAGGGCAGCTTCGTGCAGGTTCGGCGCACTCCCCGGCTGGCCACCCGCCTCATCGACCGCACGGTATCGCCGGCCCGGGAACGCTGGGTCTATCGGGACGCAGATTTCCGGGTACTTTACACCGAAACGCGCACCGCAGATTTCGATCCCCGTCTGCGGGACTGGTATCTGCAGGGCATCGGACAAACGGAAATTCACTGGTCCGAGGTCTACCGCTACCACTCCACCGGTGAACTCGGCTTGACGGCGGCTTTTTCGATCCGTACCGGAGACGGGCCGCCCGGCGGTGTCGCCGGCGTCGATCTGACGCTGCAGCGGTTGACCGAATTCGTTGCTTCCCAGCGTCTGCACCAGACCGGGGCGTTGTTGATTATCGATGCCAACGACCGGGTTGTCACACCGACCCGACATACGACCCCGGCAAGTACTTCCGCCGCCGAACTGCCTTCCATCGAGGAAGCCGCGCCGGCCTGGTTGGCCGATGCCTACCGGGCCCATCGCAGCAGCGGCAAATCCCTGTTGTTTTCCGTTACGGAGGGGAAACGCTACCTGGCAGGGTTTTTCGATTTCCCCGAGGGTTTCCCCCATGGTTGGAAAATCGCCGCCGTGCTGCCGGAGAACGAAGTACTGGGTCCGGTTCGCCGGGTTGTAACCCGGGCGGTGGCCGTGGCGATCCTCATTCTGGCACTCAGCCTGGCGGTGATTTTCGTTGCGGCCGGGCTGATCAGCCGACCGGTCAAGCAGCTGGCCACGGAAGCCGAACGTATCCGGGACCTGCGATTGGAAGCAGTGCAAGGCGTGCAAACCCGACTGGTGGAAATCCGCCGGCTCAACGATGCCTTCATCGCAATGAAAAACGGGCTGGCGGCATTCCGACGCTACGTGCCTTCCGAACTGGTGCGCGATCTGATCGCTTCCGGGCAGGAGGCCCGGCTGGGGGGTGAACGCAGGCAGCTGGCCATTCTGTTTACCGATGTGGTCGGATTTACGCCCCTGGCCGAATCCAGCCCTGCCGAAACCCTGCTGCGGCAACTTTCAGAGTACATGGAAAAACTGACCCGGATCATCCAGAAGGAAGACGGTACGGTGGACAAATACATTGGCGACGGGATCATGGCATTCTGGGGCGCGCCGCGTCCGCTGGATCGACCGGCGCTGCACGCCTGCCGGGCGGCGCTGCAGTGCCGGGATGCGGCCGCGGCCTTGAACCGGCGCTGGGACGCGCAATCCAAACTTCCGTTGCCGACCTGCATGGGGCTTCATTTCGGCGAAACCATCGTCGGCAATTTCGGGGCTGAAAATCGCATGAACTACAGTGTATTCGGCGACAGTGTCAACCTGGCCAGCCGCCTGGAGGGTCTCAACCGCGTTTACGGCACCGGGATCATCATCAGTTCGGACGTGCTGCGCGAGGTCGGCGATACGTTTCTGAGTCGCCCCCTGGACATCGTTGCCGTCAAAGGCAAACGCAAGCGCATCCGAATTTACGAATTGGTTGACGAGCGGGGGGAAGCGGGCGCCACGTGGAAATCGGATTTCTGCCGACGATTCGGTCGGGCCTTCGACCTGTACCTGCAGCGTCGCTGGGATGAGGCCCTGCAGTTGCTCGAAGCGCTTTACCGGGAGGATCCGAGCGATGTACCGGTGTGCATCTATATCGATCGCTGTCGGCGTTACCGCGACGACCCCGGACAAATTCCGCCGGACTGGGACGGTACGACCGTGCTCACCGAAAAATAACAGCGGGCCCGATCCGAAGGGGTCATTATTGCGGCAGGCTCCTTCTATTTTTGCGTTTTTTTCGCCTCTTCGGCTTCCTGCTGCATGACGGCCGCACCGGCGGCCGCACCCACGGCGTCGAGCAGTTCTTCCTTCGTCAGCTCTTTTCCTTCTTCGATCGTCTTGGCCACCTCCGGCGGCAGGTAAACGGTGACATTGCGGTGGGCGAACTCGATGCCTTCCTTGCGGAAGGCTTCCTGCATCAGGCGATAAACTTCCCTGCGAATGACGAATTGCTCCCCCGGAGGCGTCTTGTATTTGACCCGCATGATCATGG
Organism: Desulfobacterales bacterium; assembly: GCA_051155755.1. Taxonomy (GTDB): domain Bacteria; phylum Desulfobacterota; class Desulfobacteria; order Desulfobacterales; family SG8-13; genus DAXETY01. Next base: position 5,534 of record DAXETY010000041.1, read on the forward strand.
CCGAGTCATCCATTTCCCGCACCCCCTGGGATTTGATCTTGCCCAGCAGCTTGGGCGCCAGCTCGGGGTTATCCATGATTTTCTGGTAGACTTTCTTTTTGATGATCTTGCGGATTTTATCCACGTCGGCGTCGTAGCGCACCCGGAAGTCGAGCTTTGTGATGATATAATCGCGGCTGTAATTGGTCACGGTGCCGATGTCGCCGAAGGGGATTGTATTGACCATGCCGCGGGGGTGCCGCAGCTGCATGGACCGCAAAGAAATCCGCTCCACCATGCCCTTGCTTCCGCCGACCTCGATATAATCGCCCACCCGGAAGGCGTCGTCGATCAGAAAGAACATGCCGGCGATGATGTCTTTAACCAGGGTCTGGGCACCGAAGCCGATGGCCAGGCCGATCACTCCGGCACCGGCGATCAGCGGGCCGATGTCCACACCGAGGGAAGACAGAATGATCAGGGTGGCAAGCACCACGAACACCGCCAGCATGAACTTGCGCAGCAGCAGCAGCAGCGTTCCGATGCGGGAACCGCCGGTGCCGCCTTCTTCGCGCTCTTCGTCGTCGTCGGGGATCTCCTGCTTCAATCGACGTTGAATGGCCGCACTGGTGATCTCCCAGAGTACGTAACAGATCAGCACGACGATCAGAATGTTGAAGGCCGCCCGGGCCACGGCCCGGCCCACGGGCAGCTCCACCCCCCAGAGCTGCAGTATCCAGAAAGCGATCAGGGCTGCCAGGGCGATGCGCAGGCCGGTGCGGATGACCGTCTTCATACGGCCGATGTCCACCTTGATGACGGGGGCACCTGGTTCCACTGTTGCTTCCTGGGGGTCTCGGGTTACCGACGGGCCTGGATCCATGGTTTCTTCCGCCACGGCGGCTCCGGCCGACTGCAGCACCCGGGAAGCGGCATCCGGTGTTTTGGCCATCCCGAAGGCGACTTCCAGGACCTGTTTCAGCAGCCAGTCGAGCAGAAGATACAGGCCGACCAACAGCAGGGTTTTGAGACCGTTGTTTTGGTAGCCGTATCCCAGCAGGCGGTTGACCGTGGTCGAGGCCCACAGCAGCACGACGCCGGCGACCGCGAAATGATGCCAACGGGCCGCCAGGCGGGCCCGCAGGCCGTCTTCCGGCAGGCCCGATGTCAATACCGCCGCCACCTCCCGCCGGCGGGCCAGGATCATCCAGGTCAGCATGACCGCAATGACGGCGGCGACGATGGAAACCGCCACAAAGTGCGAAGCCTCGCTGGCGCCGGCCAGCCGGAACACCCCGCAGGTCAGCAGGCCGAAGGTGGTCAGGATCGTGACGGCCATCAGCCAGCCGTACAGGTAACGGGCGGTCGCATCGCCGAAGGGCAGCAGGCGCAGGCGCGGTTTGCCCGGCGCCAGCAGAAATTGCAGGACCAGGCGCATGGCCAGCACGGCCAGAAAGGCCGCCAGGTAGGTGGCCACCAGCACCCGCTGGCCGGTGGTGCGGTCGAGAAAGACATAGTAGATCGCCAGGGTGGCCAGGGCGAACAGGACCAGCTGCAGTATTTCCAGCAGGGCTTCGACCAGCAGCGTGCCGAGTTTGCCCGTCCAGCCGGCCGGCGGTGTGGCTTCGATCCTGCGCCGGGCGCGGCGGGAGTAAAGCCGCAGCAATCCGCTGACGAGAAAGGCGCCGGCGAACACGGCCGCCGAAGTCCAGATGGCATGCCAGACGCCCCTGCCGCGCTCTCCGGTGCCGAGAAATGTAAACACGCCGCTGAGATCGGCCGGTGTTTCCCCGTTTCCGCTGCGCAGTATTTCGACCCGTTCCTGGATCCGGGTGAAAAGTCTTCTGAGGTTGTCAACAAATCCGGCCAGCCCGCCGGGCTGCACCGGCGCCGCCGCCGCCGCCTCCCGTTCGGCTTCTTTTTTCAGCGTGTCGATGAGCAGGCGGCGCACCTGTTCGTCGCTGAGGCCGGCCATAAAATCGTCAATGCGGTCGGCGGGCAGATCTTCCGGCACCGCGATCGCTGCGGGGTCGGTATTTTTTGCCGGGGACTCATTGGCCGCTGCGGCAGCGCCGGTTGCCGGCAGGAACGTGACTGCAAGGATGCCCAGCATCAAACCGGAAACGATAAAGGCAGTTCCGGATGTACCGGCCCTGGCATTAGTTTTCAAAGGATTTTTCCATGGCGTCGGCATAGGGGATCCAGTGCTGAATGATGGGTTCCAGGCGGTCCTCGTTTTTGAGCATTTCCAGAAAGCCATCGGCCGCCGCCTGCAGGTCCCGGTCTTCTTTTCGCATGCCCCAGGCCAGCGACTCTTCAGTCAGCAGGTAGGGCAGCAGACCCAGTTCCTTGGAGGACTGTTCGGCCAGCAGCATGATCTGGACCGGTCCGTCGGTGATGAAGATGTCGATCCGCCGAACCATAACTCGGGTGGTCAAATCCGCCAGGCCTTCGCGGGCGGTCCGGTAAGTGGTGATTCGGTTGGCTCTGCCGAAGTTGCGGCGCACGAAGATTTCACCGGTGGTGCCTTCAACGACACCGAAGCGCAGGACCGGAGCCTGACCGCGAATGCCGTAGAATCCGGTGGGGAAACGACCTTTGTCTTCGCGGCGGACCACGGCCATTTGACCGGTGCGAAAATAAGGCTGGCTGAAGGCGATCCGGATGCTGCGCTGGGAAGTGATCGACATGCCGGACATGATGATGTCGATGCGGCCGTCCAGCAACGCCGGAATGAGATCGGGCCAGGGGATTTCTACGAAACGATGCGGTTGGCCGTAAAACGCGGCGAATTCCCGGGCCAGCTCCGCTTCCAGACCGGTGATCGTTCCACGCTGCTTATGGATCAGGGGCGGAAAGTCCGGACTGACACCCACCCGCAGGGCATCTGCGGCGGTTGCGGTTGTTGTTTCCCGGCTCTTTGCGGCCGTGCCGCCGCAGGCGGCGATCAGAGCGGCGGCAAAGAGGATGATCAGAACAACAAAGGATGGGCGAGGGGTGTTTTTTGCATCCATAACCGTTGCCTCCTCGAAGCATTTATCCAACCTGCCGGCACAAGATTCGCCCTGCAAGATCTAACCGCTTATCTACATTAAAAAATCGATTTCGACAAGCCGTCGCTTCCTGTAATGCCTTCTTGATTGAATTTGCTACAGATCGACCCAGATACCGACAGAAAAGTATTCTTCGTCAAACTGGGAAAATTCGCCCAGAATCGAGCGTCCGTTGTAATAGGCACCGCCGAAACGGAACCTGCCGGTCTGGTTCCGGATCGGCACCACCAGACCAGCCTGCACGGAGACGTTCAGATCCCAGTCGTTTTCTTCGTAAGACGTCAGGTCCGCGGCTGCATACCATCCCATGCGGCCGCCCCAGAGGCGGTCATTGTCTTCATACTCGAGGCCGCCCTGCAGGCGCCAGGGTTCCTGGATGTCGTCATTGCGCAAATCGATTCCGTAGCCCCCTTCACCGTAAATCCTCCAATCGGAAAAGAGGTTTCGACTCAACCCCAGCAAGAGTTCCTCGCGGGTGTAGTTGATGCGGGTCAGGCCGGTACGTTCGATGTACTCGTCGCCCCGGTGACTGGAGTCGTGACGCAGGCCGAATTTCGCGGCGGTTCCCCGGCCGTCGGCCCACGTCAGAAGCACCCCGTAAATGCCGTCCCAGCCGATATTGTCCTGGGAGTTGTCGTTGTCGAACATTCCGATGTAAGCGGCCTGCACATCGATTTGGAAACCGGCGTCGGCCTTTTCCCCGGGATAAAAACGGATCAGGCCGAACCGGCCTCCCAGGTTGAACAAAAAGCGGCTGTCACCGGTATCCGGAATGTCGCTGGCGGACACAAACAGATACTGCATCGACAGGCTCGGTTCCAGCGGATCGGCGATGTAGCGGGGGTATAGATCCGTTGCGGGGAACCCGGTACCACGCCAATTGCCTGACAGGGAAAACGAGCGCTCGTCGGCCCCGCTTGTCTTGGTATTTTCTTGCGCTACCGTGGCGGTTTGACCGGTGTCGGCAGCAAATGTGAATTCGCCGGCAATCGGCCCCGTGGCGGTCACCAGCACAGCCGTCATCATGGAAAACAGCCATCTGCAAAGCTTCATATTTCATCACTCTCCGGGGGTTGAACAGGACGGTTTCAGTCCGATCGGGTACGGAGCATGGCCGCATTTTGCAGATCGGCAGCCAACGCATTGGTTCCGGAGCCGACCGAACCGGTCAACCGCCGAGCGAGGACATCTGGCAGGAAACGCCGGACGGTTCGTTGGCGGTCAGATTGTGATCGGAGGGTTTGCAGCGGACGGCCCGGCGGAATATTTCCGCCACCTCCGCATCCGATGCCCCAGCACGCAGCGGTCCGCGCAGGTCGAGTTGTTGGTCGGAAAGCAGGCAGGGTCTCAGCTGGCCGCTGGCAGTCAGGCGCAGGCGATTGCAGGTACTGCAGAAATGATGGCTCAGGGCACTGATAAAGCCGATTTCCCCGGTGGCGCCCGCCAGTTGGAATTGTTCCGCCGGACCCGCAGCGCCGCTGCTGGCAACCGGTTTCAACTCGCCCAGGGATCGCAGACGCTCTTTGATTTCCGGAACCAACAGCGGCGGTCCGAACTGCATGCGCGATTTTCCGATGGGCATGTACTCGATGAAGCGGACGTGCAGGGGCGAATCGACGGTCAGGCGCGCAAAATCCAGAAGCTCGTCCTCGTTGATGCCTCGAAGGGCCACCACGTTGATTTTGACCGGGTGAAAGTGCCGGCGCAGAGCGGACTGGATGCCCGCCCAAACCTGGTCAAAGGCATCCCGGCCGGTAATATTTTCGAATTTTTCCCGCTGCAGGGTGTCCAGGCTGATATTGATTCGGGCTACGCCGGCCTTTTGGATGGCTTCGATATACTCGGTCAGCAGCACGCCGTTGGTGGTCAGCGTGACTTCGGAAAGTGCGGGCAGGGCGTGCAGTGCTTTCAGAAAATCCAGGACCCCTTTGCGAACCAGGGGCTCGCCTCCGGTCACACGCACTTTGGTGATCCCCAGAGAAACGCCGATGCCGACGATTCGTAAAATTTCTTCGTATCGCAGAATATCTGCATGGGAAAGTCGCGGAATCCGGTCGGCAGGGACACAGTAAACACAGCGCAGGTTGCATCGATCGGTGACGGACAGGCGCAGATAAGTCAGGTGTCGGTTGTAACGGTCAACTAACTTTTGGTCAGACACTCGGAAACTCCTCGAGTTGATAGGCGGCCCGACGCGTATCGACGGCGGCGGATCAGGACGAAATTTTTTCAATCTAAATTTGAAACGCTCATTTCAGGTTGAAAATACGCGACGATTGCATCCAGCAGGCCGTCGATGGTATAGACATCGGCTTCGATGTCGATCTTGAAGCCCAGCTCCCGGGCGGTTTCCGAAGTGATCGGACCGATGCTGGCGGTTTTCAGACCTGCTATGAGATCCTCGAAGCGTTCGGCGGGCAGCAGATCCTTGAAATTCTGCACGGTGGAGGAACTGGTGAAGGTTACCAGATCGACCGCCTTTTTTTCGAGCTCGGCAATCAATTCATTCCGGTTCTCGGTCACGGGCACCGTGCGGTAGACGGCGATTTCATCGACCACCGCACCCATCCGGCCCAATTCCGCCGGAAGCACGGGGCGCGCGGCAGCCGCCCTGGGCAGCAGGACCCGACGGCCTTTGACCTCGATGTCTGCGAACGCCCGGACCACGGATTCGGCCCGGTAGCTTTCCGGGATCACATCACTGGTGATGCCGAAGCCGCGCAGGCGATCGGCGGTGGCCGGGCCGATGCAGGCGGTCTGCAGATGGCCCAGGGTCCGGACGTCGCGGTTGGTTTCGAACAGACGCTTAAAGAAAAACGACACCCCGTTGACGCTGGTGAATATCAGCCAGTGGTAGTCTTCCAGCCGCTCCAGGGCGCGATCCAACGCTTGCCAGCTTTGCGGCGGAACCACCTCGATGGTCGGAAATTCCAGGCATTCGGCCCCCAACTCGCCCAAACGCTGCACCAGGTCGCTAACCTGGGCGCGGGCGCGGGTGACCACGACCCTGCGGCCCAGCAGCGGGCGTTGTTCGTACCAGGCCAGTTGTTCCCGCAGATTGACCACGGTGCCAACGACGGTAATGGCCGGCGCTTTGAGCCCGACTTCCCGAACGCGCCGCACGATGGTTTCCAGGGTTCCGGAAACGGTCTCCTGGCGGGTGGTGGAGCCCCAGCGCACCAGCGCCACCGGCGTGTCGGGCGATTTTCCGTGGGCCAGCAGCTGTTCGACGATATGCGGCAGATTTTTTACGCCCATCAGGAAAACAATGGTGCCGATTCCCTGCGCCAGCGACGGCCAGTGAATCATGGAGTTTTCCTTGGTGGGATCTTCATGTCCGGTGACGAAGGCCACGGTGGCGGTGTGGTTGCGGTGGGTGAGGGGAATCCCGGCATAGGCCGGGGCCGCGATGGCCGAAGTGACACCGGGTACGATCTCGAAGGGAATTCCGGCTTCGACCAACACTTCGGCTTCCTCGCCGCCGCGTCCGAATATGAAAGGGTCGCCGCCTTTCAAACGGGTGACGATGTTTCCCGCCCGGGCTTTTTCCACCAGCAGCGCATTGATTTCTTCCTGGCGCAGGGTGTGGTCCCCGCCCTTTTTGCCGACGTAAATCCGCTCGGCAGAGTCACCGGCATATTTGAGCAGCTGGTTCGAAGCCAGATAGTCGTAGACCAGAACGTCGGCTTTGCGGATGCAATCCAGACCCTTGATTGTGAGCAGACCGGGATCACCCGGTCCGGCGCCGACAAGGTAAACGATACCGCTACGAGGTTTCATGATTGAGGGCTTCCAGAATGCGATCGGCACCCCGGGACAGCAAGTGTTCGGCCAGACGGATGCCGATCGACTCGGCCTCCCGGGGAGGACCGCTCAATGAATCCCGGATCAGGGTCGAGCCGTCGAGATCGGCCACCAGACCCTCCAGAACGTATTCATTTTCCCGCAAGCGGCCGTGTGCGGCAATGGGTACCTGGCATCCGCCCTCCAGACGGTGGAGGAAGGCGCGCTCACCCAGAACGGTGGTGCGGGTGGCGGGGTGTTCCAGCCGTGCCAGTGCACGGGCCGTTTTGTCATCGTTGCGGCGGATTTCGATGCACAGGGCCCCCTGTCCAACGGCAGGCAGCATGACCGCCGGATCGAAAGTCTCGGTGATATGCTCGGTCAATCCCAGGCGACGCACACCGGCGGCGGCCAGTACGATGGCTTCCAGTTTCTGTTCGTCGTCGGAGAGCTTGCGAAGACGCGTATCAAGATTGCCGCGCAGGGGCACGATCTCCAGGTCTGGACGCCGATGCTTCAACTGGGCGCCCCGGCGAAGGCTGCAGGTGCCGATCCGCGCCCCGGCCGGAAGTTGTGAAAAAGTTCGTCCATTCCTGGAGATCAGCACGTCATGAGGGTCTTCCCGCTCCGGGATCGGTCCCAGGGTCAGTCCTTCCGGCAGGTCGGACGGCATGTCTTTCATACTGTGGACAGCCAGGTCCACCCGACCGTCCAACAGGGCTTCTTCGATTTCCTTGACAAACAATGCTTTCCCCCCGACCTGGGCCAGGGGAATATCCAGGATCCGGTCTCCGCGGGTTTTGATGGTGACCAGTTCGACATCCAGGTTCGCGGACGTATCCATGAGGGCCGCTCGGACCCAGTTGGCCTGCCACAAGGCCAGCTGGCTTCCACGAGTGCCGATTTTCAACCGTTGTTTCATCGTCAGTGTCCGCAGCCCGCACAGCTGGAAGCCGAGCATCCGCCGCAGGATGAACCGGCGGAGCGGGAGACCGTTTGACCGCCATTGCCCTTGCTGACGAAGCCGCAACAGGACATCAGCCGGCAGACCTTCTCGCTGTTGCAGGATGGGCACTCCGGCTTTTCATCGCCGAATACCAGACACTCGAAGTCCTTGTTGCATTTTTCACAATGATATTCATAAATTGGCATAATGATCCTCTCATTCGTATTGAATGCCGAAGGTTTTGATCATAGCCATTCGGACAAAAAAATCAAGAGAATTGGGCGAGATCCGTGTTGCGTGTTGCGAGTTGCGCGTTGCGGGTTGCGGGCTTGGTATTGAAACGGCGAATCGGCGAGTGGGCGAAACGGCGGAAAACCGGTTCGATTCGTTCAATTGGTTTGATTGGTTGTCCGTGTTGCGGGTTACGTGTTGCGGGATGGTCGACATAGTGCGTAGAGCATAGCGTAAAGGCAACGAGTCGCCTTTGACAATGGACGACGGACAACGGACGACTGACAATTTTTCTGAAATTTAGTCATTTGCCATTGCTTTGAGCTTTGAGCTATCGTTTTTCTTATGTGAGCTTTGCGCTTTGAACTCGGAATGGTTCGATTAGGTTCCTTGGTTGCAGGCCTGCAGAGCGGAATTCGCTTCTTGGAAGCGATGTACACCATTTAACGGCGACCGAACCGGGAAGGAATGTTGCTCCGTCATTCGGGCGGGCACGGTGGCCCGCCCTACGAAACCAACCTCCGATACCCCAATTTAGCGTAGGGCCGGCCACCGCGCCGGCCGCTTGCTTCGAGCTCATTCGCCATGAGCCTTGAGCTTTCCTGCGGGCAAACCGGCAAACGGGCAAACCTGCAAACGGGCAAACGGACCCACCTAACCCGCGAAATGTTCGGGGTATAGAATCCGATCCACCAGTTCACACCAGATGTGGCCGATGAAAATGTGGGTTTCCTGCACTCTTGCCGTCACATCGCTGCTCACCCGGATGACCAGATCGGCGTCGTCGGCCAGCTTGCCGCCGCGGCCGGTCATGCCGATGGTATACAATCCGCGCTCCCGGGCAGCCTGCAAGCCGGCCAGCACATTGGCGGAATTGCCGCTGGTGCTGATCCCCACGGCGACGTCGTCGCGGCTGCCCAGCGCGCGCACCTGCTTGGCAAATACTTCGTCGAAGTGGTAGTCATTGCCGATGCTGGTCAGAATCGATGTGTCGGTGGTGAGCGCCAGGGCGGCCAGGGGCGGGCGCTCGATCTGAAAGCGGTTGACAAACTCCGCCGCCAGGTGCTGGGCATCGGCGGCACTGCCGCCGTTGCCGAAAAACAGGATTTTGTGACCGGCCGCCAGGCAATCCGCCATGCGGCGCGCACCGGCCAGAATGGTTTCCATGGCCTCGCCGACCGCTTTTTGCTTGACGGCGATACTTTCCTGGAGAAGATCTAAGATGATGGATTTCATCGCTGCGTTTATCCGTTATCTGGTTTCGCCTGTAGCTCATAGCTTGTAGCTCATAGGGAATGGCAAATGAGCTCATAGCTCATGGCTCATAGCTCATGGCTCATGGCTCATAGCTCATAGTTCATAGCTCATAGCTAAAGACACAAAGGATTTTTCGCCGTTTCGCCCACGCGCCGATTCGCCGTTTCAATACCAGGCCCCCAACTCGTAACGCGAAACGCGTAACCCGCAACCCGCAACCCGTCACGATGCTTTCTCCATCAGCCGGCTCCGCACGACCTGCGCATAGTTGCCGGTGTCGTAGCCGAGGTTAGCGGCTTTTTCAAAATGGTGCCGGGCCTCTTTCAGACGGTTTTCCGACAGGTAGCGTCTTGCCAGTCGATATCGAAAAAGTCCGTTTTCGGGGGCGATTTCCACGCTCTGACGGCAGAACAGAGTTGCAATCTCGAAATTTTCTTCCAGCTTGTGATAAATCCAGCCCAGTCCGGAAAGCGCGGTGGCATCATTGGCGTTCAAACGCAACGCTTTTTTATAGGCGGAGCGTGCCGCCGCTTCCATTCCGAGGGCTTGCAGGCACTCTCCCAGCAGGCAGTGAACCTGGCCGTTTTCCGGCCGCAATACAGATGCATCTTCAAGATAGGGAAGGGCCTGCTCCGGCGCCTTGTCTTCCAGATAGATTCGGCCGATTTGCAGTTTGGCTTCGAATCGCGCCTCCCGGCCACACTCGGCTTTCTTCAAAAACTCCAGGGCCATATCGGAGTGGCCCTTCATGCGGTGCACCATGGCAATGTTGTAGGCGGCCAACAGCTCGTTTTTTTTCAGGCGTAATGCGGTTTCAAACGAAGCCAGCGCCTGGTCGAAATCCCCCCGGTCTGCGTGGCAAACCCCCAGACTGTTGTGCAGATTGGCGTCTTCGGGGTTGAGCCGCAGCGCCTGCCGGAATTCGGCTTCGGCTCGATTCAGGTCGCCGGTGTCGTAGTATTTGTCTCCACTGATGTTCAAACTGACTTCATCGAAAACCGTCTGGCTGTTCGGGCCGAAAAAATGAGCATGTTCAAGGGCCTTGCAGGCATTGGCAAGGATATCGCGCTTGGAATAGTCCAGGGTTGGAAACACCGCGATGCCGATGGTCACGGTGCAGTTTTCGCCGGCCGCGCAGGCGCGGATCTGCTCTGCCTGGCTCCGGGCTTCGGCGGCGGTTTTCCCGGGCACGAACATGGCCCAGCAACCTTCCGTCAATGGGCCCCAGAAGCCGTTCTGCTGCCGGCAACTTCGGTCGAGGCATTGGGTTACCGACTTGGCGGTCTCTGAGGAAGACGTTGACACGTTCGGAGCTTCGGCGGTGTCGATTTCAACGGCCAACACGCTGAACAGCGGGAATGAATCGATGTGGGCCAGGGCCTGCTCGGTGAAATCTCCAGCGGTGCAGCCGTTTTCTCGCTGTGTTACGCTTGACCGGACATGTCCGGCGGCCGGTCCGGAACCCGCCTTGGCAAGCATAAAATGGTCTTTTGCAACTCCAGGTCCCGCCGATTGGGAGGGTTTTGGGGCCATGATCAAACCTTTCCCACCAGGTTGGCAAACGCCTTTTCGATAATGGAGATTTCCGTGTCCTTGATGGTTCGCACATCCATGATAAACCGATCCTCTTCGATTCTTCCGATGATCGGGGGGCGGTAGCGGCGCATTTCGTGTTCGATGGTATTGCAGGAAAGGCCTTTCACCCGAATACCGAGACACTTGGTCGGCAGTTCCAGCAGCGGCAGGGATCCGCCGCCGGGGCGCGATACGAGGTCGAGGATTTCGATGGACAGGCGATCCGGGGCCAGGGCGGCCAGCCGCTCGCGTAAGATATCCGCTTTGCGAATCAGGACCGCCATGGGCACGGTCATCATTTGCAGGGTCGGTACGGCCGCCACGGCCTGTTTTTCATCCCGGTAAAGCCGCAAGGTGCTCTCGAGGGCCGCCAGGGTCATTTTGTCGATTCGCAGCGCTCGATTGATGGGATTTTTCTTGATTTTCTCGATGAAATCCTTTTTCCCGACAATCAATCCGGCCTGGGGTCCGCCCAGCAGTTTGTCGCCGCTGAAGGTAACGATGTCGACGCCGGCTTTTACCGATTCCTGGACCGTGGGTTCTTTCGTCATCCCGTAGCGGGAGAAATCGATGAAGGTTCCGCTGCCCAGGTCTTCCATAACCGGAATACCGTGGTTGCGGCCCAACTCGACCAGTTCGCCCAGGGATACCTCCTTGGTGAATCCGACCACGCTGTAGTTGCTTTTATGGACTTTCAGCAGCAGGGCGGTCTCTGAATCGATGGCGTTTTCATAATCGTGTCGATGGGTTCGATTGGTTGTGCCGACCTCGCACAGGCGCCCGCCGCTTTTGGCCATAACATCGGGAATCCGGAATGAACCTCCGATTTCAACGAGTTCCCCCCGGGAAACAATGACCTTGCGGCCCCTTGCGACGGTGTCCAGTGCCAGCAATACGGCGCCGGCATTGTTGTTGACGACCAGGCCGGCTTCGGCCCCGCTGACCTCGCAAAGGATTTCTTCGACAATCGAATAACGGGAACCGCGACGCCCGGCTTCCAGATCGAATTCCAGGTTGGAATAGCTTGCGGAAATCCGGGCGACGTTTTCGACGGCTTCTTGAGCCAGCAGGGATCGGCCCAAATTCGTGTGAATGACGATGCCGGTGGCATTGACCACCGATTTCAGTTTCGGCTCCAGAGCCCGGTCGACCTCGGCATAGATCAGCGGCAAAACCGCCGCACGGTCCAATTGTTCCGCTTTGATCGACGTTCGGGAAGCGAGAATGCTGCCTCGCAGTTCGTCGAGTACACGCCGAATGCTGCGCGTGAGCAAAGACCGCGGCAAGTCTTCATAGCCGGGTTCTTTTGCAATGGATTCCAGGATTTGATCCACCCCGGGCAGGCTGCGGAGCAATTCTTTCTGCTGTGTACTGATTTCCATGATCCTGACGGGCTATGTCATGGCCTCGATCCAGCGCCCGGAAATGCGCTCGAGGCATTTACGGTGATATTGGATAGCGTTTCCGGCGGTTTTCCCGAAAAATCGATCAGAGAGCGCGTCGGAATCATGTCCACGATAACCGAAAACTGCTCCTTGTGCAATCCGATCCGATTCAGGCGTGATTCGAGTAAATTTGTGTCGAGCCGTTCTAATTCCAGTCCGGTTTGAAAGCGCGACATGATCAGGTCCGACAGGTGCACGACATGGACCAGTTCCGGAAATCGAATGGCATTTTCCGGCCTGTGATGATGGCAGATCGCTTCCCGCAGCGAATCCGGAAAAGACCATAAAACGGCAAGGGCATCCCCTACCTGCGTATGGTCGGTCCCGAGCACCTCCATTTCGATCCGAGTAAAATTTTCCTGGCTTTGATTGAGCTTACGGTAAAACAGCGGATAGGCCGAAGCAATATACTGATCGAGCACCACCTTGCCGATATCGTGCAGAAGCCCGGCAGTGTAAGCCGTCGCCAAAGGCGCTGCGCCGGTGAATCGTGCAACGCGTTCGGCAGTCGTTGCCGTGCCGACGGCATGGTGAAACAGGCCCCCCATACATAAGGAATATCCGCGCGCCGCGCTGTCGAACAGCGTGCTGACCGCTGCGGAAATCACGAAGCGCAAAAGCCGATCTTCTCCGAGGTAAGCCAGGGCATGATTCAGGGATTCAATCGGCTGTTTGGGATGAAACAGTGGGGAGTTGCACAACTGCAGGGTTCGGGCACAGAGTACCTGGTCTTTTTGAATCTCTGCGGCAATATCGGCTGTTTCCGAATCCCCTTCCTCGATCAGATAGAGTACCTTCAGCGCAACCTGAGGTATCGGGCGGGTGTGTTCGGTTGCCCGCCGAATTTCTTCTGAACCCGGGGTATGATAATCAAGGCTGCCGATTTGTCTGTCTTCGCCCACCGGTTCGACGCTGTAATTCCAGTCGCTGCAATCGAGAGACAGGCTGCAGGTGAAAAAGCCGCCGGTTTCATTGTGTTCAACGGCAATGCCTTCCTCGCTGAGTATCTTATGAGCCACTTCGGCAGTTCGGCCACCGATGTTCAGCATCAGATCAACGTCCTGCAGCGGCCCCACCAATGCGCCACCGGCAAGCACGGCCCGAAGGTTGTCCGGCGTTGCGCCAGCCTGATACAAGGCCTGAAGAAACCTCGGCATGCCGGTGGCGGCATATCGATCCGGTTGCTCGCAATCATCGCCCACCGGTTCCGGAAGCAACAGGTGAATCATACCGCCCACTCCGGCGTCGGGGTCGTAGGCCGCTACACCCAGGCAGGTGCCCAGAAAGGCCCGCAGCTTTACCGGGGCCCGGTTTGTTACAAACGCATATCCTGCCGGAAGAATGGTATACGCCGGATTCGGCATCGCGTCTGAAATCCTTTTCCACACCGTTTGGTAAATTCACCTTATATCACAAAATCACTTGTTTTTTCAACGGCTTTCTTGCTTCAGGGATTTCCGGCGAGCAAATTGCTTTATGTCGGTAAAATTTTCAGTTATGCTTTCATTTTTGGCTGTCAAACCGATTTTTGCTTGAATTTATCCAACAGCAACAGTCACCGGAGGATTGCATGCCGATCCGAAATCTATTGGTTACCGGCGGTTGCGGATTCATCGGCGCAAATTTTATCCGCTATTTGCTGGACAGTGAAGAGAGCGGTTTTCAGGGCCGGATCGTCAATGTGGACAAGTTGACCTATGCCGGCAACCTGGAAAACCTGGATGGCTTCGACACAAGACATGCCGCCCGGTATGTATTCGTACAGGCTGATATTTGCGATGAGAACACCATGGCCCGGGTGTTTCAAGATTTCGATATCGATGCAATCTGCCATTTTGCGGCCGAATCCCACGTCGATCGGTCCATCGTTTCTCCGGATGCGTTTATCCGCACCAACGTCGTGGGCACGTTCGTTTTGCTCGAGCTGGCCCGCCGCTGCCAGGACCGCCTGAAGCGGTTTCATCATATCAGCACCGACGAAGTCTACGGATCGCTTTCGAAGGAAGGCTATTTTACCGAAGATACCGCTTACGATCCGAGCAGTCCGTATTCCGCCTCCAAAGCCGGTTCCGATCATCTGGTACGGGCCTACCACCGAACCTATGGCCTGTGTGCGACGATTTCCAACTGTTCCAACAATTACGGGCCGTATCAGTTTCCGGAAAAACTCATTCCCCTTACAATACTCAATGCCCTGGAAGGGCTGCCCTTGCCGGTGTACGGGGACGGGCAACACATACGCGACTGGCTGTATGTGACCGATCACTGTCGGGCGGTCTGGAAGGTGATGCGCTGCGGACGGCCGGGTGAAACCTACAATATCGGCGGGCGATGCGAAATGCCGAACATCGAGGTGGTGCGGATGATCTGCGATCTGCTGGACCGCAAGCGGCCGGACACCGCCATCGGACCGCGACATAAACAAATCCGCTTTGTCACAGACCGCCCGGGCCATGATCGCCGTTATGCCATCGACTGCAGCAAACTGGAGCGGGATCTGCAGTGGCGGCCCCGGGAGACGTTTGCCAGCGGGCTGGAAAAAACCATCGACTGGTATCTGGCCAACCGCACCTGGACCGACCGGGTCCGCAGCGGTGATTATCGAAATTGGGTGGAATCGCACTACGGGTTGGCCGAACCGATTGG
>DAXETY010000042.1:0-88758 GCA_051155755.1 Desulfobacterales bacterium
GGGTGGTGCCGGGCTGATAGCGGATGATCGCAGCCGCCAGATCGTCGCCCAGGATGAACCCGCGGGCCAGGGTGGCGCCCTGGATACCGACGGTGGAGCGGACCGAGCCGAGGGTGAAATCAACGTAGGAGTTCTTGACTTCGAAGGAAATTCCGTCCGCGCCGAGGTCGCCTAAGGTGTTGTCACCCCAGTCGGCGTCGATCTCGAACTTGTTGACGAAGCTGAAGTTGTCGCTGAACTTGGCCGTGTAGTACAGCCGGGTGCGTTGATCGATCAGGCTCTTGTCCAGAGAATCGTCGTTTTCGTCACCCGACATGTTTTCCTGGGTCCACAGCCGCGTGCGGAAATAACCGCCGAAGATGTTCTCGAAGGCCGATGCCGGCAGGGTGAAAGCCACCACCAGCAGCGCGGCGAGAATCAATATAAAAGATTTCTTCATTCTGTCTCCTCCTTAACACACATGGTTGATAAGCACGAAAATCTTCATCAAGTTTTTTGGAAGGGGTTTGCCCTTCCCGAAGCCGGTGCCATCACCTCCTTTCGGATTTAAAAGGGTTGAAGTTGAAAGGCTGATATTGCTTTCAAATCAGCCAATTAAAGCCCACTTGCCACAATTGCGCAGATTTTTAGCAACCTGCCAACCGAATGTCAAGCAATTAATGCCTAGAAAATGACTTGTATTCAACGCGGCCGGCTCCCCTGAAAGCCCGCAGGGAGGGCCGTTTGCGGCGTACGGATGATCATAGTACAGAAATCGTGCGGATTTCAAGCATTTTTTCGGTTTGGAGATTGCTATTTACAAATCTTACAGCGACCGATATAAAATTTTTTCTCTATGCAAAAGCGAGCGGATCCATCAACGGGGAAAGCATCCGCTGCCGACATTGCTATGTAAGAAATTGATTCACCATTGGAAGGGAACATCATCTTGAGACAGCCCGACGCCATCGGGCGCGATATGGAATCCCTTCATTCCAAACCATGAAGAACCTCCTGGATCCCGGCTCGCGTCCTGCTGCGCAGGACTTGGCCGGGATGACGAATTTCGGTACCGTCCGGAATGACGGAATCAACAACAAACAAGGAATTGCAACATTGAAACATATATTCCGCACCACTCAGATCCCAACCCGGATTCGGCAGGTCCTCCTGGCGGCCATACTGGCAATCCTGCTGGCTCCGGCCGGCTCCGCGGCCCAGTCCGAAGATGCTCCGGCGCGCATTGCCGTGATACCCTTTAGCGTCAACGGTCCGGCCGAATTCGGTTACCTGAGGGCCGGCACCTGGGACATGCTGTCCACCCGCCTGGCCGTGCCCGATGAAACCGTGATCGTGGACCGGGCGAAAGTCGAGGCGGCCCTGGCCGGCGTGTCAACTCCCATCGGACCGGAGCAGGCCCGGCAGCTGGCCGCGGAACTTGGCGCCGAATACGTGCTGTTCGGCAGCCTCACGCTGCTGGGCAGCAACATCAGCACCGACGGACGTCTCTACGATGCCGCCGCCGACAAGACCGTGCTGACCTTCAACCGCACCGGCAACGATCCGGGCGCGGTCATCGAGCACATCGATACGTTGAGCGCCGAAATCAAGACACAGGTGTTCGGCCTGCAGACCGCCGTGGCCAGCCAACCCACTCCCCAGCCGCAGTCGACCGTACCGCCCTCGCGCCAACATCCCGACAAATTGATCACCGGTCCCCAGTCCGGCGCCGGCGTCGGGATTATCCAGACCGAAAGACAGCCCCCGCCCATGGCCGCCAGCCGCAGCCGGCGCTTCAATGCCAAAATTATAGGAGTGGCTGCCGCGGATATGGACGGCGACGGTGCGGTGGAGGTGGCCTTCGTCTCCGAAAAAGAGGTGGAGGTGCTGCGCATGGCCGAAGGGTTGTTTCAGCGCCTCGGCCGCATGGACCTGGAAGGTCGCAAGCCGGTGAGTATCGATGCGGTGGATGCCAACGGAAACGGCAAGGCCGAAATTTTCGTCACAGCGCTGGACCGTCAGGGACAGTCGCTGGATTCGCTGGTGCTGGAGTGGAACGGAGACATCTTTGTCACGCTGGCTGAAAAACAAAAGTGGTATTTCGGCGCGGTGCGGCTGCCGGACCGCGGCCGGGTGCTCATCGGACAGGAGCGCGGCAAGCGCGAGATTTTCGCCGGCGGCGTCTTCGAGTTGATGCCGAGCGGTGACGGATATATCGCCGGAGCCCCGCTGCCGCTGCCGGTCGGGGTCAACATCTACGGCTTCGACTTCGGGGATGTGTTCAACGACGGCCGCAACCTGCTGGCGGCTTACACGGACAAAGACAAAATCCGCATTTACAACGACGCCGGCGTCGAGCTCTACACCTCGGCTGAAACCTTCGGGGGCAACCCGGCCTTCCTGGAACACATTGAGTTTCTCAAGCAGGGCGGCAACCCGAACCTGGAGCCCCGGGTTGCGCCGCGCACCTACCTGCCCCAGCGCCTGTTCGTCAGCGACCTGGAAGGCGACGGCAAAACCGACATCATTACGGCGGTCAACAAAGAGATCGCCGGGCGTCTCCTGGAACGCTTGCGGCTTTTCGACGAGGGCCGGCTGGAATGCTTGGCCTGGAGCGGCAGCGGCCTGTTCACCCGTTGGAAGACCCACTCGTTTTCCGGCTACGTGAGCGACATCACCCTGGCCGACTTCGATGGCGACGGACAGCCGGAGGTCGTCATCGCTGTGGTGGCCGAGTCCGGCAGCATGGTGATGACCGAACCCAAGAGCCTGCTCTACACCCTGGATCCGGGACAGATTGCAGCCGGGAGCTGAAAGCTCCCGGCTGCGTCCGTTGTCTGTGGTCCGTGGTCCGTTGCAAAAACCTCTATCCTTATCGTTTGCCACTTCATGGCTGCAATCGATCCTATTGCTTCTCGCACAGGATGCCATCCCAGGGCGGGTGCAATTTCCCGTTCAAATTGCTGGAAAATTTTAACGTTCGCATCTCCTCTCACTCGACAAAAACTTAAAACAAATTATGTACAGTCACTTACGCTGTATTCTAGTGACATTCAGCAACTGATTGCCCATCGAAAAATTGTTGACTTGCAACCGGGTTTTTACTAAAAAAATGAATGGCGATTCATTTTTATATGGGCACAGAATGCGCATTGCGAACCCTGCCAACAGGCCCGGAAGGGGACCGGATGCCGGCAAGAGCTTGTAAAATATAGACGTTCTGCGCTGGAAATTGTGCTATAATGACAATCAGAAAGGGGGCAAACACACAATCTCGGCTTCATAAACCACGGAGGAGAAGAGGAGGAGAGAGTATGAAGAAGGCATTGGCGATTCTGTGCGCCGTGGGGCTGCTGGTGCTCACGGCCTCCACGCTGTATGCAGGCGGCATCATCAACAAGAACAACCAGAGCGCGGACTACCTGCGCACCCTCAACCGGGCGGCGGCCACCGACCTGGCCGACATCGCGGTGTACAATCCGGCCGGCATCATGCTGATGGACGACGGGCTCTATACCAAGCTGGACGTGATGTACTTCGACAAGGACTATTCCAACACCATTCCACCCGGATTCGGCATTTTCGACTCTCAGAATTTCGGCAGACTGGACCAGGACGAAAGCTCCACCATCCCGGCCTTTTTTGCGGTTTACAAGCAAGCGCGCTGGGCGGGATTTTTCGCTTTCACCATCCCGGCCGGCGGCGGCGATCTGGACTACACCAACGGCAACGCGCGCACCGTGGCCCTGGCCGATGGGGTCGGACGGGTGCTGAATCTAGGCGCCAGCGGCGGGCTCACCGACGCCGCGCCCTACAATCTCATCCGCTCCCAGCAGGAAGAGGTCAAGAAAAGCGAGGCCTACGGTTTCACGGTAGGCGGCTCCTATGCCATCAACAATCAATGGGCGGTGTCGGCCGGCATCCGCTATGCGATGGCGGAACGGGAATTCGACGGCAGCGCCGTAATCGGCTCCACGATTCCGGGGGTTCCGGATCAAGAACTGGCACTCAACATTTCCGAAGACGACGACGGCTGGGCCGGCATTTTCGGTTTGAACTACAAACCGGTTTCCAATGTAAACCTGGCCGCCACCCTGATCACCAAGACCGAGATCGAATACGAACGGGAAGTGAAAAAAGACACCATCCTGCCCAATGGCACGCCGCTTTCGACGGCCCTTAGATTCCAGGACGGCAGCAAGATCCAGGATGACATCCCGGGCCAGCTCAGCCTCGGGGCCTCCTATGAATTTTTCATCCCGTTGAAGGTCGACATCAACTACGTGCGCTACTTCGAGCGCAGCGCCACCATCGAGACCTTCGAAGACGAGGGCGACAGCTGGGACTTGGGCATCACCGCCGAGTACACCTTCAATCCGCGGTGGAAGGCCAGTCTCGGATACCTGTACACCGACATCGATCTGGATGACGACCAGCAGATCCAACAGCCCGAAGAGCCCAAGCTGGATGCCAATTCCATCGCCGGCGGCGTGGTCTGGTCACCGACTCCGAAATGGGCCGTCACCCTGGCCGGGGCTTTCATTTCTTACGATGTAGTCACCGACTCTCTGGGGATCGAATACGACAAGGAGGTCTGGAACATTTCGGCCGGTGTACAGTACAAATGGTTCTAAATAAATTTTTGAAGATCGAGATCTTCAAAAATTTATGAAAAGTTCTTTCATAGGGGAATAATCCGATTCGGGGGGTCACGGAAAGTGGCTCCCCGTTTTTATTTCGTCCACGCTTTGCGGGCCCAGCCGCAGAAGCCGTGGTTGACGACAAAGTGGGTGTAGTAAAACCGGTAGTGTGTGAAGGAGACGCCGTCGAGCCGGCCGACGTTGCGCTGGGCACGGTAGCGCCGCCGCAGGTGCACGGCCAAGGCGGCGTTGGTCCAGTGGGAGAGCTGCCGCCAGAGCCGTTTGCAGCGCTTGATGCGGTAGAAGGTCAGCAGCTGCCACAGCACGCCGCCGTATCCCTTTTCGTCGGGCAGAAAGATCCGGTATTCCTCGAATTCGGACAGAAGGCGGTCCAGTTCGGCGAAGGTGAAGCGATGATAATCCATGCGGTCGTGAACGCACCAGAAAAACGGCACGTACACGAACAGCTCGCCGCCGGGCTTTAAAATGCGGTGCATTTCGGCCACGGCCGCGGGGTAGTTCCGGACGTGTTCCAGAATCGCATCACAGTAGATGCCGTCGAAGGTTTCGGATTGGAGGCTCGAGCGGCAGATGTCGTCCACCAGATCCGGGCCGTATGCAGCCAGGATGTCGGTGGCGACGATTTGCGCGTTCGGATTGAAAGACAGCTTGCGCAGGCGCCGGTGGCTCTTGGAGCGGTGGTTGCGGCCGCCCACGTCCAGCACCCGGTCCATGGAGGCGACCCGGCTTTCGTAGTCCGTGCGGGCATCGGGCCGGAAATCGATCCGTTCGGCCAATCCATGAAACAAGTCCATATGGGATTCGACAACCGGTTGGGCATCCTTACGGATCGAATGAATGCCTCTTTTTTTCATCTATCATTTCCCGTAGTGTTTCCGGACCTTTCTTCGTTCTGCTTCGAATCGACTGCAGTTCTCGAACCAGATTTTGAAAAACAATCTCTTTTCCGGGAGGCAACAGCCGTGCGACGGGCTTTCCGTGTTCGACAATCGTATACCGCTCTCCCAAGCGGGTCCGTTCCAGCAGTTTTGGCAGCTGCTTTCGCAAATCCATGATATCGATTTTGGTTGGCTTCATGGCACCAATTATCTTTTCGTCCACGCTCGAGTCATTTTTTCTTCATTCTGTATCTTTTTCGCTTCTTCACACAATCCGGCTGAAGGACTTTTCCAGGTCCCGCAGGGTCCATTGCAGCCAGGTGGGCCGGCCGTGGGGGCAGTGGGAGGGGTTTTCGCAGGCGTCGAGCTGGGCCAGCAGTGCCTTGATCTGGGCTTCGGACAGGGACTGGTGCGCCCGCAAGGCACCGTGACAGGCAATCCGCTTCAGGCATTCGTCGTAGGCGGCCTCCGGACCTCCTTGGCCGACACCGGTGTCGGCCAGGGTGTCGACCAGCTCCCGAATCAGGGGCTCGGTCGGCCGATCGGCCAGCAACGGGGGCACGGCCTTGACCACGAAGGTGGTGCCGCCGAAGGGTTCGACTTCCAGACCGATTCGGCGCAGCGATTCCAGCAGGCCTTCGAAAATGGCGGCTTCCCGGTAGCTCAGCTCCACGGTTTCCGGCACCAGCAGCCGCTGGGACTGGCTTTTGAGCTGCGCCGCCCGTTTCTGCAGCTGTTCGTAAATCACGCGTTCGTGGGCGGCATGCTGGTCCAGCAGGATCAACCCGTTTTCCGTTTCGCAGACGATGTAGGTGTTCTGCACCTGGCCGACGATCCGAAGGTCGCCGAATCGCGATTGCGGGATGGGTTTGGACCGGGAAGCTTTTTCCATGTCGCCTTGCCCAATACCGGGTTCGTAGCTCCAAGGCGCTGGATCACTGATGCCGGCTTCTGCGGGGCGCGGTTTGGCTTTGGTAAAATCCAATCTGTTTTCCTTGAAAACGCTTGCAGGACTTTGCGCGGCCGGAAACATGGCCGATCGTTCGCGAATCGATGCGGGCCTTGGATCGACCGAAAATTTCGGCAAATCCCCTCGGCCCCAGTCCGGCCGATCCTGCCGCTGCAGCGTATCGGCCACCGCCGCCCGCACCAGGCTGTGAATTTCGCGTCCGTCGGCAAACCGGACTTCGTGCTTGGTGGGGTGCACGTTGACGTCTACCCGGTCGAAAGGGACTTTCAGAAACAGGACGGCCATGGGAAAGCGGCCCTTGACCATCCGCTGGGCATAGCCCGCGAACAGGGCGTGCTGGATGACCCGGTCGCGCACGTAACGGCCGTTGACGAACAGGAAAATGCCCCGGGCGTTGCTGCGATAAAGATGCGGGGCGGCAATCCAGCCCTGCAGACCGGCATGTTCGGTCTCGGCGGTCACGGGAAACAGCTGATCCTGCAAGTCCCGGCCCAGCACATCGACCACCCGCCGCCCCGGATCTTCGACCGCCGGCCAGAGTTTCAGCTCCCGCGAATTGTGCACCAACCGGAAGGTCACGCCGGGCTGCCCAAGCGCCGCCGCGGCGACCCCGTCGGCGATGTGCCCCATTTCGGTGGCCGTGGATTTGAGAAACTTGCGGCGGGCCGGGGTGTTGTAAAACAGGTTTTCCACCGTGATCATGGTGCCGGGTGAGGCGCCGGTTTCGGCCACCTGCAGGATTTTGCCGCCGTCCACCCGGATTTCGGTGCCGGTGTCGCCCTCGGTTTCGCGGGTGACCAGGTGAAAACGCGAAACGGCCGCAATGCTGGGCAAGGCCTCCCCCCGAAATCCCAGGGTCCGGATGCGGAACAGGTCGTCGTCGGTTGCGATCTTGCTGGTGGCGTAGCGCTCTAATGCCAGCAGGGCATCGTCGCGGTTCATGCCGCTGCCGTCGTCGGAAACCCGGATCAGGCGCTTGCCGCCCTTTTCCACCTCGACGACGATCCGCCGGCTTCCGGCATCCAGGGCGTTTTCCACCAGTTCCTTGACCACCGAGGCCGGCCGTTCCACCACCTCTCCGGCGGCGATTTTGTTGGAGATGATTTCCGGCAGAATGCGGATTTTGGACATAGTTCGAGTTACGGGTTACGGGTTGCGCGTTACGGGTTACGGGTTACGGGTTACGTTTCGGGTTACGCGTTGTGCGTTGCGAGTTAAGATTACCGCCAATTTCTTTCTACGTATTGGATAAATCGATTAATCTTTCTACCGAGTTCATCATATTTTTGCAGGAAAACTTCCAGCTCCTCAGTGTACTCCTTGTGGGTATCTTTGATAAAGTCCAAGTGCAGCAGCGTTTCATCGCAGGAGGCATGGGCATAGACCAGAAATTTCAGGAAGTCGGCTTTGTATCTTCTTCTGCCGTAACCTTCCACGATGCAGGCCGTAATTCCTTTGGAGGCTCTTCGGATTTGGTTGCCTTCTTCGTAAATTTCAAATCTGGGCAGCCTAAGCGATAATTCGTGTAATCCCACCGCAAGCTTATAAGATAGCTGGTATATTTCTAAATCCTTGTAGCTTTTTGGAGGCTTCACAATCCAAACACCAAAACCTGTATTTAAACTCGAAACATGCAACGCGCAACCCGCAACTCACATCACAAACCTTCCGCCTTCACGAATCGCTTCAGGAACTCGGCCTCCAGGGGCGAGAGGTCGAATTTCATGCAGGCCTCTTCGATGAGTTTGTTCAGCGATTTCTGGGGCTCGTATTTACGCGTTTCGACGATCCACTGCGCGGCTTTGCGGATGCTTTCGCCTTCGGGCTGGACGGTGGTCATGGGGCCAACTCCTCTCCCGGTTTCAACCCGACGAATTGACGGGTCATCGTTGGTGGTTTTGCCGGCGACAAGGCTTCCGGCGGCTCTCCGATCCGGCCGGGCGCTCGTCGCAGCCCGGTGTCGAATCGTTATTTCAAAAAGCCGGCTTGCGCTCATGGTGTGCGGTGGCCTGTTCGAAGGCGTGGCCGACCTGCAGCAGGGTTTCCTCGTCGAAGTGCTTGCCCAGGATCTGCAGTCCGATAGGCAGTCCCCGGGACGAAAAACCGCAAGGTACCGCAAGACCCGGTATGCCGGCCAGGTTGGCCGAGAGGGTAAAGATGTCCGACAGGTACATGGTCAACGGATCGTCGATTTTTTCCCCGATCGCAAAGGCCGGTGTCGGCGCCACCGGGGCCAGGATCACGTCGCACTGCTCGAAGGCCCTGCGATAGTCGGCCACGATGCGGGTGCGCACCTGCGAGGCCTTGCCGTAGTAGGCATCGTAGTAGCCGGCCGACAGGCAGTACGTTCCGATGATGATGCGCCGCTGCACTTCGGCTCCGAAGCCCTTGGAGCGGGTGTTGCGGTACATTTCCATCAGGTCGGCGGCGGTGCGGTCGCGAAACCCGTACTTGACCCCGTCGTAGCGGGCCAGGTTGGAGCTGGCTTCCGAAGGTGCGATCACGTAGTAGACCGCCACCACGTGTTCGGTGCCGGGCAGCGAGACCTCCACCCGGCGGGCGCCCAGTGCTTCGATCTGCTGCACCGCGGCTTCGACGGCGGCGGCCACTTCCGGATCGAGACCCTGCAGGCCGAAGTATTCCCGGGGCAGCCCCACGGTCAGTCCCTCCAGACTCCGGCCCAGCCCGGCGGTGTAATCGGGCACCGGCCGGGGAACCGAGGTGGAGTCGGCCGGATCGTGGCCGGCCACGGCATTCAGCAAAACGGCGGCATCTGTAACGGACTTGGTCAGGGGGCCGATCTGGTCCAGCGAGGAGGCAAAGGCCACCAGTCCGAACCGCGACACCCGCCCGTAGGTGGGCTTCAGCCCCACCACACCGCAGTGAGAGGCCGGTTGCCGGATCGAACCGACGGTGTCCGAACCCAGGGCCCCGACACACATGTCGGCCGCCACCGCCGCGGCCGATCCGCCGCTGGAACCGCCCGGGATGCGCTGCAGATCCCAGGGATTGCGGGTCAGATGAAAAGCCGAATGTTCGTTGGACGAGCCCATAGCAAATTCGTCCATGTTGGTTTTGCCCACCAGCACGGCATGCTGGGCCCTCAAGTTGGCGATGACAAAAGCGTCATAGGGGGGCACGAAGTTCTCTAAAATCCTGGAGGCGCAGGTGGTCCGGAGGCCGCGGGTGCAGATCAGGTCCTTGACGGCCAGGGGAATGCCGGTAAGGGCATGGCAGCGGCCGTCGGCAATGGCGGCATCGGCCTGCAGGGCCTGTTCCAGGGCCGCATCGGCGGCAACCGTGATGTAAGCACCGAGCCGCTCGTCGACCGCCTCGATCCGCGCCAGCACCGACCGGGTCAGCTCGGTGGCAGAGATTTCCTTCTGCTTGAGCAGCGCGTGGGCTTCGGTAATGCCGAGTTTGTAAAGTTCGTCCATCATGTTTTCCGGTTTTGGGGGAGACGATCCGGGAAATCAATTTCCGTCCGTGTCCATTGTTCACACTTCACGATCTCGTAAAAGGCTCTTCCCGCCGTTTCGCGGCGACCGAACCGGGAAGTTATTTTGCCCCGGTAACGGGCGGGTACGGTGACCCGCCCTACGAAACCATTCTCCGATGCCCCGCATAACCGCAGGGCCGGTCACCGCGCCGGCCGGCTTTCGCCGGGCAACCCGCAACCCGTAACCCGCAACCCGTAACCCGCAACCCGACTCACCCCACCACCTTGGGCACCACGAAACTGCCGTCTTCCTGCTCGGGCGCGTTGGCCAGGGCCGCATCCCGATCGAGGTGCGCATGGGGTTCGTCCTCACGGAAGGCATTGGTCAGAGAAATGGCATGGGATGTGGGCGGCACCCCTTCCGTATCCACCCGCTGCAGCTGATCGACGTGGGCGAGCACGGTGCCGATCTTGTCGGCGAAACGGTCGATGGCGGCCTCGTCGAGCTCCAGCCTTGCCAGGTGGGCCACGTGCAGGATTTCTTCTTTGGTGATTTTCACGGCATGCCTCCGGATCAGTCCTGGCGGACCAGCAGGGGATCGAATCCCTCGGATTGGAGTTTTTTCATCAGTCCGGCCGCCTCGCCTTCACTGGCAAAGCGGCCCACCCGCACGCGGTACCAGGTGCCGCGCTCCGGGATTTTGGCAACGGTCTTGAAGGCCGGATAACCCTTGGCCTTCAATTTGTCGACCAGATCATCGGCGTCTTGCGAACCGCGCAGGGAAGCCGCCTGGATGGTGAGCCCCCCGCCGCTGCCGTCGGAATCGGCGGTCTTGGGGGGCTGGGTTTTCACTGCCGGCGGCGTGATTTTGCGTTTGACCGCAGCGCGTTTCTCCGCAGCGGTCTTTTCCTCGGCGGGGCGCCGCGGCGGCGGTGTTTTCTTCAACGCCTCGTAAAACTCGAGATCGGTTTTCTGCCCGGCGTCCGCCGCACCGTTTTTGACCCACTGGGCTTCCTGCTGCATGTCGGCTTGTTTCCGTTCGCTCAGCTCCCGGGTCAGTGCCTCCAGATCGAATCGCACCGGTGCGGTGCCCCGGCCGACCAGCAGTCCCAGAACGAACATCCAGGCCAGCGCCGCCACCAGCGCCAGGTAACGACCCCAGGGCCGATCTCCCAAAATCCGCTTCAAAAACGGCCTTCGGCTGCTGTTGTCCTTCTTTTTCGCCATGGAATGGGCCCCGAATTTGCTACATCCGCTCGGGCGCCGACACCCCGAGCAGGGTCAGTCCATTGCGGATCACCTTGCGCACGGCTTCCACCAGGCACAGTCGAGCCCGGGTCATCACCGGATCGTCGCCGAGAACGCGGTGCCGATTGTAGTAGGCATGAAAGGCCGACGCAAGGCCCATCAGGTAGAAGGTGATGCGATGGGGCTCCAGGTTTTCGGCCGCAGCAGCCACGGTTTCCGGATAACGGCCCAGGGTCTTGATCAGCGCAATTTCCTCGGGCTCCAGCAGCCCGGCGACGGCATCCGGGTCGAAATCCGCCGAACCGGCGTCGCGTTCGGCAGCCTTGCGGATGATGCTCGAGATGCGGGCGTGCACGTACTGGACATAATAGACCGGGTTTTCGTTGGTCTGCTGCTTGGCCAGCTCCAGGTCGAAATCCAGGGGGCTGTCGTAGTGACGGGTCAAAAACAAAAAGCGGGCCGCGTCGGCGCCGACCTCATCGACCACGTCCCTTAAAGTCACAAATTCGCCCGCCCGGGTGGACATGGCCACCGGAACACCGCCGCGCAGCAGGTTTACCAGCTGCACCAAAATGATTTGCAACTGCTGCGGGTCGCGACCGGTGGCCTGAACGGCGGCCTTCATGCGCGGAATGTAGCCGTGGTGGTCGGCGCCCCAGACATCGATCACCTTCTCGAAGCCCCGCCGGTATTTGTCCCGGTGGTAGGCGATGTCCGAGGCAAAGTAGGTGGTCTGCCCGTTGCCGCGAACCACCACCCGGTCTTTTTCGTCGCCGAAGTCACTGGTGCGAAACCACAGGGCATCGTCTTTTTCATAGACGATGCCCTGGTCTTTGAATTCGGCCAGGGTCGCTGCCACGATGTCGGCATCGTAGAGACTCTGTTCGCTGTACCAGCGATCGTAAGACACCCCGAAGGCCGCCAGATCCGAGCGAAT
Organism: Desulfobacterales bacterium; assembly: GCA_051155755.1. Lineage (GTDB taxonomy): Bacteria > Desulfobacterota > Desulfobacteria > Desulfobacterales > SG8-13 > DAXETY01. Next base: position 12,114 of record DAXETY010000042.1, read on the forward strand.
CCCGGCCAGAATCTCATCGGCGGCCCAGCGGGCGCAAAGATCCACGGCCGCATCCTCGTCCGGCCCCATCAGCGCATCGCCGTGGCTTCTGCGGATCGCGGCGGCAATTTCACGAATGTAGTCGCCCTGGTAGCAGTCTGCGGGAAAATCGACCGGCGCACCGCACAGCTCCCGGTAGCGCAGGTACACAGAGCGCCCCAATGTACGGATTTGCCGGCCGGAATCGTTGATGTAATATTCCTTCTGCACATCATAGCCGCAGGCCGCCAGGATGTTGCCCACCGTGTCGCCAACCGCTGCCCCCCGGCCGTGACCCACGTGCAGCGGGCCGGTGGGATTGGCACTGACAAACTCCACCTGCACGGGTTGTCCGCCGCCGATATCGCCAAAGCCGTAGCGGGCGTCTTCGGTGTGGATCCGGCTCAGCTCCGGGTGCCAGGCTGTCGGCTTGAGGTAGAAGTTGATGAATCCCGGACCGGCGATTTCGGTCTTTTCCAGCCATCCCGGCCCCGCTTCGAGATGGGCAATCACCGCTTCGGCGATTTTGCGCGGGGGCATTTTCTGCGAGGCCGCCGAGACCATGGCGAAATTGGTGGAAAAATCACCGTGGGCTTCCAATTTGGGCTCCTCGACGTGCACCGCTGGAAACTCATCGGAGGCCAGGCCCCCGGCTTCAAAGGCCCGCCGGGCGGCCTGTCGGATCTGTTCGGCCAATCGTGTCTTCATGGGCTTGCGATATTCCCTGCATCCTTGATTGAAAGGCGTGCTTCCAAATTTTCAAATCGGTACGGAGAATGCAAATCGATGCGAATTTTTGAAAAATCCACAGCGCTCCGGGTAAAAATAGCTGTTTGTAGCGACATTCACCCGGCAAGTCAAGGATGCCGGCCGCCGCAGTCCATTCCTTTTCAAATCCGATGCCCCGGCGTTGGTCCGACCGCGCGAGCATCCCTTGATTTGCACTCCGCCACGGTTTGGTGGTTGACTTTCTAAAGAATTCGTTTATATTGGCCCTGAAAACCGCCGGCTGAAGCCTGCCTACTGTTGATTGGCTGACATTGTTTTCCCAAATCGAGACCACGCGGCGAACGCGCATCAAGAAGATGCCGATGAGTGCGTGGTTTTTTTATTTTCTGACGCCAAAAGCGTATTGGAAAGGAGGCAGGTATGGTTCGACATGGATGGAAAGCCGCACTGGTGCTTATTTCAATCCTGGTGGCCGGCACAACCAGCTGGGCCCACTTCGGCATGGTGATCCCTTCCGATCCGATGGTCATGCAAGCGGACGACCGCACGGTGACCGTTACGCTGTCGTTTTCCCATCCCTTCGAGATGATCGGCATGGAACTGGAAAAACCCAAGCAATTTACGGTGGTGGCCAACGGGGAAGCCCAGGACCTGCTCGAGGCCCTGCAGAAAACCACGGTCATGGACCACACCGCCTGGAAAGCCGACTATCCCATCCGCCGTCCCGGCGTGTATATGTTTGCCATGGAACCGGCGCCCTACTGGGAACCGGCCGAAGACGTGTTCATCGTGCATTACACCAAGACCGTGGTCACCGCCTTCGGCGACGATGAAGGCTGGGATGCCGAGCTGGGGCTGAAAACCGAGATCGTGCCGCTTTCCAAACCCTACGGCTTATATGCCGGCAACGTGTTTCAGGGAATCGTCAAGCTCGACGGCAAACCGGTTCCCTACGCCGAAGTGGAAGTCGAATACTACAATCGCGACAAAAGCGCCACAGCGCCCACCGACTACATGATCACCCAGACCATCAAGGCCGACCAAAACGGCGTGTTCACCTATGCAGCGCCCAGGGCCGGCTGGTGGGGCTTTGCGGCCTTGAACGAAGCCGATTTCACCCTGAAGCACGAAGGTGAGGAAAAAGGGGTGGAAATCGGCGCGGTCCTCTGGGTACATTTCGAACCCTGGCAGGGCAAGTAGTGCCTGTTCTTTGATATCGCCAAAATCCATTTTTAAAATCCAGACAGTGCGTGCTTGGAAAGCACGGTTTTCCCGGGTGGATCCCGAAATCAGTTTACCTGGTGCCCATTGACGGGAGCGCCGGTTGAAGCGATGAACCTTTGACCGGCGGCCCGAGGAAAGGAACTGTCGATGAAAGTCCGAAAAGAACAACGGATCGGTAGGTGGCTTTTTGTTTTGACAGCCGCGGTATTCGTTACCGCAATCTTTGCATCCGCAGGTCCGGCAGTTGCAGCCGAGCCGGATGAACAAAAATTGCTGAATCAATTGAAAGCCGAGCTGGCCGAAGAGGACACTCTGATGGGCAAGATCTTGGACCGTTTCGAATTCGGCCTGCTGATCGAAGCTGGTGCGGTTTACCGCGACGAAAACGAGGCCGGGGAGGCCGAGAGCGATTTCGCCCTGACCACGGTCGAGTTCGGCATTGCGGCCGTCATCAACGAATGGGTCACCGGCGAGGTGGTGCTGCTGTTCGAAGATCCCACCTTCGATGACGAGGATTCCGATTTCAATGTCGACGTGGGCAGCATCACGGTGGGCAATACCACCCGCTATCCGCTGTATGCAACCATCGGCATGATCTACGTGCCCTACGGGGCGCTGTTGACCCATTTCCCCGACGATCCGCTGATCGATTCCCCGGTGACGCTCACCTTCGGAGAGATCAACGAAAAAGCCCTGCTGGTGGGCTTCGAAACCGGCGGCTTCGGGCTGGCCGCTTACGCCTTCAACGGCGATGTGGAAGAAGACGGCGACGACGAAAACCAGATCGATTCCTACGGCCTCGACGCCAATTACACCTATGAACGCGAGGCGGATGCCCTGATGCTGATGGTCGGCGCTTCGTATTTGTCCAACCTGGCCGACACCGACGGCATCAGCGATGCCTTGCCCAGCGACAAACTGCAGGATACGGTGGCCGGATGGGCGGCCTATTTTTCCTCGGGTTGGGGCAGGTTCTTCTTTGAAGCGGAATACATGGCGGCCCTGGACGACTTCGACACGGCCGAGCTGGCCACCGATGGTGGCGCCGGTGCCGAGCCGGCGGTCTGGAACATCGAGGCCGGCTTTAACTACGACTGGTGGCGCAACCTGGAGGTGGCCTTTAAATACGCCGGCTCCGATGAAGCCGAAGGGCTTGGCATTCCGGGCACCCGCTTCGGTGTGGCCCTGAACCAGGAGATCTTCGACAACACGGTGCTGTCGATGGGTTATCTCAACGACGAGTTCGATGCCAATCTGTTGGACAACGGCAACGAAGACAAACGCCAGACACTGTTCAGCCAGATTGCGATCGAATTTTAACTCGAACAGGAAAAACCGATGCACATCTCCGAAGGGGTGCTTTCCGCACCGGTGCTGGCATCCGGCGCTGCACTGGCCGCCGCCGGCACGGCCATCGGTTTGAAAAACCTGGATTACGACCAGATCGCCCGGGTGGGTCTGCTCTCGGCGGCTTTTTTCGTGGCCTCGCTGGTGCATGTGCCGCTGGGCCCGGCCAGCATTCACCTGATCCTGAACGGGGTGGTCGGACTGCTGCTGGGCTGGGCGGCGTTTCCCGCCATCCTGGTGGCCCTGCTGCTGCAGGGTGTATTTTTTCAGTTCGGCGGCCTGACCACCCTGGGGGTCAACACCATCATCATGGCCCTGCCGGCGATTATTTGCTATTACCTGTTTGGGCCGCTGGTCCGGCGCAGCGGCGCGCTTTCCATGGCCGCCGCGTTCGGATGCGGGTTCCTGGCCGTGCTGCTGGGCGGTATTCTCGTCGGCGCCGCATTGATGTTTACCGAAGAAAATTTTCTGGAAGTGGCCACCCTGGTAGTCACCGCCCACGTCCCGGTCATGGTTATCGAAGGCATTGTCACCGCATTCTGCGTGGCATTTTTAAAAAAAGTCCAGCCCTCCATGCTGCCGGGCCTGGACGACAAAACCTGACCCGGACGGGACCGAACCTCGTCTGATTGGGAGTTTGCAATGAATTCGATCCGTGTGCGCACCGGTTTGAGATGCCTGTTCATCGTACTGGCCCTATCCTGGAGCCTTGCGGGACCGGGTATATACCCGGTCCGGGCCCACAATGTTACCGTATTCGCCTGGGTCGAGGGCGACACGGTCCACGTGGAGAGCAAATTCGCCGGCGGACGGAAGCCGCAAAACGCCCCGATCGAAGTCTACGATATCGCCGGCAACCTGCTGCTGGAAGGAACCACCGACGAAAACGGAATGTTTTCCTTTGCGGTGCCGCGCAAAACCGAGATGCGCATCGTGCTGAAAGCCGGCATGGGCCATCGAGCCGAGTGGACCATTCCGCTGGCAGAGCTCGAAGGCGTCCAGGGAACCGCCGCTGCAGCAGTACCGGCAGAAACGAAGGCAGCGTCGGCGGATCCACCGGACGACACCCGAACCGCGCCGGCGGTGCCCCGCCCGCTGGCTTTGACCCAGGCCGAACTGCAGCAGGCCTTGGAGCAGGCCCTGGAAAATAAGCTCAAACCCTTGCTGAAGCAGGCCGCCGAATCGAAAACGTCGGGGCCGTCGATCCATGAAATCATCGGCGGCATCGGCTACATTTTCGGCCTGGTGGGTGTGGGTGCCTATTTCCATGCGCGACGAAATCGGCGCCCCGGTCAATAACGGAATGGATCCCAATGCTGCGTGAGCCCTTTGCCGTCGGCGACTCGATCATCCATCGCATCGATCCGCGCTACAAAGTCGTCACCGCGGTGTTGTTTACCGTCACGGTGGCGGTTTCGTACCGGTTTGCGACCCTGTTGACCGCGCTGGCGGTGGCCTTGATCCTGGTCCGGACCGCCCGGTTGCAGCTGCGCGAAATTGCCGGCCGTCTGGCGGCGGTGTTCGGTTTTCTGGTGTTGCTTTGGATCGTGCTGCCGCTGACCTTTCAGGGACCGGCGCTGGCCGAATTGGGACCGCTGACGCTGACTCGTCCGGGGGTGGTGCTGGCGGGCCAGATTTCCATAAAATCGATTGCCATTTTACTGTGTCTGATTGCATTGACGGCGACCATGAATTTTGCGGCCCTGGGCCACGCGCTGGATCGGGTGCGGGTCCCCGGCAAAATCGTTCACCTGCTCCTGATGACCTACCGGTATATCTTCGTCATCGAAACCGAGTACCGCCGGCTGCTGCGGGCGGCCAAAATCCGCGGATTTCGGGCGGGAACCAACCTGCACACCTACCGCACGTACGCCTACATGGTGGGCATGCTGTTTGTGCGGGCGGCGGCCCGGGCCGAACGCGTTTACGAGGCCATGCGCTGCCGCGGCTTTCACGGGCGCTTCTACTGCCTGAGCGAATTTCACCCGCAGCGGCTTGACCGAACCTTCGCCGCCTGCATGACGGCGGCAACGGCGGTGCTGATCGGACTCGAGTGGGGGCTGCATCCGTGAATGAGAAATCGAAAGGCTGGGTCCGTCGATCCGACAAGGAAACTTCCGCGTGAACATGGATAACCGTACGCCCATCATCCAACTGCAGGGAATCCGATTCGGATACCCGGGCCGGGCCGCGATCCTCGACGGGCTCGATTTCAAGCTCTACAGCGGCGACCGGATCGGCATGGTGGCGCCCAACGGCAGCGGCAAGACCACCTTTTTTCACCTCATCATGGGGTTGTTGAAGCCCGATGCCGGGCGCATCGAAATCTTCGGCAACCCGGTTGCCAAAGAATCCGACTTCCTGGAAGTGCGGCGCCGGATCGGGTTGCTTTTCCAGGACGCCGACGATCAGCTTTTCAGTCCGACGGTGATTGAAGATGTCGCCTTCGGCCCCCTGAACCAGGGCAAAAGCCGCGAGGAGGCGGTGAAAATTTCCCGCAGCGTGCTGTCGTTTCTGGGATTGGACGGGTTCGAAAACCGCGTCACCTTCAAACTCTCGGGGGGGGAAAAGCGACTGGTGGCCTTGGCCGCGGTGCTGGCCATGCAACCGGAGGTGCTGCTGCTGGATGAACCCAGCGCCGGCCTGGACGATGCCACCAAGGAGCGGTTGATCGAAATCCTGCGGAACCTCGACACCACTTACATTATCGTATCCCATGAGTTCGACTTTCTGGCCGAGCTTTCCGATTCGATCTGCACCCTCCACAACGGCCGGATCACCTTGGATACCGCCGCCCACCTGCACAAGCACGTTCACGCGCACCCCTATGGAAAACATCCGCACAAACATGAATAAATCCAACCGGCCGCATCCGCTCTTGACATCGACCTTCGACTTGCATAGGTAAATATGACTCGGGTGCTCAGGGAATCCCGTGAAAGTCGGGAGCGGTCCCGCCGCTGTAACCCTGCCTCCAGAATCCAATCGACCGACGCGGCCTACCTCCGGCCGAAACACCGCCGGAAATGTTGCGCCAATGCCGATCGGAAGCGTTGTGGAGGAACCTGTCCGACCCGCGTGCGCCACTGCTTCGAACATCGAGGTGGGAAGGCCGTCGGACAGGCGGGGAAGTCAGAAGACCTGCCCGGGTATCAGGCCGCACGCCGCGGGTAACCGGCGCTGCCGGAAAAAGGGCCAAGAAAACTGGGTGCAACCCTTCAAACGCTGTCGGTTTGAAGGGTTTTTTTTCTGGATCGTCGCTCCCCCAGGTCGCTTTCGACAACGACCCGACGGCAGCGGCCTTATGCTTGTATTTCCGGGCCCGGTTTGCTGGAAAGGGGAAACGTCGTGCCGCCGCACGGATTCAGACATCGCCTGCAACGCCACTTTGCCCTGCAGATACTGCTGTTGGCCGCTGCGCTGGGCGTTACGGTGGTCGCCTCTTCCGCCATGGGCTACATCCGGATTCCGCCGTGGGCGGTGCTGAAAATCGTAATCGGCAAAATCACCGCCAGCGCCGACTGGACCGCCGGGATGGACCCGGTCCACCCGGTGGTGGTGTTCGATGTACGCTTGCCGCGGATACTGACCGCAGCCCTGGTCGGCGCCGGCCTGGCCGCCTGCGGCGCCGTATTTCAAGGCATTTTGCTCAATCCACTGGCCGATCCCTACACGCTGGGGGTCTCGGCCGGTGCCGCCTTCGGTGCCGCTTTGGCCATCCTGCTCAACCTGGGCGGTGCTGGCGGCTTTCCGGTGCCCCTGTTTGCCTTCGCCGGGGCGGTGGCCACCCTGTTTGCGGTGATCGGCCTGTCATCGAGCGGCGAAGGCCTGTCCTCCAACAACCTGATTCTTTCCGGAATCATCGTGGCAGCCATTCTTTCGGCCGGCATCAGTTTTCTGAAATACGTGGCCGAAGAACAGGTTTCGGTGATCATTTTCTGGCTGATGGGCAGCTTTGCCGCCAAAACCTGGCCGGAGGTGGCACTGACCGCATCGGTCGTCACACTGGGACTGATGGTGTTTTTGTTTTTCGCACGGGATTTGAACCTGGTGTCCCTCGGAGGCCGCGCGGCGGCATCGCTGGGTGTCGATGCACGCAGTGTGTCGCTGCTGCTGCTGGTGACCGCCTCGCTGGTCGCCGGCATCTGCGTATCGGTCTCCGGAATCATCGGGTTTGTGGGACTGCTGGTTCCGCACATGGTGCGATTCGTGACCGGGCCGGACAACCGACGGGTGATTCCGGCTTCGCTGTTGGCCGGTGCGGTACTGCTGCTCGGGGCCGATACCGTGACCCGGGCGGTGCTGCCCTCGGAGGTGCCCATCGGGGTGTTGACGGCCCTGATCGGCGGACCGTTTTTCTGTTACATTTTCCGCAAGCGGCAGCAGGCGCTCAAAGGGACATGAAACCGTGATTTTTGCAATGCGCAAAGTGGCTTTCCGTTACGGTGAGCACCCTGTGATCGCAGATTTCGAGCTGGAATTGGAGCCCGGGTTTTTTCACGGGATTCTCGGGCCCAACGGATGCGGCAAAACCACCGTGCTCGACCTGCTCGGCGGCTACAGACAGCCGGCACAGGGCCACATCGCCTTTCGGGGCCGACCGCTGCGGCGCTATTCCCGGCGGGCACTGGCGCGTGAAATTGCCCTGGTGCCCCAGGATTTTTACATCAACTTCCCCTACCGGTCCGAAGAGATCGTGATGATGGGGCGGTATCCGTACATTCCGCGCTTTGCGGCACCTTCGCCGCAGGACCGGAAAATGGTCGCCGCGGTCATGGACAAAACCGACATCCGGGATCTGGGCGGCCGATTTGTCACCGAACTGAGCGGCGGTGAGCGCCAGCGGGTGGTATTCGCCCGGGCGCTGGCCCAGGATACGCCGGTGCTGCTGCTGGACGAGGCCACCTCCAACCTGGACATCCGCCACACCTTGAGCCTGCTGTCTCTGGCGGCTGACGACGTGCGGCGGCGACAGAAGACCGTGGTGGCGATTTTCCAGGACATCAACCTGGCGGCCCAGTTCTGCGACCGGCTGGTGTTTATGCGGGCCGGGCAGGTGGCCGCCCGGGGCCCGGTGGATCGCGTGTTGACACCGGCCACGATCCGGGCGGTGTTCGGCGTGGAGGCCCGCGTTTACGACGAAGCGTTTTCGGGCCGCAAACAAGTTGCGTTTCGGGCCCGGGCGGATGAACATGCGCTGTCGCAGATTGGGGAGTGAAAAATTGCGATGATGTCGATTCCCAAAAAAGCCATGGGGGTCATGCTGGTGTGGCTGACGGCATGGATCGGCGCAATCACGATGACCGCCGGGGAATGCCGGGCTGCGGATCTCGCCCGAATCGACGCGCGCACCGTCCGGGATCAGGGGGGGCGGACCATTGCGGTTCGAAAGCCTTTCGAACGTATCATTTCGCTTTACGGTGCCCACACCGAAAATCTGTTTTCGCTGGGCGCCGGTGCGCAGGTCGTTGGAGTGTCTCCCAACGATTCGTTTCCGCCGCAGGCCCTGCAGAAACCGGTATTCTCCTATCACGACGACCCGGAGAAATTGATCGCCGCCAAACCGGACCTGGTGCTGGTGCGCCCGATGATCGACCGGGGTTATCCCCGCTGGACGGCCGCCCTGGAGCGCAGCGGCATCACCGTGGTATCGCTGCAGCCGTCCACGATCGAAGCGCTGTTTACCTACTGGGAGATACTGGGCCTCCTGGCCGGCCGCCCGCAGCAGGCCCGGGCCATGATCGCTCATTTCCAGAAAACCGCCGCGGCACTGGCGGCCCGCGGCCGCAGCGTGGAACACCCCCGGACCGTCTATTTTGAAGCCATCCACAGTAAAATGAAAACCTTTGCGCCGAACTCCATGGCCATTTTCGCCCTGGAGACGGCCGGCGGCGTCAATGCAGCCGCCGACGCCCGCCCGGTGCGCAACACCAACATCGCCGCCTACGGCAAAGAGCGGATTTTGGCCGGGGCCGACCGCATCGATGTGTATCTGGCCCAGTATGGCGCTATGAACGCCCCCTCGGTGAAATTGATCCGCGAAGAGCCGGGGTTTCAGGCCATCAAAGCCGTACGCGCAGGAAATATCTATCTGATCGACGAAAAAATCGTATCGCGGCCGACCCTGCGCCTGCTGGAGGGTATTTATGAAATCGGCTGCCGTTTGTATCCGGAAGTGTTCGGTTCCGAGATCAAACCGCTGCTGGCCCTGCCCCAGCCATCGCAATGAACGCCGGGCTGCGGCGGCAGGCTGTCCGGAAATATGCAAATCCCGGGTCCGATTTCGAATCGGACAAACAACCGTGCCCTCCAACCGCAAGGACGGGCACTCGCCAAGGAACCGCCGATGAAAAAAGAGACCGGTATCCTCTACGGACTGGGGGTCGGACCGGGAGATCCGGAGCTGATCACACTCAAGGCCGCCCGGGTGCTGAACAGTGCCGATGTCGTATATGCCGCGGCTTCTTCGAAAAACACCTACAGCCTGGCGGTCAGCATCGCGCGCCCGCACATACCGGATCTGACTCCGGTCAAAATGATGCACTTTCCCATGACCAAAGACCGGTCCAAAACAGAGCGCGCCTGGCAGAAAAACGCCCGCATTCTAGTCGAAGAACTGCAGCAGAGCAAAATCGTCGCCTTTATTACGCTGGGCGATTCCATGACCTATTCCACCTTTGGATACATCCTGCAATACGTTCAACAACTCGACCCGAATGTGCCGGTGATCAGCGTGCCGGGGATTACCTCTTATCAGGCCTCGGCCGCCTGCCTCAACGACCCGCTGGTCGAAGGCGAAGAAGCCCTGCTGATCGTCTCCGGCGTCAACGGCGGGGAATGTTTGCGGAGATTCGCCGTAGCCCCGGACAACCTGGTTTTCATGAAAGCGTATCGAAACATGCCCGATATCACCGCCGCACTGGGTGAATTCAACCTGCTCGAGGGCAGCGTGGCGGTAAAAAACTGCGGCCTGCCGGACCAGGAGATCGTCACGGATATCCGGGAACTGGAGAACTGCCCGCCCAACTACTGGACCCTGATCCTGTCCCGGCGCCGAAAGCGCAATGTCCCGGAAAAATCGTAAACCCACCCGATACCGCATCCTGATATCGCTCGGCATTTCCGTGCTGGCGCTGGTGCTCGGCTGGATCGTCGTAGCCGATATCACGGTGCAACACCTGCTGCATCGGCTGTTTTGGCCGTTGCTGCGGCTGCTTTTCTATATCGGCGTCGGCCTGCTGGCGGGCCAGATCGTGGAGGCCACCGGTTGGACCCGCTACCTGGCGGCAGTTGCCATGCCGGCCTTTCGGTTCGGCAACCTCGGTCCCCGCTGCAGTGCCGCGTTTACCACGGCATTTTTCTCCGGCGTGGCGGCCAATGCGATGCTGCTGGAGTTTTACAAAGAAAATCACATCAGCCGCCGCCAGCTGTTTCTGTCCAATTTCATCAACCAGTTCCCGGCTTATTTCCTGCACCTGCCGACCACGGTGTTTATCGTTCTGCCGCTGACCGGCTGGGCCGGCGGCTTGTATTTTCTGCTGACCTTCCTGGCCGTCGCATTGCGTTCGGCCCTGCTCCTGCTTTACGGGCATCTGCGGCTGGCGACCGAACCTTCCGAAGCGTCTCCGAGCGAAGCGTCGAACCACCCATCCGGGGCTTCACCGCGTCATGGCAGCAGCATCTGGGCAGGCATCCGCAACCGCCTTCCGGCCCGGCTGACGACCATCGCAATTTACGTAGTTCCGATCTACATCGCGGTGTACATGCTCAACGCCATGGGATTGTTCGATTTACTGCAGGGCTGGATGGCCGATGCCGTGGCCTCCAGCCTGATGCCGGTGGAGGCCCTTTCGGTGGTGGTGCTCAGTTTCGCGGCCGAATTCACCTCCGGTTTCGCGGCCGCCGGTGCCCTGATGGATGCCGGCGTTTTGAGCACCCGACAAACCGTGCTGGCGCTGCTGATCGGCAACGTGACCGCCTTTCCGATCCGGGCCCTGCGACACCAGCTGCCGCACTACATGGGTATTTACACCCCCCGGATGGGCACCCAGCTGCTGTTGATGGGACAGGGCTTGCGGGTGCTCAGCATATTGCTGGTGGGCTTTGTTTACTATCTTCTAAGCTAGTGCCGTATACGATGCGTGGATGGACACCCACCCAAATTGAGCCTGGTCAATTTTGAAATCCGCAGCGGACCTCTTCGGGCCGTTTATCGCCGCAACCGCTCTCCGTCGACCGGTGTCCTCTCCAACACATCGACTCATTCAAACGACTTCATGTTACCCCTAGCCTGCAATAATTTGAAATCATATAGGAAATTATCAAAACCCCTAGATTCACCTAGTGGAAATTAGAGGTTTAATGGGGGTTGACCCGCAGCCGCCTGTCTCTGTACGAATGGCGAAAAGGTGAAAGGGGGGAGATGAGGATGCCGCCGTCGATCGAACATATCGAGGAAATTCGCTATGCCGCCAGCAAATTGCTTGAAACCATCGATGTTGTCGAGCCGAACCAGCCACTGAGCACCTCCCAGATCATTTCTCTTTATTTCTGGCTGATCGATCACGAAAACATCAAACGGGTCAAGCCGATTCGGTCCCTGATCGAAGTGCTGATGCCCTGCCTCGAAGACCAGGTCATCGACAAACAGCGCATGATTGAACTGCAGACAACCTGCCAGAAGATCATCGGATCCCGGGATTCGGAAAATGAAGAAGAAGGGGGAGTGGCCGAGCGGCAATTGATGTTTTTTTAGTTACTTAGCCGAATTTGTCGCAGCCGTGAAGGCGAAAAGTTCGCGTTAAATCCATTCCATATCAATGATCCTTCGCCCCTGCCGTAACGGGTCGGCCCCGGCTATATCGCGTTTCTATCTACGCCTGGTTACCGCACCTGGGGGCGGGTGAAACGCTACCCTTCGCCGGGTGACCGCCTGGATTCGGGCCGGCGGCCCGCTTTCTTGCGGGAAATGCTTTCGTAAAGAATTTCGACGAAGTCCTGATAGGGAAAGGGTTTGACCAGCACCGCATCGATGCCTTGCCGAAACAATTCCGAAACCGAATCGATATCGCCATAGGCCGTGACCAGAATTTTGGCCGCCCGCGGCTGCGTGGCCTGCGCCTGCTGCAGAAAAGAAAGACCGTCCATTCCAGCCAGTTCGTAGTCGCTGATAATGCCTTCGAAGAAATCGTCTCCCAGGGCCCGCAGGGCTTCTTCGGCGGACCCGACGGCAATCACCATTGCGCCCTGGTCCCGCAGGCTGTCCCCCAGCACGTCGCGGAACATCGGATCGTGCCCCACAAGCAGGATTTTCATCGATTCCAGACGATCATCTTCGGATGGCATGTTCATTGTCGGCACTCCTCTTTCCCAAATGGAACAAGCGTGCGTCCCAACCTGGAGTTCAGCAAATAATGTGCCAGTGTAGCGGTCAAGCACAAACCGCTGAAAATAAATTGTTTTTCGTCTTCAAATCACCCTTCGGCCATCCGGAAACCTGGGTCATTTCACTCACATCCAAGCGGCAAATGCCCCATGCTTTTGTACCACGCTAAGCCCGAATTCAAACCCTGCCCGTGCGTTGTGTTGGCGTTGAACAAGCGGTGCCCACGCAACCCGGCGACATCCATTTCCGATCGAAGCCCGCCGAATCCGGATTCCTTTGACAGGCAAACGCAAAATGCGTTACAGAATCCAACGGTTCCGAACGGGGCCTGCCTGCACCGGCTCCGACAATGGGAGTAACAATCATGTCCATCACCTTTGACTTCGAAAACACCCCGTCTTGTGCCGTATTTCACGCGGTCGGTGAAATTTCTTTCGACCAGGTCTGCGACTCGCTGGCAGCCTTTTACCGGGAAACCGAATCCCACCCGGTTGCCAACGTGCTGTGGGACATTCGAGCGGCCGATGTCAGCCGCCTGACAAGTGCTGAGATGGAGCGCTTGCCGTTGTTTGCCGGCCGCTTTACCCATGCGCGCAAGGGCGGGCGCACAGCGATCGTGGCCGCAAGAGAGGTGGACTTCGCCGTAACCCGGCTCATTTCCTTTTTTTCCCACAACCTGCCGGTCACCGTACGCGCCTTTCGCAATCTGGAAGAAGCCGAATCCTGGCTGCAAGAAAGTCGATAAATGGTGGATTTACAAGCCAAGGTCGCCCTGATCCTGACCACCGAACTGGGAGGCGCCGGCGGACTTCAGTCGCTGTTCCGACCGAACAATATTGTCGAGGTCTCCAGCCGGATGCATTCGGCAAATCCGCCGGTGGATGAAAAAATCCGCTGGTATGCCAGAAACGACCGGGGGGAAATGGTAATCTGCCTGGGGATGAGCCTGGGGGAATTTTACGAGCAATACCAGAAAGGCAACACCATCGTGGATGAAAAACCGCAACTGTCGGCCTTTGGTATGCCGGCGCGCTTTATCCGCAAAAAATTCACCCTGATGTCCGGCGGGAAATAGCCGCCAAATCGAAAAACCGAACGGGCCGATCGTCCGTGAGATCGGCCCGTTCGGTTTTGGTAGGCACGGGGAGATTTGAACTCCCGACTTCTACCGTGTCAGGGTAGCGCTCTCCCCCTGAGCTACGTGCCTGCAAAGAATTTGTTTGGTAGCATCGAAACCGATCGCTGTCAAGAGATTCGATACCAGGCCGACCCCTTCGGTGGTTGCGTTCGGCCGGCATGACGCCCGGCGGCGCCGCTCAATTTCCGCCGGCGTGGGAAATCAGCTCGACCTTCAAGCGGTCCGTACCCACTTCGTAGATGTTGATGCCGAAGGTTTCGAATGCATTGCGCATCAGCGCGTCGGCAAGCTGCCGCGGCTCTCCCCGATAGCCGACACTCAACAGCGCGGTGTCCTGCTGAAGCGCTTTGACCTGGACCTGCTCCACCCCTTCGATCTCGCTCAGGCTGCGGCGAAACTGAACGAAGTTCGCAAGGTTCCGGGTTCCGGAAAGCTCGATTTCGATCCGATCGGCCGCCAGGGCCTCCTGCTGCCAGGCGGCGGCAACCTGAGCGGCCAGGGTTTCACCGGCCAGGCTCCCGGCGCCGGTCAGCGCGTCGCGTGCGCCGGCATCGGGATTCACGTTGGTGGTAACGGCCGTGCGGCTGATCGACGCAATTTCCGCACCGCTTTTGGTTCGATAGGCCTGTACATCCACCCGGCCCCGGAAGGAACGGACATCCGATCCCATGACGTTGGGGGCCTTTTCGGCGATCGCCCGGCCGATGATGACCACATCGGCGTTAATGGCTCGGGCGAAGCCGAGAGCTTCCTCGGCGGAAATCACCGGCGAATCGTTCAGGCTGCGCTGGGCCATCTGCTGCATCTGGGGACCGTGGTCGATCACGTTGAAGCCCTGTTCCCGCAACGCTTCTGCCATGGCTCTTTCCGCGTTCGGTTTCAGATACACCATGTCCTGGCCCCACCAGTACTGGGGCATGTTGGATTCCAGGTCCCGTTCGGCGACAAAAAACAGTACGCGCGGCATGCCCTGTCGGGCTCTCAGCATTCCGGAGCGGGTAAGTTGATCCCGGAGGCGGCCGGTTGCCACCGTCACCTGGACCAGCACGCTGTAGCTTTCTTCCATCCGGCTTTCAGCCAGCACCTTGTAATCCTGAACGTAACGGGCCGTACTTTCATAAAGCAGGGGGTTGAGTTTCTCCAGGTTCGTCACCATTTCGTTCAGCGGCAATATCTCGGCCACCGCCAGCCCGACCGCCGATACCAGAGCATTGGCGATGGCCGTCTTCCGCGCGGCGTTGACGTCGTTGCGATGAATCGACTCGGTACCGATGACCACAAAGGTACTCGGCTCGGTTTCAGCCGCCTCCAAATTCGTACCGCACAGCGATATCACCAACGAACAGAGGATCGCTGCAAGCCACATTTTTCTGGTAATTCCGGTAATCATCATGATTCCCCTTTTTCAGCGAAACGCGAAGATTTGAGACCGTATATCCCCGGTACCCATCAGGCCTGCCGGGTCAAGGCATACCGGGCGATGTCGGCAAGCACTTCACGGGCCGGACCGGAATCAAACACGGCCAGCGCGGCGCAGGCCCGCTGGATGTGCTCGCCCGCTCGCTGGCGTGTGTATTCGATGCCGCCGTAACGTTCCATCAACCGAATCAACTCCAAAAATTCGGCGGTTTCAAAATCGGGCCTGGCAATGATCTGCCGGATGCGGCCCAGATCCTCGGCAGCAGCACGCGACAGGGTGTGGATGACAGGAAGGGTCAGTTTGCCTTCCCGCAAGTCCGATCCGGACGGTTTGCCGAGCGCGGCATTGTCCACCGTATAGTCCAGCAGGTCGTCGGCCATCTGAAATGCCATGCCCAGGTGCAGGCCGTAGGCATCCAGGGCCGTTTCTTTTTCCCGGCCGGCGCCGGCCAAAATGGCGCTGACCCGGCAGGCCCCCTGAAACAACACGGCGGTTTTGCGGCGGATCACATCGCAATATTCCGCTTCGGTTACATCCAGAGCGCCCTTGCGCTGCAGCTGCTGAATTTCTCCCTGGGACATGTTTTCGGTGATGCGGGCAATGACGTCGATGACCCGCGGGCTTCTGCTTTCCGCCGCCAGGGTCAAGGACCGTGCCAGCAAAAAATCCCCGACCAGAACAACGGTGGCATTGTCCCAGAGTTGATGGGCGGCCTGTTTGCCGCGCCGCATTCCGGAACCGTCCACCAGATCGTCATGCAGCAAGGTGGCGGCATGCAGGTACTCGAAAATGGTGGACATTTTGATCAGATGCTCGGCCTGATAACCACAAAGCCTAGCACTCAGAACGGTCAAAAGAGGGCGCAGGCGCTTGCCGCCGGCGAACAGAATATAGCCGGCCACTTCGGAAACCAGGTCGAGGTAGGGGTCCAGATTTTCTGCCAGCGCCGCCTCGATCTGCACCAGGTCGTCTTGAACCTGCGAAAGGATCCGACGCTTGAGGGCTTCGCTCACCGGCGTTCTCCAACCAGGTCGTATTCCAGTGTATCGATGATTTTCACGTCAACCATCGCGCCGATCGAAAGATGGTCGGCATGCACATAGGTCATCCCGTCGACTTCCGGCGCCTGGAACTCGGTTCGGCCGGAATACAACCCGCTTTCAAGCGCTGCTTCGATCAGAACCGGGCAGACGGTCCCCAAATACCTGCGATTGCGCTGCAGTGACAGTTCCTGCTGGCGGACCATAAGGGTGTGATAGCGTTTCCGGGCCACTGCCGGCGGCACATGGGCATCGAGCCGATGAGAGGCCAGATCTTCGGCGTCCGAATAGGTAAAAGCGCCGAGGTGATCGAATCCGATTTCTTCGACAAATTGCATCAGCTGCAGAAAGTCGTTGTCGCTTTCACCGGGAAATCCAACGATCACCGTGGTTCGCAGGGCTGCATCCGGCGCGGCGGCGCGAATCCGGTCAAACAGTCGCCGCAGGTCATCGACTGCATAGCGGCGACACATGCGCTGCAGCACGGAGCGACTGACATGCTGAATCGGTATGTCGAAATAGGAACAAATCCGGTCTTGTTCGGCAACCGTTCGGATCACCTCGGCATCGATGCTTTCCGGATGCCCGTACAGGAATCGAATTCGAAAATCACCGGGCAGTCGGACCAGCGATTGCAGCAAGCCGCCGAGACCGGCGGATTTCGCAAGATCACGGCCGTAGGCGGTGGTGTCCTGGGCGACCAGCACCAACTCTTTCGCACCGCTTTGAACCAGTCGGCCGGCCTCGGCGACGATCGCATCCGCCGAGCGGCTTTTCTGGGATCCCCGCAGCTTGGGAATGATGCAGTAAGTGCAGTGCCGGCTGCATCCTTCGGCGATTTTCAGATAGGCCGTCGGTCCGGGGGTGCGAAGCCGGGCCGTCCCGGAATCGTTCGGGGCGATGGTGTCCGGATCGGGAAGCAGGCAGGCCCGCGGGTCGGCGATACCCATCACGGCATCGACGATCCGGTCGAAGGCGCCGGTTCCCAGGAAAACATCCACCTCCGGAAGGGCATCGAGGGTTTCTTCCCGGTAGCGCTCCGGCAGACAGCCGGTGACGATCAGTCGACGGCAGCGTCCGCGCTGCTTGTATCGCGCCAACTCTAGAATCGTCTCGATGGACTCATCGGCCGCCGACTCGACAAAACTGCAGGTGTTGACCACGATCACCTCGGCCCGCTGCGGCGCATCGATCAAGCGGGCCCCGGCATTTTTCAATCGGCCCAGCATAATCTCGGCATCGACCAGATTGCGGGCGCATCCCAGGCTGACAACATGTACGTTCAACAAAAGCCGGTCCGATCAACCTTTGACGATCTCGGAAAAGTCGGATTCAGTAGTGTGTCATCCCCGCGTAGGCGGGGATCTCGAGTTTAATAGACTGTTATTACATTGTTTTCTGGATTCCCGCTTTCGCGGGAATGACAGATTTTGATGAAATTGGGACTTTTTACGAACGCATCAACCTTTGCGCTTTTTGACTTCTTCGGTGATCTGGGGCACCACCTCGAAGAGATCGCCCACGATGCCGTAATCCGCTTTGGAGAAGATGGGTGCTTCCGGGTCCTTGTTGATGGCCACGATGACCTTGGACGAAGACATACCGGCCAGATGCTGAATGGCGCCCGATATCCCGCAGGCGACATACAGGTTGGGGGACACCACTTTGCCGGTCTGTCCGACCTGATCGGAGTGGGGGCGCCAGCCCTCATCCACTGCGGATCGCGAAGCGCCCACGGCTCCGCCCAATGCCTCCGCCAGTGCTTCTATCACCGCGTAATCGTCCCCGCCCATACCGCGGCCACCGGATACGATCACGTCGGCCTCGGTCAGCTCCAGGCGCTCGGCCTCCAGGGTTTTGTCGAGAATGGTCAGACGACTTGCGCCCGGGTCGATGTCCCGTTTTTCCACGGCGGCATCCCGGGCCGTTTCAACAATGGGGGCCGCATTGGGTCGTAGTGCCACAATCTGGGGGCTGCCGCTGAGCGCCACGTCGGCCAGCACCTTGCCGCCATACATGGGTCGAACGGCGACGATGGCCTCTCCTTCCACCCGCACGGCGGTGCAGTCCATGGCCAGGGCGGCTTCCAGCCGGGCGGCCAAACGGGCGGCCAGATCCTTGCCCTGGGTGGAAGCACCCAGGATCACAACCGATGGTTTTTGCTCGGCCACCAGCGCGGCCACCACCGTCGTGTACACATCGGTGCGATAATCCGCCAGCGTGTCATGATCGACCACCAGCACGCGATCGGCGCCGTAATTTCCCAAAGAAGCGGCGGCAGCTTCCATGCCGGATCCCAGCACCACCGCCGTCAGATCGGTCCCGAGACCGTCGGCGATGCGCCGGCCTTCCGACACCGATTCGAAGGTCACTTTCCGAAACGCTCCGTCTCTTTGTTCCGCAATCGCAAATACCGTCATCACTAGTCTCCAATACTATCGGAATCGATTTGATTCGATCTGTTGCCGCTACACCGCCGCTCCGGGCAATCCGGGCGGACTTGGGCCCATTCGCCCCGGCGGCGGGCCGGCGCCTAAATCACTTTAGCCTCCTCGGCCAGCAACCGCACCAGCTCGGCGGCTTTTTCCCCGGCGCTTTCGCCTTCGATGAGGCGTCCGCCCTTGCGTTCCGGCGGCGGTTTCAAGGCCACGATGCGGGTTTTCGGCTCGCCCAGTGTCGCGGCGTCCAGTCCGATATCCGCCAGTGATTTGACGGCGAGCGGTTTTTTCTTGGCCTTCATGATGCCCGGCAGCGACGCATACCGGGGTTCGTTCAAACCCCGCTGGGTGGTAAACAACACCGGCAGTTCGGATTCGATCTCCACAGTGCCGCCTTCGATGGTGCGCCGGCAGCGTATTTTGCCGTCGACGATTTCCTGCCGGTTGACAATTGAAATGTTGGCAATCCCCAACGCCTCGGCCACGGCGGTGCCCACCAGGAAATTATCGTCGTCCACCGCCCGTTGACCGGCAATAATCAGATCATAGGGCATCTGGGTCAGGGCCGCTGTCAGCACTTTGGCGATCTGCAGCCCGTCACAGCCCCGGGTGGCCTCGTCATTGATCAAAACGCCCTCATCGGCCCCCATGGCCAGAGCCGTTCGAACGGCCTCGGTGGCCTTATCCGGGCCGACGGTGAGAATGGTCACCTTTCCGCCTTGCGCCTCTCGAATCCGAAGGGCCTCTTCCACGGCAAATTCGTCATACGGGCTGATCACCCACTTCAGATCGGCGGTTTTGATGGACACGCCATCGTCGGCGATTTGAATGGCCGACTCCGTCGCAGGCACCTGTTTGAGTAAAACCACGATTTCCACAGCTCAAATCCTTTCCGATGTCGATAGGTTAATCAAATTCCACCAGTGGGTGTTTCCACGGTTCGAACGTTACGGGGCAGATTGGCAAACGATACGGACAACGCCTGTCAATCGCCGGAAGAGACGGTGGCCGGTACGAACGGACACCGGATAACCATTTTATTTGAGTGGATATTCAACCCGGTCAAACTACCCGAGGATGTCAGGCTTGTCAAGAAAAGCGTCAGTCTGCAGCGGCCTCGCCGGGCTCAAGGCGCCGACCGTTCGAAGAAACCGGATGAGTGCACATCCCGGTAGTTGCCATCCGCTGCGCCCACAATCACCAACGCCTCCACGTTTGGCAACGATTCGATCATCGGCAAGCCTTGGGTCGGTCCCATTACCATCAGGGCCGTAGCCAGCGCGTCCGCCAGGGTGCAGCTGTCGGCGGTCACGGTTACGCTGACCACCCCGTTGGTCACCGGGCGGCCGGTGCGCGGATCGATAACATGCGCGTAGCGGCGGCCGGCTATCTCAAAAAAATTCCGGTAATCTCCGCTGGTGGCCATGGCACGATCCGACAAGGCCGCCACCCGGTATACCGCGTCCTGAGGCGCATCGGCTTCCGGCCGATTCACCCCGATTTTCCAGGGTCCGCCGTCTTTTCGCCGGCCGGCGGCATAGACCTCGCCGCCGATTTCCACCAGGAAGTTTTTATAGCCGCTTTCCTTCAACAAAACGGCAACCTGATCCACGCCGTATCCCTTTGCGATCGAAGCCAGGTCAAGTTGGACATCGGCATCCCGCTTGGCCAGGACCCGGTCTTCAAAAAGGGTGATACGGTCGAAGCCCACCCGGGCCAGGGCCGCCCGAATCGCCTCCGCAGACGGAATTCCCTCCGGCGGACCCATGCGGCCGAATCCCCAGAGTTCCACCAGAGGTGCCACAGTCGGATCCCACGCCCCTCCGGAAAGGCGGTGTACTTGCTCGGCCACCTGCATGACGCGGCTGAAGTCATTTGAAATCGGAAAGCGTTCGCCGACCCGACCAAATCGATTGAAGCGGCTGATTTCGCTGTCCTGCCGGTAGGTGGACATGCTTTGGTTGATCGCTTCCAGCCGTCGATCGATGCGTTCCTTCAGGTCGGCGGTGCTCGGCAGGGAAACAGCCACCACCTTGACCGTGTAGGTGGTGCCCATGGTATTGCCGGTCATCCGATATTCGGTGGGCCCGCAACCGAATATCACGGTCAGGAAAATGCTGGTGCCCAGACACGCTGATAAAAAAAAAGATGTACGATTCATAAGGGCTTAACATATCCGCGGCAGCTGTTCTCCGGTGAGCATGTCGACGATGCGCTCACCGCCGATGCGGGTCTGCATGAGCACCCGGCTAGGATGCTCCGCTACCACTTCACCGATGACGGCGGCATCCCGACCGAGGGCATCCGCCCGCATCGCCGCCAGTACCGCATCGGCTGCATCCGGTGCCACAAAGGCAAGCAGTTTGCCCTCATTGGCCAGGTAGAGCGGGTCGAATCCGAGCAGCTCGCACACGCCGTTGACTTCGGGTTTAATGGGAATCTGCGTCTCGAAGACGCGCACGCCGACCTGGGATTTTTCGGCGATTTCGTTCAAGGCAGTCCCGATCCCACCGCGAGTGGGATCCCGCAGCACATGAATCCGGCCGGCGGCGGCATCGAACATGCGGGCCACCATGTGGTTCAGTGGGGCACTGTCGCTGGTCAGCCGGGTTTCGAATTCAAGGCCCTCGCGCTGGGTCAGTATGGTGATGCCGTGATCGGCCATGGTTCCGCTGACCAGGATTCTGTCGCCGGGCTTCGCCCGGGTGCTGCCGACCCGGATGCCTTCGGGGATCCAGCCGAATCCGGATGTGTTGATAAAAATGCGATCCACCGCGCCCCTGGGCACCACTTTGGTGTCGCCCGTAACCACGGTGACGGCGGCGGTCCGGGCGGCCTGCCCCATCCGCCGCAGGATCGCCTCCAGATCCGACATCGGAAATCCTTCCTCGATGATCAATCCGACACTGAGATACTTGGGCACACCGCCGCACATGGCAATGTCGTTCACCGTGCCGTTGATGGCCAGGTCGCCGATGCAGCCGCCGGGGAAAAAGATGGGATCGACGACATAGGAATCGGTGGAAAAGGCCAGTCGCCGCCCCTCCAATTCCAGGATCGCACCGTCATTGAGCTCGGCCAACACCGCATTGTCAAAAATCGGCAGCAGCAGGTCCGCCGTAAGGCGATGGGCCACCTTGCCGCCGCTGCCGTGATCGAGCATAATTCGGTCGTCAGTCATGGTCTCGTTTCGCAATTCCGGTCGACGAAGTGTCATAGCGGTAATAGGCTGCGCAGGTCCCCTCGCTGGAAACCATACAGGGGCCCACCGGATCCACCGGCGTGCAGACCGTCCGGTACAGGGGGCATTGGGGCGGAATCTTGGTGCCGATCAGAATTTCTCCGCAGGCGCAGCCCCTGGGCTCGACTGCCGGTGCGACATCCAGCGCAAAAGCCCGGCGGGCGTCGTGGGCGGCATATCGCTCACGGATGCTCAAACCGCTGTGGGCAATGGTTCCGATCCCGCGCCAGTTCGCATCCGACACTTCGAAGACCGCGTCCATGATCTTGCGGGCGGCCGGATTGCCTGCGTCGGTGACGGCCCGACCATAGGCATTTTCCAGGAGCGGGGCCCCGGTTTCGATCTGCTCCACCAGCAAACCGATGCCGCGCAGCAGATCGACCGGCTCGAATCCGGCCACGACAGAGGGAACCCGGTGTCTTTCGAAAAACGCGCGGTACCCGTCCAGACCGATGATCACCGACACGTGCCCGGGCAGCAGAAAGCCGTCGATGCCGACGTCACAAAGGGACATGAGCGCTTCCAGGGCCGGCGGCACCAGTTTGTGGGCCGAATAGACGGAAAAGTTTTCGACCCCGGTTTGGTCGGCGGCCTGGATCGCGGCCGCAATGGTCGGCGCCGTGGTTTCGAAACCTACCCCGGGAAACACCACCTGCTTGTCCGGATGCTTGCGGGCGATTTCCAGCGCATCCAGTGTCGAATATACGATGCGCACATCCCGCCCGTTGGACCGTTCGCGCTGCAGGGAACTGCCCGAACCAGGGACCCGCATCAGATCACCAAAGGTCGTTAAAATCACATTGTCCTGCCGAGCCAGCGCCACGAATGCGTCGATTTCGCCCTGGGCGGTCACGCACACCGGACAGCCCGGTCCGGACAGCAGGGTTACGGTCTGCGGCAGCAGAGAACGGATCCCGCTGCGAAAAATCGAAACCGTGTGGGTGCCGCACACCTCCATCAAACGCACCGGCCGGGTGCTAATCGAACGGATTTTCTCCGCCAGCGGCCGGGCCAGATCGGCATCGCGATATTCTTCCATATGTTTCAACGCCATAATTTTGTTCCGCGAGATCTATTTTTTTCGGAATGTTATCGATTGCCGTCCGAGGGCGGCAGGCCGTCGCCGTTGGCTAGCCCTGCCCGAGCATCGCCGCAGCCGCCACGGCCTGGCCCAGAGAGATGCCGCCGTCGTTGGACGGCACCTGTCGATTGGCAAGCACTTCGAAGCGCGCAGTTTCCAGCGCCGCCGTCAATCCTTCCAACAGGATCACGTTTTGAAAAACCCCGCCGCTCAATGCGACCCGGTTCAAACCGGTTTGACGCCGCAGATGCCGGCAGAGGTCGGTAAACAGGTCCACCAGGGTCCGATGAAACCGGGCACTGATTTCGCCGACCGAGCGGCCGGCCCCGACATCGGCCGCCACGCCCCGGATGATCGGTGCGGTGGGAATCGAAATCGGATCGCCCGCGCCCCAGTCGAACGGGTAGGCGCCGGTCTGGGCGATCGAACCCTGCGCAGCCATTTCCAGTTCCATGGCGGCCTGGCCCTCGAAGGCCACTTTGTTTCGCAGGCCCGTGATCGCGGCCACTGCGTCGAATAAACGACCGAGGCTGGAGGTCAACGGCGCATTGACCCGGCGCCGGATCACCTGCTGCAGCACCCCGCGCCGGGATGGCTCGACCACCTTCAGAGGCGGCAGGTCCAGCTCCCACATGGATTCCCCGAAAGCCTCGTAGAGATACGCCAGCGCCATGCGCCAGGGCTCCCGGATCGCCGCAGTCGCCCCGGGCATGCAGACATATCCCAGGTGAGCGGCCCGTTGAAACCATCCGGTGTCGGCAATCAGGACTTCTCCCCCCCAAACGGCGTGATCGGGTCCGTAGCCGGTGCCGTCGAAGGCCAGCCCGATAATCGGGCCGTCGAGACGGTGTTCCGCCAGCACGCTGACGATGTGCGCGTGATGATGCTGAACGCCGATTTTCGGCAAGCCGTTCTGCTGCCGGGCCCAGCGGGTGCTGAGATAATCGGGGTGCAGATCGTGGGCAACGGCCTGCGGTGAGATTTCCAAAACCCGCTGCATGTGTGCAACGGTCAACTGGAAGAAATCGTGAGTGGGTGCGTTTTCCAGGTCTCCGACGTGCTGGCTGACGAAAGCCTGACGGTTGCGGGTCAGGCAGACGGTATTCTTCAGTTCGGCCCCGACCGCCAGTACCGCCGGCTGTTCGTCTTTCAAAAAAACCGGCACCGGGACAAAACCCCGGGAGCGCCGCAGCGGCCGGGTTTGACCGGCGGCCCGCCGGACAATGGAATCGTCGCTGCGCAGATAGATGTCGCGGTTGTGCACCAGGAAGCCGTCGGCGATCTGCCCCAGTCTCCGGAAGGCTTCGTTGTTGTCGATGGCGATGGGCTCTTCGCTGAGATTGCCGCTGGTCATGACCAGAGCGGTAAACCCCCCGTCGAGCAGCAGGTAGTGCAGGGGCGTATAGGGCAGCATGATCCCGAAATAACCGTTGCGGGGCGATACGGACGAAGCGATGGGATTGGGCTTTTTTTTGTGCAGCAGCACGATCGGACGCTGGGGACTTTCCAGCAACCGGGCTTCTTCGGCATTGATCTCGGCCAGCTGCCGCGCGATTTCCAGGTCGGCGCACATCAAGGCCAGGGGCTTTTCCTCCCGGAGTTTGCGCAGTCGCAACCTTTGCACCGCCATCTCGTTTTCGGCATCCACGGCCAGGTGAAAACCACCCAATCCCTTGACGGCCATCACGGCGCCGGCCCGGAGCCGTGTGATGGTTTCGGCGAGGGCATCTGCGGTGTCGACGGCAACTCCCTGCCGGTCGTAAAAGTCGATTTGCGGACCGCATGCCCGACAGGCGTTCGGTTGGGCGTGAAAGCGACGGTCCATGGGATTGTCGTACTCCGCCTGGCATTGCGGGCACATGCGGAAGTGCTTCATGGAGGTTTTGGGCCGATCGTAGGGGATGTCCTCGATGATGGTATAGCGGGGGCCGCAGTTGGTGCAGTTGATAAACGGGTAACGGTAGCGTCGATCCTGCGGATCGAAGAGCTCGCGCAGACAATCGCTGCAGATGGACACGTCCGGCGAAATCAAAGTGGACATGGCCGCTCCGCCGCGACTTTCGACGATGGAAAAGTCCTTGAAGCCGTTGGGGGAGGCTTCCTGTCGGCGGATTTCGATAATCCGGGCCAGTGGCGGTGGGCTGCCGGTCAGTTCGGCGGTAAAGTCTTCCACCGCATTCATGGGGCCTTCGATATGGATCGTCACCCCCGCAGAGGTGTTGGCCACCTGGCCGCGCAGGTTGTGTCGAAGGGCCAGCTGAAATACAAACGGACGAAAACCGACTCCTTGAACGATCCCGTTGATTTCCAGCCTAGTGGCGATTTCCGCATCAGTCATGCTTGCCTGAGACGGCGGCCGCCGGCGCTCCGATTCGGGCCGCAAGCGACCGCCGGATGGTCACGACGGTTCCGGCGCTTGGCCGCCTTCGGCGAATGCGGCGGCTTCCTTTAGAAGCTGAAGCGATTCGCGGGCCGTGGCTTCGTCGATTTTGTGCAGGGCAAAACCGGCGTGAACGATAACCCAATCGCCCACCGCGGCATCCTCCAGCAGCAGCAGACTGCAGGTGCGTATCACGCCGTCCACGTCAATGGTGGCCATGCCCTGGTCGATCTTCGTAATTTTGGATGGAATTGCCAGGCACATCGGTTAATTGGAAACCTTTCTGTAAGTAACGCCCAGATTTTCGAGCTCATCGAGCACCATCGCAATCACCGCTTCGACGCGCGCCTCGGTGGTGGGGGTCAGATCGAGGCACAGCGTTTCGATGTCCTCGGGTTCGATTCCGATGATCACCGGCTCCGGAACATGATCCAGGGCCTGGCACAGCGTCAGAGCCTCCAGGAAATCCACCTGGTGCAGTGAATTCTTGGCCCGGATCCGGTTCGGCACCGCATCGCCCTCGATCCGATACAAATCGCCCGGCTTTCCCCGGTTGCGAATCGCATCCACAACGATCAGGTGCTTGGGCTGGGATATGACACCCAGCAGATTGACACCCAGTACCCCGCCGTCCACGAGCAGCACCTCGTCCGGAAACTCATAGCGCGCCTGCATGCGCTCGATCACCCGCACGCCGAACCCTTCATCGCTGTAGAGTGTGCAACCGATGCCCAGTACCATAATTTCCGGCGGTGGCGTATGCATGAACCTGAACGGTCCTCTCGATGATCTCGTCAATTACACTACAAAATAAAACCGGTTTGGCCGTTTTCAATCGGGCAAACCGGAAATCGCAAAAGCCAAAACGATGTTCGTTCCGGCCCCCTGAAACAGGGGGCCGGAACGAATCGATATCAGATCACCTTGATTTTGTAGACTTCGTTGGATTCCGGATCGATCACGTGCACGCCGCAGGCGATGCAGGGATCGAAGGAATGCACGGTCCGCAGCACTTCGAGCGGTTTCTTGGGGTCGGCGACCGGCGTTCCGATCAGCGACTCTTCCACCGGACCGAGCTTGCCCTTGTCATCCCGCGGTCCCAGGTTCCAGGTGGATGGGACCACGTACTGGTAGTTGGCGATCTTTTTGTCTTCGATGCGAACCCAGTGTCCGAGCGCGCCGCGAGGCACGTCGTTCAGTCCGACGCCCATGCCGCTGTCCGGTATCTCGTAGGGCTCGTAAGTTGCCACGTTGCCGGCCTTCAGGTTGTCCACCAGCTCGCCCACCCAGCCCTGCATGGCTTCTCCGATCACCACGGTCTCGATCCCGCGGGCGGCGGTGCGACCCAGAGTGGAGAACAGGTGCTTGGGTTCGATGCCGAGTTTCTGGAAGACCGCGTTGACCGTGGCCACGATGTCCTTGTGCCCCCTGCCGTAAGCGACCAGCACCCGGGCCAGCGGCCCCACTTCACAGGGTTCACCCTCGTAGCGCGGCGCCTTGAACCAGGTGTACTGACCGTCGCCGGGCCGGTACTCGGGATTTTCCTGCAGCGGCCGAGTTTCGCCCTCGTAGGGATGCTTGGCGGCACCGCTTTCGTACCATCCGCGGCTGACGTCTTCGGTGACCTTGTCCTGGCTGGCCATGTGGATTTTGCCCAGGTCCCGGTTCTTGATGATTCCGCGGGGAAAGAACAGGCTCTCGGGCTCCTGGTCGCTCTGGGGAAATTCGCCCCAGGCCAGAAAGTTGGTGGTTCCGCCGATGGCACCCCAGTCCTTGTAAAAGGAAGCCACCGCCAGCAGATCCGGAATGTAGACGTTTTTGACGAAATCCTGGGTTTCCTTGGTAATGTACAGGAATTCGGCAATGCGGTCCGGGGACAGATCGCGGGCGGAGGTTACGCCGCCAACCGTCAGGGATTGCGGGTGCGGGTTCTTGCCGCCGAAAATTGCGTGCATCCGGGCCGCCTTGGCCTGCAGCCGCAGCGCTTCGATGTAGTGGGCGGTGGCAATCAGGTTGGCCTCCGGTGGCAGCTTGTAGGCCGAGTGTCCCCAATAGGCATTGGCGAACGGACCCAGCTGGCCGCTCTCCACAAAGGTTCTCAGACGCTGCTGCACGTTTTTAAAATAAGTTACTCCGCCCCAGGGTGCGTTGCTGACGTTGTCGGCCAGCACCGCGGTCTTGGCCGGATCGGCGTTCAAGGCGCTGACCACGTCAACCCAATCCAGGGCATGCAGGTGATAGAAGTGCACGATGTGATCGTGCTGGAACTGGGCGCCCATCAAAAGATTGCGGATAATTCGTGCATTTGCCGGAACTTTGATGCCAACGGCATCGTCGACTGCCCTCACCGAGGACAGAGCATGGGTGTACGTTCAGACGCCGCAGGAGCGCTGCACGAAATGATGGGCGTCGCGGGGATCCCGTCCCTGCAGGATCATTTCGATCCCGCGGAACATCTGCCCCGAACTCCAGGCATTGACGACCTTGCCTCCGGCAACTTCCACTTCAATGCGAAGGTGGCCTTCAATGCGGGTAATCGGATCGATTACAACTCGTTGCGCCATAGGATGTCCTCCCTGTTGATATAGGCAAACTGAAATCGTTGCGAAAATCGCAAATCTTTAGAATTCCTCATAGAATGGCGTGAAATTGTCCCAGAAGGCGGGTTCGCTGCAGCCGATGCACGGAGCTCCGGCCTGAACCGGCCAGCTGGTGCCGTCGTTGAACTTGGCGATCGGGCAATTGTTGTAGGTTTCGGGGCCGCGGCAGCCCACCGTGTAAAGGCACCAGCCGAGCCGTGCGCCTTCGTCGTCGAACTGCTCCACGAACTCGCCGTTTTCGAAATGCGAGCGTCGCGGGCACTGATCGTGGACGGTCTTGCCGTAGGCAAACATCGGCCGGCCGAGACTGTCGAGCGCCGGCATTTTGCCCAGCAGCAGGTAGTTTACCACCGTTCCGACGAAATTCACCGGGTTCGGAGGGCATCCGGCGATGTTGACCACCTGCATTCCCAGAGCTTCCCCAACGCCCTTGTAGCCGCCGGGATTGGGTGCTGCAGCCGGGACGCCGCCGAAGTTGGCACAGGCTCCGATTGCGATAACGCCGGCGGCTTTCGGGCAGACCTCCTGGGCGATTTCCAGAAAGGTACGTCCGCCGACTTTTCCGTACCCGCCGTCGAACTTGGTCGGGATGGAGCCTTCCACCACGCAGATGAACTTACCGTTGTATTTCTCCAGGGCTTCCTGCAGCTGCCGTTCGGCCTGGTGGCCCGTAGCGGCCATGATGGTTTCATGGTATTCCATGGAGATGATTTCCAGCAGCAGCTCATCGATCCAGGGGTACATGGTTCGCAGCGTGGCTTCGGTACAGCCGGTGCACTCACCGAAATGCAGCCAGATCACCGGTGGACGCTGCTTGGGGGCGGCAAACACCTCGGCCACTTTGGGGACAAATGAAGAAGACAGCCCCATGGTCGCAGTGAGAAAGGTGCAAAACTTCATGAAGTCTCGCCGTGTCACACCTTTCTGCGCCAACCGCTCGTAAAATTGTTTTTCCTTTTCCATCGGCACCTCCTTGATGCGTTGAAAGAGGCGGATCCGGTCCGCCGAACATTGGGTTGTCAGCCGGAATTGGGAAACAAAAAAGCCATTTCGGTGAAACCAGCGTATCGAACGCCGTTTTGCGAAATGGCTTGATCTTGTTTGGCATTGGTCATAATTGAGGCCGCTTCTGCCGCTTGAGCTTCCTTCAATTCATACTTTGGTGGCATTGTCGAAACAGGCCGATGTTTAATCCAATCGATTCGGCACGTCAAGGCTAAAAAACCAACGCAAAACCAGTGAAAATAATGACCGCTGTACACCGATCAGCTTTCTTCGTCGATGTCTCCGTATTCGTCGTCGGCCACTTTCAGTGACGAATTGAGGTTGCCGATCTCGTCTTTTTCCTCGTATTCGTCTTCAAAATCTTCCGCAAGCAACTCATCGAGGTCATCGGAATCGGCTTCCAGGTCGGTTTCAAATTCCTCGTCTCCCCTTTCCCGGGAAAGCAATTCGAGGTCATCGAAAAACAGCTCGGAAGTATCCCGATCTTCGGATTTGAGCATCTCCAGGACGGCCACGGCGATGCGTTCGGCATAGGGGCCCGGCGGGTACATGTTCTTGGTTCGCAGGGCCGCAAGCAACGCATCCTTGCCGGCCGATGCCGCGGAACGGATGTCCGGGACCTGGTAGGTTTCCTCGCACAGGGGCGAAAGGATGTCCTTATCGAGTTCGGCGAACTCCCGCAGGGTAATGGTCTTTTCCTGGCTGTTCAGGGTGATTTCATATTTCTGTTTCATGAATTGGACCCTTCCAAAATACGGTTTCATTAAGCATTTAAAGAGATCATACTCCAACAAGGGTGTCAAGCTTCTTTCTAAAACGGCGGCCCGCCGCTACTGCGCGGTTTCGGTGTCCGGTATGGTTTTGTATTGACCAATCCACGGGTCGAATGTTACAAAAGAACACGGTACGACGCGGAGGGATGGCTGAGCGGTCGAAAGCGGCGGTCTTGAAAACCGTTGAGGGTTTACGCCCTCCGTGGGTTCGAATCCTACTCCCTCCGCCACTTGGCTTTACCTACATATCCGCCAATACATCGTAAACTACCCGGAGAGATGGCCGAGTCGGCTGAAGGCGCTCGCCTGCTAAGCGAGTGTGCGGTGAAAGCTGCACCGAGGGTTCGAATCCCTCTCTCTCCGCCAGTTAACCGCCGGTTTCCCCAATCAAGGAAACCGGCGGTCTTTATTTTCATCCGCGGCGTCCTTAAATTGATACAAACCAACGAAACATTCCGGAGGCCGCTACATGAAGATAAAACCATGGTCGCTGATCGGCATTCTTCTGTGTTTATCATTTCTGGCCGCCTGTCAGGGCACGCAAGAGCAGTCGTCCCCGGACGATGATCGTGCTCCGATTGTCGAGCCCTACAAGTACCACCCCAAAAGCAACCGGTAGATTTTGAAAACTCAAACTGCCCGGATACGGCCTGAAAGCGCACATAGGGGGCTGCGTTATACGCAGCCCCCTATGTGCGCTTTCAGGCAGAATTCGCCTGCGGATTCTGCCTCAGGCTTCACCCATGGTGTGGTTCAATATAAACTCATCCAGCTTGGTCACCTGTTGCGCGGAAAGCTCGCCGAAGGCCAGGTGCATCTGGCGGATCTGTAACGAACTCAGTGCATGTTCGCATTCGATTTCATAATCGGATACCGTGTGATAGGGCAAGTCATCCATCATCAGCCCGCTGCCGGCGAGTATGATTTTTAACACACTTTCGCTGTCGATGGTTTCCTCCGCGCCGATGTATCGAAAGGACAGGCCCACCAGGCTGATATCCCGTATCTGTCCCAGCCGATGATCGTGGTTGATGAGCGCGGCATAAGCGCCCTCCCGGACCCGATATCGTTTTTTTCTGCGGCGATCGTACTGGTTTCTGCGATCGTTGGAATGGGGCCGCATTTGCTTCCTGCGTTCGTTTTTACCGCGTCGATCTCCCACCGTCCTCGCCTCCGCAGGTCGAGTGAACATCGCGAACCGTTTTGCCGGCAATCCGGCCATATTCGACAGAAATTATATAAACAAATCCGATGTGAAGTCAACAACCACCCGCTTCGCGGGTGGCTTAAATTTTCTTGCTGCGGCACTCGCCGCCGGCAAGAAAGGACCGAAGCACGGTTGTGCTTCGATGCTGAACTTGCACCGGGTGTGTAGCACCCGGTTTGGGCAAGAATCAAGGAGAATCGATCGGTGTCCTTTGTATTTTCCCAACAACCGGCAGGCGATTTTCCGCCCTGCTCAGAGCGGAAATGCGCCCGAATGCCGTTCCCCGCAGAGCCCCAAATTCGCTTGACAAACCGGCTTTGTTTAGACTAATCATACCATTTTTAATGGTCTGTGCAGGCAATGGGTGGCACGACAACCCGAAAAAATACAATGAAAGGAGATCAGAGCACATGTCACAGTTAATCCCCCCCCATGGCGGAAAGGGCCTTACGAAGTGCCTGTTGGAAGGCAGCAAGCGTGAGGAGGAGCTGAAGAAGGCACAGGGTCTGAAAAAAGTCCCTGTTTCGCCCCGGGTCCTCGGCGACCTGATCATGATCGGCATCGGCGGCTTCAGCCCCCTGACGGGCTTCATGACCAAGGCGGATTGGAAAGGCGTTTGTGAAAAATATCTGCTGGCCGACGGCACTTTTTGGCCGGTGCCGGTATGCCTGGACGTTTCCAAGGAGCTGGCCGGCTCGATCGGCGAGGGCGAGGAGATCACCCTGTTCGATCCCAAAACCGACCAGATCATGGCCACCATGAAGGTGACCGAGAAATACGAGATGTCCGAGGCCGACAAAAAATTCGAATGTGAAAAGGTCTACATGGGTGAAGGCACCCCCTCGGCGGACGAATTCTGGAAAATCGCCATGGAAGATCATCCCGGCGTCGCCATGGTCATGGATCAGCGGGAATTCAACCTGGCCGGCCCGGTCAAGGTGCTCAGTGAGGGGCAGTACCCCACCAAATATGCCGGCATCTATCACCGTCCGGAAGAATCCCGAAAAATTTTCGAGGAAAAAGGCTGGAAAGAGATTGCCGCGCTGCAGCTGCGCAACCCCATGCACCGCTCCCACGAATACCTGTGCAAGATCGCCGTGGAAGTCTGCGACGGCGTTTACATTCACTCGCTGGTGGGCAACCTCAAGCCCGGTGACATCCCGGCCGATGTGCGCGTTAAATGCATCGACGCGCTGGTCAAAAACTATTTCGTGGCCGACAACGTGGTCCAAGGTGGCTACCCGCTCGACATGCGTTATGCCGGCCCCCGCGAAGGCCTGCTGCATGCCGTGTTCCGTCAGAACTACGGCTGCTCGCGCATGATCATCGGTCGTGACCATGCCGGGGTGGGCGATTTCTACGGCATGTTCGAGGCCCAGACCATTTTCGACAAGATTCCGAAGCCCGAGGGCGAAGGCAAGGCCCTTCTCTGCGAACCGCTGAAGATCGACTGGACCTTCTACTGCTACAAGTGCGACGGCATGGCTTCCCTGCGCACCTGCCCCCACGGCAAAGAAGACCGCGTGCTGCTGTCGGGCACCATGCTGCGTAAGCTGCTGTCCGAAGGCGGCCAGCTGCCGGATCACTTCGGCCGCGATGAAGTTGTCGCCATTCTGCGTGAGTACTACGAAGGCCTCACCGAGAAGGTGGCGATCAAGACCCACAAGGCGGCCACCGGCGAATAATTCACCGGCCCGTCTTCGAAAGGCAAAAAAAGGGAGTTCGGCATTGCAGCCGGCTCCCTTTTTGGTTCCGAGACCCTCACTTCGCTAAGCGGCGATCCGAAGGGAAAGGTACTGTGCCGCCGGCAGGAATCGCGCCTGTGATGCTCCCTTGGCTCGCTTCACGGGTCTTTTCGAGGGCGATGGCACATCCAACACAAAAAGGGAGGCGCCGAGGCGGCCTCCCTTTTGTTTCGAAAATGGATAACGCTCCATTCGAACTACTGGCGGTTGGTGTATTCCGCATACGCCATGGCCACCGTCCGGTATACCAGGTGGGCCAGCTTGGAAAACGGCAGATATGCAAACAACATGAACACGAACACCAGATGGACGAAATAGGTCCAGTACGTCACGTACCGCCACTCGGCCAGCCGGGTGACTTGGGCGCCCATGCCGGTGACGCCCAGCGCGAACACCAGCCCCAGCAGGTACCAGTCGAAGTAGCTGCTGGTTTCCTGCTCTTTTTTGCGGCGTTGTTGGATCAGCATCCAGCCGCCGATGATCAACGCCACGCCGCCGGCATTGGCCAGCCACTTGATCGGGTTGAGCTGAGAATAGGGCCCGTGGATCTGCAGGATGTACAGGGCCACGAAAAAGCAGCTGGTGACGATGAACAGGGCGATAAAGGAGAACAGCACCAGCAGGTGGGCGGTGCTGCGGTCCTTGTTTTCACCGCATTCGTTGAACCGATCATGTTTCAAAATGGTCGGAATGACCCGCACCAGGGACTGAATAAAGCTGCCGGCGTTGAATTCCTTGTTTTCGGCTTTGCCGGTGGCGATGGCCGAAGCGTGCATATCGCCGATAAAGCGTTTTAGTCCCAGCGCGAAAACGGCCACCGCCCAGATGGAAAGCGGCACAAAGATAATGTCCACCAGCCAGGTGGAAAAAAAGTCGGCATGCGCGATTTTACCGGTGGCCGGCGGTGTAAAGTTGAGCCAGTCGATCCCGGCGGCTTTCAGCAGCAGCCCCAATGCCACCATAATGACCGCGGGAAGCAGAAACAGTATCGGCAGCTTGGAAGGATCGGCCACCCATTTGGCCAGGAATTTGGGCGTGGCGTACTCCTGGATGGCGTAGGCCCGAATGGCCGCCATGACATTGCCCGGTTTGGCACCCCGCGGGCACAGCGTGGTGCAGTCTCCGCAGTTGTGGCAAAGCCAGATGTCGTAATCGGGCACCAGCCGGTCTTTCAAGCCCCAGGATGCCGCAATCATCTCCTTGCGCGGAAACGGTTTGTTGTCGGGCGAGATCTTACAGGCCACCGAGCAGGTCGCGCACTGGTAGCATTTTTTCAGGTCCCCGCCGCCGAGTTTGCCCACCTCCTTGATGAAACTGAGATCCGGCTCCAGCGTTGTTGTCTCTGCCATATCATACCTCCTGCGATACCGGATCGTCCGCAGATGCAGACGATCCGGTCCTTGAATATGTTAGAAGCCCTTAAACGGGTTGGGTCCGAGCGCCTCGATGGATTCCACGAAATCGTTGATGACCTGTGGAATCTTGTCGTATTCGTCGATGGCCAGGGTGAACTGGGCCACGCGTTCATTCTCCAGGGCCAGGCTGGCCAGCGCATCGCCGATTTTTTTGATCCGGATGTCGGCCAGCTCACTGCCCTTGATGAAGTGGCACTGATAATCATCGCCGTGCTTGCAGCCCAGCAGGAAGACCCCGTCCATACCCTGGGACAGCGCATCCTTGATCCAGATCACGTTCATGGACCCCAGGCAGCGAATCGGAATGATACGCACGTCGGCTGAATAGGAAAGGCGATTCAAGCCGGCGATGTCCAGCGCCGGATAGGCATCGTTTTCACAGACCAGGCCCAGAATCCGGAAGGGCGGCTCTTCGTAGTCGTCCTCGGAGGGCACTCCGATGGCCTTGACCATGGAGCCGATACTGTCGATGTTGTAATCGGCAAAACCGATAATGCGCTCCGGGCAGGCGCCCATACAGGTTCCGCAGCGGCGGCATCGGGCAGGATTCGGCTTCGGGGTGCCCTTGGCGTCGTCGTCGATGGCTCCGAACGGGCACTCTTCGGTGCAGCGTTTGCACTGGGTGCAGCGTTGAAAGAAGAAGTCCGGAAAGGTCAGGTCCCCGGAACGCGGATGCACGGCCACCCCGCGGTTGACAGACTCGATGCACTGGATGGCCTTCAGGGCCGCACCGGCGGCGTCGTCGATGCTGTCTTCCACGGTCAGGGCCCGGCGCACACCACCGGCGGCGTAGATGCCGGTTCGCTGGGTTTCGTAGGGAAAACAGATGTAGTTGGAATCGACATAGCCGTCGAACAGGTCGATGTCACGGAAACCCGGCCCCTGGCGATAGGCCATGTTCACCACCGGATCATCCTTGGTGGCCGGCACCATGCCGGCGGCCAGCACCACCATGTCGGCGTTGACCCTCAGCGTTTCTCCGAGCAGGGTATTTTCGGCTTCCACGGCCAAACCGTTTCCGTTGCCGGAAACACGCAGCACGCTGCCCTTGGTCATGAAGACGCCCTCGTCCTGCTGAACCGCCTTGTAGAACAGCTCGCTCAGCCCCGGAGTGCGCATGTGCTGATAGAAAATATAGGCCTTACCGTCTTCGGGATAGTCTTCCCGCACGTACTTGGCCTGTTTGAGGGCCACCAGGCTGGTCACGCCGCCGGCGTATTCGAAGTCCTGGTCTTCTTCTTTTCCCGGACTCTGGACGAATACCACCGACTTGGCTTCCCGGCCGTCGGAGGGGCACGTAATTTTGCCATTCTTGGCAATGACTTCGAACTCGGCATTGGTTACCACGTCGGGCAGATCGACCCCAAGGTGCGCATATCGCTCCCCTTCGAGTTTGGCCGGTCGCCATCCGGCCGCCAGGATCACGGCACCGTATTTTTCGCCGTTGGGATCGAGGGTCAGAATGTCCCGCCGGCCCTCGTTGTACTCCATAAATTTTTGGTGCAGGGCTTCGGCGTCGAGTTCCTTGCCGTTTTCGTCAACCTTCATCTCTTCGGGCAGCGGATAGGGCACGTCGAACTCGATTTTCTCACCGGGTTTTTTCAACGTCACCGTAAAATTGCCCGGCTCTCCCGCCAGACGCGCCACCATCGTTTCGGTTTTCACAGTGATGCGCGGGTGGTCCTGGACGGCCTTGATTTTTTCCTGGATCACCGGCGGGCTCAACTCCAGGTAGGGCGTGCCCAGGGGCAGCTGTTTGCGCCATTGACGGGCATGCCCGCCAAGCTCGGCTTCTTTTTCCACCACGGTGACATCATAGCCGGCTTTGGCGGCATCCAGCGCGGCGCTCAGACCGGTGATCCCGCCGCCGATGACCAGGATGCGACGATTGAAATTCTCCACCTGATAAGGCTCGGGCAATTTGCATTTTTCAACCCGCGCCATGCCCATCTTAAGGTAATCTTCGGCCAGCATCTGGACCCGGTCGAAATGGACCCCGTCGTCTTTCTGATCTTCGGCCAGGGCCGGAAACTCGGAGCGGGGATGGGACCAGACGACCTGTTCGCGCAGGTTGACCCGGTCGACGATACAGCCCGGAAACCGGAACACTTCCCACATGACGCGGCGCGAGCAGGCCGCAAGCACCATCGAGTTGATGCCTTTCTCCTCGATGTCTTTTTGAATCAAGGCCACGCCTTCCTTGCCGCAAAACATCGGATGCGTCTGCACCGGATGACCTTCTTCCTCGGCAACCCCTTGGAGGGCTTCGATGTCGAGGGCGTCTCCGATGCCGCAGCCTGTGCAGATATACACACCATATTTTTTATCCATGGATCATCCCTCCTAGCTACTTTCTTACCAGGGTTTGAATCGCCTTCAAGGCCATGCCGGTTGCATTCTGGTTGGATGTGACCACATCCAGGGGCTTGTTGGCACACCCGGCGGCAAACATGCCGCCCTTGGCAATATCGTTGACGATGAATCCGTCCTCGGTGTATTTCAAGTCCGCCGGCAGTTTGACGTTGGCCGTGGTCGGCTGCATGCCGGTGGCCAGCACCGCCATGGCGACCGTCTGATGAATCTTTTCCCCGGTCACGGCGTTTTCGGCCACCACGGTGACATTGCCGTCACCGGCATCGTTGACCTCGGCCACCTTGCCTTTGATGAACACCACCTTTTCATCTTCTTTGATCTTCTGGTAAAACCGTTCGTAGCGCAGTCCCGGCGTGCGCATATCGATGTAAAAAACGTAAATGACGGCGTCCGGGTACTGTTCGCGCACATAGGTCGCCTGCTTGAGTGAAGCCATGCAGCAGATGTACGAGCAATACGGCAGGTGGTTTTCGTCCCGGGAGCCGGCGCACTGTACGAAGGCCACGCTCTCCGGCGCCTTCTGGTCGGACGGTCGCAGGATCGTTCCCTTGGTGGGACCGTTGGGCGACGCCATGCGCTCCATCATCATATTGGTGATAATGTTCGGATACTTGCCGAAGGCCAAATTGTCGAGCTTGTTGGCGTCGTAAGGTTCCCAGCCGGTGGCCCAGACCATCGCGCCGACCTGAAACTGAACCGTTTTTTCCTCCATTTCGAAATCGACGGCGTCGTACTGGCAGGCCGCCTTGACCCGCTCGGCATCCGCCGGGTCGGCTTTCACGGCCGGATCGATGACAAAACGCGGTGGGAAGGCCATCTCGAAGGGCAGGTAAGCGCCTTTGATGGTCTTCATGCCGAAGTCGAACCGGCTTTCGATTTCGGTCTGGCAAACCTCGTTGCAGGCATTGCAGGCGGTGCAGTTTTCATTGACATAGCGCGGAAAGCGCTTCACCGACACCGTGTAATTGCCCGGTCCGCCTTCGACCGCTTCCACTTCGCTCAGGGTGAGCACCTTGATGAGCGGATTGTCTTTGATGCGGCGAAAATTGATTTCCAGCCCGCAGGAAGGCGGGCAAAGCTTGGGGAAATACTGGTTGAGCTGGGCGACGCGCCCGCCCAGATACGGGTTTTTCTCCACGAGAAAGACCTCGTAGCCGACCTCGGCGGCCTCCAGGGCCGCGGTCAACCCGCTGATCCCGCCGCCGACCACCATGATGCTTCCGTTAGCCGGAGCTGCAGTGTTCTCTGTCATGCTGTCCTCCGTGAAATCGTTTGAGTCGCTTCGATCACGATGATCGGAGCCGTGCGATCTTCGGGCGATATCCCTGGATTCGAAACTCGAAACTCGAAACTCGATACCGCTCCAGTTTCCAGTTCCCAATTCCGAAGCATACAGACATCGCCCAAAGAATTCGCCGAAAAAATCAGAGCCTGTTTACGAAAAACCTCCAGGTGCCAAAAGACACCTGGAGGCTTTTATGCTGCAGTTACATCACAGGGGTCTCCCGATTAATTCGGGATGATCTGGATGTAGTCTTTCTTGAAGATATCCCATTTCTGCGCTTTGGGATCGAACTTGGAGTTGACGAAGCAGAACCAGTTCGCATCGTCCTGGCCCGGGTGGTCGGACTGGTAATAGAATCCGGGATAGCGGGTTTCCTTGCGGAACTGGATGTGGCGCAGGTGGGACTCCACCGTCCAGATGCGGTGCAGTATCTCCCAGGCCCGCATCAGTTCGTGCAGGTCGCCGGCCGCCAGCTTTTCGCAGTCTTCGCGCATCGTCTCCAGCATCTCCATCACGATTTCCAGGTTCTTGCTGGTGGTCTGGTAGAAGGTGGCCGTCCCGGCGCCGTACTCGTGAGTGGCCTTCATCAACCGGTACATCATGCCGTTGGGCTTGAGGTAGCTCGGGTTGATGTCTGCCGACGTGGTGTATTTCACGCTATCGAGATAGGTTCGCACCGGCTTGTACACCATGTCGACGACATCCTGAGCGCTCATCGGCAGCTCGGGGGTAAAGTCGGCATGATCGGCCGCGTAGCGCACCATCTGCTTGGCGCAGATGCGGCCTTCGGCGTGGGAGCCGGAGGAGAACTTGTGCCCGGAGCAGCCCACCCCGTCGCCGGCGGTGAACAGGCCGTTGACCGTGGTCATGCGGTTGTAGACCTTGCCGTTGTCGGCCTTGATCTTGTAAGCATCCGGCACCCAGTCAAAATCCGGACCGGAGACCCAGAAACCGCAGCAGCCCGAGTGCGATCCGAGCAGGTAGGGCTCGGTGGGCATAACTTCGGAGTTCTTCTTTTCCGGCTCGGTGTTGGTGGCGCACCACAGGTTGGCCTGACCGCAGGTCATGTCAAGGAAGTCTTCCCAGGCTTCGGACTCGAGGTGCTTGAGCTCTTTTTTATCCATAGTCTTGCCGAGCTCGGCCAGCGCGGTGACGGTGTCCATGATGATCGGGCCGCGGCCTTCCTTCATTTCGAAGAGCATCAGGTGGTTCCGCAGGCAGGTCGGGGTAATGGCGGCCGTGCCGTACGGAGCGTATTTCTCGAGCTCTTTCTTGGCTGCTTCGCTGCCGGCAAAAGATTCACCCAACCCATTGAGGGTTTTGGCCTTGAACAGCAGGAACCAGGCACCCACCGGGCCGTAGCCATCTTTAAAGCGCGCTGGGGTGAAGCGGTTTTCCATCATCGACAGCTCGGCGCCGACCCGCATGCCCAGGTAGTAAGTGGAACCCGAGTTCCAGACCGGGTACCAGGCACGGCCCTTGCCTTCGCCCACCGAACGCGGCTGGTAGATGTTCACCGCACCGCCGCAGGCGATCAGAGCGGTCTTGCATTTGATGATGTAGACTTTGTTTTCGCGAACCGAAAATCCGCAGGCACCGGCGATCTGGTTTTCCTTGTTCTTGTCCAGGGCCAGCTCGACGATGAACACCCGCTCCAGGATGTCGTCTTCACCGATGGCTTTCTTGGCGGCTTCGGCAACAATGCGCTTGTAGGATTCACCGTTGATCATGATCTGCCACTTGCCGGTGCGCACCGGCTGGGCGCCGGACTTCAGGGTCCCCATTTTCTGACCCTTCTTGCCGTCCAGGTTCTTGCCCTCTTCGTTCTTTTTCCAGATCGGCAGGCCCCACTCCTCGAACAGGTGTACGGAGTCGTCCACGTGGCAGCCCAGGTCGAAAATCAGGTCTTCACGGACGATGCCCATCAGGTCGTTGCGGACCATGCGAACGTAATCATCCGGGCTGTTTTCGCCGATATAGGTGTTGATGGCCGAAAGCCCCTGAGCCACAGCACCGCTGCGCTCCAAAGCGGCCTTGTCCACCAGCAGGACCGACTGGCCCTCTTTCATCCATTTTTTGACTTCGAAGGCGGTGCCGCAGGCGGCCATACCACCGCCGACGATCAGGATGTCCACTTCCTTTTCCACAACTTCCGGGTCCCGAACGGCTTTCAGTTCACCCTTGGGTTTATTGGGTAATGCCATATTCCATCCTCCTTGATATCATGATTGGTTCAAATCCAATTTCCGTGTGACTGTTCCCGAAACGATCAGACCGTTGCCTGGGGTTTCGGCATCTGATAGCCGTCGGCTTCCTCGGTGGACAGCAGCGGGCTTTCCAGGTCCTGGCCTTTCAGGCTGCCGTACTCGTTGGCGGCGCCTTCGGGGGTGGTCCGGATGGGGAACTTGAAGCGTTTGATGAGTCCATTGCGGAACTTGCAGGTCCACATCACGTCCTCGGTACCCAGCATGGGCATGATGCTGCTTCCAAGCGGCACAAAGTCGGCATAGCCGCGGACTTCGATGGCCTGGGTGGGGCAGATCTTGACGCAGGAGAAACATTCCCAGCACTGGTCCGGTTCCTGGTTGTAGGCTTTCATGGCGTCCGGATCGAGCACCATCAGATCGTTGGGGCAAATGTACATACATGCCGTCTTGTCGCCGCCCTTGCAGCCGTCACACTTTTCATCGATAACATACGTTGGCATTTAAAATACCTCCTGTTTAAAGTTTGGATGGATTGTTCGTAATGAAACATCCGCCAATCATCGCAGAGCACTGCTGAAGTCCGTCACACCTCCCTTCTGTTTTCGACCCAAAACGTGCAATTCCGTTTTGGCATATCGATTGGGTATCTATAGCGGTCTTCCGACCGTTAATCCCGAGCCTTGGAACCCCCGCAGGCAGGGCCGCGGGAGCGCCTGATACAAATATATTCATTAAATTCAATAAGATATGCGGTCCGCAAAGTAGAATCAATATCACCTGACATATATGTTGTCAAGGATTTTTGGAATCGCAATCACCAAAAGAGTTAGGTATTTAGCTGCAAACAACATGTGGATGCCTTGACTAAAAAACACACCACATATTGTATTGACTTCCGTTTTTGCCTTTTCCTTGCCCCGACAGCTGCAGCCGTGATACGAACGTCCCGATGCCGTACCCGCTACCCTTTTCGATCGGCTGCAAAGGGTTCCTTTTATATATTCGGAAATGTTTTCTGACAAGGCTAATTTTCAGATGGAAAATCGATTCGACCCCATCGCGGACAACGAAATATTCGTGTTCGACTGCCACCCGCAGGTGACCTGCTTCAACGCCTGCTGCCGGGATTTGAACCAATTTCTCACCCCTTATGACATTTTGCGACTCAAGCAGCACCTGGGCCTTTCTTCCGGGTCATTTTTAGAAACATACGCCACCGAACACGTGGGTCCGCAAACCGGCCTGCCGGTGGTCACCCTTCGCTGCCAGGCGCCGGGGGCGCGATGCCCGTTTGTCAGCCCCGGGGGGTGTCAAGTGTATCCGGCGCGTCCGACATCCTGCCGGCTCTACCCCCTGGCCCGCGCCATCGCGCGGAACCCGGTCAGCCACCGCACCGAGGAACACTTCGCCCTGATCCGCGAATCGCACTGTCAGGGGTTTTGCTCCGGTACCGCCCGCAGTCCCCGCCAATGGATGAAATCCCAGCAACTTGAAACTTACACCGAATTGAACGATCTTTTCCTGGAGCTCATCGGACTCAAAAACCGCATGCCCGCAGGTCCCCTGCCGCTGCGGGATCAGCACCTTTTCCGAACGGCTCTGTACGATCTGGACCGCTTCCGGCTTCAGATCAAAAAATCCGCCATCGCCGATGACTACGGGCTTTCGGCCGAGGCGGTGCAAGCACTGCAAACGGACGAAGAGGCGCTGTTGCGCTTTGCCCACCGATTCGTGAAACGGGAGGTGTTCGGAAAAAATTAGTTCAATTGGTTCAATTGGTTCGATCGGTTCGATCGGGTTGCGGGTTGTAGCCGAGGCAAAGCGGGAGTGTCAAGATCGTTGAAAGGACATTATGGAACTCGAAGGGAAAGTGGCCCTGGTGCTCGGGGCGATCAAGGGCATCGGAAAGGAGATCGCCCTGGCGCTGGCCGGACGCGGCGTCTGTGTGGGCCTGAACTACTACGATTGGGAAGCGTCCCTGCCGCAGCTTCA
This sequence comes from Desulfobacterales bacterium, assembly GCA_051155755.1. Lineage (GTDB taxonomy): Bacteria > Desulfobacterota > Desulfobacteria > Desulfobacterales > SG8-13 > DAXETY01. Next base: position 54,157 of record DAXETY010000042.1, read on the forward strand.
GGACGATATGAACGCCACCGCTGCCGAGCACCTGATCGTCCGCACCAATCTGCTGGAAACCGAACGCATTCCGGAGCTTGTCCGCAAGGTGCTGGACCGCTTCGGCCGCCTGGACATCCTGATCAACAACATCGAACGCGGCGGCTGGCCCATCGTCCACGGTCCCTATGTCGAATCCCAGTGGGATCTGGAACTCCACACCACGCTGCGGGCCAAGCGCTGGGTTTTCGAAGCCTGCCTGCCGCACTTGAAAGCCTCCGGTGACGGGGCCGTGCTGAACTTTTCCTCCATTGCCGGACTTACGGGTCGCTGCGGACCGGCCAGCTACGTGTTCAACGAGGGATATTCCGCCGCCAATCGCGGCATTTCCCTGCTGACCGAAACCTGGGCCCGGTTGGGAGCACCGGAAGTGCGGGTCAACGAAATCATGCTGGGCCTGGTGGACACCCGCCACGGTGCGGACACCCGCGGCTGGGCTCTGCTGTCCGAAGCGCAGAAAACCGCGCTTTACGAACACACCCTTCTTGGCAGGACCGGAACGGTGGCGGAGGTCGTCAAAGCCGTCCTGTTTCTCCTGCAGGATGCCACCTTTATGACCGGCAGCGTGCTGCGAATGGACGGCGGATATGTGCTGGGCGGCGAGAGGGTGGCCGACATGCCCCCCGGAGTAGAGTGAAATTGAAAATGAATCCGTCGCTGGTGGTGCGGAAACGGCGAAACGGCGACGCGGTGAAACGGCGAAAAAAACAGAGCGCTGTTGGACCGGTTCTGGAGGTCTACCGGGGGCGGATCATCTGGCTGGGGATATTGAAGACGAACAACTTGACCCACTCGAAGCCCAGCTCCAGCAGGGCCGCGTCGTCTTTGCGGATCCGGCGAACGAGGTCGGGGTGAATCCGATAGCGCTTGCGCATACTGCTGTTGAAGACGAAATCGCGGAAGCGATCGATATTATAGGTGGACATGAACGCCATCTTGGCCCGGGAGCCTTCCGGTCCTTCCACCCCCCAGGGGTCGCCGGCAAAGAGCCGCTTGACCCGGGACCAGCGCACGGTCATGCGGTTGTAAACCACCGCCTCTTGATCCTTCTTCCACGACTCCGGCGTCCATCGGGTTTCCTCGTGGCGGCCTTCACAGAAATCCGGCGGCCGGAAGAAATGAACCTCCTGTTCCGCGCCCGATTGGGCATCGATGATCAGTCCCTGCTCCACCGGAAACGTTCGGCAGGTATCCGGCCGGTCCGGATAGACGCGGCAGCCCTGTTCTGTCAGAAACGGGCACGTGCGTTGCGGGTTGTCGGCCATCCGCAGCAGCACATCCGGAAAGGCGCTGCCGTCCCGCAGCACGATATCGGTGTATTGATCGATAAAACGATCGGAAGAAATCTGCAGGCTGTTTTTCAACCGCACGACGTCATAGGGGTACAGAAACAGGTTCAAATTCCGGCAGCAGCGGTTGAAGCAGGCCATGCCCGGATGACAGCGAAACTGAAACGTGTCACCGGGTTTCAAACGGATGCCGGGCAATTGATCAAGATCGGAAGGATCGAGAGATTTCATGGGGAAAATGGGCTCGGCGTTCGGCGTTCACGGTTTCCGGCAAGAATATCGGCTTTGCCGCCGGGGGCAGTCGTTTTGCGGTGCGACGGTCACGTTGGGTCATTGAACGTGGAAAGCGGAACCGGAAACAGGGTAACCATCTCGGCCACCGTCATCCGGATCCGGCCGTCCAGACCCAGGTCGGCTTTGATCTCCTGCTCCAGCCGGGCAACCCGGCGGTAAAAGGGCGTCCGATCAAACCGCGGTGAGTCCCCTCCGGATTCCGGAGCCGGAAACCGATCACAGCCCGGTCCGATGAGCCAGCCTCGGTACGGGTGATACAGTTTATGCGGGACGCCGTGCATGCGACAGATCATCGGCCGGTAGTGATATAGCGAACAAATTCCGCCGGTGTTCAAGGGGCAGAGAATTTTTACCGCACCGCTTTCAACCTCCCGGCAGACCCGTTGTGCCTGTCGCACCATTCGCGCCTGCTGCCGATCGGGCAGTTGCCGGAATCCTTCCCGCAGTAGAATCAATTCCAGGAAGGTGTGATGGTAAAAATGGCTGCGGCAACAGGTGTCTTCACAGCCCGTGCATTGAAAGGCGCAGGCCGCAGCCACCTGCTGATAGGCGCGGTCGATGCCTTCAAAGACCGATTCGATCTGCGGCAGCCAGGCATCGACGCCGATCGGGACTTCAAGCCGGGAGGGTTGCATAGGCACCTCTTTCCACCCACAGAGGCGATGGAAAAAACACCTGCTCGTATAAATCCATGGCGTGGCTGTCGGTTAAACTGGAGATAAAATCGCAAACCCGCCGCTCGAGCGGCTGATCGGCATGGTTTGCCCGGCCCATGGCCAACCGGGTCAATTCTTGGTTCAAACGATCTTCCCGCTCCAGAAAAAAGTGATACAGTTCGACCAGAATTTTTTTGGCTTTCACGAATTCGTTGTGCACCCGCGGGGCGCGATACACATTTTCGTATAAAAACACCCGCAGGGCGGTCATGGCAGAAAAAACCCGGTCACTCATGCGCAATTCCAGCTGACCGTCGACCACCTTGCTGCCGTAAACCAGGTCCCGGATCATGGTCGTGGCCCGCTCGGGATGGGTTTTGCCGAGAATCCGGCGGCACTCTTCGGGTACCTGGTGATCATCGATGACACCGCTTCGAACGGCATCATCCAGATCGTGATTCAAATAGGCCATAATGTCGGCGACGCGAACAACCCGGCCTTCCACGGTGAATGCGAGTTCCCCCTGATCGTCCGGCAGGATTTTTCCGTACCCTTTGGAATGTTTCAATATCCCGTCGCGCACTTCGAAGGTCAGGTTCAACCCCTCTCCGTCGCGCTCCAGAACGTCAATGACCCGCAAACCCTGCGCCTTGTGAGAAAAATGCTCCGAATAGACCTCCCGCAAGGCGATTTCTCCGCCGTGACCGAAAGGCGGGTGGCCGAGATCGTGCCCCAGGGCGATGGCCTCGGCCAGGTCTTCATTCAGCCGCAGCGCCCGGGCAATGGTCCTTGAAATCTGGGCCACTTCCAGCGTGTGGGTCAAACGCGTGCGGTACTGTTCGCCCAGCGGTGCCAGAAAGACCTGGGTTTTGTGTTTCAATCGACGAAATGCGTTGGAGTAAACGATGCGATCGCGATCCACCTGAAAGACGGTCCGGATCGGACACGGCTTCTCCTCACGGCGGCGGCCGCGAGAGGCCGAACTGAGGCACCCGTAGGGAGACATGAAACTTTTTTCTCGTTTTTCGAATTCTTCGCGAATCGTCAGGGTCTTCATTGTCAGCCGTTTCGGTTGAAAAAACTGCCGTATGCATGGCGTCCGGAAGGTGTCATCCCTTCCCGCGGAAATCGGGCCTCGCGGTAGAAAAGCGTTGGATTCGAAGGAGTTCAGCGCCGCAGGCGGCCAACGCCGACAGCATGTCGAATCCGGGGCCGGAATCCCATGGACAAAGAGGGTTTTTTTATCCTATTATATAACCTCCTGTAAAGGTTAAACCTTGGTTGAGCGTTTCAAATTTTCAAAAAGCACATCCCATGAACGGACATCATCTGGTGCTCGGTGAACTGCGCGACCGCATTACGGGAAACTCGCTTGCAGATACTCACGACGAGCGCTATCGGCAGAAAATCGCCGCCCTGCTGCTCGACCGCAAAGGCTATCGAAAAAATGACATCCAACCCCGGTACCCGCTGATTGCCCGGGCCGGAGATAAAAAAGCCGTCGTACCCGTGGATTTTATCGTCAAGGTGGCGGGCCGCACGGCAATGATCATCAAGTATGCTCCCGGCTCTCTGGTCACACGGCATCGCAGTGTTCTGGCCGCCTCGCGCCTGATCACCGCCTACCAGGTGCCGGTGGCCGTCATTACCAACGGACAGGATGCCGACGTGTTGTGGGCGGATCGCGGCACACCGATGGACCGTGGGCTGGACGGGATTCCCGACCGGAAACGCCTCGAAGCGATTGCGGCCGATTTTGACTTCGCTTCGATTTCGCCGCAAAGGGCTGAGCGGGAATCCCGGATTTTTTACGTTTACGAAGTCGACGGGGCCTGCCCCTGCGACGATACCATTTGCCGCCTGGAATGAAAGACCATCATCACTTCATGGCAATGGCGCTCCGGGAAGCCGAAGCCGCTCTTGCGGCCGGGGAATTTCCGGTCGGCTGCATTCTGGTACACGATCAGCGCATGCTGGTTTCCGGGAGGCGTCACGGCACGGCCGACCCCGGAACGAACGAGGTCGATCACGCTGAAATGATCGCCCTGCGCCGCCTGACCGATAGCGTTGCCCACCGCGATCTTGCCGGCATCGCCGCCTACATTACGCTGGAGCCATGTTTGATGTGCCTGGGCGCTCTGATTCTAAACCGCGTCGAAACGGTCGTATATGCTTACGAAGACGTGATGGGCGGGGCAACCCGCTGCGACCTGGCCTCGCTGGGACCGCTCTACCGCCAATCCGAACCGGTTATCATTGCCCACGTGCACAGAACCCGGAGTTTGCGTCTGTTTCAATCCTATTTCCGACGGCCGGACAATCATTATTGGAACGACAGCCTCCTGGCGCGCTACACCCTGGATCAACCGTAACCTTCGAAGTCTCTCGCAGAACTTGACAATCGGATGGACCTGATGCAGTATTGTCCCGAATTGTTCCGGCGGCGATTTTTTCTTGAATTTTTCGCTTGCATTTCTTACCGTTATTCATTAATTCCTCTGCCAGAAATATCGCATCCGGCAGCATCCTGCCACCGATCCGGCGGCAGCATCATTAATTCCATGAAAACGGAGGTGTCGGCATAGCAGTTAAGGGAAAACCGGGGAAAATGAGGAAAGGGGACCGTACCAATATAAACAAGGATATCCGGGCCAGAGAAGTCCGACTCATTGACCCGGAAGGCAATCAGGTCGGCGTCGTACCGATCCAGAATGCATTGGATGCAGCCGTCGAGCATGGTCTCGATTTGGTGGAGGTTTCTCCGAACGCCAAGCCGCCTGTTTGCAAAATCATGGATTATGGCCGCTACAAGTACGAACAGGACAAGAAACGGCAGGAGGCCAAGAAAAAGCAGAGTACCTTCCAGCTCAAGGAAATCAAAGCCCGACCGAACACGGACGAACACGACCTGCAGGTAAAAATCGGCCGAATCCGTAAGTTCATCGAAAAAAAGGACAAGGTCAAGGTTACCGTGATGTTCCGCGGGCGGGAAATCACTCTGTCAAAACTCGGGTACGAAGTGCTGGAACGGATCGTAGAAGACACGGCCGATGTTGCTGCCGTGGAGCAGGAGCCGAAATTCGAAGGCCGCAACCTGATGATGGTTCTTTCTCCGAAGTAAGCGCCGCGGAGACCCGCACGGCGAGCGATCCCCGCTTGGTTCAGGCACTGAAAACGGCAAATCATAAAACCGATCATAGCGAAGGAAGGCTTTCGAAGTTCTGTCGGCAGCCGGAGGCGGCGCCGTGAACGTTGAACCCCTTTAACAGGGAGCCATCGAAGCTCGTTTTCAAGGTGGCGCGGCAGGGATCGCATCATTCCGGCGCCATTTATTTTTTGCGATCAAAGGAGACACCCATGCCGAAAATCAAAACCAACCGCGCCGCGGCCAAACGTTTTAAACGGACCGGTACCGGCAAATTTGTGTATTTCAAGTCGCATCACAGTCATATCTTAACCAAGAAAACGGCCAAGCGTAAACGACAACTGCGAAGGTCCCAGCTTGCAAAGACAGCGGACCTGCGTGAAATTCGGCTGTTGTTGCCCAATCGATGAACCGTTTACACGAAAATGTAGTTCGATTCGAATTCAGGAGTTCTACCCATGCGAGTCAAACGAGGTTTCAAGGCGAGAAAACGCCGTAAAAAAGTGCTGAAACTGGCCAAGGGGTTCCGCGGCGGCCGCAGCAAGCTCTTTCGCACCGCCGCCGATGCCGTCGACAAGGCCCTGATGTATGCCTATCGCGACCGCAGACAGCGAAAACGCGATTTTCGCCGGCTCTGGATCACCCGTATCAATGCGGCCGCCAGAATGAACGACATTTCCTACAGCAAGTTTATCAACGGCCTGAAGCGGGCCGGGGTCGAACTCGACCGCAAGGTATTGGCCGAACTGGCAATCTTTGATCCGCCCGGCTTTCGCTGCCTTGCCGATCTGGCTGCAAAACAACTGTAACCTGAGTCGAGCGTTTCAAATTCGGTGCGACGCTTCCAAACGTCGCAGGACGTCAACCTCGAAAGATCGCGGCCGCAACATCGATCGAATCGAAATGAATGAAATTCGGTCCGATGACGGATGTGCGATCTTTTTACATTTTTCGGCAACCGCCGCGCATGGAACACCGGTCTGATTCGTTTGTCAGGGCGGCTGCCGCAGGGGTCGCCCGTGAACGAATCCATCGAGCATCTATACAACGAAGCCCTGCAGCGCATCGAAGCGGCTTTCGACGCGGAACACGTCCAGGAACTCTCCGTGCGTTATCTGGGCCGCAAGGGCCTGGTTACCCGATACCTGCGGGGGATCTCCGACCTGCCGCCGGAACAACGGGCTGCGGCCGGCCGCCGGGCCAATGAAATCAAACGCAGCCTGGAGCAGGCCGTAGCCGCAGCCAAGGCCCGCATCGAATCCGAGCAGCGCAGCGCCGCCGACCGAATCGATGTATCCCTGCCGGGCAGGCCCTGCGAAGCCGGGACCCTTCACCCGATTACCCGAATCAACCGGGAAATCTGCGAGATTTTCCAGCGACTGGGTTTCGATATTGTGGAAGGACCCGAGGTCGAAAGCGATTACTATAACTTCGAAGCGCTGAACATCCCCAAAAACCATCCCGCCCGGGACATGCAGGACACCTTCTACGTTTCCGAAAACATCGTTCTGCGAACCCACACTTCGCCGGTACAGATCCGCACGATGGAAAAAAAGCAGCCGCCGGTTCGAATCATCGCTCCGGGGAAAGTGTATCGCTGTGATTCCGACCTGACTCATACACCGATGTTCCACCAGGTGGAGGGCCTGCTGGTCGACGAAGGCATTTCGTTCGGCGACTTGAAAGGCGTTCTGACCTCGTTTGTCCATCAAATGTTCGATGTAAAAACGGCCCTGCGGTTTCGTCCCAGTTTTTTCCCATTCACCGAGCCCAGTGCCGAAGTCGACATCCTGTGCGTGATTTGCCGGGGCGCCGGCTGCCGGGTTTGCTCGCAAACCGGTTGGCTGGAAATCCTCGGTTCGGGCATGGTTCATCCGGCGCTGTTCGAAAATGTCGGATACGATGCAGAGCGGTTCACGGGATTCGCTTTCGGCATGGGCGTTGAACGGATCGCAATGCTCAAGTACGGGATCGACGATCTGCGAAAATTCTTCGAAAACGATATCCGCTTTCTAAGGCAATTCTGATTATGAAGGTAAGTCTGAGCTGGCTCAAGGAATACGTTCCGATCGAAATGGATGTCGATCACCTGGTGGAAGCATTGACGATGGCCGGTCTGGAGGTGGAGGAAGTCTCGGATCGTTACCATTATCTGGACCGCGTATTCGTGGGCCGCATCGCCGCTATCGAAGATCATCCCAATGCCGATCACCTCAAGGTCTGCTCGGTGGATGTGGGCGATCGCGCCCTGCGGGTTGTCTGCGGGGCACCCAACGTGAGCGAGGGCATGCGGTCGCCGCTGGCGCTTCCCGGCACGGTATTCCCCGACGAAACGGTTCTGCAACAGAATACCATCCGCGGGGTGGTTTCCGAAGCCATGCTCTGCAGCGAGAAGGAACTGGGGTTGGGGCCCGATGCCGGAGGGATCATGGACCTGAACCGGCACCTGCCCGTCGGCAAATCGCTGGCCGATGCACTGGCGTTGTCCGATACGGTCCTTGAAATCGCCATCACACCGAATCGACCGGATTGCCTGAGTATGATCGGAATTGCCCGTGAAATCGCCGCGATCCAGAAAATGCGTGTCCGCTATCCGGATGTCTGGATCGAAGATTCGGCCGACGAGATCCATCGCCTTGCAGCGGTGGTCATCGAGTGCCCCGAACTGTGCCCGCGTTACTCGGCCCGACTGGTCGTCGACGTATCGATCGGTCCTTCGCCATTCTGGCTGCAGGATCGTTTGATGTCCGTGGGGCTGCGTCCAATCAACAACGTGGTCGACATCACCAACTTCGTGCTGATGGAAAGCGGCCAACCCCTGCATGCCTTTGACTTTGACCGGCTGGCCGGCAATCGCATCGTGGTCCGCACGGCGGGCGACGGCGAAGCGTTTACGACGCTGGACGGAAAGCAACGCCGCCTTTCGGCAGACATGTGCATGATCTGTGACGCCGAAAAGCCGGCGGCCGTCGGCGGCGTGATGGGCGGGCTGAATTCGGAGATCGAAGCGGGCACCGGCCGGGTGTTGATTGAAAGCGCCTATTTCAACCCGGTCAGCATCCGCAAGACGGCCAAAAGACTCGGTCTGAGCTCGGAAGCGTCGTTCCGGTTCGAGCGCGGTACCGACCCGGAGGGAACCCTGTCGGCGTTGAACCGGGCCGCCCGCCTGGTGGCTGAAATCTGCGGCGGCAAAACCATGGCCGGACTGATCGATGAATATCCCGTTCCGGTCCCACAGCGCACCATCCGGCTCAGTCCAAAGGCAACCAACCGACTGCTGGGTACCCGGTTTACGGCCGAATCCCTCGCGGAACACCTTCGATCCATCGAATTCCGCACCGAAACCGGGGCCGGCGGCCAGTTGACGGTCACTCCGCCCAGCTTCCGGGTGGACGTCACCCGGCCTGAAGATCTGATGGAGGAGGCGGCGCGACTGTCCGGATACAACGCCATTCCGATTACCTATCCGGCCACGCCGGCCGAAGGCCGCCCGGTGGCAAAGCCCCTGCGGACCCGAGAGCGGATTCGGGATTGCCTGACCGGATTCGGATTCCTCGAGTCGATTCATTATTCTTTTATTGCTGAAGCCTCCTGCGAACGTTTGCGCATTCCCGGCAACGACCGGCGTCGCAGCACGGTGGCCGTCATGAACCCGCTGACCGAAGACCAGACGGTCATGCGGACGTCGCTGGTCCCGGGTGTATTGTCGACACTGCAGCGCAACCTGGCCCAGCAGGAAAAAACGGTGAAAGTTTTTGAGATCGGCAAGGTGTATTATGCCACCGCAAACGAACAGCTCCCCCAGGAAGTCGAAATGCTGGCCGGCCTCTGGAGTGGCTTGCGAACACCGGCGACCTGGCACGGTAAAGCGGTTGCCTGCGATTTTTACGATTTGAAAGGCGCGGTGGAAGGCCTGCTGGCGGTCCTCGAAGTGCCGGAGGTGCGATTTACGGCATTGCCGGAAAACCGTTGTTACTTTTTCCACCCCGGCCGGGCGGCGCAAATCCTGGCCGGGGGCAGCCGAATCGGCGAGATCGGCGAGATTCACCCGGAAGTGCGCTCGGCCTTCGAAATCCGACAGAAGGCCTACGTTTTCGAATTGGACGTCGACCGCCTGATGCCGCTGGTTCCGGAAACCAAATCCTATCGGCCGTTGCCGAAGTACCCCGCCGTCAGCCGGGATCTCACGCTGATCGTAGCTGCACGATTCGAAGCCGGAGAAATTCTTCACCGCCTGGAGAACAGAGACGAGTCTCTGGTGGAAAGCGTCTCTCTGTTCGACGTGTTCGAAGGCGGGCCGATCGAAACCGGAAAGAAAAGCGTCTCTTTTCGCATCGTGTATCGCGCTCCGGATCGAACCCTAGAAGACGAAGAGATTAATCAGCTGCACCAATCATTGACGTCGGGTTTGATACAGGAGTTCAACGCTTCGCTACCCACGTGAACCATGCATTCAGATCACTCCCCCCAGTTGCCCGACAAACTGTATTTCCGCATCGGAGAGGTGAGCCGCATCACGGAACTGGCCGCACACGTTCTGCGGTTCTGGGAATCGGAATTCCCGAAGCTGCGTCCCAAACGAACGACTTCCGGCCAGCGGCTCTACCGCAAAAAAGACGTGGAAATGATCCTGAAAATCCGGCACCTGTTGCACGAAAAAAAATTCACCATCGCCGGAGCGCGCGAATACCTGAATTCCGGGGCCGGCAAAGAGCCTGCCGCAGCACCCGAAGTGGACCTCGAAGAAATACGGACCGAACTTCAGCGGATTCGCCGCATCCTGGAAGATTGAGTCCGTTGGCCCGTTCGCCGGCTCGCCCGTGAGTCCCGTGAATTGTGGTAAATCGCAGCAAACAAACTGAAGAAGGAAGCGTTTTCCCTCTGCGGTATTTACGGTTGACTACCTTTTGGGGCAAATGATTCCGGGGCAAGGGAGAAACGGGCTGACTGGCCAACGGGCAAACCGATTAGCCGACAGCAGTGGCGGGGCTTTGAGCAACAGCGGGCAGTCGACCGCAGATGGCATAGACGCGGATGGGATCGTGCTTGCCTTTGGCCCGCACCGGCTCGATCTCTCGGGCTTCGAATCGACCGCCGAGCAAACGATAGGTGGGCTCGGAAACCAGAATCTGTCCCGGTGCGGCGGCGGCACACAGCCGCGAAGCTGTATTGACGGTGTCGCCGATCACCGAATAGCTCATGGTCTGCGAAGAGCCGATATAACCGGCGACAAGTTTTCCGGTGTTGATGCCGACGCCGATGTGGATCTCCGGCTTGGCATGGCGGAGGCGCTCGCGGTTAAACGCCCGCAGCGCTTCCAATACTTCCAGGGCGGCCTGCACCGCTCGAATGGGGTCGTCTTCGTGCGGCACCGGAGCGCCCCAGATCACCATGATTTCATCGCCGATGAATTTGTCGACGGTGCCCTCGTAGCGAAACACTACGTCCACCACCATCTCGAAGTATTCGTTGAGCATCTGCAGGACTTCATCGGGAGATGTGCTTTCGCTCATCTGGGTAAAGTCTCGTATATCGATGAATGCCACGGTGGCCACCCGGGCAACGCCGCCTTTTTCCACCCGCAGCTTCCCGGACACCACCATCTCGGCCAGATCCGGGGAAAGCAGCCGCTGAAAACGTTCCCGGGTGATTCGGTCCTGCTCGATTTTCCGGGCGGCTTCGCGGCGTTCGTTGATGGTGAACTGGGCATGGGACCCGAAAATGACAAAAAGGCACAAAACGATAATGCGCGTCCAGATTTCTTTCAGGTCGTTGCCGAAAATGCGCTGCAGGATCGGTCCCTCCGTGCTGATAAAAATCGCCACGAATGAATCCAACATCCAGTAGATCACCGCAATGGCGCAGGCAATCAAAACCATCCGGTCTGTCAGGTGTACGCGATTCTTCGGGGACGACTTCATGCGGCGCTCCTCGGGACCGATCGATACCGGCGGGAAAAAATCATATTTTTGTAGTTTAGCAGAGCTTTTGCCATTCGTCCAGCGCCGCTTGCGCCGCCTGCCCGCGCGCGGATTCGGCGCTTCGACGCGGCCAACGACGTGGGTGGACGCTGAAGTATCTCTGCCGGGATGTTTCCAATCCGAATCGACCGGCACCGCTTCCACCGGCCGGGCCGGGCCGTTTGGGCGCCGCTTCTTTTTTGAATCGGCGTCGATCCGAGCCGTCGGCGACCGGGAAAATCCCTTCCATTTGCCTAAAATCCCGAATGAAAATATTGACAAAGGGTAAATTTTGTCCTAAATAATGCAGTGATTTGAGCGGGCATAGCTCAGCTGGTAGAGTACAAGCTTCCCAAGCTTGGTGTCGCGAGTTCGAATCTCGTTGCCCGCTCCAATCAAACTTCGCCTGCTCCTTCCAGGGGCTGAGTGAAGCAGTGCATTCTGGTTTATGTAGCCTGGAGTCAACCCAAGGGTGGGAATCATGAACAGGTAACCTGACACTCCACTGCAGCGAACGCACTCGGACTTGAGGAAACGGGCGACAGCCCGTTTTTTGCGTTTTTAAGAGGCAATGGGTAAACCCGTATGGCAAGAAAATCAAAACCGGCCGATCGAGCAACGCCGGCGGTTTCGGCGGCAATGCCGACATCTGCCGCACGCGGCAGTGGATGGATCGAAGAAATCCGCGATCTGGCGGAACCCCTGTGCGAATCCGAGGGCTACGAACTGGTCCATTTGGAATTTCAAGCCGAACCGGGGGGACGCACCCTTCGGCTGTACATCGATCAACCGGGCGGCATTTCGCTGGACGACTGCGCCGCCGTCAGCCGGCAGCTCAGCGATCTGCTCGATGTTGCGCTGAATGACATCGGCGCCTACAACCTGGAGGTATCCAGTCCGGGGCCGGAGCGGCCGCTGGGAAAATTAGAGGATTTTTCACGTTTCCAGGGCTGTCGCGCGAAAATCCGCACCGCCCGACCCGTCGAGGGGCAAAAAAACTTCACCGGCATTCTGTCCGGCGTCGATAAGGGTGTGGTGAACCTGGCCACCGTAGCAAAAACCGTCGCAATTCCGTACGATTTGATTCAAAGGGCGCGACTGGCAGACCGTGGAGATTTCGGATGCAGATCACAGACATAAAACGAGTCGTCGATCAAGTCAGCCGGGACAAGGGCATTTCACGCGAAGTGTTGATCAAGGCGTTGGAAGAGGCCCTGAAATCGGCGGCACGCAAAAAATTCGGCAACAAACTCGACATCGAGGTGCACTACAACGATGAACTGGGAGAAATCGAAGTTTTTCAGTTCAAAGATGTTGCCGAAGTCGTCACCGAACCGGCCCTGGAGATCAGCCTGGAGGAGGGACGCAAGCTGGATCCGGATTGTGAGGTCGGCGACAGCCTCGGCACCAAAATGGACACGACCACCTTCGGCCGCATCGCCGCACAGTCCGCCAAACAGGTCATCATTCAGAAAATCAAAGATGCGGAAAAAGACGCCGTATTTGCCAATTACGTGGATCGAAAAGGCGAAATCATCAACGGCATCGTCCAGCGCATCGATCGCGGGGACATCATCGTGAACCTGGGCCAGACCGAAGGCGCGGTGCCGGTCCGGGAGCAAATCCCCAAGGAAAGTTATCGCCGCGGCGACCGCGTCCGAGCGTTGATCGTAGATGTACTGCATGAAAGCCGCGGGCCGCAGGTGATCTTGTCCCGAGCCCACACGGACTTTCTGATCAACCTGTTCAAAACCGAAGTGCCGGAAATCAGTGAAGGCATTGTCAAAATCATGGGGGCGGCCCGGGAACCCGGGGTCCGGGCCAAAATTGCCGTGGCTTCCAGCAACGCCGACATCGATCCGGTCGGCGCCTGCGTCGGCATGAAGGGCAGCCGCGTTCAAAATGTCGTGCAGGAGCTTCGCGGTGAAAAAATCGACATCATCTCCTGGCACGTCGACCCGGCCAAATTCGTCTGCAACGCACTGGCGCCGGCGGAGATTTCCCGGGTGATTATCGACGAAACCGATCGGACCATGGAGGTCATCGTACCGGACGAATTTCTTTCCATCGCCATCGGCAAACGCGGCCAGAACGTGCGTCTGGCATCGAAACTATGCGGATGGCACCTGGAAGTGCAAAGCGAGTCCAAATACAGCGAAGCCATGCAGAGCGGCTATGATTCCCTGGTCGCCCTGCCGGGTGTGGGCGTCAGCATGGCCGATGCGCTTTATGAAAAAGGATTCTTTTCGGCCGACGAAATTGCCAAGGCCGGCATCGAGGATCTGGTTCAAATTCGAGGAATCGGCGAAGAAACCGCCCGCAAACTGATCGACGCGGCCCATGACGCTCAAGCCGAGCAGCCCGCTGTTGAAGAAACCGCTCCGGCCGAAGCCGGTGCGGAAGCCGACGCCGAGGTCGAGCCGGAAACCGCCGCTTCTGCAGCGGAAGTTCCGGCAACCGATGAAACCGGCTCAGAGGCGCAAGCCGGTGCCGAATCGAATGCCTCTGCGTTGGAGACGGCCGACGACGAGAAACCGGCCGAGGAATGATGGAATGACCGGATCACAGGTTGACAAGGCCTACGGAGCGGATGTAGGAGCATGGGCGACTCCTCGTCTGTGTCCGTCCGGACGCAGGCTGTTGAAAGGCTGCTCCTGCGTAAAATATCGAGGATCATCCCAAGCGCTCTTATTTCCGGCCGGCAATCCAGGGCGTTGAACGCAACGACGGCAGTACCGCAAAAAGCTACGCGGTTTGGTAAACAAACCATTGGGGGTATTGGATGGCCAAAATCAGAGTTTATGAACTTGCCAGAGATCTGAATATGACCAACAAGACGCTTATGGACAAAATGAAAGACATGGACATCAGCGTCAAAAGTCATATGAGCTCCCTGGAAGAGGAGGAGGTGGACCTGGTGAAGTCCAATCTGTTCGGGAAAAAGGCCGAAACCGTCGTGGAAACACGCATCCGCCCGACAGTGATTCGAAGACGGCGCAAGGCCGTCCCGGTCACGCCGGAGGAGGCCGCCGAGGCCGAGACGGAAACGGCAGCGCCCGAAGAAGCCCCCCTCGAAGAATCACCGGGAGTCGAAGTCGTCCCTGAAGAAACCCCCGAGGAAACCACCGAAGAAGAGACCTTGCCGGCCGAGACTGCAGAAGCCGAAGGGGCCGAGCCCGCCGAATCCGAAATACCGGAATCCGAGACGGTTGAAGTGCCGGAATCGCAGGCGGAAACCACCCCCGTGGAAACCCCGAAAGAACCGCCGCCGCCCCCGGCGGAGACGACCGAGCCGGAGGAGACCGCCGAGGTGGAAACCAAACCGCAAGTCGTGGAGAAAAAGCCGCCCAAGAAAGTCAAAAAGCCGGACGGGTCCGCTAAAATCATTCAGCTCCCGACAGCTCCCAGAGAAGCCCCGGAAGAAAAACCGGCGCCAAAGAAAAAACTGAGCAAGGACCGTGCCCGGATCGTCAAACCGGCGACCCCATCCAAGCCTCTGCCGCCCGAGGAAGAAATCGCCCAGGAGGCCCGCAAGAAAAAGCGCAAGAAACTGCAGGCCGAAGAAGGCGATGCCGACCGGAAATTTTTTAAAAAACGCATCTCTTTCCGCCGCAAGGAAGTGGTCGAAGGCGAAGACCTCTATGAGGGCCGCGGCCGACGACGCAAGGGCAAAAAAGGCATCAAGGCCAAGGCCGCCACACCGGCGCAAAAAACCACCATAACGACGGCCAAACAGATCAAGCGACGCATTAAGGTCGATGAAACCATCATGCTGTCGGAACTGGCCAAGCGAATGGGAATCAAGGCCAATGAAATGATCAAAAAGCTCATGGCGCTGGGCGTGATGGCCACGGTCAACCAGACCATCGACTTCGATACGGCCGTGCTGGTGGCTTCGGAGTTCGGCTACGAAGTCGAGCGCGCCTCCTTTGAAGAACAAGCCCTGCTCAACGTTCAGGAAGATGAACCCGGGCAATTGGCCGAACGGCCACCGGTGGTCACCATCATGGGACATGTGGATCACGGGAAAACCTCCCTTCTGGATGTCATTCGCAAGACCCACATCACCGACACCGAGGCCGGAGGCATTACCCAGCACATCGGCGCCTACAGCGTCAAACTCGATCGCGGTCAAATCGCGTTTATCGACACGCCGGGCCATGAGGCCTTTACCGCGATGCGGGCCCGGGGAGCGCAGGTCACAGATATCGTCATACTGGTGGTAGCAGCCGACGACGGGGCAATGCCGCAAACCATCGAGGCCATCAACCACGCCAAGGCCGCCAAAGTGCCGATCATCGTGGCTGTCAATAAAATCGACAAAGCCAATGCCGATGTCGACCGGGTTTACCGGGAACTTTCCGAGCAGGGCCTGACTCCCGAAGCCTGGGGTGGGGACACAATCTTCGTGAAGGTTTCGGCCAAACAGAACACCGGGATCGAGGAACTGCTGGAAATGATTCTGCTCCAGGCCGAAGTCCTCGAACTGAAAGCCAATGCAAATAAACGCGCCTGGGGACATGTGGTCGAATCCAAAATTGACCCGGGCCGCGGTCCGGTGGCCACGGTACTGGTCCAGGAAGGTACGCTCAAAACCGGAGAACCCGTCGTTTGCGGGGTTCATTACGGCAAGGTGCGCGCCATGCTCAACGACCGGGGCCAGCAGGTGGACACCGCCGGGCCTTCGATTCCGGTGGAAGTGATCGGACTTTCCGGGGTTCCGATGGCCGGCGACGAACTCATCGCCCTGGAGGACGAGAAAAACGCCAAGCAAATCAGCGAACACCGGATTCAAAAACAGCGCTCCATGGAGTTGGCCAAGACCAGCCGTCTGAGCCTGGACAAACTCTACGAGCAAATGCAGGAAGGCGAGGTCAAGGATCTGAACCTGGTTCTAAAAGCCGATGTGCACGGCTCCATCGAGGCGCTGGCCGATTCTCTGACCAAGCTGTCCAACGAAGAGGTCAAGATTCACGTCGTCCATTCGGCCACGGGCACGATCACCGAATCGGATGTATCCCTGGCTGCCGTATCCAACGCGATCATCATCGGATTCAATGTGCGTCCCACCAGCAAAGTGCAGGCGCTGGCCAACGAGGAAAGCGTCGATGTGCGCTATTACAACGTCATTTACGAAGTCATCAAGGACGTCAAGGATGCCATCGCCGGCATGATGTCCTCTACTTTCGAGGAGCGCACCCTGGGGCGCGCGGAAGTCCGGGAGGTGTTCCAGGTGCCCAAGATCGGGGCCGTGGCCGGCTGCTATGTGACCGAGGGTAAGATCGAGCGGAACCGCCGCGTGCGGGTGCTGCGCGACGGCGTGGTGCAATACGAGGGCAAAGTGGGCTCCCTGCGCCGCTTCAAGGAAGACGTGAAAGAAGTTGCCAGTGGCTACGAATGCGGCGTGGGCGTGGAGAACTTCAACGACATCAAAGTCGGCGACGTACTCGAGTGCTACTATTTGGAAGAGATTCGACCGGAATTGTAACAAATACAATTGGATTGGTTCGATTGGTTCCTTTGGTCGAAAATGGAACCCAGCGTTTAGCGACCTGCAGCGCCTTCTATGCGTCCTTGGGTTTTATTCTTTGTGCAGGCAATGAATTTACATGCAGCGAACGGACGTATCGCAACGTTTTTTGAACCAATCAAACCAATAAAACCAATTGAAACAATCAAACTGAATATCTATGGTCGTCGGTATCGGCATCGTCGTATTCCGGCTGCACGACTGCCGCTCTTTGAAAAGCAAGCGCAAAGTCGTAAAGTCGATCATTCAGCAGGTCCGCAATCGGTTCAACGCATCGGTGGCCGAAGTGGGCGCCAATGATGTCCACCAGCGGGCCGAAATCGGATTTGCCCTGGCGGGAAACGACCGCAAGGTGCTCAATGCCAAAATCGATAAAATCTTCAACATGATCGACGATCTGGGCCTGGCGGAAATCGTCGATTCAGAGATGGAGATTATCAGTTTATGAGATCGTATTCGCGCGCCGAACGGGTGGCCGGACTGATTCAGCAGACATTGTCTGAAATCCTGAACCGCAACGTCAAAGATCCCCGTCTGGCATTTACCACCATTACGCATGTCAAGGTGACCCGCGATCTTCGAATTGCGCGGGTGTACTTTTCGACCGCCGGGGGTGAAGAAGCAAAAGTCCAGGCGGCGCTGCAGGGATTTCGCAGTGCCTCCGGATTTGTCAAAGGAGCGCTGGCAAAACGATTGGAACTGCGCTACATGCCGGAGCTGGAATTTTTTTATGATGAATCCTTCGATTACGGCTCACGAATCGACCAGCTGTTAAAATCCATACGTTCGAGCACATGATGGAATCGATCGTTCGCCATTTGCAGAAAAGCTCACAGCTGTTGGTCGCCTCTCATATGAGCCCCGACGGAGATGCCGTCGGGACTCTGGTTGCCATGGGCCTGGCTTTGGAACAACTTCACAAGGACATCGTGCTGTTCAATGAAAGTCCGATTCCGGCAGTATACCGCTTTCTGCCCGCCGCCGAACGCATCGTCAATCGAATCGAAAATTGCCGCCGGTTCGATACGGCGCTGATTCTGGATTGCGGCGACACGATGCGCCTGGGTCCCGTTTGGCAGCAGTTGAACGACATTCCGACGGTGATCAACATCGATCACCATGCCACCAACACCGGCTTTGGCGACATGCAGCTTGTCGAACCGAACGCCTGCGCCACCGCCGAGTTGGTATATCGCATCATCGCCGCACTGAATGTCACCATCGATGAAGAAATCGCCACCGCGATATACACCGGTATCCTGACCGACACGGGATCGTTTCGTTTTTCGAACACCAATTCGGCGGCGTTCGAGATTTGCCGGGAAATGGCCGCCTGTGGCGTACAACCGCACCTGGTTGCCCAGCATGTATACGGCACCTACTCGCTGGGGCGCCTCAAGCTGCTCAACCTGGCGTTGGATTCGATCGAGATTTCCGACAACGGCAAGCTTTCCATGATGACCGTCACCCAGGAAATGCTGCACCAAACCGGCACGCTGCCCGAAGACGCCGACGGCTTGATCCACTATGCGCGGCGCATCGAAGATGTTCGGGTGGCGGCGCTGATCCAGGAGTTGCAAAACGGTCGCGGAACAACGGCGCCGCGGCGACGTTTTCACGTCAGTCTGCGCTCCGACGGTTCCATCGATGTGGGTGCCATCGCCACCGCGTTCGGAGGCGGGGGCCATGCCAGTGCGGCCGGTTTCGGTGTCGAAGCCTCACTGGCTGAGATCAAGTCGGAAATCGCCGGTCTGGCAAAGATCCTGTAAGTGTCCGAACCGCAAATGGATAACGGCATTGTGGTTCTGGACAAGCCCCCGAACATGACATCGGCCCAGGCCGTCGCCCGGGTGAAACGAATATTGCAGGCACGCAAAGTCGGACACGCCGGTACGCTGGATCCATTTGCCACCGGAATATTGATCTGTTGCGTCAACCAGGCCACGCGACTGGCGCGCTTCCTGCTCCACGGCAAGAAACGCTACCTGGCGGAACTTTCCCTGGGAGTGGTCACCGACACCCAGGACGGCACCGGCCGGGTGACCGCGGTCGGCAGCACGGCCGATATCACCGATCGCCAGGTCCGTTCGACATTGCAGCGCTTTACGGGTTACCAGTGGCAGAAACCGCCGATTTATTCAGCCCTGAAACATCGCGGCGTACCCTTGTACCGGTACGCGCGCAACGGCCGACCGGTCGAAAAACCCGCCCGGCGGATATGCATCGAGTCCATCGAGATCCGGTCGCTGGCACTGCCGCGGGTGCAATTCGAACTGACCTGCACGGCCGGCACTTACGTGCGAACGCTTTGTGCCGATGTCGGTGAAGCGCTGGGCTGCGGCGGGCACCTGGCGTCGCTGCGCCGCCTCGCCAGCAGCGGTTTCGAGCTCAAAGAGGCTTTTGGTCTGGAGCAGTTGGAACGCCAGGCTGAGCGGGATCGGCGCAGCGTGATGCTGCCGATGACGGAGGCATTGCGCGAAATGCCCGGCATCGACGTCGATAACGCTTTGACGAATGCGATAAAGCATGGCAGAATGATCCCCGCTGAAACGGTCCCCGCGCTGCGGGACATGCCGGATGGACCGATCAAAGCCCTGGATCCCAACGGCCGTCTTGTTGCCGTAATCGATTATCACTCCAGCCGCCGGCAGTTGAAGTATTATTGTGTTTTCGATTGATCGAGGCAGACCGGCATTCAAGAAAAAGGAGGAAGTAAACGTGGTTTTCTCATCCGAAGAAAAAAAGAAATTGATTGAAAAGTTCAAATTGCACGAGAGCGACACCGGATCGCCGGAAGTTCAAGTGGGATTGCTGACCCACCGCATTTCCTATTTGACCGAGCATCTCAAGATCCACAAAAAGGACCACCATTCCCGCCGGGGTTTGCTAATGCTGGTCGGCCGGCGGCGCAGACTGCTGAACTACGTAAAAAACAAGGACGTCAATCGCTATCGCACAATCATCGAAACGCTTGGGTTGAAACGGTAACTTCGGAGCTTCCTGCGCCCAAGACCGCGCATTGCCGCGCGGGGAGGTCCGGTATTGCACCGCGGCCGCCTGCGACGGCCCATCAAAGCGGCGTCGTCACGAATGCCGCTTCATCTGTAGGAGTCTAAATCAATGGAAATATCACTCAACGCTGACCTCAGCGGCAAGACGCTGAGCATTCAAACCGGCCGGTTGGCCAAACAGGCTTCCGGGGCGGTCGTAGTCCGATATGCCGACACGGTCGTGCTGGTGACGGCGGTGGCTTCCACGGAAGAACGGCAAGCCGACTTTCTGCCCCTCACCGTGGAGTACCAGGAAAAAATCTATGCCGCCGGTCGAATTCCGGGAAACTATTTTCGCCGTGAAATCGGGCGTCCCAGCGAAAAAGAGACGCTGACCGCCCGCCTGATCGACCGTCCCATTCGTCCCCTGTTCCCGAAGGGCTGGCGATTCGAAACACAGGTGATCGCCACGGTACTTTCCATGGACCAGGAGAACGATCCCGACACCCTGGCCATGATCGGCGCGTCGGCCGCGTTGGAGCTGTCCGACATCCCGTTTGCCGGTCCCATCGCCTGTGTGCGGGTCGGCCGCATCGACGGCACGCTGCAAATTAATCCCAGGATCAGCGAGCTGGAAAACTCCGACCTCAACCTCATCGTGGCCGGCTCGAAGACCGGCATCGTGATGGTGGAAGGCGGCGGCGACATCGTCAGTGAAGCCGATATGCTGGAGGCGATTCACTTTGCCCACCAGGAGATGCAGCCCATCATTTCGATTCAGGAAAAACTCCGGGATGCAACCGGCAAACCCAAGCGGTCCTTCGCGCCGCCGGTTCAAGACACGGAATTGGCCGCCAAGGTGACAGCCGAGCTTCGACCCCGATTGCGGGAAGCCGTCACCGTGCCGGCCAAAATCGAGCGCCGCGTCGCGCTGCGCAACCTGAAAGACGAATACCTGGCCGGTCTGGAAGAAGACCTGGCTGCGCGGGCCGACGAAATTTCGGCAATCATTTCCGAACTGCAGAAAACCGTCAGCAGGGAGCTGATCCTGGAGGAAGGTCGTCGGATCGACGGCCGCAAGTTCGACGAAGTCCGGCCGATCACCTGTGAAGTCGGCATGCTGCCGCGCCCGCACGGCAGCGCCCTTTTCACCCGGGGCGAGACCCAGGTGCTCGGGGTGTTGACGCTCGGCTCCGGACAGGACGAGCAGCGGGTGGAAACCCTCAGCGGAGAAGAGTTTCGCCCGTTTATGCTCCATTATACCTTCCCGCCGTATTCGGTCGGTGAAACCCGGCGAATCAGCGGACCCTCCCGCCGGGATATCGGCCACGGCGGCCTGTCGACCCGGGCACTCGAAAAAATCCTGCCTGACAAGGATGCTTTCGACTACACCATCCGCATCGTCTCCGAAGTGCTCGAGTCCAACGGTTCGTCCTCCATGGGAACCGTGTGCGCCGGCACGCTGGCCCTAATGGACGGCGGTGTGCCAATCAAGGCGCCGGTGGCCGGGATCGCCATGGGTCTGGTGAAAGAAGGCGACAAGGTCGTGGTGCTTTCCGACATCCTCGGCGACGAAGACCACACCGGAGACATGGACTTCAAAGTGGCCGGAACCAAAGACGGCATCACGGCCATCCAGATGGACATCAAAATCCTGGAGCTGCCCCGTGAGATTATGGCCAAGGCGCTGGAACAGGCCCGCAACGGCCGGAACTTCATTCTGGGCAAGATGATGGAGACCCTCAAGGAATCGCGGCAGGAGATTTCTCCCTATGCCCCCAAAGTGCTGACCATCAAGGTCAACCCCGATAAGATTCGCGAAATTATCGGACCGGGTGGCAAAGTGGTCCGATCCATTCAGAGCGAGACCAACACGCGGGTTGAAATCGATGACAGCGGACTGGTCAAAATCGCAGCCTTTTCTTCGGAGGAAGGCGAAAAAGCCCGGGAGATGATCAAGCAAATCGTCATGGAGCCGGAAGTGGGCGAAATCTACGAAGGCAAAGTGGTTCGAATTACCGATTTCGGCGCCTTCGTCCAGTTGACCCCCGGAACCGACGGCCTGGTGCACATTTCCCAATTGGCCAATCACCGCGTCAAAAAGGTGTCCGACGTGGTCAATGAAGGCGATGTCATCAAGGTCAAAGTTCTGGAAATCAGTCGGGACGGCAAAATCCGACTGAGCCACAAAGCGGTGGCGGATCAATAATCCATGCAAGCCGATGCACGTCATAAAACCTTGCTGAGCAACGGGGTCCGCATCCTGACGCAGTCGATGCCGTATGTGCGCAGCGTCTCGATGGGTGTGTGGGTCAACGTCGGAGCTCGTGATGAGTCGATTTCCGAAAACGGGATCTCTCATATGATCGAGCATATGATTTTCAAGGGGACCCGCAAACGTTCCGCGTTTCAGATTGCCAAGGAGTTCGACGCCATCGGCGGCCACTCCAATGCCTTCACCAGTTTCGAGAACACCTGTTACCATGCCCGGGTTATGGACACCGAGCTGGAAACCATGGTCGATATTCTCAGCGACATTTTTCTCAATTCGGTGTTCGATGAACGCGAGGTGGAAAAAGAACGGCCGGTCATCTTTCAGGAAATCGGGATGGTGGAGGACAATCCGGAAGAATTCTTACACCTGCTGGCCGGCAGCGCCTACTGGGGCGACCATCCGCTGGGCCGGTCGATTCTCGGGACCCGGGAGAACATCCTGAGCTTTACCTCGGAACATATCCGCGATTTTTTCCGCCGTTCCTATCAGCCCAACCATATCGTGGTTTCCGCGGCCGGCAACATCGACCATTCCCACATCGTCGATCTTGTCGGCCCTGCTTTCTCCGTGGTGCCGTCCAGTGAAACCTTTCCCGGTCGGGAGACCCCGTCGGCCAATGCCGGAATCACCACCCAGCATCGCGATCTGGAACAGGTGCACATTTGCCTGACAACGCCGGGGATTGCCATCACCGATTCCCGCCGCTACGCGTTTTCCTTGCTCAACACGATCTTAGGCGGCAACATGAGTTCCCGGTTGTTTCAGAAAGTGCGGGAGCACCGGGGCCTCGCTTACGCGGTGTATTCGTTCGTATCGTCTTACGAAGACACCGGCATGTTCGGTGCCTATGCCGGCGTTCAACCCGATAAAGCGGCGGAAGCTGTGGCGGTCATCGTGGAAGAAATGCGCGACATGACCCGAAGGCCCATCGATACCGCCGATCTGTACGATGCCAAAAATTACACCAAAGGCAACCTGTTGCTGGCCTCCGAAAGCGTGGACAATCAAATGGTGCGTCTGGCCCAGAACGAAATCAATTTCGGCCGCCACATTCCAATGCAGGAAGTCATCGACCAACTGGAAGCCGTCACTGCGGCAGAGGTTCAGGAAATTGCCGCGGCGCTGTTCGGCGATCACAGTCTGGCACTGACCGCTCTGGGCCCCGTACCGCAGGCGGATGGCTTCGAATCGATCCTTTACCCATCCTGAAGCGACATATCGAGATGACCGATTGTCCCACGATCCGACTGAAACGGCTGCACCCCGAGCGGGATGCCGATATTCCCCTGCCGGCCTACATGACCTCGGGGGCTTCCGGCATGGACCTGGCCGCGGCCGTCGATGCGCCGGTCACCCTGGCGCCCGGAGACACCGCTCTGCTGCCCACCGGTTTTGCCATGGCGCTGCCCCAGGGGTACGAAGCACAGGTTCGCCCCCGCAGCGGCTTGGCGATTCAGCACGGCATCGGGCTGATCAATGCCCCGGGAACCATCGATGCGGATTACCGCGGCGAAATTAAAATCGCCCTGATCAACCTCGGCAAAAAAGAATTTACCGTTCACCGCGGCGACCGTATTGCCCAGATGGTGATCCAGCGGGTCTGCCGGCCCGGTCTGGCCCTGGTGGATTCCATCGACGAGACCGATCGCAGCGCCGGGGGATTCGGGCATACAGGGACGTAAGATGCGGATCGGATCGTACATTGCACTGCCTGCCCGACAACTGTGAAACCGTTGCTTCCGCGCCCCGAACCGCCGAGTTGTGTGTGCTGGCCAGCGGCAGCCGGGGCAACGCTGTTTATGTTTCCGACGGTCATCACGCCGTTTTGTTCGACGCCGGTCTTTCGGGCCGCGAAATCGAGCGGCGGCTGCGAAGCCGCGGACTGCAGCCGGATTCGCTCCGCGCCATTGTCGTATCCCACGAACACAGTGACCATGTTCAGGGAGTGGGGGTTCTGTCACGCCGCTGGCAACTGCCGGTTTACATCAGCCGCAAAACCGCCGCCGGCACTGCCGTCGGCCGGCTTCACCGCTGCGTTCACTTCGAATGCGGCACCAGCTTCCAAATCGACACCCTCCGCATCCACCCGTTTTCCCTGTCCCACGACGCGGCCGATCCCTCCGGTTTCACCATCGAAGTAAACGGATGGAAAATCGGCATCGCCACCGATCTGGGGTGCGTTACCGCCATGGTCCGTCATCACCTGGCCGGTTGCCGGGCCCTGGTCCTGGAAGCCAACCACGACCCCGATATGCTGCTCACCGGCCCCTACCCCTGGCCGCTGAAGCAGCGCATCCGAAGTCGGACGGGACACCTTTCCAATTCGGACTGCGGCGTTTTGCTGGGTGAGCTGCGACACGAAGGTCTGCACCAGGTGGTGCTGGCCCATCTGAGTGAAACCAACAACACACCGGAAAAAGCCTTCCAGACCGTTGCCCCCTTTTTGGAGCATCCCCGCATACGGCTGAGTGTGGCGGTACAGAACCGCTGCGGCGAGCTGCTCAAAATTGATTAGCGCATTGAACGTTCGGGATCGATGACCTTCCCTTGCAATCACCCATTCCGGCCGGGGGCACCGACTTTCATGGTTTCAATCTTGGACGGAGGAGCGCGAGCCGCATCTTTTGACTTGCATCAATCCCATTTCGAAAATTTCGTGCGATCCTGTGATGAAATCCGGTCGGAAAGGAGTGATCGATTCATGCAGTGGAATCCGGAAGCCGAAGCGGCGGTGAAAAAAGTGCCGTTTTTCGTGCGCAAAAAGGTCCGGGCGCGGGTGGAAAAAGAAGCGCGGGAGGCCGGGAAAAAACGCGTTACGCTGGCCGATGTGCGCGCTACCCAACAGCGCTATCTGAATGGCGGTATGGAAAAAGAAATCCGCGGCTATCGGATGGAGACGTGTTTTGGCCCCGGTGGTTGTCCCAACCGGGCGATCGGCGGCAACCGCCTGGCCGAAGACCTTGAGACGCTGTTGCAGCGCGCCGATCTGCTGGATTTTCTGAAACAGTCCGTGCCCGGCGCCCTGAAGTTCCATCATGAATTCCGGGTCACCCTGGCCGACTGCCCTAACGCCTGCTCACAGCCGCAAATCAAAGACGTCGGCATCATCGCAGCCGCGGTACCGCACGTCAGCGAGCCTGCCTGCTCAGGGTGTGAAGACTGCATCCGCGAATGTCGCGAAGGGGCAATCGAACTGGCCGAAAATCCGGTGGGTCCGGTCATCGATTTTCAGCGCTGCGTGGCCTGTGGACGATGCACGGCGGTGTGTCCGACCGGAGCGCTGGCGGAAGACCGCCGTGGCTACCGGGTGCAGCTGGGCGGCAAGCTCGGCCGTCATCCGCGCCTGGCCCGGGAGCTGCCGGAAATCTATACCGCCAGCCAGGTGCTGTCCATCGTCGGGGACTGCCTGAGACTTTACAAACAGAAGAGCACCGGCGGGCGACGGTTTGCCGAAGTTTTCAGCGACGCGGACTTCGAAGCCTTCTGCCGCAAATATCCGGCCACTACGGTGGTGCGTTCCTAAAAGGGGGGGGGTCCGGTTGGACACCTACCAGGGCCAGTGTCTCTCCAAATAGTTCAGACTCGGCCGGAGGGAATCTTCCGCGTGAGGCTCCAGGGTAACGACCGGTGGGGTGGGATGGATCCGGCGCAGGTGTTTGAGCAGCATCGGAAAATCGATGTTGCCCGTGCCCAGGGCGGTGTGCTCGTCACGGGCGCCCCGATTGTCATGGAGGTGCAGCTGGCCGACGGTTGGGCCGAGCACATCCAGCCAGCGCGACAACGGGGCTTTCGAAAAGGCGTTCTGGTGGCCGCTGTCCAGACAGAAGCCCACGTGGGATTCGGCCAGTGCTTCGAGCAGGACGGCGATCTCCTCGGGGATTTCTTCATACACATTTTCCAGCATCAACCGACAGCCGCGATCGTAGAGGGCGGCGCCGAATTCCGACCAGGTTGCGATGCTGTGTTCCAGCCAGGCCTTCTGCAGGAATCCGTAGCGCCGCCGGTCATAGCCGGCGTGGCAGACGATCGTGCGGGGGCGAAACAAGGGCACCAGTTCCAGGACCTGGCCCAGCCGCGCCGCCGTCACCCGCCGAATTTGCGGATCCACCGATCCGGCCGAAAGATCGATAAAGGGACCGTGCAGGGTAACGGCAACCTGGTTTTCACGCAGCCGGTCGGCCATGGCGGCAAAGTCCCGGCGGGAGAACCGATCCAGGGCGGCGGCATCGATCCCGATTTCCGGGTTCAACCGGTTGCCAATGAACACGTCGGCATAGCGATCCCACAACATGGTAAACGGAATGTTGACCTGCACCCGCCGCACGATCGGCGGCAACGCATGGGGCGCAGAAAGTCTCGAACCGTTTGAGTCGGCTATATTCATTTGTTTAACAGCCTCATGAACGCACAAGACTTGCTGAGTCTAAACTGGATGAAAATATCACGGAAAATGATTCCATGCGCCCGAACCAATGGAACCAATCAGACCAATCAAACCAATGAAACTTGATTTGTTTATTTCAGTCCGTGGCTGCGCAGCCACGCCCGAATCTCTTCCAGCAGCACATCGTAATAGGCCTCCGATCCGCCCAGACCGCGGCGGCCGAAATACCAGTTGATCTCCAGAAACAGCGGCTTTTTGCCGCCTTCTTCGAAAAGCAGATCGAAGCCGGCCAGATCGATCCCGGTGCGACGGCAAAAGCGATCCACCGCTGCGGCACCGGCCTGTTGCAAATCGCGATCGCTGGCGCAGTCGATCCAGGCCCCCCGGGAAACCGCGCTGTGAAAGGCGCCGACATCGCTGCCCACCCGCCAGTAGGTGTAACGACGACGGCCGATCACCGCCACGCGCAGGGACCGATGCCCGCAGGCGACCCATCGTTGCAGCAGGAAGCCTTTCTGATCGGCACGTTCCAAATCGGCGGTCCGCTGCAACATTGCATCGAGAGCCGCGCGGGTTTCCAGGCGAAATACCGTGTCGCCTTCCCCGCCCCAGTCGAACTTGAATACCAGCGGAAATTCGAAATCCAGTGCCGGTGATCGGCCAAGCCGATGCCGGTGATAGTCCCGCAAATCCGAAAACAGCCGACTGGTCGGATGCGGGATGCCGGTTTCCCGAAAGAGCCGAATCTGTCCGGTTTTGCCCGGATATAGAAACCGCATCCTGTAATTCGGAAACACCCTGGGGCAGTGGCGGTGTGCCATCCAATACAGATCGGCGCGGCAGCCCTGCGGCAGAATCACCGCATCGGCTGCCTGGATCGCGGACCGTTCATGCGGACCGGGGGTGCGTCCGGCGCAATTGATATCGCAGTCGCCTTCAAACAGCGGATGAAAAGATACAATCATGCTTTGTTCAGTAGCCGAACCGGCGCAGTGCCCGGGTGTCCCGGCTCCAGTTTTTCTGCACCCGCACAAACAGCTCCAGAAAAACGGCGGCGCCCAGAAACTGTTCGATTTCCTCCCGGGCCAGCGTGCCGATGGCTTTTAATTTGCTACCGCCCTTGCCGATGAGAATTCCTTTCTGAGAGCCTTTTTCTACATGGATCACAGCGTGAATGCGAACCCGGCCGCCGTCTTTTTCCTCCTTGAAAGACTCCACCGTCACGGCAACGGCATAGGGGATTTCCTCGCCCGTCAGGCGGAAGACTTTTTCGCGGATCAATTCCGCCACGATAAAACGCTCGGGTACGTCGGTGAGGGCATCCTCCGGAAAAAAGGGGTGTCCCTTGGGTAAAAGGTTTTCCATGGCCGCCAGAAGCCGATCGACCTGGGTGCCTTCCAGTGCGGAAACCGGGACCAGTGCTTCGAACGGATAAACGGTGGCCCAGTGATCGATTACGGCGAGCAGTTTGGATTTTTCGATCCGGTCGATCTTATTCAGCGCAAGAACGGTCGGTTTTTTGCGTTCCTGGATGTTGCGGATCATCAACGCTTCGGCGGCCGGATCCGGCCGGACGACATCGATCAGGAACAGCACCAGATCCACCTCTGCCAGCAAACTCAGGGCGGTTTCCACGATCCGCACATTAAGGGGCTGATGGGCCTTGTGCACTCCGGGCGTGTCGATGAATACCATCTGGGCGGCGGGGCGGTGGACGATGCCGAGAATCCGGTTGCGGGTGGTTTGCGGCTTTCGGGAGGTGATGGAAATTTTCTGCCCCAGGATGCGGTTGAGCAGGGTCGATTTTCCCACATTGGGCGCGCCGATAATGGCGATATAGCCGGAGCGGAAGTCTTCCGGCATGTGATGGGGGGGGGCGACGCTCATGGATATCACACTCCGGCTGCGGTAAACACGTCCGGAACCAGCCGTCCGATGGCCTCCCAGACCGCTTCACGCCCCTGGCGGGTGCGGGCGGAAAACAGCGCCAGGGAATCACTGGCCGTCGACAGCTGATCGGCAATTTTCTGCTGTCGCACCGCTCGGTGCATTTTCGAAAGCTTGTCGATCTTGGTGAGGACCCACACGGTGGAAATATGATGCTGCCGCAGCCAGGCTGCAAGTGCGGTCTCTTCGACTTTGGGGTCGCGTCGAATATCTAAAATGACCACCAGTCCGGCCAGAACCGAGCGCGTGGTAATGTAAGTTTCGATCATCGGCGCCCAGCGCCTGCGAACCGCTTCGGGAACTTTGGCGTATCCGTAGCCGGGGATGTCGACGAACATCAGCCGCTGGTTGATCCGGTAAAAATTGATCAACTGCGTGCGCCCGGGGCTGCTGCTGGTGCGGGCCAGATGTTTGCGGTTCACCAGGGTGTTGATCAACGAAGATTTGCCCACGTTGGACCTGCCGGCAAAAGCGATTTCAGGCAATTCGGGGGGCGGATACTGAGAAGGTGCGGTGGCGCTTTTGACAAATTCGGCCGAGGTGATTTTCACTTGAACTCGCTTTGCAGATAGCGCTCCAGCCGGTTGATGCCTTCGGCGATATTCTCCATGGAATTGGCATAGGAAAAACGCAGGTATCCTTCCCCGTTGGGACCGAAGTCAACTCCGGGTGTCACGCCCACGTGGGCTTTTTCCAGAATATCGAAGGCCAGATCATAGGAATTTTCCGAAAAATGACGTGCATTGGCGAACACGTAGAAAGCGCCGGTGGGCTCCACGGTGATGCCGAAGCCGATTTCCCTGAGGCGTCGGATCATGAAACGGCGGCGCTGGTCATAGGTTTGCTTCATGCGTGCCACGTCTTCGGCGGCTTCTTTCAAGGCCGTCAGGCCGGCTCTTTGAACCATGGCATTGGCCGAGATGAAAAAATTCTGGTGAATCTTCTGCATCGGCCGAATGAACGGCAGCGGCGCGATCACGTAACCGAGGCGCAGCCCCGTCATGGCAAACAGCTTCGAAAAGCCGTTGAAAACGATGGCCCGGTCACTGAACTCCAGCATCGAATGCTCTTGGCCTTCATACACCAGGCCGTGGTAAATTTCATCGGAGACCACCCAGGTGTCCAGACCGGCGATCTCCTGCATGCGGTCGGCCGACAGCAGGTTGCCGGTGGGATTGGACGGAGAATTGATGAAAACCGCTTTGGTTTTCGGGGTCATCTGCTTTCGAATGGCTTCGGGCCGCAGCTGGAAGCCGTCTTCCTCGTAAACCTTTACCCGCACCGGGACGCCTTCCAGAAAACGGATGAAGTTGGGGTAACAGGCGTAGTGGGGATCGGAGATGATCACCTCGTCGCCCGGATCCAGCAGGGCCGCAAACAGCAGAAACATGGCCGGCGAGGTGCCGGCTGTCACCAGCACCCGATCCGGGGTCACCGAAACCCCATAGCGCCGGTTGTAATCGTCACAAATGGCTTCGCGGAGCTCGTATATCCCGAGACTGTGCGTGTAGTGGGTGTGACCCTCCTCCAGGGCCCGGCAGACGGCATTTTTGACGCAGGCCGGGGTGTCGAAATCCGGTTCGCCAACTTCCAGGTGAACGATATCGACGCCGGAACGTTCCAATTCGTTGGCTCGCTCCAGCACGTCCATGACGATGAAGGGGGTGATGTTTTGGGCGCGCTTGGCAATCATGCCATCGACCTCCTTGCACAGCGGCGGTTTCCGGATCGAAATTCGGCCGTTGCCGGCCGGTTTAGACCACCTTGTTGAGCGGATATTCGATGATGCCTTCCGCACCGGCGGTGAGCAGCTGCGGGATCAGATCCCGCACCACGTCGGCGTCAACAACGCTTTCCACCGAAAGCCAGTCCGTTTTGTAGAGATGGGCCACGGTCGGTGCATTCAGGCTCGGCAGCAGTCCGACCACGGCTTCGATCTTATCCTGAGGCACGTTCATTTTCAGACCCACCAGCTTTTCACCCAGCAGCGCACCTTTCAACAACAGGGCGATCTGTTCGATCTTGGCTCGCTTTTGCGCGTCCTGCCAGCTGTCGTGGTTGGCAATCAACTGGGTGTTGGTCTGCATGAGTTCGTGGATGATCCGCAATCCGTGTGCCTTGATGGTGCTTCCGGTTTCGGTGACTTCCACCACCGCATCGGCCAGTCCCGAAACCACTTTGGCCTCGGTGGCCCCCCAGGAAAACTCGACCTTGACGTCGATTCCCCGTTCGGCAAAATAGCGCTCGGTGTAGTTCACCAGTTCGGTGGCGATTTTCCGTCCGGCGAGGTCTTCGATGCGGCGCACCTCCGAGTCGAAGGGCACCGCCAGCACCCAGCGGGCCGGACGGGCGCTGACCTTGGAGTAGACCAGATCTTCGACCACGTGCACATCCGAGTGGTTTTCGGCGATCCAGTCTTTGCCGGTAAGCCCGGCATCCAGGGTGCCGTTCTCCACATAGCGGGACATTTCCTGAGCGCGGCAGATGGCACACTCTATGGAATCATCGTTAATTTCAGGGAAATAGCTCCGACCGTTAACGTTGATCCTCCAGCCGGAGCGCTTGAAAAGCGAGATGGTGGCGTCCTGCAGGCTCCCCTTGGGGATGCCCAGTTTCAGTCGGCGATTCATGATTTGTAAACCTCCCTGGGGTCGAATACCGGCTCACCGACAACCTCGGAGGAACCGTCCGGTTCGACTTTGCAGTGGAAACAGCTGCGGTGTCCGGTGTGGCAGGCGGCGCCCCCCTGCTGTTCCACTTTCAGCAATACCGTGTCCCGGTCGCAGTCGACCCGGATTTCGCGCACAATTTGCCGGTGCCCGGAAGTGTTGCCCTTGATCCAGAGCGTCTGGCGACTGCGGCTGAAATACGTCGCCACACCGGTTTCGAGGGTCCGCTGCCAGGCCTCGCGGCTCATGTAGGCCAGCATGAGCACCTCGCCGGTCTGCACGTCCTGTGCGATCGCCGGCAGCAGGCCGCCGGTTTTTTCAAAATCGAGTTCCAGCTTCATTGTCTGTATTCTCCAGGCAATATCCGCGCGGGCAATTTCAGGGTTTGCCGTCGCTGTGTTTTTTGATAAACTATGGTGGTTAACGACAACGGCGTTGAAAGTCAAACGATTTTTTGCCGGATTTGAGCGCCTCGTTTCTTGCGCTTGCCCAAGATGCCTGAATCTGATACATTTCGCGAAACTGAACGGTTCAAATTGCCCGGCGTAACTGAGCATGGCCCCCCGTCGGATTTCTCCTGCGAGACGGCACTCTCCACAGCGAACAGAACCACGGCGGCTCCCGGACGCAATGGTGCCTGAAACACCGTCGTCGGGTTGAACCGTGAGATCCGGTGCTGCGGTATCGGCCGAAAGGCGCCGGGGGGTTGCGAGGCTTTGATGAAAAAACGTAAATCCGATACGCAATCATCCCAACAGCGTGCAAAAACATCACCAACCGTTTACACACTGCTGCGGTTGCTGCTGTGGTCGACGCTGATCTTAGGATTTGTGGCCGCCATCGGCATCGTGATCGGCTATTACATGGTCAGCAAGAACCTGCCCCGAATCTCCAGCCTGAGGGATTACCACCCACCGGTAATCACCACTGTTTTCAGCGACGACAACCGTAAAATCGCCGAATTTTACAAGGAACGCAGGATCGTCGTTCCGCTGGCGGAAATTCCGGATTTGCTGATCGAAGCGTTCATTGCCGCAGAGGATGACCGGTTCTACGAACACCAGGGCGTCGATCTGATCAGTATTGTCCGCGCGTTTTTCAAAAATATCGAAGCCGGTGCCATCGTCCAGGGCGGCAGTACGATCACCCAGCAGGTTACCAAGTCCTTTTTTCTGACCCCGGAGCGCAGCTATACCCGCAAACTCAAAGAAGCCATCCTGGCCTACCGGATCGAGAAGGCGTTCACCAAGGAAGAAATCCTCTACCTGTACCTCAACCAGATTTACCTGGGCCACGGTGCCTACGGGGTTGAAGCGGCGGCCGAGAATTATTTCGACAAGTCCGCCCGGGAGCTCGACCTGGCCGAATGCGCCATGCTGGCGGGACTGCCCCAGGCTCCCAGTCGGTACTCGCCGTTTCGTTATCCCGATCGAGCGCGGCAACGCCAGCTTTACGTACTCAACCGGATGGTCGAGGAAGGCTACATCTCGGAAGCCGACGCCCGCGAGGCGGCAAACCGCCAGCTGGATATCCAGCCCCGACGCAACTGGTACATCGAAGAAGTGCCCTTCTATACCGAACACGTGCGCCAGTACATCGAAAAAAAATACGGCGCCGAAGCATTGTACGAAGGCGGGTTGAAGGTGTACACCGCCGTCAATATCGAAATGCAGAAAGTCGCCCGGGAAGAAATCGAAATCGGACTGCGCGCCCTGGACAAACGCCAGGGGTACCGGGGACCGCTGCGTCACCTCAAAGCCGAGGAAATCGAACCCTACGTTCAGCAGCTGGCGGAGAAACGCATCGAGACGCCCCTGGAAGAAGGGGGCATCGTCGAAGGGGTGGTCATTAAAGTCGACGATCGCGATAAAACCGTCACCGTCCGTCTGGGTGACGCACGCGGGATGATCGCTTTCGAGGACATGAATTGGGCACGAAAACCCAACCCCGAGATTCCCTATCGCGAACCGATGATCCAGCGTCCCGGGCAGGCGCTGAAACAGGGGGATGTGATCGAGGTGCGGCTCAAGGAAAAGGACCCGGAAGCGGAATTGTGGCCTCTGGCCCTGGAGCAGGAGCCTGTCGCCCAGTCCGCACTTCTTTGCATCGAGGCCGAAACCGGCATGGTCAAGACGATGGTGGGCGGCCGTGATTTCCGCCAGAGCCAGTTCAACCGTGCCGTGCAATCCCGACGTCAGCCCGGTTCCGCTTTCAAGCCCATCGTCTATGCGGCCGCCCTGGACATGGGGTACACGCCGGCTACGGTCATCATTGACTCTCCGATCGTGTTTCAGAACGAAGAGCAGGATTTTAAGTGGAAACCCAAAAATTATGGCGAAAAATTTTACGGCCCCACCCTGTTTCGGCAGGCGCTGGCCAAATCACGCAATGTCATTACCATCAAAATTCTACAGGACATCGGCATCGACTACGTGATCGATTATGCCCACCGACTGGGCATCAGCGCCCAGATGAACCGCGACTTGTCCATGGCCCTGGGCTCTTCGGGGGTGTCCTTGCTGGAGCTGGTCAATGCCTACTCGGTTTTCAACAATTACGGCTACATGGTGGAACCGTGTTTTGTCACCCGGGTGCTAGACCGGGAGGGCAATCTCCTGGAGGAATTCCTGCCGCACAAAGAGCAGGTCATCGAAAAAAGCACGGCATTCATCATGACCAGCCTGCTGGAAGGCGTCGTTCAAAATGGCACCGGGTGGCGCGCAAAGGCCCTGAACCGGCCGGCCGCGGGTAAAACCGGCACCACCAACGATCTCTTCGATGCCTGGTTTATGGGTTACGTGCCCCAGTACACCACCGGGGTGTGGGTGGGATTCGACGAAGAGGCTTCCCTGGGACAATATGAAACCGGCTCCCGGGCGGCCAGCCCGATCTGGGTCGCCTTCATGCAGCGCATTCTTGCCGACAAGCCGGTGCGGGTGTTCCCGGTGCCCGAGGGCGTCGTTTTCACCCAGATCGACGCAGAAACCGGTTTGTTGCCCATTCCGGAATCAGACGAGATCATCTTCGAATGTTTCAAAGAAGGAACCGTGCCCACCGAGCACACGCCAAAGCCGGACAAGGTGACCGAGCCGGAGCAATTCTTCAAGATGGACATGTAAATTTGATATTGCCGCCGCAATTACAAAGGTGATGAAAAGTTGAAATCCATTGCAAATAAAGGTATTTGCAATGGATTTCAATCTTCGGGGATGCGCACCAGCAGCACCGGCACACCCGCTCGACGCAGCACCCGCCGGGAGGTGCCGCCCATCACCGCATCTTTCAAGGTGCCGAACCCGTAAGTGCCCATGACGATCAGGTCGATGGACCGCTCCCTGGCCACCTGTAGAATTTTTTCCGCCGGCTTGCCGCGTTCCACCAGAATCTCGTCGGTCCGAAACGCGAAATCGGTCTGCGCTTTTTC
>DAXETY010000043.1:0-3852 GCA_051155755.1 Desulfobacterales bacterium
GACCTCGGTTCACTCGGGGATCTTTCCCGCGAGGCATTTCACGCTGAACCGAGACGGCCTTCCGGGCGGTCCAACGAACCGGTCATGGCGGACGCCCCGGTTTACCACGAGTCGGAAAGCCAAAAAGCCGCCTCCGGAACCACAGGGCCCGCCTGCCGGCGTTGGGTCCGGATCGCCGCCTCTCTGGCAGGGTTGTGCCTGGCGCTGTGGACCTGGTTCGACGGCCGGGAGGTTTCTCCGCCGGCGACGTTGCCAAAGACAAGGGTGACGGCCCCTCCGCGTCCGGCTGCATCCGTGGCGGTCTCTCGGCAAAACGTAAGGGACCTTCCGGCAGAAAATACTTCAGCTGCGACCGGGTCCGGTATCATAGAGGGTCAAAACGATTCAACGGTGGCGAATCCAGCGGCTGAACGGACGGTACAGATTCGAATCACCGACAAGGATGGGCGGACAAGAATTTACGAGGTCAAGCGGGGCGATACCCTGTGGGGAATATCGGAGCGCTATACCGGCAGTGGATTCAATTATCCCGACGTGGCCAGAGACAACCAAATCCCCAACCCGGATCTCATTTACCCCCAGCAGAAGATTAAAGTAGAATAAACCGTTATTCGAAGATCTTCGCCGCCAACTCAATATCTTCCGGGCAGAACACGAACAGGCAGCGTTCATCGGGTGCCGCCACCGAGCCGTAGACGTAATTGATGTTGATGCCTTCTTCGCCGAACTTGCCGGCGATGCGGGCCAACTCGCCGGGCCGGTTTTCCAGTTCCAGGGCGATCACCGGAATGATGTCGAACACGTAATCGTGTTTGGACAGCAAATCGATGGCACCGTCGGTGTCGGTGGCCAGCAGCCGGATCAGGGCGAACTCGGCCGAGTCCTTGCGCATCGAGTTGTAGCTGGCCGGCGAAGCGATGCGCTTCAGGGATTTGCCGCGGGCCCGAAACAGCTCCTGCACGTAGGCCGAGGCGTCCTGAATGGTCAGGGCGTCGATGTTGATACCGCTGGTCCCCAGAAGCTCGGCCAGCTTGCCCAACTCCCCGGGCGCATTTTTCAAAAAAAGGTTGATTTCGGTCCGTACCATCGTACGCCCCTCCAGCACGGCCTGCGCGGCCGATCCGTGAAAATCGGAATCCGATTTCCACTGTTCCCGCGCAGCCGTTCGTTTTGGTTTTACACGCCCACAGGGCGGTCTGATCTGCAGGCGCGTTATGAATACTCGTAGAACCCCCGTCCGCTCTTTCTTCCCAGCCAGCCGGCCTCCACGTATTTGCGCAAAAGGGGACAGGGCCGATATTTGGAATCACAGAAACCGTCATAGAGGGTTTCCATAATTGCCAGGCATGTGTCAAGTCCGATGAGATCCGCCAGTGCCAGCGGGCCCATGGGATGATTCATACCCAGCTTCATCACGGTGTCGATGTCTTCCCGCGATCCCACCCCGTGGTACAGACAGTAGACGGCTTCGTTGATCATCGGCATCAGGATGCGGTTGGCGATAAACCCCGGATAGTCATTGGCCTGGGCCGGGGTTTTGCCGAAGGTTTCCGCCAGCGCCCAAGTGGTTTGAAAGGTTTCGTCCGAGGTTGCCAGCCCGCGGATGATCTCCACGAGTTTCATGATCGGCACCGGGTTCATGAAATGCATGCCGATCACTTTTTCGGGCCGGCGGGTCTGGGCAGCGATGCGGCCGATGGGGATCGACGAGGTGTTGGTGCCCAGAATGGCTTCCGGTTTGCAGATCCGGTCCAGGTCCTTGAATATCTGAAATTTGATGTCTTCTTTTTCCGTGGCCGCTTCCACGACAAAATCGGCCTCGGCCATGTCTTCCAGATTCACGCTTTTCCGGATTCGGCCGAGAATCGCATCTTTGTCCGCGGCGCTGATTTTCTCTTTTTCAACGCTGCGGGCCAGAATTTTGTCGATGTTGGCCAGTCCGCGCTCGACAAACTCCTCGCGGATGTCGTTCATGATCACAGTAAAGCCGGCCGCGGCCGCCACCTGGGCAATGCCGTTGCCCATCTGCCCGGCACCGATGACACCGAAAGTGTTTACCTTCATTCTTTCCTCCCGAGTTGTTGCGTGTTCTCAATCAATTGAACCAATCGAACCGGTTTCCCCGCAACCCGCAACGCGCAACCCGTAACGCGGCGTTATCGTTTGACCACCATCGCCACCGCCTCACCGCCGCCCAGACACAGGGATGCCAGTCCGATTTTCTTGTCCCGGCGCATCATCTCGTACAGCAGGGTGACCAGCACCCGGCATCCGCTGGCGCCGATGGGATGACCCAGGGCGACGCTGCCGCCGTTGACGTTCACCCGTTCCGGATCCAGGCCGAGCTCTTTGCGCACCGCCACGGTCGATCCGCTGAAGGCCTCGTTGATCTCGAACAGGTCCACCGCATCCAGACCGATGCCCTCCTTGTCCAGGCACTTGGGCACCGCCCAGATGGGCGCCACCAGCACGTACTTCATGTCCAGACCGTAAGAAGCCTGGGCACCGACGGTGGCCAGGATCCGGCATCCCAGTTCCTGGGCTTTTTCGCGGGCCATCACCACCACGGCGGCCGCGCCGTCGCTGATGATCGAAGCATTGCCGGCCGTGCCCAATCCGCCGGCTTTGAAAGCGGGCTTCATTTTCGAGAGCGCTTCGTAGGAGGTTTCCCGGGGGCATTCATCCCGCTCGAAGCGAACCGGTTCGCCCTTGCGCTGGGGAATTTCCACCGCGACGATCTCCTCGGAAAACCGGCCCGAGGCGATGGCGTCCAAAGCGCGGCGATAGGACTCGGCGGCGTAGCGGTCCTGGTCTTCCCGGCTGACGCCGTATTTTTCCGAGCACAGTTCATTGGAAATGCCCATGTGAAAATCGTTGACGACGTCCCAGAGACCGTCGCGGATCATGTGGTCCTGCAGCGTACCCGGGCCCATGCGGTAGCCGAAACGCGCCTTTTCGAGAAAATAGGGGGTGTTGGTCATGCTCTCCATCCCCCCGGCCACCACCACGTCGGCGTCGCCGGTCTGGATGGCCTGGGCGGCCAGCATGACGGACTTGAGCGCCGAGCCGCACACCTTGTTGACGGTGATGCATTCCACCTCCCAGGGCATTTGCGCCTGAACCGCCGCCTGGCGGGCCGGATTTTGCCCATAGCCGCACGGCAGCACCTGGCCCATGATGACTTCGTTGACCGAGCTTTTTTCGATGCCCGCGCGCCGGACGGCCGCTTCGATCACGATCGCCCCCAGCTGCGTGGCCCCCAGCGGCGCCAGGGATCCGTTGAATGCGCCCAGCGGCGTGCGCACGGCACTGACGATGACGGCCTCTCTCATGTTCTTTTCTCCTCCCTTGGTGTGATTTGAACTGCGAATGATCGGGCTCCGGACAGCCGCTTAACTGTTTAGGAGTGCAAGGCTCAAAGGAAATGCCTAAAATTATAAATGCCTAAAATTTATAATTAAAACAAAATCTCGGTCAAATCGCGTCGGCGAACGGTCCTTTTTCGCCGTTTCGCCCTCTCGCCGTTTCGCCGATTCAGCTCGCAAATTGGACAATCATTGGTTGCGCAATTACAACTGACCACGGACAACCGACCACGGACCACCGACGCCGGCTATATCAGTGTCCGATTCAGAAATGAGCAATTTTCTTGCTGAGCAAGGCCGCACAAGGGATTCCGGCGAGGCGTACAAGTAGTACGTCGCAGCCGGCAATCCCGCGGAGAACGCAGCTCAGCGGGAAAAGGGCCATTTCTGGAAGGACACCGGCTACATATTGCGTCTATACTTCCCCCCCACCGCGAACAAGGCCTGGGTGATCTGGCCCAGGGAACAGCAGCGCACCGTATCCATC
>DAXETY010000044.1:0-73473 GCA_051155755.1 Desulfobacterales bacterium
TTGTGCGCCCAGGGCCGGATTTGCGAACGCTGAGAACCTGTGGAGGAAAACCAGCGGAATCCTGTCGGTGGGGCCATTGCGCTGCTTGGACACAATAATTTCGGCCCTGCCCCGGCAGGCGGATTTTTCTTCCGGCTTCCGGAACACCTCTTCTCGGTGGATGAACGCCACGACGTCGGCATCCTGCTCCAGGGCTCCGGATTCGCGCAGGTCGGACAGCCGGGGGCGCTTGTCATCCCGGTTTTCCAATTGCCGGTTCAACTGCGACAGGGCGACCACGGGCACATCGAGTTCCTTTGCCAACGCTTTCAATCCACGCGAAATCTCCGAAATTTCCAGATCCCGTCTTTCGTGGCGTCCCGGCATTTTCATCAATTGAATGTAATCGATGACGACCAGGCCGATTTTCTCATTTTTTTTCAGCCGGCGTGCTTTGGCTCTGAGATTCAGAATGCCGGTATCCGGGGAATCGTCAATAAAAAGGGGGGCTTTTTCCAGAACAGCTCCGGCAAGGTGCAGCGTCTCCAATTCTGCCGGGGACAGGTAGCCATCCCGCAGTTTTTCGGAATTTACGCGGGCTTCGGCCGAGAGCAGTCGCATCGCCAGTTGTTGCCGCGACATTTCCAGAGAAAAAATCAGCACCGGGATTTCTGATTCCACGGCGGCATTGCGGGCAATGTTCAGGGCAAAGGCGGTCTTGCCCATGCTCGGTCTGGCGGCCAGGATGATCAGATCGGATTTCTGAAATCCGCCGGTGAGTGCGTCCAGCATCCCGAAGCCGGTGGGAACTCCGGAGCGGGTTCCTCGATTGCGCTGACGCAGATCAATGGTGTCGAAGCATTCTTCCAGCAAATCGCATACCTGAACCACGGTCGAGCGCATTCGTTTATCTGAAATCTGAAAAACGCTGTTTTCTAGTTCGTCCACCAATTCTTCGACGGGACCGCCGCAGTTCAGGCATTTGCCGATCATTTCGTGGCCCCGGTGAATCAAGGCCCGTAAGATGGCCGAATCCCGGATCATTTTCGCATAGGACATTGCATGCTGGGCCATGGGAGTGTAATCCACGATGGACGCCAGGTAAGCGGCGCCGCCGGCGGTATCGAGCGCTCCGTTGTGTTTCAACTGATTGGTCACGGTAACCAGGTCCACGGGCTGGTCGGTTTCGATCAAGGCGATAACCGCTTCGTAAATCTTGCGGTGGGCGGTGCTGTAAAAGTCGTCGGCTGCCAGCATCTCCACGACATCGGGCAACAAACCGTTATCGATGAGAATGGAACTGATCAGGGATTTTTCGGCTTCGAGATTTCGGGGTGGTGATTGATGCAATTGCGGCACTTTTCGAACCTCCCGATCCCGGCTTGGAATGTGGGCAACGGTCTTGTTATCACTATGTTGATCCGGCCGACCTGGAAAACGGAACTGCGGGTTTCCGAAAACAAAACGTTCGAATTTATCGAACAGTGCGTGCAAAAAAAAATCGGTTTGTTAAACGGAAATCGGCTCCCAAGCCAGCGGGCAGGCGGTTTCGTTGATTACCATGCCGAGTTCCTGAAGACGAATGATGATCGAGTGCTTGGATACATTGCTCAGGCGGCCGGCCTGCTGCACGGCGGACGCGATGTAGGGCCAGTTCCGGACACAGGGTTCGCGGTATAGCGGGCCCGAGCAACTGCTGTCAACCCGGTTCAATACCAGCGGGGTTGTTCCGATGGCCGTCTCGTAAGCCGTCCGCATCCAATCTTCAGGCATCAGAAGGCAGGCTGCAAAATAATCCGCCTGCCACTCGATGGGTTTTTTACCGTCTGCGGCCCGGCAAAAGATTGCACCGCTTTCCGCCTCGAAGCGATGGGCCGCGTCAACCAGGTGACGGTGCAATATCCAATGGCCGATCTCATGTGCCAGGGTAAAGTTGAGCCTTCCCTCGCATCGGCTTTCCAGTAAGCGATCACTGGCAAGGATCGTGCGCCGATTGACAAGCATGGCTCCCAGGATTCCGTCCATGCCGTATGTCTCTTTGAAATCGACATATCCGAGCTGCAAATCGAAATGCTGCTCGATAATGGCCTCTACAGGAATCGGCGGACGGATGCGGCAGCCGAATGTCCGGCAGCACGAATCGATGACCGTTGCGGCCAGCGCCTCGATGTCGCTTTTCGGCAGCCATGGAACCTTCATCGGTCTCCATCCTTTTTGGTTCCAAGTCGGGAAATCCTGGCCAGCTGGATCAGTCGTTGCCAATCTTCGCCGTCGAATTGATGATCTCTGGCAAGACGAAGAAAATCAGCAGCTTCCGGTTGACGGGCCATGTATTCGGCCAAGTCCGGGGCCACTTTGCGGGCCGCGGCCAGCAACAGGGTTGGATCGATCTGCAACGCTTGTGCAATTCGAACAATCACCGCCTCGGAGGGTGGCGGCACGTTGTCGAGTTCGACGTCGCTCAAATA
Source organism: Desulfobacterales bacterium (assembly GCA_051155755.1). Lineage (GTDB taxonomy): Bacteria > Desulfobacterota > Desulfobacteria > Desulfobacterales > SG8-13 > DAXETY01. Next base: position 2,448 of record DAXETY010000044.1, read on the forward strand.
ACCCGGTGAGCGGCCGATTCGCCGGGCCAGTTCCCGCAGTCCCAATCCGGCCTCGAGTCGCATTCTGCGCAGCCGCTGTCCGAATGAGGCATGTGAATGAACCATGTGTTCTTTTTAATCGAACAACTGGGTCCTGTCAATCCTTTTCCGAATCCTTTCGGCACGGAACCGTTGACCGGCACCGGAGAAGGAAACGAACTTCAGCCCAACGGGTCCCCGAGCGCACGACTTCCCGATTATACCAGACGCAAAATGATCTTTGACCCGGTGTGTATGCATTTCCATTCACCTGCGAACACCGGTCCCTTGGGGTAAAGTGCCGGTCAGGGACAAACTCTTCCCTGGCAATGTATGAAATTTCCTGCGGTAAATTCAGTCCAGCAACGGTCCTGTTTTTCAACCAATTGTTATTATTATTTAAATGAATATATAGGGGCTTTGGCATTGATTTTGTACTCATATACCTGTTGGCCCATTCGGGGTTCCAAATGGTTGACAGAGAGGATTGCGTGCGCAGCCAGCATGCTTTGGGAGGGGAGCCACGTCGAATTTTTTTCCAATATTGCCAGAGGAGGTTGTTATGATTCAAAAACCGGTTATCGCCCTGTTCGGAGGCATTGTCATGTTCTGGGTGCTATTGGGAGCTGTGCGTGTAGACGCGGCGCCGCCGGCCGATGCCATCAAGCAGGTCATCGACTATTATTACAATGGGCAAAACGAGGGTCCGACCCTGGTGGATGCCAAAATCTGCAAGACCGTACACGATCTGCAGTGCAAGACGGAAATCGGAGACGGACCTGTACCCAAGGGAGATACGATCAACCTGTGGATGCAATTTTTTGTTCCCAATGATGCCGTCTACGACGACATTATGGTCGAGTACGCCCATGAGGGGGTGCCCCGAAGCCTGACGCCATACACCATCAAGGGATCGATTCGATATCGGGTCGTGGATCAGCACAAATTAAACAAGCCCGGCACCTGGAAAATCACGGTCAAGAAGGGCACGACGAACCTGAAAACCTTCAACCTGGAAGTTTCCGAGAAATAACGGACGGAAAATACTGTGCAAATCGCACATTTCACCGGTTGCGATGGCGGAGAAGCGCATGCAGCCCCGGCGATGGATCACCGACAACAAACACCGCTTCGGTTTTAGAAAGACCAGAGGATTCCAAAGCGCACATCGACACCGAAGTCCATGGATTGTCGGCCGGCGGTTGCAAGCGGCTCTTCATAAATGAGGGATAAACCGGGTCCAATGCCGCCGTAAAGCCGAAAGCGGCCCTTTGGATGTCGGGCACTGTTCTCCAGGGGCACAAGCAGAATCAGTAGTGAAGAGATCTGAACATCTTCCGGACCGAAACCAAGATTTCCAAAATCGGAGGGTAATTCAGAAGGACCGTCCACCAGTGCGAAACGTAGATTGGATCCGTTTTTTTTCCAGAAATTGAAACCGTATTCAATATCGAGCAATGGAGCGTCCGGCTCACCGGACCACTCAAAGCCCCGAAATTCGTCAAAGGATTCTTCTTCGAATCGTTGCAGATCGATCGGCGGATGCCGACTGACATCCGCAGCAACCGGGTTGCATACCAGGATGGACAGCGTCAGCAAAATCACAGGGAACAATGCCGGAACTGAGCTCATGGGCTGCCTTCATCGATTTGCGTCTCCTCGAACTGGGCTTGGTTTTGTTTCGGATCCCGGTGCGTGATGTTGGATGTTTTCGATTTATGCAACATCTATACCTGCATATTTACAAGCTCATAAACTTGTTATTCGCCGGTTTTGGACCGTATTCTGACAAAACCCGTCTCCAGCAGGTGTCGAAAATTGGCATCGTGACAGTCGATAACCGGTGTCCAAATGCGGAGAGGGGATGGAGGTTGACTGGAATTTTTGGCAAGGGCCGGTTGTTTTCGCCGTGAACCGCATTATTATCTGTCAACTGTAGCCGCAAAGATCAATTATATGGGTTGGTTAAAAATGGTTACATCAATCGTTGCTCCCATCCTTTCATCTATCGAATTCAGGGACTCGGTATGAGAAACGAATTTCAAGAAAAAAACAAGATCATCAACTTCAATTACGGCAACAACAACAATCCGGATCCGAAACGGTTCAAGATTTATTATGACAACAAGCCTTCCAACGCCTATGAAGCCAATCACAAGATATGTTTCGTCATAAAGTCTTCGGGCCAGACGATTCGTTTGAATGAATCGGAGGCACTTGAAATGTTGATGGATCTCACCAAGGCCCTCAAGTGGAAGGTGGACCGGCTGGGGCGCGACATCGGCAGGTAATCGGCGATTGATGTGCGAAACCGCTACGACGACCCCAAAAAATGTATTTTCGTAAAATTTGAAACACTGAGTACCGGCGGGTATTTTTTCGTGACGGCTCCCTGCAGTCCGTTCGATGCCAAAAACCAATCTATCAGTATTTGAAAGGAACGGCCGGCCTCTTGACCGGCCGTTCTTTTTGAAAATTTGAAGCGCTCATTTCGGTTTGCAATTCCTCATAAAGAACCCATCGGTGTCTTTCCACACAAATTCACCCGGAGATTGCCGATTTCCAAAATGACCGTGTCGACGGATCGGTTTCGAAGGACCTGCCTTGACCTGGCGTCCGGGGCGATCCTTTGCTTGACAGAAATTCTGTTTTTTGAAAAACTTATAAGGCTTTATACAAAACCATTTCATGCGCTTACCGCGTAGGGGAATTCCTTGTCAGAGTATAATGCCATACACGAATCCGGAGAAAGGCGCAGCGAGGAACGAACGGAATCCTTGCGGGACTGCAGTGCCGTTGTTCGCCTGAAAGGAATTCCCGTGTATCAGTTCAAGCTCAAAGATCTGTCCGGAAACGGGACCTGTTTTCTGGTAAAGGAAGAATCTTCCATTATGCGCCACCTGCAAGTCGGACAGGAAATCGAAATTCAGTTTCACGGCATCGACGGTATCCAATCCGCAGCGGTGCATCGGTCTCAAATCATGCACATTACCCGCTCCAACCATGGCCGTTACAAGGGCCACTGCATGGTGGGAGTCCGAATCCTCGGCAGACTATCGCTTCGATAAGTGGATTGGCTTTCGCACTTGAATTCGAATCCGATCATCAAAGTTACTGCGGCGATCCTGGAATGGAAGGGACAGGTCCTGATCGCCCAGCGCGGCGCCGGCGATCCACTGGCCGGTAAATGGGAATTTCCCGGCGGTAAAATCGAACCCGGAGAAACGCCGGAAGCTTGCTTGCAGCGGGAAATCAAAGAGGAATTGGACATCGAGGTTGCCGTCGGCGAGTCCCTTGGTATCAGTCGCCACGATCAACCGGACGCTGTCATCGAGTTGATCGCTTTTCGAACCACCTGGGTGGCCGGTAACATCCACACCGGCGAGCATGCCGCTTACCGCTGGGTGGCTCCGGGGGATTTGGCCCAATATGATTTTGCACCGGCAGACCTGCCATTTGTCCATCGGTTGATCTCCGCTGCAATTTGACGGCCGGTGGCGGTTGACTTCGAATTGCAGTTGATTGTTGCCCAAACCGGGTACAGCTGCGAGGTTAGTATGGAAGCGCAATGGCGCTTCTGTCTTTTCTTGCCTGGGCCGAGCGGCTCAGCAAGAAAATCCAGGCCACCCACTTTGTGGGCGGCGTTGACCGTGATTCCTGCAGGGCAATGGAACAGCGGTTGCGTCTTCAAATGCGGCCGCGGGAGGAGACAACATGGGAAGATGGCCTAAGATTCTGATTGCCTTGGTAATGGCGGCTGTGATCGGCTTTGCGCTCTACCACAACATCCAAAAATGGCACCAAAACCGGGTTACCAAAGCCATTACGCAGGAACAGCGCATCTGGCAGGAAAAGAATGAAATGCTGGAGGAAAAAGTCGAACGCCTCCAGGAAGAGCTGGCCGAAGCACGCGGGACACCGCAGAACGAAGATCGTATCGCCGAAGCGCTGGGCCAGGAGCCGGCAGGAAACCAGTCGGACCAAACCACTTCGCAGCCGGCAGAGGACCTCGAGGCCCGAATTGCCGCCTTTTTTGCCTATCTGGATCAACAACCTTACGTCAAGGAATATCAACTGGCAGGGGGGACTTACGCCCAGTACCGGGAAGCGGTGGAAAAACTTGCACAAAATCCGCCGGCCATTGCCGGAGAAACCGATATGCTGTATCGGCTTCTGAAAAACATCGCCCACTTCTACCGCACACTCGGCAAGCAGAATGTCCGGCTCGTAAAGGATGTATTGGTAAACGAGGAAGAGATTCTGGAAAGCGTCATGCGCACCTATTATCGATGGTTCATCAGTGGCAAAGCCACGGACATGACTCGGCCGACCGACGAAACACTATATACGTATTCGGCTTACTTTCTAAATACAATCGGCGGCCGGAGTTATCTGTTGAGAAGGGACTCACGGGTGCGTGCATTGACGCAATACTACTGCGTCCTGTTGATCGACCGGGCCAATGACCTCAAGCTCAACGCTTACGGCATCGACGTCCGACCGCACATCCGCAATTTGCTCCAGGATTTGCGAAACTTGCTCGGTTTGGCCTATCGCAACGAGTACATCCGTACGCTGGAGAATCTGCAACAAAAATACGAAATGGTGGCGGCTACTCGTTGATTTTTTCCCGCAGTTTGCCCGAACATTTGAACGTCACGATCTTGCGATTTCGCAACATCATCGCATCCCCGGTGGCGGGGTTCCGGCCGCGCCGCTGATCCTTGTCTTTTACGCAGAACTTTCCAAAACCGGATATCAGAACGTCTTCCCCGGATTCCAGCGTTCTTTTGATGATTTCGAGCAGTGTTTCGACGGATTCAGTGGATTGTTTTTTTGAAAAGCCGTTTTGCCTCGATACGGTTTCAATAATTTCGGCCTTCGTTAATGCCATTGCTCCAAGCTCCCCCTGACTTTGTTACTTGTTGCCCAATCCATCATTGTCAACCCGGTAAAAAATTATATCAGAAAATTTAGGAAGTTACAACAAATTCTCATCCACGGACCGATCCGCGTTTTCATCGAGGTCGGTTATTGCAAAAATTCCGCCGGCACCGGTTTGCCGGTCGGTTGCCTTTCAGGTAAACACTCAAAAACAGTTGCCTTCCACGCGCTGGCGCGGTAGCATATGATTCGAAAGGTCGTGTGGTCCACACCAACTGCGCAACGAAATATCGCCGGCCGGCTAAGAACTCAAAAAACAACCGTCAACCGCACAATCGGAAACGGACAAACATGAGTCAAGCCCAATCCAACACAACATCAACCGATCGGAGAACCGAGCCGCGCACGACAGCCGAAGATTTTTACAGCGTGGAAATCAATCTCGGCGGCAATTTGCCGGTCTACCGATTTAAACTGCGGGACATCTCCGATCACGGGGTTTGTATTTTACTCAAAAAACAATCACCCATATTGCCGTATTTGCAGGTCGGAGGTAGACTGGACCTGCATTTTTACTCGGATCACCGTGACGGCGTTCCCCGGCAACTCTCCACAGAAATCCGACATATCACTGAGGGAAAGCCGGGGAACTTCAAGGGTCATGTTCTCGTTGGCCTGCAGGTCCTGGAGGGATCCAATGCCGAGTAATCTTGTGGCCGTTTTCGATTCGTTCCGGTTTGGATTGCAACGGGTTCGGAATTACCGGAACGGTGGACCTGTGCGTTCGCCGTGGTGGTCATACTCATTACCGAATGCGGCGACCGAAGTCAATCCCTAATCCGTCAAAAGTTGGAAGCATCTAAAAATATTCACACTTCTCAGCTTTTCGGATTCCATTTCCACTCTTCGTAATACTGCCAGCTGACCATGGTATTGAGCTTTCGAAGTTCTTTGGTTTTTTCCGTGATGGTAGCTTTCATTACATCCCCGGTGGAAAGCATCCCGACAAATCGCCCTTCTTTTTCAATCAGCAGGTGGTTGACACGCAGGCCCAGGAATTTGTCCATCAGGTCGTAGGCGGTATCGGTGTGGGGGGCGCTGTGAATCCGGCGGACAACATAATCCTCGATGGGTCGAGTTTCCGGATCGAATCCATCGGCGAGCACGTTCCGCATCAAATCACGCGAAGTCCAGATGCCCACCGGCTCCAGATCCTTGGTCACAACGACGGAGCCTACGTTTTTCGAGACCATCAACGCAAGCGCGTTTCTCAGCGGCGTGCGGCAGTCGACGGAAAAAATTTCGGTTCCCTTTTCCGATACGATATCGTCTGCGGTTTTCATAGCACACTCCGGTGTCCCTTCTATCGATCGTGTCCATCCAATCGTGGATGGCACTCGCTATGATCAGGGATAAGACAGTCCTGCGAGGCCGTCAACAACGTAAGTCCTTGAAAGTGGATATTTTTTCGTTATTGCAGGTTTGTCATCCGACGATTTAATGAATTCGGCCCGGGATCGGCGCGTATGGTTCGGAATTTTCTGCATCGGACAGCCGATGGATTTCGGCGCGAATTTCGGCAAATCGGTGTTTGAGTTCGTAGAAACCGTGCCACCAGGCATAATCCGGGGCCATCATGGCAGTTCCCATCCGGGCCCGGCGGCCTTCGTGGTGCCAGAACTCATAGAACTCCCACTCCAGCGGTTCATCAAAATAGCGCGTGGAAGAGAGCAACCCTTTGCGGTATAGCTCACCCATTTCGCTTTTGATCGGATCGAAATAATTTCGATTATAATGCTCGACCGTTCGATCCAGGTTGGTGTAATGGGCTTCGGTCCAGGTTTTCGAGTGGCACTGGCGGCAGATTTGCTGCATTTTGGCGCGTTCATCTTGCCAGCGGGTGGCCGCCGGATGCGGTTCGAATTCCGAAGGTCGAATTGTTCGCGGGGTTTGCAGCTCCCAGGATAGCCTTTCGGTGACATCGTGAGTGCCGGCAATGCCCGCCGCCGGTGACATGTGGCAAACTGCACAGGTCGGGGCCCGATAGTCGCGGCCGGCTTGCCAGCGACCGTCCGGCGATTGCCAGTTCCATTGATCCTGCTCGGCGTGATAGATGGTACCGTGCTTGGATTCTTCGTAGATTTCGATTTGGGGGTGGTCCGGGCCCAGGTGGCACTGATCGCATGCTTCCGGTTTCCGGGCCTCGATCACTGAAAACCGATGACGGGTGTGGCAGCTGCTGCAGCTGCCGCGGCTGCCGTCCGGGTTGATGCGGCCCACGCCGACATTCGGCCAGCTGCCCGGCGAGGGCCGTCCGTCGACGAGCTCGACCACGGTACCGTGGCAGGCATAACAGCCGGTGGTGCGCTCGATTTCATTGTTCATGCCGTCTTTTAGCCAGTGGTGCACGCTCCACATGATGGCATGGGTATTGGCATGTTTGCTGCGTGCATACTGGTTATATTGATCCGGGTGGCAGCCGGCACAGGTTTTGGGGCTGACCACCGAGGCAATGGGAGTGCGTGTATGTTCGAGGTGGGCGCGATTTTCGAGGAATTTGGATTCCGCCGGAACCTGGTGGCACTTTAAACAATCTACGGCTACCTTGGAATGAATGCTGTTATCCCAATCCTGAAAAATAACCGGGTTCAACTTGCGGTGGCAGTCAACGCAACGAGCCGCGGAGGTACTTGCGGCAGGCGGCCGTTTTTCCACGGCGCCATGAAAAATGCCGTCCCAGTTCCATAGGGCCACGCAGAGCAGAATCAGCAGCACCAATACCATGTTCAGATAGGCCATCGCCGTGAATACTTTGCGGACCGGCGGTTTCTTTGCAGAGCCGGAAGTCGGTGCCATATCACCGATTCTGGGGACATTTTCCAAAACCTCGGCCCCGTGGGGCGCACCGGCCATCGCGTCGGTGAGATCGCTTACGGCACGATGTTTTCCGAAATGGCGGCCATCCTTCCACTTGGCACTGGCGCTGACGTCAAAAATGCCGTCATTATAGGCGATATAGGCCGGTTTGCCGGTGCGGCCATCGTATTGATCGAGGGTCGCGGTCGTGATGCCGGACCCGGCCGCGGGCTTTGCAGCGGCGGTTTTTTTAAGTCGGCGGTGGACAACGGTGACGGCGGCGGCGGCGCTGATGAGCATCAGGACAAACAACAGAATTTTGAAAAAGAGCAACTGTCCGAAGGTGCTTTCGAAAAAATCATTCCAACCCCCGATTCGGGTCCACGTCAGATAGGCGCCGGTGAGGGTCAACAGGGTCAGGGCGGTGATCCCCAGCAGCCGTTCGCCGCGGGGTATGCCGCCGCTCAATTTGGCCGGACCGATAAACAGATGAACGTAAAAGATCGCGCCCACCAGAACGGCAGCGGCCAGCAGATGCAGGTATCCGCTCAGCAGTCGCAGAAATTGATGCAAGGAGGATTGAAGCCGTTGCATTTGTTCCAGCGAGGCCGCTGGAATGGGGTACTGATAGCCGCTGCGGGCATAGGCCCAGCCGGCGGTGTTCAACGGACCGCCCAGGTTGTCACGGTGACAGAACCGGCATCCCTTTCCGGTGGCTTCGGCATACTGCTGAGTGGCCTCCGCCGTGGTTTCCAGGCCAGCAGACCATATTATCAAAACCAGTGCGAGCATGCCCAGCGTCGTGCAATTGCGCATCCGCTTCATATCGGAGCCTCCGCAATCTGTTTTCAATCCGGGTCATAATTCCGAGCCTACGGGAAGCCAGATCATTCCTACAACGGATTCTTCGATTTTACAATCCAGGGTGAAAAGGAACATTTCCGGGATGGACTCAGGTTAGCGGCGGTAAGTATAGTAATAATTCCGGACGGGGTTTTTCTGACGATTCAACACAAATCCGAGCACCTTTTCCCTGGGGAGCATCTCCAGGGCCTTGTTCACATCATGTACGGAAGTGCTGCCTTCCTGGACCACGATCAGAATTCCGTCTATCAGGTCCGACAGGACGATGGAGTCTGCCCCGCCCAGGATCGGTGGGACGTCGAAGAGCACATAACGGTCCGGATAGCGGTTTTTCATTTCTTCGATCAGGCTTTCCATACGAGGGGAACCCAGCAGTTCGGAGCTGTCGTAAATCGTCCGTCCCCCGGAGATGACCGTGAGGCGTTCGATACCGGGCCAGACGATAAACTCCTTAAGGGGGCGTTCACCGACCAGATAATCAATCAGGCCTTTATCATGCGGAAACCCGATATATTTGTGAACGTTCTGCCGCATCAGGTCCGCATCTACCAGCAGTACGGTCTTGTTGACTTCCCGGGCGAAGGTGATTGCCAGATTGATGGCAGTCAAGGTCTTGCCTTCTCCGGGGTTGACGCTGGTGATCATCAACGTTCTGCAATTGCGGCTTCTGGCCCTGTGCCGGATCTGGGTACGAAGGATTTTATAGTAATCGATTTCGGGTGACTCCGGAAATATGCTGATCACCCGGTTTTTTTCCGCGACGGCCGGATCGAAGGAAACCGCTTTGGAATCGGTATAGACCGGTTTCCACTCACTGCGTGCCGGTTTTTCACCCGCCGGCTTTTTTTCGGATGGCGCAACATTTTTACGAAAAAAATTCATGATCATTCTTGTCCGGACCGGGTGCTACTGCAAGTTCAACATGAAAGCCCAGCACTTCTGAGTTTTCTTGCCAGCGGCAAGTGTCGCAGCAGGAAAATTCAAGGCATCCGCCTGGCGGATGGTTGTTGACTCGGCAAACTTTAACCTGAATTGATCGCGGCCGATCTTCAAATCGACAGGCGCCGCATCAATTTGGCCCAGAAAATATTCAGGTCCATTACCCAAAAATGCACAAATGCCAGACCGCAGGCGACTGCCACCAGCAGTGCCGACAATTTTATCGCATGCCAGCGGCGTTTCCGGCGGATATCGCGGACCGTTCGAATTTCCGGAATTCCGGCCAGCACCGGAATCTGGGTTGCCAGGGTCAGGGATTCCGGGCTGCGAACCGAGTTGTCAAAAAACTCTCTCAGGGAGGCAACCGCAACTCCGGCGCCCGCACCGAGAACCAAACCAATGAGCACGATGGCCATCCGGTTGGGTTTGTAGGGTTTTTCCGGCAAGCGAGCCGGATCGATCAGTGTAAAGCGTTCGCCCTTTTGTTCCATCTCCAGGCCGTGGGCCACACGAGCCTCCATGTATTTCTGCATGAGATCATCGTGCTTGGCCTGTGTATTGTTGCGCTCCACCAGCAGAGCCTTGTAGGATTCCTCCACCTTCGGCGTGTCTTCGATGCGACCACGATAGTCGGCGGCACGGGTTTTGAGTTCGTCTATCTGGCGCCGAACCGATTGAATGTCGGCCTGGGTGCTGGCCAGCTGGGCGGCCAGCGTGATGTAGGCCGGATTGTCGGCCGTTTCGTTCCGGGCGGCCGTCCCGGTTTTTTTTTCGAGATGTTTTTCCAGGTTACGAATTTCTTCCCGGGTCTTAATTACGTCGGGGTAGGCATCGGTAAAGCGGCTTTCCAGATTGCTCAGTTCAACCCGCAGTTCCCTCAGCCGGCGCTGGTCTTCGTTCATGGTTTTCAGCGGTTCGATGCTGGCCAGTTGCGTCTGCAGGTAGCCCTCGCGTTCGCGCAGCGTTCGCAGTTGCTCGTTTAACCGCTCTATGTTGCGCTCGATGTTGTTGAGCGTCTGCATGTTCACCTGGAACACTTCGGGCAGTTCATGGATGTGCACGGCTTTGAAGGCTGCGATTTCGCCCTCGATTTCGTCGAGCCGCCGCCGCAGTTTCTGCATCTCATCTTCCAGAAAGCGGTAGGTCTCTTCGGTCTGACGCTCTCGCTCCCGCAGGTTTTCTTCCAGAAAAAGGGAGGCCAGCACATTGGCCACCCGCTGGACCTTTTCCGGGACGCCTTTACCTTCGTAGGTCAATGTGAATGCGATTGTGGCTGAACCGGGTCGCCCGGTACGCGGGTCGATGACCTCTGCGCTGATCGTATCCAGCCGGATCGACTGGCGCATGTGATGAACGATCTGGTCGGTCGTCAGTTTGCCTTTCAGCTCCGGATACAGGTTATAACGATTGATAATCTCCAGCAACCGCGACGTGCTGATAATTCGTTGGTAGATGGATTGCAATCGTTGTTCGGCGTAACTGGTTACCGTCGCGGTGACAAATTCATCCGGGATCTCCTGTTCCTCGATCAGTATCGTAGAGGTCGATTTATAAAGCGGCGGCAGCGCCACGGCGAAAAATGCGGCGGCCAGGAAAACGGCCGCCCACGGCAGCAGCAAGCTCCATTTGCGCCGTTTGAGGATCTGAAGCGATTCCTTTAACGACATCGCATTGGTGGGTGTCATCGTGGCGAAGATAAATCTCTAATTAATGATTGAAAAACAGGTTTTTTGGGTCCCGTTCGTTCCCCTGTGAGTTGCATTTATCGTACCAGAGATTCGGATGGGGCCGCAACGCTTTTTCATTTGGCCGGGGCCGTCCTGCTGCACTGAAGCGACCTTCCGGCGACGGATGCCCGTATTCATCAGGGCACCAGAATCACATCTCCGCGCTGAAGCTGGATATTTTGTTCGAGGTTCCTGCCCCGGGAGACCTCCTGGTAGTTAAATTCGAACTGAAGTGTCCGGTCATCGCCGGTTTCCCGAAAAATTTTGATCTCTTCTTCGTTGGCAAAGGGGTTCAATCCTCCGGCCATGGCAAGCGCCTGCAGCACGTTGATCCGAGTGTTCAACTCGAACCGGCCCGCATTGTGAACTTTACCGATCACATACACATACAGGCTTCCGACGGTGTTTACGGCCACAGAAAGGTTCGGATTGGGAACAAACCGCACGATTCGTTTCTCGATCTCGGACTTTAAGGCGTCGATCGTAAGCCCCTCGGCCTGGATCTGATCGATCAGCGGAAAAGAAATGGAGCCGTCCGGCAGTACGGTGACCGTCCGCGTCAGCGCCGGTTCTTTCCAGATCGAAATGTCGATCCGGTCACCGGGGCCGATCACGTAAGCATCGCCGATGGCCGGGTTCGGCTCGAAGTCGTTCTGCGCCCGGGCCGGCGAAGTTACGATGAACACCAACAGCACATGCAGAAGAAAACAAACCCAGAATGATCGCATTTTCGGTCTCCCGGTTTTCGGTGCGGAACGGCTGCGGTGCGTCCATCCAGAGCGGTTCCGGGATGTCAGCGTGTTTCCGGTTTTCGCGAAACCGAAGCATTGCCATGCGGATGTTGCCATGAGCCGGCCACCGATCGGTTTTCAGGGTATTTCCGCCAATATCCGCCGGGCTTCGGCCCGTTCGGGGAAGTTTTCATCCGTGGTTCGCAATACCGTCTCAAGACGACTGCGGGCCAGCCGGTGGTTGCCGACATGGAAGTAGACGATTCCAGCATGAAAATTGATCATCGGGTTATCGGGGGCGTCCTGAAGTGCGGTTTCCAGCAGACCCAATGCCCGGTTGGGATCTCCCAGTTTATAGTAAATCCAGCCGAGTGTGTCGAGGATCTGGGGATCCCGTGGACGGACTTCCAGCGCTCTTTGTGCGTAATCAAGCGACCTGGCCAGCGCTTCCGCGGAACCGTCCTGTTCACTCAACAAAAATGCCAGATTGTTGAGCGCCGGCCAGAATTGCGGGTTGTGTTCCACTGCCTTTTCCAGCGTCCGGACGGCCTGGACGGTTTCGCCGCGCTGATAATGCAACTGTCCCAGTGAAAGGTAGGTGATTGGATCGCTTGGATCGAGTTCAATGGCGTGCTCGAGTCGGCGGACGGCAGTGGCGGTATCCCGACGAGCGATGTAAAGTCGGGCCAGATCGATGTGCGCCGCCTGAAAGTCCGGGCGAATTTCAAGGGCTTTTTTAAAAGACTGCTCGGCTTCCGTGGTGCGCCGGCTTTCTGCCTGGGATTTTCCCAGCAAATACCAAGCAATGGGGTTTTCGGGATGCTGCTCCGCAAATCGACGGCTGCGTGTCAGCGCTTCATCGAAGCGTTCCAGCGAGAAACAGTTTTGAATCAAGGCGGCCTGCAGGTCGGGTGACGGTTCACGGCGGGCAAGGCCTTGTTCGAGGACCTCCCGGGCATTTTGCAGCTGTCCGGTGCTGCGGTAAAAGCGGCTCAATTTTCGATAACCGAGATCTCGATCCGGTGCCAGCGTCAATAAACGGCGGTATTGTTTTTCAGCGGCACGCAGGTCACGCTGCACCCAGAGCAGATCGCCCAGCAAGGCGACCGCCGATACTGCGTCAGGATTTTTTTCGAGAATCTCATTTAGTTGCCGGCTGGCGGCGGCGGTATCCCCCAGCATAATGTGCAGTCGGCTCAGTGCAATGGCGGCTTCTACCGAATCGGGATCCATCCTCAGGGCTCGCCGCAGCGTATCTTCGGCCAGCGCGTATTCCCGGTTGAGCACGTGTGCCTGACTGAGATGGATGTAGCCCTCGATGAATTCAGGCTTTTCGTTGATCACGGTGCGGAATTCGGAAACCGCGTTAACGCCTTCTCCTTTCGAGAGGCTGATGGTGCCCTTGAGATAATGGGCATCGATGCTCGAAGGCACTTCGGCGGTGACCTCGTTGATGTAGGCCTCCGCCGCCTTAAGTTCCCGATTCATGAGGTGGATTCTGGCCAGTGCGATTTTCGTGCGAACGATGTCGGGCGCGGCCGGGTTCTGACTGAATGTCAGGCACTGTCGCAACAACTCAATGGCCGGCTGACTCCTGCCGGTGTTTACGAAAATTTCGCTTAACAACAAATGCAGATCGAAGCTGGAACCGTATTTTTCGATACCCTTTTGCAGGAGTTCTTCGGCGTCTTCCATGCTGTTTTTTTGAATGTAAAATCGAGCGGCATGGATGATGTTGGCTTCTGGCTCCTGTTTTTTGTCGAGCAATTGCTGAATATACCGCCGGGCATCGCTTTGCCGGCCGTTTTCCCAAAACAGCGCGGCAAGATTCAGGTAATGGCGGTAATTTTCCGGTTCGACGGCCAACACCCGCTGCAGTGCCGCGACGGCCGCTTCCAGGCGATCCGATCAGGTGTAAAATTTGGCCAGGGCAATGTTGATCTGCGTCGAACCGGGGTTGGCTGCGATGCCGTCACGCAGGGTCGATTCCGCCGTTGCGAGGTCGCCTTGCCGGGCGTAAATCGTTGCCAGCATGAGGTAGAGTTGAGGATCGGTAATGCCGCGGGATCGCAGTATTTCGAGTTGATTGCGGGCCGGGGCATCTTCACCCTCGGCGAGCTGCAACGCCGCTTTGATCAGCAGGGCTTCCGGATTTTCCGGTTCTGCGGCCAGAACCGTATCGATCCGTTCGGCCGCCCGGTCGTAGACCCGGCCGATAAAGAAAAGCCTTGCCAGGTAAATTTGGGTGGGCAGATGGTTCGGATCGAGTTCAGCGGCCTTGGAGAGATACTTGTAGGCCTTTTTGTAATTTTTCTCCTCCAGTTCGATGACCCCGAGTGCGAAATAGGCCGGTTGGAAGTCCGGATCGATCTGCAGCGCATTTTTATATTCGAGCCTGGCTTTGATGAAATCGCCGGCTTCCTCCAGGGCCCGGGCTTTTTCAAAGTAGTACTTTTTCCGGGCTTCGGGTCCACCGCAGCCGATCACCACCACCGCTGTAAAAAGCAACAACCAGCAGAACCAGCGCTTTCCATTGGCCGATGGGTTCGCCGACGTTTTGGGACAGGGGTGCCGACACAACCGCGGTTCGCCGGCTTTATATGGAATCGGAATTCCGGTGCTGGTTTGCATGCACGTCATATATCAGTGGCAGCCATCGAGCGCTTCACTCGATTCGGGTCCAAATTGAACATTCCGGTTTACAGCGACAGAAATGCCGGCCGACTACAGCACTCCGCGTCCGGCAATCAGGAGCAACGCGGCGATGACATTCAGACTTAACCCGTTGAGCTCTCCTCGCAATTCTCCAATCAAAACTTCGAAACTGAACAGCAGTGCGATCAGCTTGGCGGCGAAAAGGCCCATTTGGTAGCTCTGGATCTGGGCATCGGGCAGATTCGGGACGATCAGCGCGATGAAAAGGATCAAGAAGTCGGTGGGCGTCGTCTTGAACCCGTTCTGCCGTCGGGTGAATTTGAGCATGCAGAGCACAAAAGCCACCAGGACGATAAACAAAAAATTATACAGTCGTTCAAAATTCGGGTCAAGCCATGCAACCGTGGATCGCTGGCAGGCGTAAACCAGACCGGGAATCAGCCCGTATAGCACCACTCGCAACAGCTTTTCCAGCCAGCCTGGTTCATACACCATGATCACAAACAGAACCCCGGCTGCGGTGAGCGCCAGGCTGGCAAACAGTCCCGACACTTGTTTCGGCAGCAGGCAGGTTACGTGCAGCAGGGCCGGAAGCAGTATCCAGACCGCCCAATAAGAGATTTTGATCAGAACGCTTTTTTCCTTGATGCGCTGCAGTTGAACTGCCACCAGCTGCGTAATTCGCATCGGTCGGCCGCTCCGCCAGGCGGTGCGGCGAATGATCGACAGGGACGCCAGCACAGCGACTGAAAACAACAGGTAGGAAACCAGCAGAAACCATTCAGAACGGAAACGGCCCATATAGGCAAATGCAACCAGAAAGGCCTGCAGTAGATAGATGATGACAACCGCTTCGGTATGCAGAAAGCCAAGGGCAATGAGCTTGTGATGAAAATGATTCCGATCGGCATGAAAGGGCGATCGGCCTTCTGAAATCCGTTCGATGATGACCCGCAGGGTGTCGAGAATTGGAAAGCCGAGCAATAACAGCGGAAACAGCGGACTGATCGTCTCGGACGACTGGCTGAGGCCAAGTGACAACGTTACGGCCAGAAAACCCAGCAGCAGACTGCCGGCGTCTCCCATAAAAATGACCGCCGGATAGGTGTTGAAGCGCAAAAAAGCAAAGATGGCACCGATCACGGTGGCGGCGATCAGGGCGATGGCATAGTGGCCGCTTTGGTAGGCCACGATGGCAATGCAGCTGAAGCACAAAAGGGCGATGCCGCCGGCCAGGCCGTCCAGACCGTCGGACAGGTTGATGGCGTTGGTGACGCCGACGATCACAAACAACGTCAGTGGAAGCGCCAACCATTCAGGGATTTGCATGCCGGCGGGCAGCAGGGTTCCCGTGGAGCGGATGGCCAGGTCACCGTAAAAGATGACCAACGATGCAGCCATCAGCTGCCCGGCGAATTTCAGTTTGTAATTCAGGTCGCGTTGATCATCGATGAATCCGACCAGCACAATCAGGCCCGCGCCGAGGATCACCGAGGTGATAAAGGGATCGTTGGGTGTCCAGATCAAAACCGGCGTCAACATGCCGCAGGCCATGGCAATGCCGCCGATGCGCGGTTTGGGGTCGGTGTGAATGGATCTTGTGGATGGAAAGTCTATGGCCTGCAACCGAACGGCCTGGTGTTTGAAAATGGGGATCAGCACCATGGTGATGAACAACGAAAGCATCATCGAGGTCAACAGAACCATCCCCATCTCCGCGTGCGTTCCAGGCAACTCAGTTGAGTATCGCCTGCGTGCATTGCATTCGCCGCAAGGGCAATTCTTTTCTTACGAATAGCAAAGTGTATGCCACCATCCCCTGTTTTTAATAAAACAAATAAAATTCTAATGCTTGTGTACAAATCCCTGCGGTTGGAACATGATGCATATCAAATTTTGCCGGTATTTTCACCCATTCAACATCGCTTGCCGGCCGAAATTTGTCAAAATGCTGCCCAAACACGCACTCCTATCGGCGGTAAACCAGATAGGCGGCCGCCACTTTGCGGTATTCTTTCAAGAGCTTGATGACATATTCGCCATTCATCCACCAGGGTGCGGGCCTGCTGCGAGTCGGATTCACGCTCTGATAAGAAAATTGCAGACCCGATTTACTTTCAAAACGTGAAAACGCCATTGCGGCTCTGCGCATGTGGTAGGCCGAGCTCACCACAATCGCCGAATGCAACCGATGTCGGCGCATGATCTCCATCGTTTTTCTTGCCTCGGTATAGGTGCCTCCGTAATCGTCGAGCCATTGCGCCTCAGCAGGCGTGCTGCGCCCGATCAGGACGCTGACGGAGGAGGCGTCGGACGGCAAACCATAGAAATCGACGGCCCAGCTCCAGCGAAACGACGGATGGCGCAGCGGCAGGATCAACACCCCGGCTTTGCCGCGGCGAATCAGTGCGAGGCCTTTTTCGATCCGGTGTTTGTCTTCCGGATGTCCACCGGCCAGAACAACCACTGCATCGGCTTTGCCGCTTATCGGTTCCCGCTCCACACGGAGAAACGTTTCACCGATCAGCAAAAAACCCAGCACGAGCGTCAGGATGAGGCTGCAGACGATGCTGCCGGCCAGTTTAATTGCGATGCGGATTCGAGTCGTCATCTGCAAATGCGTTTTTCTCGAGGTGTTTCCGGAGAGAGGCGCTCAGGTTTCGTACGAAGCGGTCCAGACGGATTTCGGCGTCCTGCTGGGTTTCGCCCGGAAACAGCGGCGTCATGGGCCGGATGAATAGATCGTAGGTGTTGTCTCGGGACAGGGCGTGCAGAAAGAGGTGGAACCGATTGCGGTCGACGTCGGCGGCAACGTGGTCGCGGGTTTGAAACCAGTAATAAACCAGCTGTTTTTGCCCCATCTTTTCGATCCACATTTGCTTCACCACGATGTTGCCGAAGCCGGGGATCGAGTCGATGCGTCTGTGCCCGGCTGCCAGGGTTTTCCAGCCCAGGGAAGGCAGACAGATGTCGGGACTGTGGAAAAAATTTTCGTTTTCCAGAAACGCGGTGCCGCGGTAGCCGATGTACAGCGATATACTGCGCCCTTCCGGAGAGAGAAACGCCGCGTTCAAGGCTTCTTCGGCACCGGAAAGCGCAACGATATTCGGCGCCAGCGTCTCCGTGCGGCCGGTCCATTCGTCGATCTGCAGTGGAAATTCGGTAAAGCCGTTTTTCAATCCTATGGGCGGCAGGTTTGACGTCCAATGTCCAAGAAAACCGACCATGAGCAGCAGGCCGGCGCTGACGAGCACCGCAACCCAATTCGGCGAACTTTGCAATCCGGAGTCATCGGCGGGTGCCCGCGACGGGGGATCCGACCTCCGGCGGGACAACAAACGCATCCCCAGCGCCAAAGACAGCAGCAACAGCAGCGCAAAAACGAAAAACAACCAGCCCGAAAAGGCGTGAAAGAAGCTGTCGGCGGTTCCGGGGCCGTAATTCTGGGCCAGATATCCAGTGGCGGCAATCCGCAACCCGTTGGCGGCCACAGATATCGGAAAGGTGGCCAATACCAGTATGGCTCGCCGGAATCTTCCCTGCAGGAAGAAATAGGCAAACAGCACTGCCAGTGCCAGCATCGGCATCAGGTAACGCAGACCGCTGCAGGCTTCAACCACCTGCAGGCGCGTAACGCCCAGATCGATGATATTGCCTTCGACAAACACCGAAACATTCAATATCCGCAACAAGAAGACCCCCAGCTCGGTGGACAGCCGCCGCAGGGGCAGACCCAGGTAAACCTCCAGCGTCGTGGGCAACGGCAACATAAATACCGTCAATGAAAACGGCAGCGCCAGGAGACGGAAGTAAGCGGTTCCAAAGCAAAACAGCGTGCCGAAGAGCAGTATCAGCGGCAGCATGAGCCGAACTGCTGTGGGGCTTGAGCCGAGAATTCCGTAAAGACTGAAAAGGATGCACAAAATGAACACCGGCAGGGCTGCCGGCTTCGGCCTGACAGCGCTCCGAACCAGCAAAGGGCGTTTTTCCAGAATCAGGTATGCCGTCAGGAACGGGATCACCAGGCCAAACGAGGCGTCACCCCCCGAAATCCATGTTTTCCAGAGTCCGGTCAGGGTTTGACTGTAGGCGAAGCCAAAACAGGCCGCCAGGAGCAGCCATTGCATTCGAACCGGGGCCGCAGCGGCGGAAAACTCAGCTTTTGAATGTTTGGAATACATCAACCGCATCAAGCGACGGGGGTCGCGGTTTACAGGTGGCGGATGTCCATCCGGATTCCAATATATCCGGAACGGCCAACCGGATTCAACTCGACTTCACTCTGTCGGTCGATACAAGGCCGATCGGCAGGCTTCAAGCCGCCAACAACGCCTTGTACAATGCTTCGGCTTTGGCAGCGGCGGCATCCCAGTCGAACAGACCGGCGAACATATGCCGGGCGTTATCGCCGACGCGATGGATGCGCGCCACGTCGCCGACCAGTTGTTTAACGATGTTCTGAAAGGCGCGCGGATCGTTGCGCGCAAACAAAAATCCGTTGTGTCCATCCACGATGACCGAATCGAAAGCGGCGATATCGGACACGACACTGCAGCGGCCGTAAGCGGCTGCTTCCAGTACGGTCAGCGGCATGCCTTCGTCGGCCGAGGGCGTCAAAAACAGCAGGCAGTTGCTGAAGAGTTCTGCCTTTTCGCGCCCCTGCACCGGGCCGGTGAAAATAATGCGCGAATTCAGTCCGGCCCGCTGTTTCAAACCCTGCCAGTAATCAAATGTGGCGGCGTCCTGAGCCCCGCCGGCGACCACCAGTTTCAGGTGCCCGGGCAGGATATCCAGCAGGGACAGGGTCCATTCGATCCGCTTGATGGGATCGATCCGCCCCAGAAACAAAAGATAGCTCTCACTGTCAAGGCCGTATTTGTCGCGAATAATCGACGGCCGGCGTTTAACGGCGGCCGGCACACCGGCCGGCAGTAAACGGCTGCGTACTGCGTAGCGGCGCAACAATTTGTCCTGAAGGTGGGGGGCGACGGTGGTTACGCAGTGCGCTCGCCGAATTCCCAAAAGAAAGGCCGTCTTGATGACCCTGCGGCCCAGCACACCGTATTTTTGATTACCCCAGTTGGATTCCATTGCGTGAACGGTGACCACCGTTTTTTTCCCGGCGGCTCGGATTACCGGCAGGTAAAAAAACGAGGCCATGCCGTGAAAGTGGACCACCTGGTAAGATGCCGGGATCACTTTCAGGGTTGTGAAAAAGCCGTTGCTCAACGCATCGCTGGCCTGCAACCGCAGGGACGGTACACCCTGGATACGAATGCCCCGATACTGCCGGCCGGACCAGTTCCGACAGTACCAGCGCGATCCGAACACCGTAATTTCATGGCCTCGGTCCACCAGGCGTCTGCCGATCTGTTCGACGTAGGTCTCGATTCCGCCCCAGCGTGCCGGGATGCCTTTGGTGCCGACGAATGCAATCTTCAAAACCTGTGGTTCCTCGAATGTGCGGGACCGCTTGGGGTAGCAAGAACCAGATCCACGGCTGCGGACTCCCAGTCAAAAGTGAAATGATCCCGGCGCTCGTCGGAAAGGGCGGCCAGGCGTCTTCGAAACTCGATGTCGCCGGCAGCCCGGGTCAATTTGTTTCGCAATTCCACTGTGGAGGTGATTGAAAATAGAAGTTCATCATATGCCAGCAACTCGATAATCTCCGGTATCCGGCTGCCGAGACACGGAACACCGCAACCCAGGGCTTCCAATAGTGCATTGGGCGAACCTTCCCGGGCACTGGGAAATACAAACAGGTCGGCGGCTGCGATCACCGGAAACGGCGACTCGAGCCATCCGGTAAACACGACTCGGCCCGGCCGGGTGATTGCCGCGGCAAGCTGCTCCAGGCGGCGGCGTTCGCCGCCGTCATTTAAATCATCTCCCACGACTACCAGGCGACTTTCTACCATATCCAATTGCGCGAACGCACGGATCAGAAAATCGATATTCTTCAGCGGGCTGAGGGGCGCCGCCGTGACGATCACGAATTCGGTATCCTCAAGCCCGTATCGACCGCGGACGGCGGCCTTATCCTTCTCTGAAGCCACCGGCGGTGCAGTTACGTCGTTGGGCAACACGGATGTCCGCATCCCATGGTAACGCCGCTGCACGTCGCGGCGCATGATTTCGCTGGCCGTTACCACTCGTGACGAACAGGCCAGGCCGATTTTCTGGAACAGCTCCAACATCCGCACCCGCAACATCGATTTTTGCTGCAGGATCGCTTCGGCGGTTACATCGGCACGCAAAAAGGTCACCATGGGCCGTTTCAGCACCCCTGCCGCCGGAGCGCATACAAAAGCGTAAAACGATGAAAATACCACGATTCTTTCCGGCCTGAGACGGCGAATTTGCCACAGGCAGGCCAACGGCGCCCACAATAAAAACAGACACCAGAAAAGTGCATTTTCGCGGCGTCCGAACGGCATTTTCAGACGGTGGGCGAAGATGTTGGCATGCCGCACCGGCAGCGCTTCCAATGAAAGGTAATGCAAGTGAATGCCGCGATCGGCCAGACCTTGATAAAGGCGGTACAGCCGGCGGTTGAACCCGCCGCGTTTATGGCGATAGTAAATCGAAAAAATTCTCATTGAAAACGATCTTGTTCTTCCAGGTTTGAACCGTTCGGCTCAGGCCCCGTTTCGTTCGGTGACGACCTGCATTCCGGCGGCCTCCTTGCCCCGGTCGGCCTGTTCGATCCCGATCAGGGCCCCGCTAAATACAGCCCAAACCGACAGGTAGATCACCCCGGAGGTGATGTTGGTCATGTGCAGGGCCAGGACCATGAAAAAAGCGGCCATCCCCAGTGCTCCCAGACGCCGATAGCCCGGCGGGTGCCCCCGGTTGAGCAGCGGCAGCAACAAAGCGAAAACCCGCCACAGAATAAACAGGTACAGCGCGAATCCAACCACCCCGCAGCCCATCAGGATCTCGGCGAAATCGTTGTGGATGTATTTTTTATTGCCCAGGTAGACGTAGGAGGAGCCGATGCCGCTGCCGAATATCTGCTGAAAGACGGTGGCCCGGTAGCGATAATGCTGATAAAAACCCATCAGACCGCCCACCCGTCCGGAACCGAGCTTTTCGATTTGCCCCTGCTCGTATTTTTCGCCCAGCTCCGTCCACCGGCTCAGATAGCGGCTTTGGCCCAGGGTGAAATACAGTCCCGCTAGCACCGCCACGGTGATGATTCCAATGACGAAAAAGTGCGTTACATTCCGGCCGCCGTATCGGATCCGGAAAAACTGGTAGGCTGCAAAGCCCACCAGGAGTGCGATCACAGGAGATCGAACAAAGGTCAGCACGATGACGGTCAGGGACAACAGTATCAGAAACCAGGAAAAAAGACGGCTCGGATGGGATGCCGCGCTGGTTTTCAGTGCCAGCACCGGTATGGCAATTGCCAGGTAATTTGCCAGGGTCTTACCGGAACTGAAACCGGCTCCGTAGGATTCCACCCCGGTTTCATAGGTGAACCGCTGACCGTAGATTCCCATCCAGGAGAGAAAAAACGAAACGATGACCGTCACCACTGCCAGACAGACCGCAAAGTGAATCGGCGGCAGATCCGATTCCGCCTCGAAAAGCTTGGTGGAAGAAACCAGAATAAAAAGCCAGGTGGCAATTTTCAACACCCAGGAAATGCTGCTCATCCGCACCGGCGAAAAAAAGGCCGTGAGCAGGGCATAGATCACGAATATCACGACGGCGGCTTCCAGCCAGGGGTTGCGAACCGGATGAAGCATCATGTTCAGGGTGGCCAGCGACAGCACCATGAAACCGAACAGCATGGATGGATTGAGGGTGAAGCCCAGCACGACGATTTCGCTTCCGATCATCTGGCCGACGAAAGGGTAGAAGACGATCAGGGAAAGGTAGAAAAACCTGCGTTCGACCAGAAAGAGAAAAAGCGAGATCAAGGTCAGTACGCAGGCGGCAAGCAGCGCGAGATTTTCCATGGCACACGCAAGCGGCTATGAGCGGCCGACTTTGCAGCCGCTCGAATCGAACCTTTAGCGATACAAGGTTTCATTCTTATTGGTTTCCCGGGATGCAGCCATCAGCTCACGGCAAAGCCGTTCGAACTGATCACCGGTTTCCGATGCCCGGAACGGTCGGATTTTTTTCGGGTCGAGTCGGAATACAGATTTCCGCCGACTCCAATTCCGATAGATCGCCACCAGCCGGTCGCTTACCGAATGGGCATTGCGGGGGTCGACGACATCACCGGCACCTGTGCGGAGCATGGCATCTTTCAACGCTCCGTCTTCTGCCAGGCAAAGAATCGGTTTTCCCACCGATAGATAATCGAAGAACTTGGCCGGCAGAAACATCTCATGTCCGGGCCCATAGGAGTTGATCAGCAGCAACAGGCTGGCCTGCTGAAGTTTCTGCAACAGCTCGGAACGCGGGATGCGGGGGTTCAGCCTCACGGTTGCTGCCAGGCCGAGCCGGTCGCAGTCCCGGGCGATCCGACGATGGTCGTACACGCCGAAAAAATCGACCCGGGTGTGTCGCGCCAGTGCCGGGTTGCGGGCGCAGGCATCGGCCAGTCCCCGCAAAAAGAACTGCGGGCTGCGATTTCCATAAAAATTTCCGGCATACACGATTCGAAATCCGGGATCCGGTTCGAATCGGACCGATTGCGGAGGTGCTTCGAAACCATTGGTGATGGTCAGATGGCGGCCCGGGCCGCAGAGTTTGGCGGTTTGAATGCGAAGGCATTCGTCGGTGACGAACACGCTGGCCCCGGCATTGCGGACCGCGTATTTTTCAAGCTGGGCTTCGAAAACGCGGCGCGGCCGGGAGCCCTTGTAAAAAGGGTTTAACGACCAGAGATCGCGGTAATCGAAAATGAGGGCGGTTTCGGTGAATTTGCGGATCAGGGCGGCGGCCAGGAAGACGCTGAAAGGCTGACCGGAAGCCACGATCAGGGGAATGCGATGAAGTCGAACGGCCTGAATGCCGGCAGAAACGGCTGTCGGCAGCCAGGCCAATGTGCCGTCAGGCACTGCCAGTCGATTCCAGGCCCGCCAGACCCACAGACGCAGCGGCCCCGGATGGGTCGATGTCCGGCCGGGCGCGGGAAAGATCATCGGCACCCGGATGACATGGCAATATTGCGCGATTTCCGCGACCCCTTGCGGTGCATAGGAATAATAAATGCCATTGGCAGGCGCCACGACAAACACCTGCCAGCCCCGTTGCCAAAGATGCTTGATAAAGCGAACCGGACGCTGGGCACCGACATCATTGGAGGGCGGGAACTGATACAGAATAAACAAAATACTGGGATTCCGGCCGTCAGCGCTCATTCGGCCCCTCCGGCCGTTTGACGTTTTTGACGCAACATCGCTAGCATGTCAACAGCGGCATGGCGACAAAAAACCAGAATCACGATCGCGTAGATCGTACCTCCGGCGGCGGTTTTCGCCACCAGATCAACCAGCGGCCGCCCGCTTTGCGGGCAGAGGATCAATGCAGCCGTCATGGCCGCTGCCGCGGCAACAATGCTGCGGATCGTGCGCCAGGGCAAGCGCCAGGCCAAATACCGGCTGCCGCGCCACAGGGACAGCGCAAGGGCCGCTGCGTATGCGCCAAAGGTAGCCACCGCGGCTCCGGTCATCCCCAGTTGCGGGATCAGCAGACTGTTCAGAAGCAGGTTCAGCAAAGCGGCCAGTGCATACAGGCCGAACAGCGAAGCGGTTTTCTCCCGTAATTCGAAACTTTTGTTGGTATAAACGCAAAGTCCCATCAGAAAAACCCCGCCGGCAATCCAGGGTACGATAATCGCCGCTTCGGCGAATGCATCGCCCAGGACGACATCGACGATTTGACGGTGGAGCATCACACACAGAACCAGAACCGGCGTAAGGACCAGGAAAAACAGCCCCATCATTTCGGCCATCAGCCAACGGGTCCGAGCGATGCCTTCTTTTTCATAAACCTGTATCAACATCGGAAAAGTGGCCAGCATCAGAAAGGTCACCGGTGCAGTCATCCCGGTTTCGATGATCCGGTATCCGGCGGCATAGATGCCCACGGCGGAAGCATCCAGCAAGTACCCCAGAAAATATCGATCCGAAGCAGCCAGGATCATATTGGTCAGGGCCAGTCCCACCAACGGAATTCCGTAGGCGGCCCAATGCCGAAACATATCCCGCCGGATAAGCGTTGCTGCCGGTTTCCAGCGCCTTGACAACGAAACGAAGCCCGCAACGGCTCCCAGCAGCATGCCGGCGATCAACCCCCAGAGAATGGCATCCGCCTGTCGGCCGAAACCGATGATCAGCATCAGGGCCACCACCAGACGCACCAGCGCGCTTGTGGAAATCAACACGGAATAATGCAGGCTTTGCCGCATTGCCCTCAAAAAACCGAGCATCAACATGCAGCCCGAGTAGGCGAACAGCACCGCTGGACCGAGGTAGAACATTGCATGCAGGCGGGCATCATCAGAGGGCAGCAGCTGCAGCGCCGTCATCCACACCAGGCCGACGGCCGCCGCCAACATCAGAAAACCGAACACCGCGGTCGAGAAGAACTCGTCCGGGCGCCGGTTTGCTTCGCGGGTGTAAAATCGCAGAACGGATTGATTGATCCAACTGAAGAACATTGTGTGGATGAACAGTACGGTGGTGTAAACCAGGATATAGCGACCGTATTCGGTCGGTGCCAGCAAGCGGCTGAACGCCGCCACGGACACGAATCCCACCACCGCGGGGATTGCGGCCGAAGGCAGGTAGCGCAGCAGATCGTGCAGGGTGTTGGCGGTGGCTTTTTCCAAAGTCCCGGCGTCGCGTGTCGTTTGTGTTTTTAGAAAGATTTTAGCGGTTTCGTCAACATTCATTATAGGGCAAACGGGGGGAAAAGGAAAGAAGCCCGCAACGCGGAACCCGCAACCCGCAACCCGATCTATCCCTGCGAGACACCGGCTTCTTTAAAAGTATGCATCCGGTTGAATATCCGCACGGCGCCTTCCAGGATGCTCATGGCCAGGGCTCCGCCGGTGCCTTCTCCCAGCCGCATGCCCAGGTCCAGGATCGGTTGCAGCCCCAGGTAATTCAGCATCCCGCCGTGACCGGATTCCTCGGAGCGGTGACCGGCAAACATGTATTCCACCGACGTCGGGCAGAGGGCGTGCGCCACCAGCGCTCCGGCGGTGGAAATAAAACCGTCCACCACCACCGGAACCCTGTGCGCCGCAGCGGCCAGGATGCATCCGGCAATCCCCCCGATTTCAAAACCGCCGACTTTCGCAAGCACGTCCAGACCGTCGGCGGGGTCGGGCCGATTGACAGCGATGGCCGTGCGGATCATTTCGATTTTGTGTTTCAGCCGGTGGTCGTCGATTCCGGTGCCCCGGCCCACCATCGACGGAAGGTCCGCACCGGTGATCACCGCGCCCACTGCAGCCGAAGCCGTGGTGTTGCCGATTCCCATGTCTCCGGTGCCGAGCAGCCGGGCACCGTTTTGAATCAGATCGGAGGCCACGGCATAACCGGTTTGCAGGCATGCAAGGGCCTGTTGTTCGGTCATGGCCGGTCCGCGAGCGATATTGGCAGTTCCGTTTCCGGCTTTGTGCACCCGCAGGCGATGGCCGGCATTCAGGGCGACGGGGTCCAGTTCGGGGATGATGCCCACGTCCACCACCACGATTTCCGCATTCACCAGTGCCGCCAGAACGTTAATCCCGGCACCGCCGGTAAGAAAGGCCCTGATCATTTCTCCGGTGACCTCCTGGGGAAAGGCGCTGACGCCTTCGGAAGCGATGCCGTGGTCGGCGGCCATCACCATTACCGCCCGGGAGCTGATATCGGGCTTCAGGCTGCATTGAATTGCACAAATGCGCTCGGCAATATCGTGCAGGCGGCCCAGGGCTCTTGGCGGCATGATCAGTTGCGCTGTCCGCCGCCGGGCTTCTTCCAGCCAACGGGATTCCAGCGGTTGAATCCGTGCAGCGATTTGTTCCAGTGTCGGCATTTCCTGGTTCATGGTTCCTCCATCCTTGGTTCTGGTTCCAGTAAGAAAGAATCCCGCAGTCCTTTTTCCGTGTTTACCGGGCTGTGATGAGGGCAAAAAAAATCCTCAAGCGCAGGCGCTTGAGGATTTGCCATCTCCTCGACAGCTCGACGGCCGGTTCCCGAGGGGGAACTGGCTTGACGAAACCGCGGCAGGTCTTCTGACTTCTCCCCGCAGGCGGCGGCCTTCCCATTTTGCCGGGGCAAAACAGTGGCGCACCGGTGGCCGCAAGCGTTGCCGACCGCATGGTCGGCGGGAGTCACAGCGGCGGGACCGTACCGGAATCACACCGGTTTCCCTGTTCAGCCGGCGCTCCGGATCGATCCGAAACGACGGACACCGCAGGTTTCGATTATTGATATTTCGGTGTTTATGCAGCAATCTTTCCGGCTTGTCAAGAACCTGCCGGTCGTCTTTCGGCCGGATTGACTGTTGCATCACAGTCAAAGCCTGGTATATATCAGTGTCCATCCAGAAGGTCCTTTATCCGCCGAGTCCCGCCGCCGGCGGGATGATTCACGCCATGGAGTGATTTGGCGGAACGCTCGGATCGGGTGTTCGTTCGTCGAGCCTTCCGTCGAAAGGAGAGACAAAACAACATGCCATCCGCTCGGGCCATTCGAGGACTGGTGGTGGCCGGACCCTCCAGCGGCTGCGGCAAGACGACGATTGCCCTGGGACTGATGGCGGCCCTGCGGGCACGCGGTCTGCCCGTCTATCCATTCAAGATCGGTCCCGATTTCATCGATCCGGGGCATCATCAACGCATCGGCGGTGTCGTAAGCCGGAACCTGGATGGTTGGATGCTGTCGAAGGCCTACAATCGGCGTTCTTTTCTCTCCCACTGCGGAACGTCCGGCATTGCTGTCGTTGAGGGCGTGATGGGACTTTTTGACGGATACGACGGAAAGACCGAGTCCGGCTCCACGGCCCAGATGGCCAAATGGCTGGACCTGCCGGTATTGCTGGTCGTCGACGCCCGCAGCATGGCCCGCAGCGCAGCGGCGCTGGTTTTTGGATTCGAGCGTTTCGATCCGCAAGTATCCTTTCTGGGCGTGGTATTTAACCGCATCGGCAGCCCGCGCCACCTGCAGTATCTTTCCGAGGCCCTGGCCGGGGCCGTGGACATGCCGATACTGGGCGGAATTCCGCGCTCGGCGCCGGTATCCATTCCCGAGCGTCACCTGGGCCTGGTCATGAGCGAGGAACTGGATGACGACGGCCGATTCGTGCTGGAACTCAAAGCGCTGGTTGAAACCAACCTCGATGTCGACCGTTTGATCGAGTTGCTGCCGGAACGGCATTCGGAAGCACCGACCGCAGAGCCTGCGGCCGGGAGCGCGCAAAAGGCGGTCCGCATCGCAGTGGCCCGTGACGCCGCATTTTGTTTTTATTACCAGGATAATTTCGACCGTCTCGTTGAAAACGGAGCCGAACTGGTCTGGTTTTCCGCCCTGGAGGACGACCGGCTTCCGGAGGACATCCACGGGATATACTTCGGAGGCGGATATCCCGAACTGCATGCCGTCCGCCTGGCCGCCAATCAGGGGTTGAAAAACCAGGTACTGGAATCCAGCCGGGCCGGCATGCCGATCTACGGTGAATGTGGCGGCTTGATGTATCTGGGAAAGAGCCTCCAGGATCTGGAAGGCCGTCGCCATGCAATGACCGGATGCCTGCCGCTGAAAACCCGCATGCTGGAGCGCCTGCGGGCCCTCGGCTATCGCCAGGTGCGACTGGAAGCCGACAATTTGCTGGGTGAAACGGGACTGGTGGTGCGCGGGCACGAGTTTCACTACTCGGAAATTATCGGCGGCATCGAAGCGTTGAACACCACGTACCGACTGCAGCCCCGCAACGGTGAATCCTTCGTGCGAGAAGGATACTGGCGCCGCCGGACACTGGGCAGTTACGTGCATTTGCACTTCGGAAGTGCGCCCCGGGTCGCTGCGAACTTCGTGACCCATTGCCGTCGATACCGCGACCGGAGGGATTGAGCCTTCGAAATTTTACGATTCCATCAAATTGATCGCATCGAATAAAGGAATATCGAGACAATGAAACCCCGGGAAATCGAAGCGCTCAGCTTTCGAATCATCGATTCGGAAGCCGGAGACGCCATGCAGCGCTTCACACACGAACAGTGGGCTGTGGTTCGACGCATGATTCACACCTCTGCCGATTTTGACTACCTGGAATCGGTCCGGTTTCATCCCCGGGCCATGGATGCCGCCATGGATGCCCTGCGCGGCGGGGCCGCGATCGTCACCGACACCCGCATGGCCGCCACCGGCATCCGCAAATCCGATCTGAAGCGCCTGGGCGGGACTGTGACGTGCTACATCGACGATCCCCGGGTACGGCAGGCTGCCGCCGCGGCCGGCAACACCCGGGCCCGGGCCGCAGTGGATCTGGCCGCCGGGGAAACCAATGGCGCCGTTTACGCTGTCGGCAATGCGCCGACAGCGCTGCTGAGACTGGTGGAGCTCGTTCAACGGGGAGGTCTCCAGCCGGCATTGATTCTCGGTTTTCCGGTCGGTTTTGTCCAGGCCGCCGAATCCAAACAGGCGTTGGCGCAACTCGACTGTCCTTACATTACCAACGTGGGACGCAAAGGCGGCTCGAACATCGCGGCGGCCGCGGTCAACGCCCTGATTTTGCTGGCCGGCGCTGACAACCGCAAGCCTGTTTGAGTCCTGCAACGGCCGCAGTCGCCAAAGAGCCGGTTCGGGGCAAGCGGGCAGGGGCAACTGAATACATTTACAACGTTCGATCCTGGTTTGCGGACATTCGAAATATCGATGACTTCGGAAAAATCCGGTCCAAAAAAAAAGCTGCGCTGCGGTTTCACCACGGGTGCGGCGGCCGCCGCCGCAGTCAAAGCGGCCGTGCATTGCCTCATGACCGATCGGACACCCGAGCGGGTCTCGATCCGATTGCTGACCGGCCGGTGGATCGAAATTGCCGTAAAACAATGCACGCTCGTCGGACCAGATTCGGCCCGCTGTACGGTCGTCAAAGACGCGGGGGACGATCCGGATGTCACCCACGGCGCTGAAATCGGCGCTTGTGTGACCCGACTCGAAGACCGAGCGGGGGCAGAACGCGTGACGATCACCGGAGGGGAAGGTGTCGGACGGGTCACCAAGCCGGGACTCGAACTCCCGCCCGGGACGGCCGCCATCAATCCGGGCCCGGTGCGCATGATCCGGGAAGCCGTTCTGGACGCCGCCGGTCGGCATTTTGCAGGTCGGCTCCAGGTGGAGGTGTTCGTGCCCCAGGGTCGAAAGCTGGCGGAAAAAACACTCAATGCCCGCCTGGGTATCGTCGGCGGCATTTCGATTCTGGGTACCACCGGAGTGGTCCGGCCGATGAGCCACGAAGCCTACACGGCCACCATTCATTCGGCCATGTCCGTGGCACACGCTGGCGGGTGCCGCCGGTTGGTGCTTACCACCGGCCGGCGCAGTGAGCGCCACGCCCAGCAGCGTTGGGCCGATCTGCCCGAAGAGGCTTTTATCCAGATCGGTGATTATTTCGGCGATGCGCTGAAAAGGGCAGCCGAGTTTGGTTTTCGGCAGCTGATCCTGGCGGTTTTTTTCGGCAAAGCCCTGAAAATGGCCCAGGGAGCCGAACATACGCACGCGGCCCGCGCCCGGCTGTCGCTGCCCGCGCTGGCTCGCTGGTGCCTTGCAGAGACCGGAGATCGGGATCTGGCCCGTCGGCTGTCGGCCGCCAACACCGCCCGGGAGGCCTTCGGCATGCTGCAGCAAACCGCGCCCGGCGTACTGGCGCTGGTGGCCCGCAAGGTCGTGCGGGCCGCTTCACTGCACACCGGCCGCCGCGTGGCCAACCGCTGCGTACTGTTCGATTACCAGGGGCAGGTGGCCTGCGACACGGAATCGAGCGATTGAACCGATGAGCCCTGACGGGAGCGAAGAAAGTTTATGATACCGGTGGCCGTAATCGGCATGGGAATGTCTCCAGCGGATCTTACCGAACGGCAGCTTTGCCGGATTCGACAGGCCGACGTTCTCGTCGGAGGCCGGCGTCATCTGTCCTTTTTTTCGGATCTGCCGGTCGAAAAAAAAGAAATCCGCAAGGATCTAAGCAGCCTGGTGGAATTTGTCCGCAAGCAGGCCGAGCGGCGCAACGTGGTGGTGCTTGCCTCGGGCGATCCCCTGTTTTACGGAATCGGCGGTTATCTGGCCCGAACCCTGGGTCCGGAAGCCGTGGAGATTTACCCCAATGTAAGTACCGTGGCGGCTGCCTTTGCCCGCATCCGGGAGCCCTGGCAGGATGCCGCCGTGGTCAGCCTGCACGGCCGCAGCCGCGCCGACGGATTTCTGCAGGCGCTGCGCACCAGCAATAAGGTTGCCGTTTACACCGATCCGGAACACCCCCCGGAATACCTGGCCGACCTTTGCATGCAAGCGGGTTTTGAAGATTTCCAGATGTGCGTGATGGAACGACTCGGCAGCACTTCGGAGCGCGTTCGCTGGCTGTCGCCGCCCGAAGCGGCCGCAATGCAATACGAACAGCCGAACCTGGTTATTTTTCGACGGAAGAAAGACCCTGCCACAACGGGTTGTCTCGGCTTGCAGCTCGGCATGCCGGAAGCCGTCTATCAACACCAGGGCGGCTTGATCACCAAATCCGAAATCCGGGCCGTAACGCTGGCCAAGCTTGCCCTGCAGCCCGGAAATGTGCTCTGGGATCTCGGCGCCGGCAGTGGATCGGTCGGGTTGGAGGCATCCTTGCTGGTGGGCGACGGATGCATCGCGGCGGTGGAAAAAGATCCCGTGCGGGTCGAACAAATCGAGGCCAACTGCCGGCAATTCGGCGTAAAAAACCTGTCGGTGATTCGGGCGCAACTACCCGACGGAATGGCAACACTGCCGGATCCGGACCGGGTATTCGTCGGCGGCGGTGGCGCTGTGCTGCCGGAAATTTTGACCGCGGCCGATCGACGCCTGCCAACCGGCGGAATTATCGTTGTCAACCTGGTTCTGATCGGTCGGGTGGAAACCGCTGCGGCCACACTGGAGCGGCTTGGCTATCGGGTCGACATCGTGCAGGTACAGGTCAACCGGAGCCGGCCGATTGCCGGCGGAATGCGGCTCGAGGCCGAAAATCCGGTTTGGATCCTGCAGGCAAAAAAAACCGAATCATGATAAACCGCAGACATACCGCAGACAAATCCATTTTTGCCGGGCAACCTGCCCGGCAAAAAAAAGGTGTTACCAATATTTTTTGCAATTGTGTTGCGTTTGATCTCACCGCGAGTCGCGGAGGACGCGGAGAAAATCATCTCTTTTCGGATGCCGCTGAGAGGGCGGCATCCGAAAACATTCGCTCATCATGGATCCATGTTTCGTTTCTACACAGGTTTTTGAGGCGGTTTTTTTGTTTTTCGCCCTCTCAGCGAAAAACAAAATATTCTCTCTCTGCGGTCTTTGCGCCTCGAGTCCCGCCACCGGCGGGACGGGCGGTGAAGAGTAATATAGATCAGCCAACAAAAGACAATGGAGTGGAATTGAACGAAGAAACCAATCAGCGGCATGCGGTGCTGTTCGTCGGGGCCGGACCCGGCGATCCCGAGCTGATCACCGTCAAGGGCCGCATTGCGCTGGAAGCTGCGGATCAGATCATCTACACCGGTTCCCTGGTGCCCGAAGCCGTGCTCGACTGGGCCCGGCCCGAAGCCCGCCGGCTCAGCAGTGCCTCGCTGACATTGGAGCAAATCGTGGCGGCCCTGGTGGACGGTTACCGGCGCGGACTGCGGCAGGTGCGGCTGCACACCGGGGATCCGAGCTTGTATGGTGCGATTTTCGAACAGATGGCCGCCCTTCAGGAGCAGGGGGTGCCGTATCGGGTGATCCCCGGGGTCTCCGCGGCCTTTGCGGCTGCCGCGGCGATGGGCATCGAATACACCCTGCCGGAGGTCACCCAGACCCTGATTCTGACCCGTGTGGCCGGCCGCACGCCGGTTCCGGATCGCGAGAATCTGGCATCCCTGGCCGCACATCGGGCTTCCATGGCGATCTATCTGAGCATTCAACAGGTGGACCGGGTGGCCGCCGCGCTGATTGCAGCCTACGGCCGCGACGCTCCCTGTGCCGTGGCGTATCGCGTCAGCCAACCGGAAGAGCGCATCGTGTTCACCACCGCGGGTCAGCTGGCGCAGACCGTCGCCGGCGAACAAATCACGCGGCAGGCGTTAATTGTGGTCGGGCAGGTGCTGGCCTCCGAAAACCGATCGGATCCGGTCCGCTCCAAACTTTACGACCGCCGTTTTTCGCACGGCCATCGCAAATCCTCATGAGCATCACACCGTCACATGCCCTGTGGGCCTTGACTGCCGCCGGCGCCGAACTGGCAATCCGCACCGCCGATCTTCTGCAAAACGCGGACATATTCCTGCTGCGGTCCGTCGCCGTCGAAAGCAACGCCTCCCGAATCCGTTATTTCGATCGTCTGGCCGATGCGGTCAGCCTCGGTTTTCATCGATATAAAGGCCATGTGTTCTTTATGGCTGCCGGTATCGTGGTCCGTATGATTGCACCCCACCTGAGCGGAAAAACCGTCGATCCGGCCGTGGTGGTCGTCGATGACCGGGCCCGCCATGCCATCAGCCTTCTCAGCGGTCACATCGGCGGTGCCAACGATCTGGCCCGACGGGTGGCTGCGTCGCTCGGCGCTGCAGCGGTCATCACCACCGCCTCGGAGGTAAACCGCCTGCCGGCCATCGATGTCATGGCCCTGGAACGGGGCCTGGTGATCGAGAATCCGGAAGCGATCAAGTTCGTTCAGCGAACGCTGCTGGAACATCGTCCCGTGCCGCTTTACGACCCCGGCGGCTGGCTGGCAGAAGCAACGGGCCGTTCTTTTTTTGCGTCCACCGGCGATCCGTCCGGTTTCGAAGGTGCCCCGGCCGGGGTGTTCGTGGACGATATCCGGGTTGACCTGCCACCGCGAGTGCTGGTATTACGGCCCGGGTCGCTCATCGCCGGGGTGGGATGCAACCGGGGCACCGAAGCCCAGGAAATCCGGTCGCTGCTGGCGTCGGTGTTTGAAAAGTTCGGCCTGTCCCTTTCCAGTCTGCACTCGCTGGCCACGATCAGTCTGAAAAAGGACGAACCCGGATTGCTGCAGGCGGCCGAATCCCTCGGCATTCCGATTCGGTTTTTCGACAAAGACGAGTTGAACCGAGTGCCCGACATTCCGACGCCGTCAGCGATGGCGGCCAAACACATCGGAGTCAAAAGCGTATGCGAAGCCGCCGCGATCCTGGCCTCCGAAAGGGGCCGCCTGATCGTAATCAAGCACACGAGTCCGAACGCAACCCTGGCGGTGGCAAGAACCGTCTGTACGTAGTCGGAATCGGGCCCGGGTCCCTGGAACACCTTTCGGCACGCGCCCGGCAGGTGCTGACCACGGTGGACACCATCGTGGGCTATCACACGTACATCGACCTGATCCGGCCGCTGATCGATCGCCAGGAGATCATCGCCACGGGCATGACCGGAGAAGTCAAGCGAGTTGCTGCGGCAATCGAGTCCGTCAGCTCCGGCCGCAGCTGCGCGGTTGTCTCCAGCGGCGATCCGGGAATTTACGCCATGGCCGGACTGGTGCTCGAAATGTGCCGGGAGCGGGAACTGGAGGTGGCGCCCCCCGGAGCCGGGGGCGAAACCCTGGAACTGGAAGTCGTGCCGGGAATTCCGGCCCTCTGCGCCGGGGGGGCACTGCTGGGCGCACCGTTGATGCATGATTTTGCCGCCGTGAGTCTCAGTGACCTGCTGACACCCTGGGAGGTGATCGAAAAACGCCTGGAGGCGGCCGCCGCCGCTGACTTTGTAATGGTGCTCTACAATCCCAAAAGCCGCCGGCGTCGCGATCAACTGAAAAATGCGCTGCAGATCATCCGCCGGCATCGCCCCGAAGATACCCCCGCAGGGGTGGTTCGCAACGCAACCCGACCGGACCAACAGGTAACCGTTACCACTCTGGGCCGGCTGCACGAGACCGCTGTTGACATGTCGAGCATCGTCTTTATCGGCAATCAGGCCACCTATCGCTATCGCGACTTTATGGTCACCCCGCGCGGGTATGCCCGCAAGTATCAATTGGACGGGACGGGGTAGGGGGGCAGGTTCAGGGCGAAACGGCGTAAGATCAGTTCAATTGGTTTGATTGGTTTTATTGGTTCGATTGGTTGCTCGGGTTACGGGTTGCGGGTTGCGCGTTGGACCGCTTAGCTTTCTGCAACGGGCAACGGACAACGGACGACTGACAAGGTTTTTGAAGTTTAGGCATTTATCTTTTGCTTTGAGCCTTCAGCTTTGAGCTTTGAGCTCATTACGTTTCCATTGGTTTAATTGGTTGCCCGGGTTGCGCGTTACGGTTTGCGCGATGGACCCCTGAGCTTTTTGCGACGGACAGTGGACAACGGACCTGGTTTTTGTTTTGCCATGAGCTATGAGCTACAAGCTATGAGCTCTTTGGGTTCGATTACCGACCGACAAGCAACGAACCACCGACAACTAACAACGGACGCCGCGAAGCGGCTATTTTAGGCATTTATAATTTTAGGCAATTTAAAAATAATATCATAAACTTTACATAATTATCTAAAGTGTTACTTGAAGTGAAATTAAGCGCACACACCAAATGCATCGCCGTTTTCGGCACCGGTTCGGAGGTGGGCAAGAGCGTCATCGCGGCCGCCCTTTGCCGCGTGCTGGCCAATCGGGGCGAACGGGTGGCGCCCTACAAGGCGCAAAACATGTCCAACAACTCGGGGGTGACGCCCGAGGGTCTGGAAATGGGGCGGGCCCAGATCGTTCAGGCGATGGCAGCCCGCATCCCTCCCCATGTGGACATGAACCCCATCCTGCTCAAACCGACCAGCGATGTCGGCTCCCAGGTGGTATTGCTGGGCCGCGCTACTGCCAATCGAACCGCGGCGGAATATCACCGCGAGAAACAATCCCTGTTTGAAGCCGCCGCTCGCGCACTGGACCGACTGCGGCGACAGTATGACTGGATCGTGATGGAAGGCGCCGGTTCCTGCGCCGAAGTCAATTTAATGGACCACGACATCGTCAATTTTCGGATCGCCGAATATGCCGATGCCCCGGTCGTACTGGTGGCCGACATCCACCGCGGGGGTGTTTTCGGACAAATCGTGGGCACGCTGGCCTGCCTGCCGGAAACGCAACAGGCACGGGTGGCCGGCTTCGTCATCAATCGCTTCCGCGGTGATCCGGAGTTGTTCCGCAATGGGATCGGCTGGATCGAAAACAAAACCGGCAAGCCGGTTTTCGGCCTGCATCCCTGGTATACCGACATCCGGGTGGAATCGGAAGACTCGGTGGTCATCGAAAACCCGGTCCCGGTTCCGCCCGGTGCGACCGCCGATGCGGCCGTGGCCGTGATTCGGCTCCCGCACATTTCCAATTTCACCGATTTCGATCCGTTGATGGGACTGGACGGTCTCACGGTTCATTTTCTGGAAAAACCCCAGCGGCTGGACGGATTTCGGGCGGTGATCCTGCCGGGCTCCAAGAATACCCGTTACGATTTGCAGTGGCTGGAGCGTCAGGGCTGGACAGAGGCAATTACCCGTTACGCCGAAAGCGGGGGGCATCTGCTGGGGCTGTGCGGCGGATACCAGATGATGGGTCGCTGGGTACACGATCCGGAGGGATTGGAAGGCAGCGCGGGATCCACGCGCGGACTTGCATTGCTGCCGGTGGACACCACCTTGCAGGCGCCCAAAACCACCACGCTGAGTCGCTTTGTCTGGGAAGACGCCGAAGGAATGGGTTACGAGATCCACATGGGCCGAACCGTGCGGGATTCGGATCGCTTTCTGCTCGAAGTGTTCGAACGCAACGGGCAAGCCTGCCGCCGGCGGGACGGCTGCTTTGCCGGGCAGGGTCGTTTTCTGGGCACCTATATCCACGGTTTCTTCGATTCACCTGCGGTGACCCGCCGCTGGTTGGATTCCATCGGCCTGCCGCAGGTCATGGTTTCGGAGCTGCACGGTCCGGCCTGCCGGGAACGGGACCTGGATCGGCTGGCAGATCATTTTGCGGAGCACGTTGATGTCGACCGAATCCTTGCCGCCTGTCAAACCCGATAGCTCCTGCATGCTGGTCATCGGCGGATGCCGCAGCGGCAAGAGCCGTTTTGCCCAGGCAACCGCCGAAGCCCTGGCGGTCGGACAATGCATTTTCGTGGCGACCTGCATTGCGCAGGATGAAGAAATGCAGGCCCGCGTGGCAGCGCATCGTCTGCAACGCAACCCTGCGCGCTGGCAAACCGTGGAAGAACCGCTGGCGCTGGCCGCCGTCATTGGCTCCCGGGCCGCACCCAACCGCGTGATTCTGGTCGATTGTCTGACGCTCTGGGTGACCAACTTGGTAATGGCATCGGAAAACGCCGATCTGCAAGCCGCTGTGGACGAACTTGTCCGGGCGCTGCAGGACGTCCGGGGACCGGTGATACTGGTCAGCAATGAAGTCGGTACCGGTATCGTTCCGGAAAATGCACTGGCGCGTCGGTTTCGCGACGCGGCCGGCATGGCCAATCAAGCGGTGGCTGCCGTCGCAGACCGGGTGGTCTGGATGGTCGCCGGCATTCCGGTGACCGTCAAACCGGCTGCGGACGACCGTCCCGACCCGGGGATAGGGAAATGAAACATTTCCTGGCAGCGCTGCAGTTTCTCACCGCTTTGCCGACGGGTCGAAGCCAGCGCTTCGAACCCCGCAACATGGTTCCGTTTTTTCCGGTCGTGGGCCTGGTGTTGGGGGGCATTTTGTTTTTACTGGACCGCGGATTTCTGCAGCTGTGGCCCCCTGAAGTCGCTGCAGTTCTGGATGTGGTTGCCCTGGCCGCCCTCACCGGAGCGTTGCACCTGGACGGGCTCGGAGATACCGCCGACGGACTTTACGGCCGGCGCGCTCCCCAGGAGGCCCTTGCGATCATGAAAGACAGCCGCATCGGCGTCATGGGCCTGACCGCCGTGGTGTGCTGTCTGGCACTCAAATGGGCCGGGATTGCCGGCCTGAGTTCGGATCGGGGGCTTTTGTTGATCCTGGTGCCGGCCTATGCCCGCTGCGGGATTTTGTTCGGGATGCGGGCGCTGCCTTATGGCCGGCCGGAAGGCGGCACCGGCAGTGCATTTTTTCAGCGCCCTCCGGGAATGACAGCCTTCTGGGCGCTGGTGCCGCTGGTGGCACTCTCTGTGGCACTCGGCTGGCGCTGTCTGGTGCTCAACGGCGCCTTTGCAGTGATCGCAGCGGCGGTCCTGTACTTTTATCACCGCAAAATCGGCTGCATCACCGGAGACATGCTCGGCGGACTGACGGAAATGTTGGAAGCCGGACTTTTTCTGGCGGTTTCGGCGGAGGTGCTAACTTGATCACCGGACACGGCGGCGACATCTTCGAGGCCGCCCGTCTGTGCGGCTGTGAACCGGACGATATTCTGGACATGAGCAGTAACATGAACCCGCTGGGGGCCCCGGCGGAACTGCTCGAACACCTGCGGCGCAACCTGGATGCGCTCACGCGCCTGCCGGAAGCCGACGCCCGGAGAGCCGCTTCGGCACTGGCCCGTCTTTGCGACCTGGAACCGGAATCTTTGATCGTCGGCAGCGGCACCACCCAGTTCATCTATACGGCACCGGCGGTTTTGAATATCCAGCGGGCGCTGATTCCGATACCCACGTATGCCGATTATGCCGACGCCTGCCGCATGGGCGGGATCGCCTTCCAGGAGCGACGGCTGCCGGAGGCCGGGGGATTTGCCTTTGCAGCCGATGCCTGGGCGCCGGACATCGAGCGGTGCGATACCGTTTATTTCTGCAATCCCAACAATCCCACCGGCCGCCTCACCCCGGCGGCCGTACTGGAAGCCCTCTGTCGCAATCACCCGCGGACCCGCTTTGTCATCGACGAATCCTATCTGCCGCTTTGCCCCGGCGGCGGGCACGAAAGCATGCTCCACCGGCCGCTGGCCAACCGGATCGTTTTGCGATCGCTCTCCAAGATGTATTGCCTGCCGGGGCTGCGGATCGGTTTTCTGGTCGGCGATCCGTCCCTGGTCAAGCGGTTTTACGCGCATCTGCCGCCCTGGAGTGTCAACAGTTTGGCTCAGTGCGCCATTGCCTACCTGCTCGAACACCGCAAGGAACTGCAGTCTTTCGTGACGCAATCCCTGCGGCACCTGGAGGACGAAAAGGCGCTTTTTTGCCGGGAACTGCAGCGGCGCACCGCCATCGTTGCCGTTCCGAGCGAAACGGTCTTCGTTTTGGCCCGTTTGCCGCAATCCTGGACAGCCGCTGCGCTCAAATCTCGTCTGCTGTCGGACCGGATCCTGATCCGGGACTGCAGCAATTTTCAGGGTCTGGATAACCGTTATGTGCGCTTTTCGCTAAAAGACCGCAACGCCAATCGTCGCCTGCTCGAGCGGTTGGCGGACTGCTGCCCACCGTCAAAAGGGACGGAATCAACCTGATGGGCAGCCTGGCCGCCAACCTGATACTGCCCCTGGCGTTTTTTCTCGATTGGCTTCTGGGCGACCCGCCTCGCTGGCCCCATCCGGTGCGATGGATGGGCCGGTTGATTGCCGCGGCGGAGCCGGGTTTTAGACGGATCGGCGGCGGCGGTATTTTTGCCGGCGCCCTGTTTGCCGTGACGATGGTTTCCATCGCCGGGATCGGAACCTTTCTGGCGGTGGCCGCGGCATCGACCCTCCACCCCTGGTTTGGACGGCTGCTCGAGGTGGTGCTGATTTTTTACGCACTGTCGGCGCGTTCCCTGCAAGCGGCTGCCATGTCCGTCCACCGGGCCCTGGTGCAGGAATCGCCGGAGGCAGCCCGAACGGCAGTGGCGCAAATCGTCGGCCGCGACACTGGCCGGCTCGGACGCAGGGGCGTCACGCGCGCGGCGGTGGAGTCGGTGGCCGAGAATCTGGTGGACGGCGTTATTTCCCCCCTTTTTTATGCGGCACTGGGGGGCGCTGCCCTGGCGATGGCCTACAAAATGATCAGCACGCTGGACTCCATGGTCGGGTATAAGAATGAACGCTACATTCGTTTCGGCAAGACTTCGGCCCGTCTGGACGATTTGGCCAACTTTATTCCGGCAAGGCTTTCGGTGCCCCTGATCGCACTGGCGGCCCGAATCCTGTATGGAAGGCGAAGCGGTGAGCAAGCCCTGAAAACAGCGGCGCTGGAAGGCGGCAATCACAGCAGTCCCAATGCGGGCCGACCGGAAGCCGCCTTTGCCGGCGCTTTGGAGGTCCGGCTCGGCGGCCCGGCTGTCTATCACGGAGAAACGGTTTCGAAGCCCTACCTCGGAACCCCGTACGGTGAGGCCCGGCCGCAGCATATCCCGCGGGCCTGCCGGTTGATGGTCTTCTCTGCGCTGCTGGCGCTGGTGGTTGCCTGTATCTTGAGGGTTGTGGTGGTCAACCTGTTCGCATAGATAATAGCCAATAGCTCATAGTTCATAGCTCATAGGAACCAATTGAACCGGTTCTTGCATCGTTTCGCCGTTTCGCCCCGTCGCCGTTTCGGAGAGTTGGTCTGCATGGAAAGTGATGGAACCGAGACAGCCGGTTACACGGATGGAATCAATGCGACAATACCCAAAACTGCCAAAATCCTTCAAGGACCGATTCCCGTTTCGCCTGGGGACGACTTCCTTTATCTACCCGGCGGGATATTATGAAAACGCCCGAAGGCTGGCCCCGTTTCTGGATGAGATCGAGCTGATCCTGTTCGAAAGCCGTGCGCTGCCCGAACCTTTGGAAATTCGGCGTTTGGCATCGCTTGCCTCCGGTTACGGGTTGAAGTATAACGTGCATCTGCCGTTGGACGTGTTCCTGGGGTCCGCGGATTCCGGTGAACGTCGCCGCTCGGTGCAGGTCCTGCTGGAGATCTTCGACCTCACGGCGCCGTTGGAGCCGACCAGTTGGACCCTGCACGTGAATTCAGGTCATACCGGTTTCTCTTCCACCGGTTTGAAAGATTGGCAGGGGTGGGCGGCCGAAAGCATTCAACAGTTGCAAAAAAGCGGCATCTGCGCCGAACGCCTGGCCCTCGAAAACCTCGACTATCCGGTGGCGTGGATGGAAGCGGTGCGGGAAGCCGTCGATCTGAACGTCTGCATGGACATCGGCCACCTGATTGTATCCGGCAACGATCCCATTTCCTTTTTTGATCGGCATCGCGATCGGATCATCATGATCCACCTGCACGGGGTTGCCGCCGGGCGGGATCATCAATCGCTCGACCGCCTGCCATCCGAAGAATGGTTGCGTGTCGCGGCCATTCTGAAGGGCTACCAGGGCAGCGTCAGCGTCGAGGTGTTCGGTTTCGAGGCCTTGCGGTCGTCGCTGGAAACTTTGGATAAAAAATATTCCCTGATTTGAGCGTTTGAAATGAGCTGGCCATCCGGTTTGGCCCCGATTGGTTTTTTGCCAATAAAACCAATAAGACCAATGAAACCAATGCAACCTCCCCGCTGGTACAGGTATTGTTCGAAGAATGTAACAATTATTTACGTTGATCACTAGAGAATGCAAGGAGCTCTCATGGACATTCTGACCCACGAAAAAATCGATCCGGAATTGTGCGGTGTTCCCAGGGAGTTGGAAAGCGGCCGCAGCCGGGTGACCCTGCAGACCACCGAGCGCATGGTGGTTGACGCTTCAGAACTGGTGCACGGCGGATTTGTTTTCGGTTTGGCCGATTATGCCGCCATGATTGCCGTCAATCATCCAAACGTGGTGCTGGGCGGCGCCGAAGTCCGGTTTCTGAAGCCGGTCAAGGCTGGAGATACGCTATCGGCCGAAGCCGTGGTGGAAAGCCGGTCCGGAAAGAAGCATGTCGTGCCGGTGGCGGTCCGCCGAGGGGAGGATCTGGTATTCGAAGGCACCTTCACGTGCTTTGTGTTGGAAAAACACGTACTGTGCTGAAAAAACGGTTTCATTGGTTCGATTGGTTCAATTGGTTCGATTGGTTGATGGAGCCAAATTCTTTTCTAAACCAATGAAACCAATCAAACCAATGAAACCAGAGCATCCGCACAGGACATCGTTGCAATTGAGGCACTCTGGAGCAAGGCCTACCGTTTAAGATGTTTATTTTACACACCAGCAACCGTCTGGAACGGCTTGCCGACCGCCTGGCGGGGGTTCTGGACGTTCCCCTGCCCGATGGGTTGCAGCCGGAGACCGTGGTGGTGCAGAGCCGCGGGATGGAGCGCTGGATATCCATGGAAATGGCCCGGCGCCGCGGCATCTGTGCCAACATGATGTTTCCCTTCCCCAACGCCTTGCTGGAAATGCTGGTGCAGCAGGTTCTGCCGGATTTTCCCCGGACACCGCTCCTGGATGTCGACACCATGACCTTCCGCATCATGATGTTGTTGCCGGAACTCCTGGGAAAAGACCGTTTTGCGGTTCTTCGACGTTATCTGGAAGACGACCGCGACGGACGCAAACGTTTCCGGTTGGCAGGTAAAATCGCCCGGACCTTCGACCAGTATTTGATCTACCGCCCGGATTGGATATGGCGTTGGGAATCCGGCGCCGAAGCCGCCGATGCGGACGAGCAATGGCAGGCCGAGCTCTGGCGGCATCTGACGGAAAACGGCGGAATTTCGCATCGGGCCGATCTGCAGCGCCGGCTCCTGGCAGCCCTGGATGATCTGCAGCCGGGAAATTCGAATCTGCCGCCACGGATCAGCGTCTTCGGCATTTCCTACCTGCCGCCGTTTCACCTGCAGCTGCTCATGGGACTTTCGCGCGTAACCGAAATTCATTTCTTTCTGCTGAATCCCTGCCGCGAATTCTGGGCGGACATCGTATCCGAAACCGAATCGCAACGCATGCAGCGGCACGCCGAACTTTCATCGGGCAAGCGCTGGAACCCCGAAGACCTTCATCTGCAGCAGGGCCATCGGTTGTTGTCTTCTCTGGGGCAGCTCGGCCGCGACTTTCTGGCCATGGTGAGCGATCAGGAGATCCAGTTCGAAGAGGCATTTCAGGAAATCGATGTGCAAGACTGCCTGTCCCGGGTTCAGGCCGATATCCTGCATCTGGAATTCGATGCCGTTCAAGATGCAGCGCCCCCGCCGAAGGAAGCGGATCGGTCGATTCAGATCCACTCCTGCCACGGTCCGATGCGGGAAATCGAAGTGCTTTATGACAGCCTGCTGGCCATGTTCGAAGAAATTCCCGATCTGCAACCCAAAGACGTGCTGGTGATCACCCCGGACATCGACAATTACACGCCCTATATTCAGGCGGTTTTCGGTAGTCAGTTCGACGAACAGCGTCGCATTCCGTATCGGATCGCCGACCAGAGCCTGCGGCGGGAAAGTCGGCTGGTGGAGGATTTTTTCGCGCTGTTGAAATTGCGCAACAGCCGGTTTGGTGCAACCGAGGTCGTCGGACTGCTGGAATCCCCCCAGGTACGGGAACGGTTCCAGCTGTCCGAGCGGGACGGCGAATCGGTCGAACAATGGATCCGGGATTTGAACATTCGCTGGGGGATCGACGGCAGCGAACGGCGCAAACAGGGTCTGCCGGGATTCGAGGACAATACCTGGCGCGCCGGCATCGAGCGAATGCTGCTGGGCCTGGCCCTGCCCGGGAACGGACGCCGGATGTTCGGCGGCATTTTACCCTATGATCATATCGAAGGGGAACGGACCCTGGCGCTGGGACATTTTCTGGACTTTCTGCAGGCGCTTTTCAACTGGAGCCGCCGCCTTGCAGAGTCTCGAACGCCCGCGCGGTGGCAATCGTTTTTACTCGAACTCCTGGAAGCGTTTTTCCGGATCGACGAGACGGCCGAAAGCGACATACAGGCCATTCGGGATGCCCTGGCGCGCCTCGGTGCCCTGGAATACCAGGCCCCCCATCCCGATGAACTGTCCGTCGATATTGTAGAAGCGTTTCTGGATGAATCACTGCGACAGCCCGGGCGGTCGAGTGCCTTTATCTCCGGTGGCCTAACCTTTGGGGCCATGCTGCCGATGCGCAGTATCCCGTTTCCGGTGATCGCATTGATCGGTATGAATCACGATGCATTTCCGCGGGATGACCGCCCGCCCGCTTTCGATCGAATGGAACGGTTCCCTCGGCGCGGAGACCGTTCCCGCAGGACCGACGATCGATATTTGTTTCTGGAAGCGCTGCTTTCCGCCCGCCGGCGGTTTTACATCAGCTATGTCGGACAGAGCATCCGGGATAACAGCGTAATCCCTCCGGCGGTTCCGGTCAGCGAACTGATCGAAACCCTGCAGCGCGATTGCGGGATCGAATCTGAGACAATTTTGCGGAAACATCCGCTGCAGGCCTTTTCCATACGGTATTTCAACGGAGCAGACCCGCGTCTGTTCAGCTACGCCGCAGAGAATTGCGTGGCCGATCGCGGCGACCGACGGCAATCCCCGGCATTTTTCACTGCCACGCTTTCGG
The DNA here is from genome assembly GCA_051155755.1 of Desulfobacterales bacterium. Lineage (GTDB taxonomy): Bacteria > Desulfobacterota > Desulfobacteria > Desulfobacterales > SG8-13 > DAXETY01. The sequence goes on from DAXETY010000044.1 coordinate 46,654, forward strand.
AACCTTCGGAGGATTTCAACCGGATTGGTTTGTCGGAGCTTTGTCGGTTCTTTGCAAACCCTTGCCGGTTCCTTTTGCGCCATCGGCTGGGGATTCGACTCGAAGCGCCGGATACCGTGCCGGATGACCGCGAAAACTTCCACCTAAGTCCGTTGGACCACTACCGGCTCGGCAACTCATTGACCGCCCAATACCTGGAAGGCCTCGATGCGGACTTCGCCTATCAGTTGCACCGCGCCGACGGCCGATTGCCCCTGGGAACGGTGGGGCGCTATCGTTTCGAGGAGATCCAGAGCGAAGCCGCCTCACTGGCGCGCCGGGTCGCGGCCATGACCCATGCCGCTTCCGGTGAACAGATGGAATGGCAGGGCACATTTTCGGGCGTCACGGTCTCCGGTCGTTTGCGCGATCTTTACGAGCAGGGCCGGGTACAATTTCGATTTTCCCCGCTGCGGGCAACGGATTTGCTCAGCGCCTGGATTCAGCACCTGGCATTGGGGCTGGCGCCGGACCGACCCTGTCCCCCGGAAACCTTCCTGATCGGAAAAGATCGGGCCCTGTATTTCCGACCGGTCGAAGATCCCGGGAGGTATTTGGGTGAACTGCTGTCTATTTACCGGGAAGGAATCCGTCAGCCGCTGCCGTTTTTTCCGGATCTGTCACTGGAGTGTGTGAAATCGCTCGAGGAGCGCGGGCAGGAGCCGGCTTTGATACAGCGGCAGGCGCGCAGACGCTGGGAGGGCAGTCCCTATCGGCGTGGTGTCGGCGACGACGCATACATCGGGCTTTGCTTTCGGCAGACAGATCCGTTCGATGATCGGTTCCTGAAACTGGCAACGAAGATATTCGTTCCGCTGCTGCGTTGGGTCGAAGCGCTCAATACGGAAGAATAGGGAAGGCGAGCGATATTGTCCAGTCCGATCAGGTGCCCGGTGCAAGTCCTGCCGAAATCTGTTTCACACCATTTAGGGCGGTTTTCATAATCTCACCGATTCCGGTTTCATCCAGATTCAGGTGTTGCATTACATCGTCGTCCACCAGATACATCACCGCCTCAAGGCTGTTCTGCTCAATGGCGCCGACCATTTCCATCGCTTCAGCCATATTGGCGATGGTGTTGGCCATAAATACGATTGCCGACAGTCCATCGCTGCAAACGTTTGCGGCACTGTGGTGAAACCGGATGGTATTGGCCAGGGATTCAGGTATTTTCCAGTGACGGCAGACCTCGTAGCCAATCTCGGCGTGATCGAAGCCCAGAATTTTATTTTCGGCGCTGAGAAAAGAGCGGTCTCCCGATTGCATGTATTCCTCGAACAGGGGCTTGCGATTGAGCACGAAACGGTCCAGGATGAGTTTGCCCACATCGTGGATCAACCCGGCGGAAAACGCATCGTTTTCCAATTCGGGTTTGCAACGCTGCGCCAGAATTTTCGAACACAGCGCCACCGTCATGGAATGTTCCCAGAGGGCGCCTGAGTCCATATCGTAGCCGAACAGCTTTGCGCCCAGCAGACTGGAAGTTCCCGCCATCGTGATCAGCTCGCCCAGGGCTTTGAAGCCCAGCACCACTGAGGCATGCTGAATCGAAGAAACTTTGCCGCTGAGGCCGTAATAGGCCGAGTTGGCCATCCGCAGGACCTTGGTGGCGATGGCCGGATCGGACTCGATCAAGTCAGCGACTTGTTTGGTGCTTGAATTTGGATCATCCATGATTTCAATCGCCTTGAATACGATCTGTGGCATCGGAGGCAATTCGGCAAGATTGCTCACCACCTTAGCTTTCAGGTCCTTGGCGTTCCCGGCGGCGGCTTGTGCTGCGGCATCGGTTTCCGCGGCCGATTGCCGAACGGCTGCCTTTTTTTCTCGTAGATCGAGTTCGATTTTCTTGCCGCAATCCGGGCAGGGAAAGGCTACGATTTTTCCCTTGGGCAACTGGGCATCCGGCAGCTTAAACGATGATTGACAGCTGTTGCAGGTAAACTCCATCGTCGCAATTCACCTCGATTGGGGTGGTATTTTAACGCTCATTTTCGGCCGACGATATTACGAGGAAATGATCCGAAGTTGCATCTCCGCATCAATCCTTGATGTTGAACCATTGCCGAAGGTGCACAGGCCCGTCCCGTTTGCGGTTTTTTGCGGTTACCGGATCAAACAGACCCACCCGCAGACTGATCTTGCAACCATTGCCCCACGGCCACCACACGGCAAACAGCACAGTACCATCAACGGTTTGGGAGGTGAATGTCTTCTGACCCGGGATGATGCCGAAGACCTCCTTGAAATACCGGCAAAACGGCTCGGGTACATCCCCGATGTTGGCAATGTCCCACTGATGGTCGAACTCCTGAGTAATCGGAAAAAGGATCAGGTCCTTCTCATCGCAATCGAAAACCACCGTTGCGGTATTGAAACGCTCATCCCAGTACCAGGCATATTCGTCCGGCACATTCAGGCCGATGCGGGTGCAGGTGTCACCCAGTTTTTTCAGATCGTTCGAATTCATTGGCTCCGATTCCGGGGCCGGAGACAGGGCCGGCCAGATTTTTGCGTTACACCGACTTTTGCAGAAACCATGCCAGATAAGTATCCCGGAGCTGCGATCGACTCGGACTCGGTTCCGGGGATGTCAACGGCAGGGCAAGCCCGGCAGGAGGGGTGGTAGAAACCATCAACGGAAAGCATACGTTCGTCGGAATTGAGACGGCCGCTGTCAAAACTTTGACCGTAAACCGGAAGATTGGGATTGGTTTTACGTTGAAAGATGTTTGCGGATGGATGAATTTATTTCCATAAATTTGAAATCGGAGTCAACAACCACCTGCAAAGCGGATGGTTTGGGCAAGAATCACCGGCGGCGGGCGCGGAAGCCGGCCGCCACCCAGACCAGCCCCCAGAACAGGGCCACGGGCAAAAGCCCGCAGTAAAAGAATGCGGAGGTATCGGAGCGCCAGGGTTGTATGTAGACAGCCGCACCCAGCAACCAGAGCACGCTGATGACAACGGCCAGTCGCATTCGCCCGGAAAGCGGCGGCATGACCCGTTTGGAACCGGGGGGCGCGGATGAAACGCGCCCTCGCTCGAAGATCCGGGGCAGCACGAGCAGTGCCACCACGATCACCAACAGCAGAAGAATTTCCTGGAGACCGGAAAACATCGTCACGGGTTATCACAGGCCGACGGTTTTATCAACGGCGGTTTCGGACGCCGTGTCTTTGTGATAGGAAAAGGCAGCTTTTGCCCGCTCCTCCGTTTGGGAGACGGACAACCCGGCTGTGCGGCGCCTGAATATGAGAGGAACGGCACCACTGCCAATTGCTGTGATGCCCCTTTTGCTCGCTTCACGCGTCTTTGCGAGGGCGATGGGAAAACCGGCTAACCAATAACAGCAACCACCGAAAAAACCCTGATGAAACGACCGTCTGTCCTGAAACTGCTCGAAACCCCTTTGACGGGGGTGCGCTTGATCGAGGCCAGTGCCGGTACCGGCAAAACGTACACGATTGCCGGTCTGTTTGTCCGCCTGGTGGTCGAGCAAGGTCTTACGGTGGACCGAGTCCTGGTGGTCACCTACACCCGGGCGGCAACCGAAGAACTGAAAACACGAATTCGAAGTCGTCTGGCTGAGGCCCGGGACGCCTTTTCCGCCGGCGGCAGCACCGATGCATTTCTCGGACCCCTGGTGGAACGATCCGCAGATCAACGAAATGCCCTGCGGAATCTCGACCAGGCGGTGCGGGATTTCGATCGCGCCTGCATTTTCACCATCCACGGGTTCTGCCAGCGGGTGCTTTCCGAGTACGCCTTCGAAACCGGCGTTGCTTTCGACTTCGAACTGGTACCCGATCCCATGAACCTTCGCCGGGAGGTGGCCGAAGACTTCTGGCGGCGTCAATTCTACAACGCACCGGCCGAAGTGATCGCTTATGCCGTCGGACGGGGCGGGGTGATCGGACCGGGGCATTATCTCAATCTGATCGACCGGCCCACTCTGGCCGATCTGGCGGTCCTGCCCCAAACGGGTGACGTGAAGCTGAACTCCCTGGAATCCTACCGCAACGCGTATCGCCGATTGGCGAATGCCTGGGCAGCGATGCGCGGGCCGGTGGTCGAATCGCTCGGCGATCCGGCTTTAAACGGCCGATTATACGGCAAAGTGCCCGGAAAGCGGGAACGCACCCTTGCCACCCTGGCCGAATCGATGGATCGCTTTACCGAACCCGGACACCCGGGCTTTCCACCCTTTGAACAGATCATCCGGTTCACCACCGAGGGGCTGGAATCGGCCACACGCAAAGGCTGCCGAACGCCCCGCCATCGGTTCTTCGAAGTTTGCCAGGAACTGAAACAGGCCGCTGACCGGCTTTCAGCCGAGATGGACGAATATCTGCAGCACCTGGATGTTCAGTTTTTCCGGTTCGCCGAAACCGAACTTCTCCGCCGCAAACAGATCGAAAACGTCCTGTTCTACGACGACCTGCTGCTGACCGTTCGCAACGCATTGAGAACGGCAAACGGTCAGCTGAAGCACGCTGTGCGCAAACGGTTCCGGGCCGCGCTGGTGGATGAATTTCAGGATACCGATTCGATCCAGTGCGACATCTTTATGCGCCTGTTTTCCGAATCGGAAGGCCTGTTGTTTATGATCGGCGATCCGAAACAATCCATCTACAGCTTTCGCGGCTCCGATATATTTTCCTACTTGAAGGCCGCCCGGCAGGCACAACAAACCTACACTCTGCTGGTAAACTGGCGCAGCGAACCGGATTTGATCCAGGCGGTGAACACCGTGTTTACCAATGCACCCCGGCCGTTCGTGTACCGGGCGATCGGATTTGAACCCGGCAGCGCCGCTGCCGCCTCGCCCGCTGCGCAAACCTTCGAACCCGCAATGCACCTGTGGTATTTTCCCGGCGGAGGGGAGCGCCCGGTCAGCAAAACCGATGCGGTTCCGCGAATCGCCTCCGCCGTGGCCGATGAAATTCTGCGCCTGGTTTCCCTTCCGGCAGATGCGGTGCATGCCGGCGAAATCGCTGTCCTGGTGCGGTCCAATTACCAGGGGCGCCGGATGAAAGAGGCCCTGGATGCGCGCGGCGTGCCGGCTGTATTACACGGTGCCGGCAATGTTTTCGACACGCCCGAGGCTGCCGAATTGCAACGGGTCCTGACCGGCATTTGTGAGCACAACCGTGAAGACCGTTTTCGATCGGCGCTGGTCACCGACCTTCTGGGGGTCACCGCATCCCAACTGGAGGCGGCAGATGCCGATGCATCGGCGTGGGAGGCGCGTCGCCGAAGGTTTCGGCAGTACGCCGACACTTGGCAGCGCAACGGTTTCATGACGATGTTTCGCTGGCTGTTGGCACGCGAGCAGATCCTGGAACGACTCCTGGGATTCGTCGATGGGGAACGACGCCTGACGAATCTTTTCCATCTGGCGGAACAGCTGCAGGCGGAGTCCCTCAATCGACCGCCTTCAATGGTGGGATTGATCCGTTGGCTGGCCGACCAGCGCACATCGATGACACCGCGGCAGGAAGATCAATTGCTGCGTCTGGAAAACGATGCCCGGGCGGTGAACATCCTGACCATTCATCGCAGCAAAGGCCTGGAATTTCCGATCGTCTTCTGTCCGTTTACCTGGGATGGCTCCCGGTTGACGGCAGCCGATGAAGTCCGGTACCACGACACCGAAAAAGAAAGAACGGTTCTGGACCTGGGCTCCGATCGAATCGAGGAACATCGGCGGCAGGCCGAGACCGAACAGCTGGCCGAAAATCTGCGGCTGCTGTACGTGGCGATCACCCGGGCGCGGCACCGTTGCTACCTGGTCTGGGGACGCTTCAACATGGCCGAGACCTCCGCACCGGCGTATCTGTTTCATCACCCGGGAGCGGCCGATGATGCCGACATCGTCGCCAGACTGCACTCCCATGTGACCGGATTGGACGATGCGGCCCGGCTCGGTGATCTCGAGAACCTGGTGGCGCGCTCCAAAGGTGCCATCGAACTGACGGTGGCACCGGATCGGCACCATCGGGAAAATGTCTTCACCGCAACGGACACCGACACGCTTTTCTGTCGGCCCTTCACCGGCCGGATCGACCGCAGCTGGAAAATCACCAGTTACACGGCCCTGGTTTCCCATCGATCGGATGAACCGGAGCAGCCGGATTATGATCGAACCGCGGCGATTGCATCGGTTCTGGAAATCCCGCCCGCCGGTGCAGGCGAATCGACCTCTGTGGAGCGGGATGTCGATCATTTTCCCCGGGGCGCACGGGCGGGGATTTTCTTCCACGACCTTCTGCAGCAGATCCCTTTCCGCCAGCCGCTGCCCGAAACGCTGATTGCCGCCAAGCTGCAGGAATACAATTTCGCCGGCGACTGGCAGCCGGTTGTGGCCCGCGCTCTGGCGCGGGTGCTGCAGGCCGAACTGATTCCGGGATTGCGGCTCGACTCCGTAGATCGGCGGCGGCGCATTCATGAACTGGAATTCTACCTTCCCATCCGGAGCCTGGCGCCGCGGGACCTTCAATCGATTTTTAAAGATTTCAGCATCGATATTCCGAACGCCTATTCAATCCAGATGGAATCATTGGACTTTGCACCGCTGCGCGGTTTTCTCAAAGGGTATGTCGACCTGGTATTCGAGCATGACGGGCGCTATTACCTGCTGGACTGGAAGTCCAATTATCTCGGTATCGGGCCCCAGTCCTACCAGCCCGTATTTCTGGAAAAGGTAATGAGCTCGGAACGATATGTGCTGCAGTACCTGCTCTACACCGTGGCGGTGGATCGCTACCTGCAAAACCGCATCCCCGATTACCGCTACCGAACCCATTTCGGCGGCGTGTTTTATCTGTTCCTGAGAGGCCTGGCCAACGATCCCGACGGCCGTGCCGGCATTTTTTACGACCTTCCGGATCCGGCGGCGGTCGAGGCCCTGGGCAGGGCGTTGATTGCGCCGGAAACCGGTGGGGTCGAAGCGGAAAACGAGGCATGACCGATTCACCGGACCTTTTTTCCCGTGTACAGCAGGGGCTGCTGGCGTCCATCGACGTCCATTTCGCCAAGCAGATCGCTGCACTGGAAAACCCCGTGAACCCGGAGGTTGTGCTGGCTGCCGCTCTGGCGAGTCGTGCCACCGGAGACGGACATGTCTGCCTGGTGCTCGCCTCCGCGGCCCGGCAGACCGGGTGGCCGCCATCCGAACTGCCGGCGCTGGCACGCTGGGAAAAACAGCTGCGCGGCAGCAAGGTCATCGGTCGCCCGGGAGATTTCACCCCCCTGGTTCTCGATGAAAAAAACCGGTTGTATCTTTACCGCTACTGGCAATACGAACAGCGCCTGATCGATGGGATCCGCCGCCGCCTTGCGCCCTCGATGCTTCCGGATGTTGACTGGCAGCGCCTCCGGGACGGTCTGGCCCGGCTGTTTCCCACCGCCCCGGCCGGTGAAGCTGCGAACTGGCAGAAGCTGGCGGCCATGGTCGCTGTCGTCAAACCATTCTGCGTGGTTTCCGGGGGGCCTGGAACCGGTAAAACCCACACCATCGCCAAGATTCTGGCGTTGTTGCTGGAACAAGCGCCGGCGGCGTCCTTGCGGATATTCCTGGCGGCACCGACCGGAAAGGCGGCGGCGCGGCTGGGCGAGTCGCTGCAGTCGGCCCGTGAAAGCCTCGCGTGTGCACCTGCAGTGAGAGCCGCCATGCCCGCAGCGGCGGCAACGCTGCACCGCCTGTTGAAAGCGGTGCCGGGCAGTCCGTATTTTCGACACCATTCGGAAAACCCGCTTCCGGCCGACGTTGTGGTCGTCGACGAAGCTTCCATGGTGGATCTGGCCTTGATGTCCAAACTGGTTCAGGCACTGCCGGGCTCCTGCCGGCTGATACTCGTCGGGGACCGCGATCAGCTGGCCTCGGTGGAAGCCGGGGCAGCCCTGGGGGATATTTGCGGGCGAGGGGTTGCAGCGGAATATTCCGAAACCTTGATTCGGGCGGCCGATCAGGCGGCCGCTGAAAAACCGCAATTCGGTCGGCGGCTGCCGCAAATCGAGTTGAACATCCGTGACAGCGTGGTTCAGCTGGTGCACAGCTACCGCTTTTCCGAAACCGGCCGCATCGGGTCGCTGAGCCGTGCAATCAATCGCGGCGATGCGGATGCGGTGCTTTCCATCTTGCAAGAGCCCGCGGATCCATCGATTTTCTGGTATCCGGACGATTCGCGAGCGCATTTCGAGCAGATCGTGCGCAACTTCATCCTGGACGGATACGGTCCCGTCGCCGCCGCGGGGCATCCGGTACCGGCACTTGAACAGTTGAACGGTTTCCGCCTGCTTTGTGCCGTCCGAAAAGGACGGCGAGGCGTTGCGGCGATCAACCGGATCGCCGAACGGTTTCTGCGGGCCGAACATCTCATCGCGCCGGCCGATGGCCCCTGGTATGCGGGGCGGCCGATTTTGATTACGGAAAACGATTATTCACTGGGGCTTTTCAATGGCGACATCGGCCTGGCGGCCGACGATTCGAACCTTCCCGAAGGACCTTTGCAGGTATGGTTTCCGGGCGCCGAGGGGGCGGTTCGTCAAGTGCCGTCATTCCGCATCGGAGCCCATGAAACCGTATTTGCCATGACCGTGCATAAAAGTCAGGGGTCGGAGTTCGAACACGTGCTTCTGGTGCTGCCGGAAACCGATACGCCGGTATTGACCCGGGAGCTTATATACACGGCGGTCACCCGGGCCCGTCGGTCGGTAACGATCTGGGCTGCTGAAAAAATCCTGCGAGCGGCGGTCGCGCGCAAAATCGATCGCAGTTCCGGTTTGCGGGATGCCCTCTGGGGCCAAGAATAAAAGCTTCCGGAGGCTGCATTCCGATTCAAAAGCACGTTTGTGCTTCGATGTTGAACTTGCAGTAGCACCCGGTTTGGGCAAGCATCACAAAAACGCGATCCCAACCGAATTGCGATTGAAATCGACCCGGCGAACCTTATGATTTCTTGGCGCAGGAGACCGCGTTGGATATCACGCCCTGAACCTGCGCCAGGGTGGCACACTGTTCCGAGCAGGCCGGAAATGCGGTCTTGCGCTGCTCGCAGTCCCGGCAGGGGCTTTTGACGAGGTGCCCGACTTCAAAGTCGAACTTGCACTTAAAACGATTTGATTTTGTTTGCAATTTCATAAACTCGCGCCTGTTCCTTAAAGTAAGCTCGAAGGATCTTTGGGCAAGATCCGCCTGCCGGCAAACCGAAACAGCAGCGCCCTTGGTTAGGTTGAACCCCGCCGACCGCAAAAACGAAATAAAACCGAAAATGAGCGGTCCAAATTTTCAAAACGGAAATAGACGCAAATCTCCTGATAAATAAATTTCGAAAATTTGAAACGCTCAAATGAATCAGAATTATATCACGGGAAATTTGCGGACTCAACACAGATGAAGTCTTAAAAAGTCAAAATTTATTAAAATCTGTCATTCCCGCGAAGGTGGGGAGCGGTAATCCAGAAATTAATTTAATTACAGTATCTTAAAATCGAGATCCCCGCTTCCGCGGGGATGACACACGATTAAGACGGACTTTTTACGAAACCGTCAAGAAAAAGAGAAGGGCTTACGGGTCCTGGATTTCGGGTTGTGCATACACAAGTGTTGTCGATACGGTCGGGTCTTCTTGTTATGATGCGCAACCAGCTCGTACAACCTGCAACGCGGAACCCGCAATATGGAACCTGAAACTCGCAACGCGGAACGCGTAACCCGGCCTGCATTGACAGGATTGTGGGAAATGACTACGATGCATCCGCGATAAATGGAAAAATTTAGAATACTTAAAGGAGAAAACATGCGCGTTGGAATTGGATATGACATCCATCGGCTGGTAGCGGGTCGCCCCTTGGTGCTGGCCGGTGTTTCCATTCCATTCGACAAAGGCCTGGAAGGACATTCCGATGCCGACGTGCTCGCACACGCAGTGTGCGATGCAATTCTCGGAGCCGCCGCAGACGGAGACATCGGCACCCACTTCCCCGATACGGATCCGCAGTACGAAAATGCCGACAGTCTCGACCTGCTCGGACAGGTCGCAGACCGGATATCGAAAACCGGATATGCGGTGGTGAATCTGGATGCCACGCTGATGGCCGAAAAGCCAAAATTACAGCCGTATCGCGGCGAGATGGTGCAAAACCTGGCCCGGGTGCTGGGCATCTCTCCTGATTTTGTCAGCATCAAGGCCACCACCACAGAGGGACTCGGCTTCGTCGGACGGGGGGAGGGCATTGCCGCCGTGTGCGTGGCCCTGATCGATAAAAAATGACCGATTCGTATCAGCGCTTCCGAAGGCCTTGGCCGGGCATTTGCTATCGATCGGCACGGAACCGGAGAACCAATCGAACCAATGAAACCAATGGAACCAATCAAACCTTCCCAAGAATAAATGGCAATTTAAAAATATACTTAACATATTAAATCCAATATTTTAAACTTATATATATCATGCAAAACTTTAAAATGCGATCCCAGTTCGAACCCCACGGTGATCAGCCTCGGGCAATCGAAGGCATGACCCGCAATCTCCAGGCGGGCCATCCGTATCACGTGTTGTTGGGGGTCACCGGTTCCGGCAAGACCTTTACCATGGCCAATGTTGTCGAACGCTTGAACCGGCCGACTCTTGTCATCGCCCCCAACAAAACGCTTGCAGCCCAACTGTATAACGAGTTTCGATCCTTGTTTCCCGAGAATGCGGTGGAATATTTCGTCAGCTACTACGACTATTATCAACCCGAGGCGTATATTCCCTCCAGCGACACCTATATCGCCAAGGACTCTTCCATTAACGACATGATCGACAAACTGCGGCATTCAGCCACCCGCTCGGTGCTTTCCCGGAGAGATGTCATCGTGGTGGCCAGCGTGTCCTGCATTTTCGGCCTGGGGGCGCCGGAAGATTACCTGGACATGCGCGTACATATCCGACGGGAGCAGGAACTCGGACGGGAGACGTTGTTGCGGGACCTTGTCTCCATGCATTACACCCGCAACGACTACGATTTTCACCGGGGGGTGTTTCGAGTCCGCGGGGACCGGATCGAGTTGTTCCCGGCTTATGAAGAAGACCGTGCCGTGCGGATCGACTTTTTCGGAGATGAAATCGAAGACATCGCCCTGGTCGATGCGCTTCGAGGTGTCGTTGTCAGACGCCTCGAGGAAGTGACCATTTTTCCGGCCAGTCATTACGTCACCTCCCGGGTTACGCGGGAACGTGCCAGAGAAACCATCATCGACGAGCTGAAAAGCCGTATCGAATTTTACCGGGACCAGGGCAAATACATCGAGGCCCAACGTATCGAAGAACGCACCCAGTTCGACCTGGAAATGATCCAGGAGCTCGGCTACTGCAACGGTATCGAGAACTATTCGCGGCATCTGACCGGACGGTCTCCGGGACAGCCGCCGCCGACCCTGCTGGATTACTTTCCGGACGATTACCTGCTTTTCATCGACGAAAGCCACATTGCGGTGCCCCAGCTCAGGGCCATGTACAACGGAGACCGCTCCCGCAAAACTACACTGGTGGAATACGGTTTTCGGCTGCCTTCGGCCCTGGACAACCGGCCGCTGCGTTTCGAAGAATGTGTCGAGCGATTCAACCAGGTGGTGTTCGTTTCCGCCACTCCCGGAGATTATGAACGTTCCCTGGCCCGGGGGACGCTGGTGGAACAGATCGCCCGGCCCACCGGCCTGGTCGATCCGGAGGTCGAAGTGCGAACTGCCCGTAACCAGGTGGACGACCTGCTGGCCGAGATTCGCAATTTCTGCAATCGCGGATATCGAATTCTGGTCACGACCCTGACCAAACGGATGGCAGAAGATCTCACCGACTATTACTCGGATATCGGCATTCGAGTCCGCTATCTGCACTCCGACATCACCACGCTGGAACGCATGGACATCATCCGGGACCTGCGGGCGGGAGAATTCGACGTGCTGGTCGGAATCAACCTGCTGCGGGAAGGATTGGACATCCCCGAAGTCGCCCTGGTGGCAATTCTGGATGCCGACAAGGAGGGGTTTTTGCGATCCAACCGTTCCCTGATCCAGACCTTCGGCCGCGCCGCCCGCAATATCGACGGCCGGGTGATCCTTTATGCGGACCGCGTGACACCTTCCATGCGAACGGCCATTGACGAGACCGTGCGCCGGCGAAAAATTCAGGAGCAATACAACCGCGATCACGGCATCAAACCCGAAACGATTCGCAAACAGATCACGGAAATGTTCGTATACGCGTCCGAATCAGCCGAGGCGCCGTCGGCAGCGGTTGCGGAAAAAGTTGTAGAATTTCAATCCCTCGACGATGTCGACCGAACCGTTCGTCGGTTGGAAAAAGAGATGAGGGCCGCCGCCAAAGACCTGGATTTTGAAAAAGCCGCCGAGTTGCGCGACCGGATTCGGGAATTGCAGAAGCTGGTGGTTCTTGAGAATTAGTTCACCAGGAAAATTTCATTGGTTTCAAAAATGGTTTCATTGGTTTCATTGGTTCGATAGATCTCATTGGTTTAAGGATGAAAATCGATTTTAAATTCATCGAATCGTTCGAACCGTATCGGTTTCAATGTTTTTATTGGTTTCAAATATGGTTTCATTGGTTTAATTGGTTTCATTGGTTCAAGGATGAGAGTCGATTTTAAGTCAGCTCTACCCATTGAATCAACCGAGCCGAATTTACATTTTAATTCAATTCGGTAATGGATATAATTTCCGTTTGCGATTCAGAATGGGTTCCGGTTTTTAAACCAATTGAACCAATTCAACCAATTCAACCAATTGAACCTATTAGCAAATTGCAACGTTCAAAGACGAAAAATTCAGCCGATCGCCAAATTGACGGACCCGCCAAGACAGGTGTAGATCATTCCGTCGAAGAGTTGCGCGAGAGCCTGGCCCGGATGTCGAACGATCCGGGTGTGTACATCATGCGGGATGCATCCGGAGACGTGCTCTATGTCGGAAAAGCGCGCAACCTGAAAAAGCGGGTGGCATCGTATTTTAAAGCGGCCGGCCCGACGGATCCCAAAACCGCGGTGCTGGTTCGCAAGATCGGCCGTATCGAAACCATCGTCACCGCTTCCGAAAAGGAAGCCCTGATCCTTGAATCCAACCTGATCAAACATCACCGCCCCCGCTATAATGTCAACCTCAAGGATGACAAACGCTATCCGTGCCTAAGGCTGGATCTGGGCCACCCCTATCCGCGGCTTTCCATCGTGCGCAGGTTCCGCAAGGACGGTGCCATGTATTTCGGCCCCTACGCCTCGGCCTACGCGGTGCGACAGACCCTGAAGGTCATCAACAAGACCTTCATGCTGCGCAAGTGCACCGAGCGCGAATTCCAAACCCGGACCCGTCCCTGTCTGCACTGCCAGATGCAGGGCTGCCTGGCGCCATGTTGCCGGGATGTGGATCGGCAGACCTATGAGGAGATGGTGCGGGAAGTCGTTCTTTTTTTAAAGGGTCGGACGCCGGACCTGGTTCGCAAAATCCGGCGGGAAATGCTGGAAGCCGCCGAAGCCGAGGAATATGAACGGGCCGCCCGTTTGCGCGACCGGATGTTTGCGCTGGAGCGCACGCTGGAAAAACAGGTTGCGGTGTCCACCGACCTGATCGACCGGGACGTGGTCGTTACGGTCCGCGGTGAGTCGTTGTCACTGGTGACGCTGCTGATGGTGCGCGGCGGTTTTTTACAGGGCAGCCGTCATTTTCCGTTCGAAGAGACCGTGGCGGCTGACGAGGAAGTCATTGCGGCCTTCATCCGACAGTACTATGAAAAGGCACCCTTGATTCCCCGGGAAATCATTGTCGGCACGTCACTGGAGGATGCGGGTCTGCTGGAGGAATGGCTGCAGGGACTCAAGGAAGGGCCGGTGCGCATCCGGTATCCCCGGCGTGGTGAAAAAACCCGGCTGGTTCAGATGGGACTTCAGAATGCCGCCAAAGAACTGCAGGAACGAATCGCTGCCGGCAGTCGGGCCACCGACACCTTGATGCGGCTGGAAAAGCGGCTGCGACTGTCCCGTTTTCCCCAGCGCATCGAGTGTTTCGACAACTCCAATCTGGCCGGCAGGCAACCCGTATCCAGCATGGTCGTGTTTCATGGCGGCGAACCGGACAAAGCCTCCTACCGCCTGTTTCGAGTCCAACGCGGGGATCACCCCGACGACTATGCGACAATGAATGAAATCCTGCAGCGCCGCTTTAAAAAAAATCGATCCGACATGCCGCACCCGGATCTGTTGATGCTCGACGGCGGCAAAGGTCAACTCAACATTGCCCTGGCCGTGCTGCGGGATCTGGGACTGGAGGCGCGATTCGATGTGATCGGCATCGCCAAAAAAGATGCCGAAAAAGGCGAGAGCCAGGACAAAATATACAAACCCGGCCAGGCCAATCCGGTTTTATTCGGCAAGGATGCCGACCTGTTGCTTTTTTTACAGCGCATTCGCGACGAAGCCCACCGGTTTGCCATAACCTTTCATCGCAAACGGCGCGGCCGGGAAGCGGTCCACTCGGCGATGGACGACATCCCGGGAGTGGGCCGCAAACGCAAGGAGCGACTGTTGCGCCATTTTGACAGCGTGGACCAGATTCGCAGCGCCCCGGTGGAGGAGATCGCCGCCGTTCCCGGCATCCACCGGGCCCTGGCGGAAGTTATCAAGGATTATTTGAATGCCCGGAATGAGCTCAAAGCTCAAAGCTGAAAGCAAGGCAAGCTGAAAGTTCAAAGCTCAAAGCTGAAAGCTCAAAGGTTGTAGCTCATAGCTCATGGCAAAACAAAAACCAAGTCCGTTGTCCATTGTCCGTTGCAAAAGCTCAGGCATCCCACGCGCAACCCGCAACCCGTAACGCGGAACCCGCAACCCGAATAACCAATCAAACCAATGGAACCGTAATGAGCTCAAAGCTGAAAGCTGAAGGCTCAAAGCAAAGGATAAATGCCTAAAATTCAAGGACTTTGTCAGTCGTCCGTTGTCCGTTGCAAAAAGCTCAGTAGTCCAACGCGCAACCCGGTTAACCAATCAAACCAATGGAACCAATCGAACCAATGAAACTGGTCTTGCGCCGTTTCGCCGATTCGCCCTGTCGCCGTTACAAGTCATTATTAGGAATTTCGATGGTTTAACCGGCTAACGGGCAAACCGGCAAACGGGCCAACGGGCAAACCTAATAATCCAAATTCGCCAGCGCCTCCTTCAGCTCTTTAACCGCATCGGCCGAGCGGTTGAGCGCCTGTTTTTCGTCTTCGGCGAGCTTGATCTCGATCACATCTTCGATGCCGCCCGCTCCGAGCTTCACCGGCACGCCGATAAACAGGTCGTGCAAGCCGTATTCACCTTCCAGGTAAACCGCGCAGGGCAGGATTTTTTTCTTGTCCTTCAGGATCGATTCGGCCATTTCCACTGCGGCCGAAGCCGGAGCGTAATAAGCGCTGCCGGTCTTGAGAAGTCCGACGATCTCGGCGCCACCGTTGCGGGTTCGATCCACGATGGCGTCGATGCGGTCCTGGGTCATCAACTCGGTGATGGGGATTCCGGCAACGGTGGAGTAGCGCGGCAGCGGCACCATGGTGTCGCCGTGTCCGCCGAGAACGAAGGCATGGGTGTTTTCCACCGAGACGTTCAACTCCATGGCGATAAACGCCCGGAACCGGGCCGAATCCAGTACGCCGGCCATTCCCATCACGCGCTGCTTGGGAAATTTGCTGGTTTCGAAAGCCACGTGACACATGGCATCCAGTGGATTGCTCACCACAATGATCACAGACTGCGGAGAGCGCTGCGCCACCTGTTCAACCACGGTTTTCATGATGCCGGCGTTGGTTGTGAGCAGGTCGTCCCGACTCATCCCGGGCTTGCGCGGGATGCCGGCGGTAATGATGACGATGTTCGATCCTTCGGTTGCGTCGTAGGCATTGGCTCCGGTCAGTTTGGCATCGTGTTTCTCGATGGGGGCGGCTTCGGTCAGGTCCAACGACTTGCCCTGGGGTACGCCTTCGATAATGTCGACCAGAACGACGTCGCAGAGTTCTTTTTCCGCCAGTCGTTGGGCCGCCGTGGCACCCACGTTGCCGGCTCCGACCACGGTCACTTTTTTGTCCATAACTTGCTCCTTTCTTTTCGGATCTGGATTATGTGAAAAATATTGGAACCCTATGGAGATGACAGTAAGCAGCTTTCGTTCGATACCACAATGATCACCGATGTCAACATGTTTATATGATTCTCTATATTGACTCGTTGGGAGAATCGGGGTATCATATTATGGTTACATTTGATATACATTGAAGGGGCGGCCATTTCCGGACGTACTTTCACATCTCCGACTCTGTTCCCTTATTCTCAAGAGTTTGTGGAGCCGACTTCCATGGCGATTGTCAATCTAAAGAAGCGCGAAATCGAGTGCAAAATCGTATACTACGGGCCCGGCCGCTGCGGAAAAACGACCAACCTCGAATATATTTTTCAGGCCTACCGCAAACAGATAACCGGCGAGATGGTCTCGATCAACACCGACGGCGACCGGACCCTGTTCTTCGATTTTTTGCCAATGGAACTCGGGAAATTGAAAGGCTGCGATGTTCGCGTGCATCTGTATACGGTGCCGGGCCAGGTGCAATACACTTCCACCCGCAAGCTGGTGCTGCGCGGCGTCGACGGCGTCGTGTTTGTAGCCGATTCGCTGGAGGTGCGCCGGGAAAAAAACCTGCTTTCACTGAAAGATCTGCATCAAAACCTGAAAGATTACGGATTGAGTATCTTGAAAATTCCGCTGGTCATGCAGTTCAACAAACGCGACCTGGCCAAAGACGGCATCCCGCTGATGCCCATCGAGCAGATGGAAAAAGAATTGAATCGGCAATTGAAGGTTCCCTCGTTTCCGGGCAGTGCCATTACCGGTGAGGGGGTTGGTAAAACCTTGCAGGCCTGTTTGAAATTGACCCTGCAGTCTTTGAAAAAAGAACTGAACTGGAATAGCTGATCTCGCTTATGACTTCAGGAGTGGCCTTCTCCGGAACCCTCGAATTCCTCAGCCTGGGGGAACTGCTGCAGCTCATCGGTAACAATGGCTCTACCGGCATTCTGCGGTTGAGCAGCCGTTATGCATCCGAACCGGGCATGATTTATGTCGACAACGGTGATCCGGTCGATGCTTCCAACGGCGAGAAAACCGGTCTGGAGGCGTTGTTCTCACTGTTCGGCTGGACCGAGGGCGAATACGTGTTCACGCAGGAATCTGTGAATCGTCCGAATGTCATCAACAAGAACCGGATGGAAATCATTCTCGACGGATCGCGAATGGTGGACGACGGTAAAATCGAAAAACTCGGTCCGGTGAGCTTCAAAAAGGAAGGGAAGGGCGGTGGCGATGGAATTCGCCTGCCGGTGATCAAAGGCCCTTTTGTGGACTACATGTACGTAGTGGACGAGGAAGATTTTTACGAGGGCGACGAAATTGTTCTGGAAGGCAGCTACGGCAACTGGATGTGGGTGATCCTCGAAGGCGTGGTTGAAATCATCAAAAAAAGCCCTTCCGGTCCGCGAACCATTCTGCAGCTCAGCGACGGTGCCTTCATCGGCAATATCTCCTCGCTCCTGGAAAATCAAAAACGCAACGCCACGGTGCGGGCCGCCAGCCGGGTGCAGCTCGGTATGCTGGATGCGCAGCTGCTGGCCAACGAATACGCTGCCATGTCCCCGGAAATGCGATCTCTGATTATCAGCCTGGACAATCGGCTCAAACAGGTTACCGCCACCATGATCCGCAACCAGGATGACCCCACCCGGACCGCCGGTGTTTTAAATGGGAAAAAAGCGGTCATCGAACAGGGCAAGAAAGAGGAACGGGTTTTTATCATCAACCAGGGCACGGTGGCATTGGCCCGCAGCACGGAACGGGGCGTGGTTCCGCTCTGCGAGCTTTACCGCAGCGATTTTTTCGGGCACGTGCCGTTTCTGAAAATGGGACACGAGCCGCACGGCGCTTCGGTGTTTGCCACCGGCGATCTCAAGATCGTGCCGCTGGACATCAATCGCTTGCACAAGGAGCACAGCGGGCTTTCCAATTCGTTTCGCAACATCATCGAACATCTGGCCACCTGTGTGTCGGTGACGACCATGATCGCCTGCGAAGCCAAGCAGAAGGCCCAAACCGCCGCATGATCGCGGCACCCGTACACTGCAACCGGAAATCAAGCCATGGCATTCAAAGACAAAAGACGTTTCATTCGGGTCCATTCGTTGAATCTATCCTATGTCCTGCTGGACAACGAGGCGAATTCCGAACAACAAACCATGGGGCGAACGCTGGATGTCTCCGAAGCCGGCATTCGACTGGAAACCCATCTGCCGGTGGAAATCGGACGTTACATGCTGCTGTCCATCGGTCTGGAAAACGAAGTGGTTGACATTCGCGGACGAGTGGTGCATTCAGGGAAAAATTCGGAAGGTAAATACGAACTCGGCGTGGAGTTCATCGACAAGGATGCAGCCGCCAGTAAAACACTGAGCGATTTCATTCGGGCCTTCCGGCAAGCCCGCGGTATGGAGGATTCTGCGGGTTCCTGAAAATCGACAGATATATAAGGATGCCCCGCCATGGCCGAACCGGTATTTGAGACCCACTTCGGAAATTTGAATTTTCTCAAGCGCGGCAAAGTCCGCGACCTTTACGAGTTGGAAGATCACCTGCTGATGGTGGCCACCGATCGAATCTCGGCCTTCGACGTGGTCATGCCCACTCCGATTCCCGACAAGGGCAAAATCCTGACCCGCATGTCCCTGTTCTGGTTCGAGCAGATCAAACCGCTGGTCGGCAATCACCTGGTCACGGCCGCCGTCGAGGAATACCCCGACGTTTGCCGTTCGTATGCGACCGCGCTCCGGGATCGAAGCATGCTGGTCCGCAAGGCGCAGCCGCTGCCGATCGAGTGCGTGGTGCGCGGATACATCTCGGGCTCCGGCTGGAAATCCTACCAGAAAGACC
This sequence comes from Desulfobacterales bacterium, assembly GCA_051155755.1. Taxonomy (GTDB): domain Bacteria; phylum Desulfobacterota; class Desulfobacteria; order Desulfobacterales; family SG8-13; genus DAXETY01. The sequence goes on from DAXETY010000044.1 coordinate 65,696, forward strand.
GAACCGTCTGCGGCATTCGACTTCCGGATGGATTGCAGGAATCCGACCGCCTGCCGGAGCCGATCTTCACGCCGTCCACCAAGGAAGAATCCGGCCACGACATCAACATCGATTTTGCCGAAACCGTGCGCCGCATCGGCAGCGAGACGGCCGAAAAAGTCCGTGACCTGAGTCTGGAAGTCTATCGGAGGGGTGCGGCCATGGCCGAAGACAAAGGGATTATCATCGCCGATACGAAGTTCGAGTTCGGCTTCCTGGACGATGAACTGATATTGATCGACGAAATTCTCACCCCCGATTCGTCCCGGTTCTGGCCGATGGATTCCTATTCGCCCGGCGGCGGCCAGAAAAGCTTCGACAAGCAGTACCTGCGCGACTACCTGCTGTCCCTGGATTGGGACAAGACCCCCCCGGCACCGGCACTGCCGGATTCTGTTGTCACCAACACCCGGCAGAAATACATGGAGGCGCTCAATCGACTGACCGGGCACACGCATGATTTCTGAGGACACCCTCTGCCGGATTGCGATCCGTCAGATCGACACCACCGACACCACCTTCCGGATCACCACCCGCGAAGATACCAGGGACATCCAGAGCTCCATCGCGCGGATCGGGCTGTTGCAGCCGCCGGTACTGCAGCCGTTGCCGGCAGGGTACCGGGTGGTTTGCGGTTTCCGGCGGCTTTTGGTCCTGCGGGAACTGGCCCGGCAGCGGGTGACGGCCGTTGTCCTGCCGCATGCCGCCGACGCGTTTGACTGCGCCCGGCGGGCCATTGCCGACAACGCCCTGCAGCGGACCCTGAACCCCATCGAGCAGTCGCGTGCACTGAAACTGCTGGCCGACCACATGCCGGACGGCCCTGGCCTCGAACGGGAGGCCGCGGCGCTCGGGTTGCCGTCGAATCCGGACTTGATTGCAAAGCTCCGGGAACTGCGCCGCATGGACCGATCCATCCAGGCCGGTGTTCTGCGGGGGCGTATCTCGCTGGCCATGGCGCTTGAACTGGGTGCCTGCCCCGGAGCCACGGCCGCCCGGCTCGTGGTCCTTTTTGAAACGCTGCGCCTGGGATTGAACCGTCAAAGGGAAGTACTGCTGCTGCTGCGTGAGGTGGCCGCCCGCGAGGATCGCAGCCTGGAAGAAATCCTGGCCGATGCCGCGGTGCAACCGCTGCTGGAAACGGAAACCGAAGGCGCACCCGCTGCGGTCGGCCGCCTGCTGGATGGGTTGCGCCGGCGCCGGTATCCCGAAATCACCCGAAAAACCGGGGAACTGGAGCAAAAAATCGCCGCGCTGGATTTTGATCCCGGCATTCGTCTGTCCGCGCCGCCGGATTTGGAATCCCCGCTGTGGCGGTTGACGTTTTCTTTTCAGACTGCAAAGGAATTGCAGCGCCGGTTGCAAAACGCCCTGGAAGTGAGCCGGGACCCCCGCCTGAAATCCATTCTCGAACTCGAAGACGACTGAATCTTGGTAAACTCCAACATGTCAATTTTCGTGACCTCTGCGAGTCGTTACGGCGCCGAATTGTGGCGCTCCTTCTATTTATGAGCACTACGCAGCGCGATGGACTGCTTCTGATGGGACTGTCATTACGCTCATTTTCGGATTTTTGGGTCAACGCTTTGCATGGCAGACTGCCGGAAAGCCAGCGGTTCAATCCGCAATGCAGAGTGCGTGGGACTGTGGCTGCGTTACAGTTTCATTAGGGGCTCGAGGATCATTTCAATAACATAAGGGGCTCGACGATCAATTCCACGAACAGAAAGGTGAGGAATCCGCCCGCCAGCACGAACATGGCGATCATGTAAAAGGCGTTGATACGGTGTCGACGCTTTTCGCCATCGTTGTAAAAAAGGTATCCACCGCACTTGACGCAGCGCAGTTTTCGGGTTGTCAGGGTCATGGTGTGGCCGCATTGGCACCCGATTTTTTTCGCTGGCAGCGGCATGTTGTGCCCTTTCAGACTTGCGTCGAGGAATCCTCGACCGGGTTAAAAGATTTGAAAAAATCGCGCGTTTTTGGAAGAAACAGAAACACGGAAGCCGCAACAAAGGCCGCGACTACCAGCGCGGTGAAGCCCGCCTGGGACATTTTCCCGCTGTTTACGAACGCCAGCGTTAGAACAAGGTACAGCACAATGATGCCGAGATTGAAAAACAGGCACATGGCCCGGGCCCAGCGGTTGATCGCGGCCGTGAAATAACAGATGGCAAATCCGATGCCCACCATCAGGTAGGCATTCCGTTCACTGATCTGCCCCTCCATGAATTTGAAATAAAATCCCAGGTGCAGGGCCCATCCGAGAACCAGAAACAACAGTGCCCACTTCACGATGGCGGGATACTGGTTGAATTTGATCGCCAGGTTGAACATCGATTCCCATCCTTTTCCACATCAACAGGTCGCCGATTCACGATCCAGACCACAAGCGACACACAAGGAAATTCATTCCATAAATCATTTCGCCTTGCTGATGCAAGCCCTAAATTCGGAACAAAAACAAAGTTTCAGCAATTTTAATAATTTATAGTAAATAAACAAAAATCATAAAAAAACAATGAATTTTTTCTTGACAAAAACTTCACATCGACTATAAACATCCCAAACAACTAAATACAATTCATTAATCGAATGGGCATCCAAGAACGCAAAGAGCGGGAAAAGGAACGCCGGCGGCAACAAATCATTGTCGCAGCCAAGCGAGTATTTTCCGCCAAGGGCTTTAACAAGGCCACCATGGAAGATATCGCCAAAGAAGCCGAACTCAGCCCGGGCACCCTGTATTTATACTTTAAAAATAAGGATGAACTATACGCCTCTTTATCGCTCCGGATTCTCAAACACCTCAATATCCGCCTCAAACACGTTAAAAACGAGACCTTCGATACCCACGAAGAGCGAATCGCGTCCCTGAAGAAAGCACTGTACGACGTATACGAATTCGATCCGCTTATCCTGATCAATATGTTTCATCTTCAATCCAGCGAAACGCTGAAAAATCTTTCCCCCGAACTGCTGAATGAGATCAAGACCCTTTCCCGCAACTCTCTCGGTACCATGGCAGACATATTCAAAGACGGCATCGACGACGGCGTCTTTATCGATAAACATCCGGTGGCATTGGCCGACATCCTGTGGGCGCTGTTTTCGGGTATCGTTCTCTGGGAAGAAAGCAAACGCATCATCAACCAGGAAAAGGATTACCTGAAGTCCACGATGGAGGCGGCGTTCGAAATTTTCCGCCAGGGAATCACCAGACAATCCCAGGAGGTGCTCACCGAACATTCAGACAAAGGCCGTAATTAACAGAGGCGTTCGGCCGGGTTGAGCCGCCTGCGGAAAATCGCCGGTTGATTTTGTAGATATCTTACTAATACGGAGGGGAAAGGAGGTTTGATCGTCGCAAGTTACCATGATTTGCCAAGGGGGCCTGAATCTGTAAGCGAAACCAACCCAAATGATCACTAAGGAGGGTGATTTATGGCAGAAAAAGAAGTCGTCGAAACTTCAGAAGCTCAGATCGCGGTGCACTGGGGGGAGGAAGATTTCATTCCCCCCACGATTAAATTCGTCGCCCAGGCCAACATGTCCGATGACACGATCTACGATCGGTTCAGCCTGGACAATTTTCCCAACTGCTTCAAAGAGTATGCCGACATGCTCGACTGGTACGAATACTGGGAAGAAATCCTGGATACCAGCGACGCGCCCTGTTTCAAGTGGTTCAAGGGCGGCAAGATCAATGCCAGCTACAACTGTGTCGACCGCCATCTGGCCAAGTACAAGAACAAGACCGCCATTCACTTCGTTCCCGAACTGGAAGAAGAAAAAATCGAGCACATCACCTACCAGGAGCTGTATGTGCGGGTGAACGAGATGGCCGCCCTGCTGCGGGATTTCGCCGGTCTCAAGCGCGGCGACCGGGTGACGCTGCATCTGCCCATGTCGGCCGAGCTGCCGATCACCATGCTGGCCTGCGCCCGCCTGGGTGTGATTCACTCCCAGGTTTTCGGCGGATTTTCCGGCAAAGCCTGTGCCGACCGCATCGAAGACTCCGGCAGCCGGGTGTTGATCACCATGGACGCCTATTACCGCGGCGGCAAACTGCTCGACCACAAGGAAAAGGCCGATCAGGCCGTGGCGTTGGCCAAAAAAGCCGGTCAGACCGTGGACAAGGTCCTGGTGTGGCAGCGCTATCCCGGCAAGTACTCCGGCAAACCGCCCATGGTGGACGGCCGCGACTACTTTGTCAACGAGGTCCTGAAAGACTACTACGGCGTCCGTATCGAGCCGGAGCGCATGAACGCCGAAGAGCCGCTGTTTCTGATGTACACCAGCGGCACCACCGGCAAGCCCAAGGGTTGCCAGCACGGCACCGGCGGCTACCTGGCCTACACGGCCGGCACCACCAAGTACGTGCAGGACATCCATCCCGAAGACGTGTACTGGTGCATGGCCGACATCGGCTGGATCACCGGGCACTCTTACATCGTCTACGGTCCGCTGGCGATTGCCGCATCGTCGGTGATCTACGAAGGCATTCCCAACTACCCGGATCCGGGACGCCCCTGGCGCATCGCCCAGGAGCTGGATGTCAACATTTTCCACACCGCTCCCACCGCCATTCGGGCGCTGCGCAAAATCGGCCCGGATGAACCCGCCAAGTACAACTACCACTTCAAGCACATGACCACCGTGGGCGAGCCCATCGAACCGGAAGTCTGGAAGTGGTACTACAAGGTCGTGGGCAAGGGCGAAGCCGCCATCGTCGACACCTGGTGGCAGACCGAAACCGGGGGGTTCCTCTGCAGCACCCTGCCGGCCCTCAAGCCCATGAAACCGGGCAGTGCCGGCCCCGGCATGCCGGGCATTCACCCCATCGTATACGACGACGATGGCAACGTGGTCGAGGACGGTGCCGGAAAAGCCGGCAATATCTGCATCCAGAACCCCTGGCCGGGCATGTTCCAGACCATCTGGGGCGACCGCCAGCGGTTCGTCGACACCTACTTCGCCCGTTACTGCAAGAATCCGGACTCCAAGGATTGGCGCGACTGGCCATACATGACCGGTGACGCCGCAGTGGTGGCTGCCGACGGCTACGTGCGGATCCTGGGCCGCATCGACGACGTGATCAACGTCTCCGGTCACCGCCTCGGAACCAAGGAGATCGAATCGGCCGCCCTGGTGGTCGAAGAAGTCGCCGAAGCGGCCGTGGTGCCGGTATCCCACGAGATCAAGGGTGTAGAGCCGGATCTGTACGTCTCGCTTAAACCCGGCTATGAGGCCAGCCCTGAACTGGCCCAGAAGGTCATGGACACCATCTCCGAGGAAATCGGCAAGATCGCCAAGCCGCGCACGGTCTGGATTGTGAAAGACATGCCCAAGACCCGTTCGGGCAAGATTATGCGCCGGGTGTTGGCGGCGATTTCCAACAAGCAGGACGAGGGCGACGTCACCACCCTGGCCAACCCCGAGATCGTCGAAGAGATCAAGAATATGGTGCAAAACTGATCATGGAAATAAACCCTGGCGGAGGGCGTCGTGCCGGCGCCCGCCGCCGGGGTAACCCAGAAACGGATTTTCCAACACTCGGAACGGTTCGACAGGGGATCGAGACCCGAAATTGTCTGGAGCATCGTCGGCCGTGCCGTCCGGGTCCGGTGTAAAATCGGTTTCCAAATTTCGAAGTGAAAGGAGGTGATAGGCTGCTGCCTGGTCCGCGTACCAAACCCTAAAAGGGTTAACCGAAATGACGATTGCACGGGAGGATACATAAAATGAGTGGAACCACTTGGGTCTACATTTTCCTCGGTATTTACATCATCTACTGTTTCTACTGGGGGTTGAAAGGCTATTTCTCAGAGAAGACCTCTTCCGGATATGCGATCGCGGGCCGCTCCATTCCCTTCATCGCCTTCCTGATGGCGGCGACGGCGGCCTCGTTTTCCGGATGGACCTTCATCGGGCACCCGGGACTTATCTGGCGGGACGGTCTGGCGTATGCCTTTGCCTCCTTTTACGTTCTCACCATTCCGATTACCGGCGCCTTTTTCGCCAAGCGCAACTGGCTGATGGGCAAACGCTACGGGTTCATCCCCCCCGGTGACATGTTCGCCTATTACTTCAACTCCGAATTCGCCCGCTGGCTGACAGTGTTCACCGCCTTTCTGTACTCCATGTTTTACTCGGCGGTGCAGCTGATGGCTTCGGCGGCGTTGTTCCACTGGGTGGCAGGCGTGCCGGTGACCTTCGGTGCCATTTTCATGGCTTTTATCGTCTGGTTCTACGTCGTTTCCGGCGGCCTGAAGGCCTCCACCTGGGTCGGCGTGCTCCAGTTTATCCTTCTGGTGGGCGGCATCATCCTGCTGGGCTTCTTTGTCATCACCTCCGATGCCATCGGCGGCTGGACTGCATTTTCGGCCAAGGTCCGCGCACTCGATGCCAAGCTGCTCACGGTGCCGCGGGTCCTGGCTCCGACCATGGATGCCGCCGCCTTTGCCAAGGCTAACGGCGAAACCATCTGGACGGCGGTCATGGTGCTCACCTACATGTTCGCCCTGATGGGCATTCAGTCTTCGCCGGCCTTCACTCTCTGGAACTTCGGTATCAAGAGCCCCAAGCCGCTGGCCTGGCAGCAGGCCTTCATGTCCACCTTCGTGGTCGGCTTCGCCCTGTTTTACTTCTCTGCCTTCCAGGGCATGGGTGGTAAGATTCTCCAGCTCGAGGGGGTGCTGGAACTCACCAAAGACAGTGACCTGGTGCCGAAACTGATGGTGGAATACCTGCCGCCGTTCGTACTCGGCATCGTGTTCATGGGGGCCATCGCCGCGATTCACTCCACGGCGGCGCCCTACATCGGCACCGGCGGCACCATTCTGCTGCGCGACGTTTACTGGCGCTACATTCGTAAGCAGGAAGCCGGCCACGCCGAGCAGATCTGGGTCAACCGCCTGCTGGCCACCGTGGTGACCATTGCCGCACTCTGGGTGGGCCTGACCTCCAAGGCGGCCCTGGTGATCCTGGGCGCGCTGGCCACCGCCTTCGGATTCGTGATGTACGTCTTTCTCATGGGCGTACACTGGGGATTCCGCTTCCCCAGTCTTGGCGCCACCCTGGGCGTGCTGGCCGGCATGGTCGCGGTCTTCCTGACCTACTACGTCTGGAAGTATCCGCTGTCGATGCACTGCGCCTTCTGGGGCACCTTCATCGGCCTGGTGGTTGCCTACCTCTGCCGCGGTCTGGGGATTAAAGACAGCGAGGAGACCATCGAGCGCCAGAACGAGGTGCGCACATTTCTTGACGATATCGATGCCCCCACCGAGTCCGGGCGCAAGTGGCGCAACGCCATGAAGTTCGTGGTGCCGGTGTGGTATTTCTTCGCCATCGGGCCGGCCTGTATCCTGGGCAACAGCGCTTTCTCTTTTGCAGGATTCCCGCCGCTGTGGGCCTGGCAGATCTTCTGGTGGATTCTGGGCATCGTGATGATGTGGGCGCTGTGCTTCAAGGCCGAGATGGCCACCACCTCGGCAACCCAGATCGAACGGGCCGAAAAAGAGACCATGCTGGTGGTCAAGGAAGCCTAGTTGGTCTGAACTGCATCACCGAGCTCTTTGAACAAGGAGAATGGACATGAAAAGTGAAGACATTTGGATGATCGCGCTGGTTGTGTTCAGCATTTTGTTCACTGCCTCATTCGGCTGGGGAATGTGGGGGTAACCGCAGAAACCGGTCGTAATTCGTAAGACCCTCCGGCCGGGAGAACCAAAAATCTT
>DAXETY010000045.1:0-5164 GCA_051155755.1 Desulfobacterales bacterium
TCACCTGCATGACTTGGCCCAGGCCTTATTTAAAATGCGGCCACTGGGCTTTCTTGATGGACACGACCACAGCGGTTTTTTCTATGATCTTGTTGGAAAATTTGACCAGGCTGGTGAGCTGGTCGGTGCCGGGCTATTAAAAAGCTTTATATAGTCCATATCGAAACGCCGATCTGCGTCCTTGCAGAGAACGAAACCGGTGCCCACCTGCTTGCCAGGAAATATTTTTACGGGGAGATCAACAATGGCACAGAACCGTCGCTAACAGTCGCCGCACGCGGCACGCCGCAGTCAGTTCCGGAAGAATGGCTGGATTCTGAGCCCTATGGGTTGGAAGTAAGTCACAAAGGAATATGCCGAGAGATTCTGGAGCGAGAGGCAGCTCTTCGGGAAGCCGAGAACAGGGCCAGGGAGTACCGGCACGCGGATCAGTTTCAGCTCTTTAGGCAGGCGCTGAACGGATCATCTTGAAAAAATCAGTGTGCCAAAATTGACCCGAAAATGACGTCGAAATTGTAACCTATTCCAAAAAACACTAAAAACCGGATCAGCAGTAAGTGCTTGATCCGGTTTGATTTTGTTGGGGGGCCGTGAAGGAATCGAACCTTCAACCTACTGATTAAGAGTCAGTTGCTCTGCCTAGTTGAGCTAACGGCCCTTCGGCAAATTGATCCCGCCGGAAACCAAAAAAAATCTGCTACCAGCTTTGTCCGGCTCTGTCAAACGCTTTTTGTCGAAAGCGCCGAAACCCATCCCGGCGTAAATGCCGGCATCCTTACATTGGTTCCATTCAAAGCTCACATAGGCAAAGATCTCAGATCGAAAATGTGGAAATCGGAATCAGCCTTGTTGTCGGTGGTCTCTTGGCCTGGGAAAAGCACGCAGCTCATCGCCGAAAAGAACAGAACAAGATTGCGGAACGAATGGAACCGATGAAACCAAACAAACCAAACCAATCGAACCAATCGAACTAATCGAACCAATGAAACCGATTCTTTACTCTTCCCACATCTTCTTCTGCTTGTGGCGGCGCTGCTGGCGGCGATCGCGCTTCCAATCCGGTCGCTTGTGGCGATCGCTTTTTCCCGGTTGCGGAGACACGGCCCGCTGCGGATCCAGGGTAAAGCTCCCCGGTGCCACGGCCGGTCGCGGAGGCTCCTTTATCGGCGATTTGCTCGGCGCCGGCGGTTCTTTGGGCAAGGGGGGGCCGGAGAAGGTTCCGGCCGCAACAAAATCGGTTGTATAAAGCAGTTGGCCGAATTGGTGGTAGACGGATCCGGACGCCTCACCCTGGGCGGTGTTGACGGTGAGCAGCACCGGCTCCGGGTCTGTGCGCCGGCCCATGCGCAGGGCCAGTTCCGGCTGAGTTGCGAGCACGACCGGAGCGGCGTCGATCGGAGCAATGCCTCTGTCATGTACCCGGGGGTAAGCCCTGCGGCGGATACAGGTGTACAGCAATTTAGGGGGATCGGCTGCCGGAAGCAACGGCGGCAAATGCGCCCGCGTCGCGGCTCGAATGCGCTCGTTGTCGATCTCGATATCCGGCCGGCTGCAGGTGAGCAAAACTTCCTGCAGGTGCGAGCGCCGCACGTAGCTCCATCCGGTTTCTTCGGAGAGGGCCTTCAGCAAATCCTTGATTTTGATATACCCGGTCCGATCCGGCAGCAGGCCGAACTCGTCCGGCCGCCGCCCGAGAATATGAGAGAGAAATTTTGCCAGCCGCGCCACCTTTTGAGGCGTCTTCAATCCCCTGGCTCCTTTCCATGCCGCCGCGCCGGAGCAAACTTGACCGGGTTGGAAGCATCTGATACCTAAATGGATCGCTTTACCTGTTTACCATCATAGCCATTTTGTGATATTTTTCAAGTAAATCAGAAGCTTTTATCCCCGGTATTTGCGACCGTGAACCGTTGTCGGCGGTCGGCTGAAACCGGGCGGCAGAATGGAGCCAACTATGGAACGTCGACGTTCGGATGCCATTTTTCAACAATCGCTGCAGTTGATTCCCGGTGGTGTCAACAGCCCGGTGCGGGCCTGCAGATCGGTGGGCATCGATCCGCTGTTTATCGACCGGGCCGAAGGCAGCCGTCTTTTCGACGCCGACGGCAACGCCTACGTTGATTATGTGGGATCCTGGGGGCCCATGATTTTGGGACACCGGCATCCGGCGGTCATCGATGCAATTCGAACCGTTCTGGAACGAGGCACCAGTTTCGGGGCACCCACGGACCTGGAAATCGAACTGGCGCAGCGGGTCGTCGAAGCCGTTCCCGCCGTGGAAATGGTGCGGATGGTCAACTCCGGCACCGAAGCCACCATGAGTGCCATCCGACTGGCCCGGGCTTTTACCGGCCGGGAGGCGATTCTCAAGTTTGACGGTTGTTATCATGGTCACGCCGACGCCCTGCTGGTGGCGGCCGGATCGGGGGTCGCCACCTTGGGAATTCCGGGCAGCCCGGGGGTGACCGATTCGGTGGTCGCGCACACGATTTCGCTGCCGTACAACGACGGCTCGCGTTTTCTGGACGTGATGCGGCAACAGGGCGATCGAATTGCCGCGGTGTTCGTGGAACCGGTGGCCGGCAACATGGGCCTGGTTCCACCGCTGGAAGGGTTTCTGGAAACCCTGCGGCAGGAAACCCGGCGCAGCGGCAGCCTGCTGGTCTTCGACGAGGTGATGACCGGCTTTCGGGTGGCTTATGGCGGAGCCCAGGTGCGCTTCGACATCACCCCGGATTTGAGCTGTTTCGGCAAAATCATCGGCGGCGGGCTGCCGGTGGGGGCCTACGGCGGGAAACGGGAAATCATGGAACAAATCGCTCCGCAGGGATCGGTGTACCAGGCCGGCACGCTATCGGGCAATCCGGTGGCCATGGCCGCCGGCATCGCCACCCTGAAGGAACTGCGCCGCCCCGGATTTTACGAAGCTCTGGAATCGCGCAGTGCCGCCCTGGCCGCAGGCCTGACCGGTGCCGCCGAAAAACACGGCATTGCGGCGACGCTCAACCGGATCGGTTCCATGCTCGGGGTGTTTTTCGCCGCCGGCCCGGTTACCAACTTCGACGATGCCAAAACCAGCGATCTGGAACGGTTCGCCACCTACTACAAGGCCATGCTGGATCGCGGCATTTATCTGGCGCCTTCCCAGTTCGAGGCCCTCTTTGTATCGGCGGCGCACACCGAGGCCGACATCGAGGCCACCATTGCCGCAGCCGATGCGGTATTTGCCGACATTGCGGCTCAATCCTAGTTGCCGGTACAGCGGGTCGCCCGGATGGATCCTTTGAAAAACAACCATATCCCCGAAAACGTACGCTCCATTCACCTGATCGCCGTATGCGGCACCGGAATGGGGGCTTTGGCGGCCATGTTAAAGGAGCTCGGCTACAAAGTCACCGGGTCCGACCAGCACGTCTATCCGCCGATGAGCGATTTTCTGGCCGCCCGCGGCATCGCAGTGGCCGAAGGCTTCCGCGCCGAAAATATCGCCGGGCCTCCGGACCTGGTGGTGATCGGCAATGCGGTTTCGCGCACCAATCCGGAGGTCGAGGCGGTGCTGGCGGCCGGCCTGCCGTATTGCTCGATGCCCCAGGCCCTCAATCATTTCGTGGCGGCGGAAAAGCAGCCGGTTGTGATCACCGGCACGCACGGCAAGACCACCACCGCTGCTTTGACGGCGTGGCTGCTGCACGACTGTGGCCTGGATCCTTCCTTTATGATCGGCGGCATTTTGCAGAACTTCATCAGTAATTACCGTCTGGGAGCCGGTGTTCACATCGTGCTGGAAGGAGATGAATACGATACGGCCTTTTTCGATAAAGGGCCCAAATTCTTGCACTATGTCCCCCGCCTGGCCGTGTTGACCAGTGTGGAGTTCGATCACGCCGACATATTTCGCGACCTGGAACACATCAAGGCGGCCTTCACAGAGCTGGTTTCCCGCATGCCCGGAGAAAGCGTTCTGCTGGCATATGATGCCGATGTCAACATCCGGGCGGTGCTCCCGGCAGCCCGCTGCGGGGTCGAAACCTATGGACGAAGGCCGGATTCGACCTGGCGGATGGATTCAATCCGGGTGCTGCCGACCGGAACCGAAGCGGTCGTGCTCCGGGAGAACAAGCGGCTGGGCGTATTGCAGAGCCCCTTGCTGGGCGAGCACAACCTGTGCAACGCTCTGGCGGCGACGGCGGTTTGCATGCACTGCGGGATCGGTTTCGACCGGGTGGCGGCGTCCCTGCAGGGGTTTAAAGGTATCCGGCGGCGACAGGAAATTCGCGGCCGCAAGCGCGGCATCACCGTGCTGGACGATTTTGCCCATCACCCCACGGCCGTGCGGGAAACCCTCCGGGCCGTGCGGGCATCGGCCGGCAACGGTCGTCTGGTGGCGGTGTTCGAACCCCGCACCAACACCAGCATGCGCGATGTGTTTCAGCAAGAATATGTGGGGGCGTTCGATGCGGCCGATTTGATCTGCGTGCGGCATCCGCCGCTGCTGCACAAGATCCCCGAAGGCCGGCGGTTTTCGTCGGAGGCCCTGGTGGAAAGCCTGGTGGGACATGGCAAGCAAGCCCACTTCTTCCCCGACACCGAAGCAATTCTCGAATTTTTAACCGGGGAATGTCGCAGCGGAGACGTCGTGCTGATCATGTCCAACGGGGGGTTCGACAACATTCACCAGCGGTTGCTGGATGCACTTTAGACAGAGGGGTTAGCGCCCTTCCTCCAAAGAAGCCAACAGGTCTACCAAAAGCCGCACACCGAATCCCGTGCCGCCGGCCGGGCAGTAGTCGTTGCCTTTTTTCCAGTAGGCCGGACCGGCGATGTCGATGTGCGCCCAGCGCGTTTCCCCCACGAACTCGGAAAGAAACAACGCGGCGCTGCTGGCCGCGCCCCACCGGGTCGAGGGCATGTTGTTGATATCGGCCAGGTCGCTTTTGAGCAGTTCCCGATAGTCTTCCGGCATCGGCATACGCCAGCAGCGTTCGTGGGTTTTTTCCGCAGAGTTCGCGATGGCTTCGGCCAGTTCTTCATCCGGAGTGAACAGTCCGGCAATGCCTTCCCCCAGAGCGACCAGGCAGGCCCCGGTCAGCGTCGCCATGTCCACCGCGGCCTGGGGCTTGAATTGTTTGATGCCGTAGGCCAGCGCATCGGCCAGGATCAGGCG
>DAXETY010000046.1:0-41752 GCA_051155755.1 Desulfobacterales bacterium
CGGTCGAACTGAAAAAAATAAATCCGAACGTGCGCATTTTGCCGGCCGGCCATAAGGATGAACCGGCAACAGAACCCGGAGAAACCGGCGGATTTCTCAGCAAGCCCTTCAGCCTGAGCCAGCTTTCGAAAGAATTGCAGGCGGTCCTTGGGTGATTTTAGGAAAAAAAAGTGTCAGTTATTACCGAATATGTGCATTTTTTTTCACAGGCGCTCGGAAGAGTCTGCCGGAATAAACTTATAATTATTTAATATTTATGTAATTTTTGAAACTGGCCAAAGCGGTATCATTATTGCAGTGCTGAAATGGCCGCACCCGTTCTAACCCGGCGAAATTTGGCCTTGGCCTTCTTTCCCGCGCCGGGCGTCGGCCGGATTTTTCAATACGGCCGACGAGTGGACGACCAGACCGATTCCGGCACTGCCGAATCCATCCGGGCATCCGGGCCCGAGTGTTGCGCGCTTCGCCAGGTTGGCGGAATCCCCAAACCGACAGGTAAAAGACAATGCCGTTACCGCTTGGACATGCAGCCATCGGACTGGCCACCTATGAAACCGCCACGAACGTGTCGGCCTTCGAGCGCTGGAAACACTTCCTCTGGATCATCATTCTGGCCAACCTGCCGGATCTGGATGTCCTTCTGGGTCTGATCGTGCACTGGAACGGCCAGGCATTTCACCGGGGGGCGACCCACAGCCTGGTTTTTGCCCTCGTGGCGGGATTTCTGGCCCATGGGGCCGGCAAGCGCTGGAAGATCGTGCCGCAACTGAGTTTCTATACCTGTTTTTTCCTGATCCTGTCTCATGTCGTCGCGGATGCACTTCTGACTGCATCACCGGTTTCTTTCTGGTGGCCGCTGGAAATTCATCTTTCAGCGGGCCACGCCGGCTGGATGGACGTGGTTCATACAGTGGTGTTCGACGGCTACCGGGATGCCGGCATCGTACTTTTCTGTGGGTTGATTCTGCTTGCCCGCCGTCTGTCGCCGGCACGGTTGTGGCGGTGGATGGCGCAACGTACGCGGCAGCAGCCGCCGCCGGCCTGACACGGCAATGAAAGCCTGTCTCAGGCCACCGTCCCGACGGCGTCCTTGCGATTCTGCTTGATGCGGAACATGGCTTTGTCGGCCAGCGCCAGCAGCCCGGTTCGATTGTCGATATCGTCCGGAAACGTTGCCAGTCCGATGCTGGCGCTGAGCTTGACCCGCAGCCCCTCCGACTCCAGGTAATCGGTTTTTTTCATCCGAGAGCGGATATGCTCGGCTTTGCGGCGGGCCCGCGACTTGGAAAACCCGGGCAATACGATCACGAATTCGTCTCCGCCGTAGGCCACTCCAAAACAGGGCCGACGGATGGACGCTTTGATGGTACGCGCCACTTCGCTCAGGGCCCGGCTGCCGTTCAGGTGGCCGTGGGCGTCAACCACTTTCTTGAAGTTGTCCATGTCCATAAAGAGCAGCGAAAACACTGTGCCGGTGGCATTGCTCTGCAGAATCAAATCGTCGAGCGCGCGATACAGATAACGGGTGTTGTAAAGTCCGGTCAAATTGTCGCGCACCGCCAGGTTTTGAAATTTCCTCCGCTCCCGCCGCAGCTTCTCTTCCAATTTCTTATTCTTGGTATTGTCAACCAGAATGCCTTCCAGAAAGGAATTCCGACGACTTTTCCGGATCAATCGAACGTTGGCCAGAATCCATACAGGTTTACCGTCCTTGCGTTTCAGACACAATTCGAAATTTACCACCGCACCGTTTTTTCTTACGGCACGGATCATTCGCTGCCGGTCTTCCGGATGAAAATAAAAGTCGCGCGACCCACCGGGCAGTGCCAGCACCTCTTCGGGAGATTCATAACCGAATATGCGGGCGTAAGAAGGATTGACACGAATCAACTCGCCCGACAGGCGGCTTTGAAACATCGCCTGCACGGCATTTTCGTACATGGCGCGATAGCGTCTTTCGGCCCGCTCCAATTCAGCCTGGGTGGCTTTCAGTTCGGTCAAGTCGGTTAAAAAAATCATGTAGCCGGCAATCTCGCCGCGTTCTTCGCGGAAAATACTACGGCTGAACAACATGGGAATTTGCCGTCCGTAGCGGGATTTCAGGGGGGCTTCAAATTTCAGATGGTCCGGACTGGCGGAATGAAACACCATGGCATCTTTATCGTACAGCGCCAAAACGGACCGACCGATGAGTTCGCTGCGCCGATATCCGGATGTCCGCAACAGGGCCTGATTTACGTCCGCGATTTGATGGTTGCAGTCCAACAGCATCAATCCCTCCGAGGTTCCCTCCAATACAAAATCGTATTTTGTCTTCGGGCCGGTAACGGTTTCCAAAGTTTCCCGGCAATTCTGGAGGGATTCTTCCAGGGATTGAATCCGGTCCAACCACTGCTGTTCCAACACTGGGGAAGCCATGGATCGCTCTCCATTGCAGATCTGAAGGTGTGTTATCAAACGGTTCCAAACGACGAAGAATCCAGACCGAATCGGCAGGCGCCAAGCACAAAGAAATTTATGTAGATAGCCGGGACTTGTCAATCGATATGCGATCGGCTGCGGTACCACGCGTATTCGGTGCACGATCCTGAGGACAGGCAAGTCGCTTCCGCCTTGAAACCCGCATTTGTAATTGATTGAAGAGACAATGTATAGCAAAAATAAAGGGTTAGAAATGAAACCGTTGCATCGCCCCATAATTTCTGATAATCGAAACCCATATTCACGCTTGATCGTCGGCAGTGTGCCGATTCATCTTCATAAGGGAGCCAAAACATGTACGATAAAAACAATTCCGGCCCGCAGAAAGCCTTGATCCTGGTTTTCGGCCTGCTTTTCATCGGGGCGTTTGCCTACATGGGAACGACCATTTACCAGCTGAAGCGCGAGATCCATCAGCACCTGTCCCACCACAGCGAGGCCGGCAATGCAGTCACCGGTCAACTGGACCGCTCCGTCGGTGCAATCCAAAACAGCCTACAGGCAACCCGCAGTGAAATGCGCCAATCCATCCAGGACTTGCAAGCCGATGTGAAACACACGCAGAAGGTGCTCTTCTACGCCTTGCTTGCGCCCAAAGACCCGGAAGCCGCCGCCGCCATCATGGCCAAAGATGAAAGCCTGCAGGAATTTGAAAAAAGATTACTCACTGGCAGAGGACAGCCCGAAGACAGCCGCCCGGCACCGGCTGCCGCCGAAACCAGTGTATCTCCGGCAGCGACTGCTGAGGATTCCGGGGTGCCCTCCCCGCAAAGAGATGATTACCGGTTGCAGGAACCCAGAGTCCTGGGAAACACCCCGGAGGGAAGACCGATTTATGCCAGTGCGCGACCCAATGGATCCATGGTCATCAGCCGCAGTGACGAACGCAAAATGGTCGTCAATTTCGTCGACAACCGACTCGAAACCGTTGTCGCGGCGTTGAAACAGGTATCCGGTCTGAACTTCAAACTCGGAGAAGGGATCGAGGAGCAAACCACTCTCGTCCTGGAGAAGCCCATCTCCTGGGAGCGCCTGTTGAATGTTCTGCTGATGCGTTATAACCTGGAAATCGAAAACAGCGGACGGGAATTGCTGCTGGTGAGAAGCGGCACCGGCCGGGGGTAATCCGGTTGCCCGAAACTGGCTTCCGTTTACGCCCAGCCTTTTTTCTCGATAATGGCCTGCATGAGCCCGATGCAGTGTGCGTAGGCTCGCTTGGCGGCTCTGGCTTCGGTCTTTTCCAACTTAGAAATCTTGGGATTTTTCATCAGGCGCTCGGCGTCTTTTAGGCTTTTTTCCATAATCTGGATGGCATCTTCGATCTTCATTGAATCCTCCCCTGAACTGCAACAAATCGCAGTACGCCAAAGATCTGCAACCCCTGCGACTTACCGCCGGATCGTGCCGGCACCGAATCCGGTCAACCGCGCAATTTTAACCACCTCGAACGCCAGGGCCAGGTTCTTCACATACAAGCGATAAAACTTCAGCTTCGGACCCTGACGGACCAGCCGAATTTCCTTCTCCTGCAACTCAGGCTCCTGCAGAGTTTCCATCAGGAGCTTCAAAGCCGGCAATTCGAATTCATGCAGGGTGACCCATCCGGGTTTACCTTCGGCCCACCCGTTGGGGTTTTCGCGATTATAGGTGACTTTGATTCCCCGCAGGCCGTCGTCAGAACGGGATTTCATCAGATAATTGCTGCTCCGAGAGTTTATCCGTTCGATCTTTGATCCCGATCACATGACGCTGGTGGTAAACTCGAATCAAATCCTTGCGGAAGTTGACATTGTCGGCGTGATCGCCTTTGAATCGAATCCCGGTTCGAAAGGTGTCATCCGATTGCTGGGCGGAAAAAACGACCTTCCCTACGACTTCGATCAACCGGTCGTCGGGGTCGGTGGAAACCAAAAACAGATACTGCGAATGAATCGGCCGGTTCGTCTGCAGCAGCATGCCGTCCTGGCTGACGTTCATTGCCGTTCCGATGCCCTGCCCGATATTCGCACCGTCTTCGTCGACCAGCACGTACGTGATCAAATTGTTGGTCGGCACGCGCGGGTATCTTCTTCTTTCGATTGGTTCCATGCAATCACTTTCAGAGACAAACCTGAGTCCAATTATATACCAATATCGGTATTTTGCCTATGATAAAATCCGGTTAATGCCTTCCTGAACCGCGCGCAGCAAATGTTGAACTTCCTAAATCATTCGGCGCGTTTTTCACCTGCCTCGCGTTCCAGACGATGTCGCAATTTGTCATTGAATCCGGCGCTAGTACATTTCGCGCCAGAACCGCACGAACACCTGCGGATTGCCGCCCTTGAGCACCTGGTTGTTGAATTTGCCGCTGCCGAAAGCCTGCAGGCCGCTATCCTTGGAATTGACGAACAGGTGCCGGTCTTCCACGATGGGTGAAACCACGATGTCTCCGACCTCCTGCTCGAACAAGGGGGTGGCCTCCAGGTTGTAGCTCTGGTCCATGTCAAAGGCAAACAGCTTGCCCGATGTGACGTTGGGATCGTTCGATGAGGCGCAGGGATCTTCGGTTTCGGCCGTGGAAGTCCCGAAATAGATCTTGCCGGCGGCCGCAAAGGCCGAGGCATACACCCGGTGGCCTTCGGGCAGCTGGTAGAACCAGTCGAGATAGACCTTGTTTTCGTCGCAGATGCCCTTACCGGCCTTATCCTTGAACGCATAGAAGTGATAGCGCACGTCGGCGGTATTGATGTCTTCGTCGTAATAGGGGCTGTCGCCGGTACCGAAGAAAATGCGGATATCGTAGTCGATGGTCCCGTCGGCATTCAGATCGTTGTCCACCACCACGGTGGGCGAGCCGTAAATGGGCTGCATGACCCAGTTGGGGTCCACCACGCTGCCGAGCGAATCGGTGGTGTCGCGGTTGATCACGCAGTGATTGATACCGTAATCCAGGCTGTCGGGATCATCCGGCAGGTTGACCTTGTACATCAAACCCTTGTCGGAGCCGATGTAGAGCCGGTCGATGTAACCGTTGGCGTCGGAATCCACGATGGCCGGCTGACCGCTGAGCACCCCGCCCATGCCGGCCGTGTCGGCATCCAGAAAGATGCGTTCGACCACGCTGCCGTCGGCAATGTCGATGATATAGATCGACGGATACAGGGTATCTTCGTAGGTCTTGCCCGACACGAAGAAAGCCACCCACTTGGTGGTGCCGTTCTGATAGAGACGGCCGACCTGTCCCACCGACGGCGAGGAGCGGCTGCGGAACAGATCCGGGTCGGCAAACTCCCACAAAAAGGAGGGATTGTCCGGATCGGTGATGTCCAGGCAGAATATCGTGTCACCACCGATGCCTTCGGCCGACAGCAGCACGGTGTGCCAACTGCCGTTGATATACACGTCGGCGATGGCCGGTGAGGCATCCACGTAAGCCTTGTCGGACAGACTCATGGCGTTGTTTTTCAACCGCGGTACCAGGTTGGCCGGGATAAAGGCCCACAGCTCCTCGCCGGTGCCGTAGTCGGGACAGGCCCCGGTGGAGCACTGGGTAGCAGAGCAATAACTGGGACAAGTCGCCCAAGTGGACGGCCAGTAAAAATAGCCCCGGTTCTCCTCGATGCCAGCCGTGCCCAGGTTATCGCCGTGGCGGAACCGTCCGGCATCGAAGGCGTGCAGCATGCCGTCCAGGGCCCCCACGTAAATCACGGTCTTGCGGGTGGCGTTGCTGTCCATGAAATACTCGTAGCTGGTGCGCTCCGCTTCGTTAACGGCCGTACCATAGAACCAGGACGGCCGGTTCGGGGGGGTGGCCACCGCCGGCATGGAATGATCGATGGGCCCCAGCAGCCATTCCTTTTTGATGCCGGCCCCGTCGGCATAGCCGCGCACCCAGTTCACCAGCCAATCACCGTCGGCCGCAGTGTAGCTGCCGTCGCCGTTCAGATCATAAACATATCCGCTGGGCTCCACGGTGGCATTGGTCAGGCCCAGTTCGGCGTTGGTCACGCCGGCTGCGGTAAAATTCCGCAGGGTGGCGCTGGTCTGATAGTACTGGTAACTGGCCTTGATGGGCACCCCGTCTCCGGGCGCAGTGGCAAAGTTGATCTCGAAATCGCCGGTAAAGCGGTTGATTTTTCCGGTTCCGCCCATATCGCCGTCCAGCACATCGGTGCGCTCATCGGCGAAGATCTCGATGGTGTCGGTGATGCGCACCGTGGTGGCCGAAATCGGGAAATATCCCAGGGTGCCGGAGAAGGTCTTTGTAAATCCATCTCCGTGCCCGATCACCTCGTTTGAAATCGAGACCACGCTGATGTCCGGTATGTAGATCGTGCGGTCGGAGGGCGCTTTGGTCTGCAGCACCGCCCCGGCATCCCACAGATCCAGGGCGCTGGTCTGGTCCGGGTCGGTGGGATCGTAAATGCGGGTGGCAAACAGGTGGCCGCGCATCTCGTCGGTGGCCCAGCCCACATCCGGGGTTTCCATGTTGCCGGCGTACATGACGTTGCCCAGAATCACCGGTGCGCTGCGCGAAATGAAGCCGTGGGTGTTGACGCTGATGTCCAGGTTCAGATCGATCAGCTTGGGCTCGCAGCCCTCCTCGCGGCTTTTCATGGTGGCGCGCCAGATCAACTCGTTACCGGTCAGAGCCAGGCCGGTAAAATCCACCCGGCGGGTGCGGTAGGTGTAGGCCGGCGAGCCCGGCGACCAGTTCAGGACCTCCTGGTCGATGAACTTGCGGTTGTCGGCGCCCAAGGTAAACTCATAGACCTCGTCCCAGGCATCGATGGGCACCCAGTTGGTGCCGCCGTCGATGGAAAGCTCGTATTCGATATCGGTCATACCCGCACAGGGGATGTAATCATAGACACCGATGGTCACGCCGCTAATGTTGGCATTCTCATCCGGGGAACTGATGGCCTTGTCGGCGTTGAGCTGCACGGTGCCGCCGGTCTCGCGCTCGATGATAAAGACCAGGTCGTTGTGGTCGGTATCCCCGCCGCCGGGCAAGTCCTCCCACCCCAGGACCCACTCGTTGGGCTTGTTGGACGGCGCACCGACCACCACGTGCGGAAACTTCTCCCCGTAGGTGATGTCCATTGTCTGGGTGTCGTCGTAGCCGAAGGTCAACCCGAACACGTTGTCGGCCCGGGTGACGGCGTCGGCGTCCATCCAGTTGCTGGACAGCTTGCAGGAGCCCTCCGTAATGGCCCGTCCCAGGTAAAAGGTCTTGGTGAAAGAGCCCAGGCTCGGCACACACTCGCCGCCGTCGGCATCGTAGACGTCCGTGTTCCAGGCCGTTTTGGTAAAAAAGGTGGTGAACAGGTCGCCACCCAGCCAGTTGTTGTCGTCTTCTTCGATTTCCAGGTAGAACACCAGCTCGGTGCCGGCCTCGAAGGGGTTACCGTTGTTGAGCAAAATCCGGTTGTCCCTGGCATTGACGACCCCGTCGCCGTTGGTGTCGCCGAACCGGTCACTGGTGTTGGACGGACCGACGTCCAGCACGCCGTTTTTGTTGTTGTCGTTGACATTGTCGTAGACCGGGCGCCGCGTGCCGTCGATGTCTTCGGCCGCGTACATCCAGCCGAAATCCGAGTACTTGAACCCGGCGCCTTCGTACAGGAAGGTCACGGCCACCTTCTGCCGGAAGGGGATGACGATTTTATCCGGATCGATGGCGGCATTGCCGGTGTTGAGCTTGATGTGGCTGTTGGTGTCGAGCTGCAGGTTGAGCAGGGTCAGGTCATCGGTGTTGAATCCGGTGCTGTACTCATATGTGAGATTGCTGGCGCAGCCCGGCGGCAGTTCCTCGTATTCGCCGCCCAGGTCGACTTTCTCCCGGAAGCTGACCGTAATAGTGTGATCCGCCACCACGTTGGTAAACGAATAAGACGTGGCCGGCGTGACGGCCGTGCCGTCGATCGTCAGGGTGTCGACCTCGTAGCCCTCGTTGGCAACGATCACGTAAGACTTGGAGCCGCCCTCGGTTACCACGCTGATCCCCGAGGGTGAGATCACGCCGTCGGACCCGGCTGTGGCGGTTATCGTGTAGGTGGGCCGCTCGGATTGCTCGGCGCCCACGGCGATAAACGCGCCCGGGTTGTTCTGGTTGCTGTACTCGGTTTGCATCCAGCAGGTGGAGCGCGCCACGTTGCTCACCCGCACCTCGTCGATGATGCCTTCGAAAAAGCGGTTGTCGCCGATGGCGCGGCGGCCCATGACCAGCGGCGCCGCGCCCGATGACACAAGGTTGCCGCTGTTGTTGTCCGAGCCGTCCTGGCTGCCGTTGACAAACACCCGGGCGGTGGTACCGTCGTAAATGCCGTAGATAAAATACCACTGATCCTGATTGAGTACGGTACCGCCGGTCAGGTAGGTGGTCTTGGTGGAGGTCTTGACCCGGAAATTGGCCTGGTCCGAACCCTGAAGGCCCAGCTGGTAGTTGTAGTTGCTGCCGTCGCTTTTAATCACGATGCCGCAGTCGTCGTTCTGGTCGACGGCGGACTTGACCCAGGCGCTCAGGGTCAACTCGTTGCCGACGATGTCCAGGCTGCTGCTGGTGGGTGCTTCCACCCAGTCGTCGTCGCCCTTGAAAAAATCGGCCCCTAATATCTTGCCCGCCGCATCCGTGGTGCCCCCGCCGCCGTCGTTGAGGTTTTTGGGCGTCGCGTGGTTGGCATTGCCGCTGGCGTCGGTATGGCCCGCGTTCCAGTCGGGCGGGCTTTCATCCAGGTGCCAGACACCGGCAAAGGTGGCATCCCACACGCCGTCTGGGTTTTCGGTGGACACCGATACATCGGCGTTGCCGTAATACACGTAAATGGTAAAATCCGTATCCGTGGGCAGTGTGGGAATGCGCACCCAGGCATACAGGCTGCCGCTGGCGCCGTCGTAGTACTCCAGCTCGTGGAACAGCAGTACGTCCGAGGCGTCCTTGAAGATGATGTCGTAGCCTTCGGTGTGCTGGACATGACCGCCCTGGGTGTCGTGTTTTAGGCTGTTGTCGTTTAAAATCCGGATCAGCACCGGAAAACCGTACAGATCGCTCGCACAGCTGGCGCCCATCTGGCTGCTTAGAATGGTGATGGGTTTGCGGTACAGGAAGGTGCCGTCCGGAGACGAGTAATCCCCTTCGCTGGGCGTAAAGGTCACGTGGATGGTGTGGTCGGCCAATACATTGGCAAAGGTGTACTGGTTGTTGGAAATCGTCACCGCACTGCCGTCCACGAAGACTTCGTCCACCCGGAAGCCGTAATCCGGGGTAAAGGTGTAGGTTTTGCTGCTGCCCTCGGATACCGTGACGTCGCCCAGGGGCGATACGGCGCCGTCGGTGCCCTTGGTGGCGGTAATGGTGAACACGTTGCCGTTGATCTCTTCGCTGCCCAGTCCGTAAAAGGTGGCCGGTGAGTTCTGGTTGTTGTATTCGGTTTCGATCCAGCAGGCATTGCGGGCGATGCTCGACACCCGGACCTCGTCCAGGCGGCCGTCGAGCGGATCGTTGCCGCCTTCAGAACCAAACTCCAGCTCAGAGCCGTTCGAGGGCGGACTGTCGCTACAGGCCACTGCGTTGCCCAGCTGGGTGCCGTTCCAGTAGTAGCGAATCTGGTTGTTGGCGTTGTCGAACACGGCCGTCATGAAATGCCAAGTGCCCAAGTTGATGTAAGGACTTGCGGTGGCCGTGTAGGTACCGCCGCCGATCCGCACCTTGGGATCGTCGGGCTGGCCCATGAACATGCCGTAGGCGTTGGCGCCGCTGGGCCCTTTTTTGGACACGATCCCGTTAAATGCGGTCGGGGTGCTGTCAAAGTTCACCCAGGCCGAAAGGGTGATATCACCGGTCAGATCCAGAGACCCGTGGTCGGGCACGAGCACGTTTTCATCGCTGGCGGTGAAATGCAGGGCCGGTCCGATCTTGCCGCTGATCAGGTCGCTGGTTTCCATGTTGTGGGTCTGGCCGTGGTTGCCGTTGTTGCTGGAGTCCCGTACGCCCGCAGATGCATTGGTCGGGGCCTGGTTCAGGTGCCAGACACCGGCGTAGCTGCCGGTCCACACCCAGTCGGAATCCGCGGTGGGCGTGGAGATCTCGCTGTTGCCGTAGTACATGTAAATGGTGGTGTCGGTGTCGGTGGGCAGACTGGGGATACGCACCCAGGCTACCAGCGTGCCGGCGGCCGGGTCGTAAACCTCAACCTCGTGGCTGAGGGGCGTGCCGTCCACCTGCTTGAAAATGATGTCGTATCCGCTGTCGTTGGCCACGTGGCCGCCGTTGGATACCGACTTAAGCTGGCTGTCGTTGGCGATGCTCACCAGCAGCGGGTAATGGTAGAGGTTGGCCTGGCAGCCGGACTTGACCTTGGTGTGATCGATGGTGAGCGCCCGGCGGTAGTTGAACGAACCCTCCGACCAGTTGAAGTCGCCCTGGATGGGCAGAAAATTTACGTAAATGGTGTGATCGCCGGTTACGTTGGTGAAGGTGTACTCGTTGTTCGTCACCGTTTCGCTGTAGCCGTCCACCAGCACCTCGTTGATCATGTAGCCGTAATCGGCGGTGATCACGTAGGTCTGGCTGCCGCCGTCGGGCACGATCTTTTCCCCGTTGGGGGTGATCGTACCGAAACCGTTGGTGCTGGAAATGATGCTGTGGCCGGCAATGGCGGTCTGTTCGGTGCCGACCGAATAGAATGAACCCGGGGCACTGAGGTTGTTGTACTCGGTTTTCAGCCAGCAGCTGGACCGCGCAACGTTGGAAACCCGAACTTCGTCCATGATCCCGTCCGGGCTGTCCCAATTATCGCTGTATGTGGAACCGATCGCCAGAGGCCCGTCAGTATCGTACATGGTGCCGCCGGCATCGGAGCGGGAGGAAATCTGGTTGCCGTTCAGATACAGCCGCAGGGTCGATCCGCCGTCGTGCGTGCCGGCCACGTGATACCAGTTACCGGCGGTAATATCACCGTAGTTGCCGCCGACCCAATGCCAGTTGTTTGAAGTGTTGATCCACTGAATCGCCGGCCGAATGCTGGAGCCGTTTGAGTCCATAATGATTCGGTACGAAGCCCATATGGGTCCGTCCTCGTCGCGTTTGCGGAACAGTTCACTGTCACGTCCGGCGTTGTCGAGCTTCACCCAGGCTTCGAAGGTAATCTGGCCACTGGTGGTCAGGGCCGGATGGTCGGGGATTTCGATCAATTCGTTGGTGCCGTCAAAGTCCAAGCCGCTGGCAAACATTGCCGGGTCCAGGTCACCGGTCTCCATGTTCACGGCCCGGCCGTGGTTGGCATTGGCGGTGCTGTCCTTGATTTCACCGGAAAAGCCGGCCGGGGTCTGGTTCAGGTGCCAGACGCCCGCATGGCCCGAGCTCCACACCGCGGCCGGCTGTCCGGTGGGGCTGGTTATGGCGCCGTCGCCGTAGTACATCCAGATCTCGGTGGCACTGGAAGCCGACAGGGTCGGCACGCGCACCCAGGCTACCAGGCTGCCGGTCAGCGCATCGTACTTCTCAATTTCGTGGTACAACTGTATGCCGGAGCCGTCTTGAAACACGATGTCGTAGCCCTGGCTGCTCTGGACGTGGTCGCGCAGGTCGGCGTCGTTGTCGATTTTTACCAGCATCGGATAATCCGAAAGGCTGGAACCGCAGCTGCCGTCCACCTTGGCCGCATCCACGGTGATCTTTTTCTTGTAGGCGTACTGGCCGCTTGCAACCGCCGCAGGCGCAAAGGCCGCCACCACCTGGGCGGCGCGGTTGTAGTTGCAGGATGTGGAGGTGGTTTCGGTGAGCGTCACGGTATTGGTGTCGGGGCTGATCATCGAATCGCCGGCGTGAAAGGCACTGGCCGGCGTTATGCTCCATTGCCGGGTCCATCCGGAAGGCGTTGCGAACTGGGAACAATTTTCGTCACCGTGGCCGGTGGTACCCAGGACCAGCGATCCCGCGGCGGGCGGCGCCACGCTGGTTGATATACTGTTGGCCAATACACCGACACCGGTCATGTTTACGGCCGCCCCAGAGGGCACCTGCTGGGCCAGGCCCTCCCACAGCATCACGGCCAGGGAAGGCGCGGTCGTTCCGGCGTCGACTGTAAAGCTGTACGTGCCGGCCGCCGGCAGGTCGGTGTCCAGCATGACCCACATGGAGGTGGCGTTGCCGGCCCCGGCAGTTTCCACCATTTCGGCCACCTTGGTCAGGTCCCGTCCATCGATCCGGACCGAATTGATCCCAGTGGTGCCTTCGGCATCCAGGCAGACGATCAGCATGCGGTTGCTGCCGCTGGTGATGGTCACCGTGGCGGAGGTGTCATCGGAACCATTGAGGTACAGCCGTGAGATGGCGGCCTGGGGAATCGCAGCGGCCTGCAATATGACCACGGCGATGATCACCGCCGGCATCCAGGGGCTCCATATCCGTTTGAGGCTTTTCTCGCTCATCGTCTTCGCTCCACAGTCTCTTCGCTTCGATTGCATCGGCGCTGCTCAGTCTCGCGGATCAGGTTGAATCTGCTGTTTCCGTATCGGCGGTCCATCAAAGTTGATTGCCGAAATTCGGATCGGAAAAATCGATGGCCTCCAGGTCGTCATTGCGATAGTTCTTGCCCGCGCCGGCGCCGGCCTGGGCTTTGTAGCCGGAAACCGACTGGCCGGAGGTGTCGCCCTCCAGCAGGGTCTCGATGCTGCAGACCGTGCCGCGGGGGTCGGTCGCGGTGGACCGTGCAAAAATCATCCCGTCGG
The DNA here is from genome assembly GCA_051155755.1 of Desulfobacterales bacterium. Taxonomy (GTDB): domain Bacteria; phylum Desulfobacterota; class Desulfobacteria; order Desulfobacterales; family SG8-13; genus DAXETY01. Next base: position 13,195 of record DAXETY010000046.1, read on the forward strand.
CGTCGTTGATCGGCCCGCCGCCGTCGTCGTTGTTCCAGATCGTGACCTGGTAGGTCACGCCCCCGAGTTCGGTGTCGATCCACAGCACACCGCCGGCGAAATTGATATCGGTGGCGGCGTCCTTGCCGTTCATGCTGCCGTCCAGGGCGAAATTCCAACTGCCGGGCAGATTGTTGGCCAGCTGGGTGGCGTTGTTTTCGATAAACGGCACGCTCAACAGTTCGCGGACATGCTGCATGCCGGCCTCGGCCGTGTAAAAAGCCCGCTCGTAGAGCAGCACGTTGGTGGAAATGCTCGACTCGGTCGTGCTGGTGTCCACCGCGGTGACGCCCACCAGGGTGAGCAATACCAGCACCATGATGGCCGAAACCATGATGTAGCCGTCTTCATTTTTGAGCCGATCGCGTCTCGGATTCATCATCGGCTGTCCTCCCTGTTCGGACCGGGCGTTTAGGGCTCCTGCGCCTTGATAAAATTGATAATGACGTCCCTGGCGTTGGGGTTGTCCGAACTGACCCACAACATGATCGTTTTGGTCTGGTTAATGGGTGCATCGTCGGTAATCGACCAGACCACCCGGTAGCTGCCGTCGACGATCTGATGCGGGCTGCCGTTTTCATCCAGCTGAGCATCGTCGAACGGCAGGCCGGCCAGCCGCTCCATCCAGTCGGCCGCCACCACCGTTGCTTCGGTCTGCATGCGGGCGGCGGCGTTCAGGTTCACTGATCGAATCTGCATGCCGGCCACCGCCAGAATGCCGATGGCAAAAATGCCCAGGGCGAACAGCACTTCGAGCAGCGTAAAGCCGCGATTGTCGCTGGGATGCGGCAGTGCACTGCTCCGGCCTGCATGAGCGGTGCGTTGGTCCCGGGAGCCACTTCGATATCTTTCAATGTCGATGCTCATCTGTTACAGTCCCATGTTGCGGCAAAACACCGTGGTTTCCAGCAGGCAGCGCTGGTATCCATCGCTGACCATCAAGTGCTGGTTGCCGACCACGTAGGTGCGGGTCTCTGAATGTCCCCGCACCGGATGGCGGGTGCGCGCCAGCAGCCAGATGCGCACGGCCCGGATGTCGAACACCGGCGCCGAAGGCATCAGCGCCGATCCGGCCGGCCAGTCCATCGCATCGATCACCCCATCGTCGTTGGTGTCGATCACTTTGTTCAGAAAACCGCCGCCGGTGGCGTCAAAGGCCCAGATGACATGACCGTTGGCCGATCGATCGAGTTCACCGTCACCGTCGCTGTCAAAAGCGTAGGCAAACCGGACCGCTTCGATATCATAGGCCAGGATACTGGCCGTGGCCGGCGGATTGTTGCGGGTTCGTTCCAGTTCGGTGCCGAAAAGGCTGAAGGTGATGTTTTCGTTGGTATCGGCGACATCGCCGTCATAACAGCACTCGTCGAGCTCATCGATCTGGCCGTCACCGTCATCGTCGGCGCCGTTGGTCCCCAGGGCGGGATCATCCACTTCGTTATCCAGGGTGAACTGCATCATCGTGGGCGAAGCCAGCAAAAAGCCGGCCCCGCTGGATTCGGCGAAATCGTCGATACCGTTGGCCCCGTCGTTGTCGATGCCGTCGGTAAATGCCGGATCATAGCCGGCCATGCGGATTTCACGCTTCATCAAAACCAGCGCCGCCCGGGCGTTTTGCTGCATCTCCACCACCATTTTCTGCGCCGTGTTGGAAGCCTGCATCGAGGTGTACACCTGAATGATCACCGTGATGGCGATCAGCCCGACCGCCATGGCGATCATCAATTCGATCAGGGTAAAGCCGTTTTCCCGGGTTTTTCCACCCATCATATCAGTCCACCCGCGTGCTGCCGGTCAGGCTGAGCCGAATGACATGGCTCTGGTTGCTGTTGTTTTCCAGGGTGATATCCACGTCCTGGTCCGGAAAGCCCCGACTGTTGAAGGAGATCGTGTTTTGGACGGTGGTGGTCATGCTGCGGTAGACCGTCTTGAGGTCCACGCCCTCCGGAACGCGATCTTGGTGAATGGTGGTGCCGTTGCGGACCACCGTATAGCGTTCGTTGGAAGGATCGAAGTTTACGGTCACATCGGTGTTGCCCTTGATCGCCTCGAGTCGGGCCGCGTTGAGCGCCATGACCACATCACTGGTGCCGCTCTCCAGGCGGTGCCGAGGCATCCAGCCCAGATAATTCGGTACCGCGATCGCCGATACGATACCGGCAATCGCGATGGTGATCATGACTTCCTGCAGGGTGAATCCGGCCTGATTTCGCATGGTTTTCGGCTCTCCCGGTGCGCTTTTCGAGCAATTTTTATGCCATTGCAGATCACTCCGCCGGAATCGCGTTCTATGTTGGGTCAGAACGGATACAATACAATAAAGTACGGATGCTAAGTAGAAAGGAACACTCGCATTTGGGGGAAAACACACAAGCTGGCGGGAAAAATCACTCAGGGCTGTTATTAATGCTGCGAAATTGGATCGGGGGATGACGATATTAAAAGAATTAACCAAAAGTATAAATTTTTTTTATAGTTATTCTTTCTGATTTGATTTTTTGACAGTACGATTCCGATGGACTATTTTTTAGCACATACAAAGATCACCTCGAATCGGTCTTCACCGTATCCATGCGGTTTCAAATGCCACAGCCTTGGATACACGGACGGCAGCCGGATTGAACGCGTGATGCGAATCGCCATCGGGGTTCACTACGTCGGGAGGATCCCATGCAGATCGTCCTGCTCTACCCGCCTCCGTGGAAAATTGCCCCGGATGGCAATCCGCCCTACCCGCCGGGCGAAGGTCCTCCCGCCGAAACCAACACCGCCGCCGCCAATACCGGCGATTTCATCCAGATTCCCTATGGGCTGCTTTCGCTGGCCGCCCAGTCCCGGCATGCCGGGGAAGAGGTGCGCGTGTTCAACCTGGCCAATTTCCCCTGGCCGGTCATCGAAGGCCTGATTGCGCACCTCGACGCCGATCTGTTCGGTCTGTCATGTATGACCGGCAACCGGCGCGGCACCGCGATGCTGGCCGCATTGATTCGAGCCGTTCACCCCGGTGCCCTCGTCGTTGTCGGCGGGCCGCACGTCACCGCTCTGCCGCTGGAAATGCTGCAACATGTCCCTGCCATCGACATGGTGGTAATCGGCGAGGGTGAGCAAACCTTTGCGGAGATCATTGCGTGCTGGAAAAAAAACAAGCCGCTCAAAGACATTCCCGGAACCGCCTGGCGTGACGGTCTTCGATGCCGCCTGGGGCCGCCGCGGGTTCCGATTGAACATCTGGATGCGCTGGTGTCTCCGCTGGATTACTTCGACCTGGGCACGGTGATGACCTCCCGCGGATGTCCGATGCACTGCACCTTTTGCAGCAGCACCGGCATGTGGGGCCCCCGCCCGCGCTTTCATTCGGTCGAATATGTGCTGCGCGAGCTGGAAACGGCGGTTTGCCGCCACGGTCGACGGATACTTTCGATCAAAGACGACACCTTCACCGCCCACCGAAGCCGCACCCTGGCGATCTGTGAAGGCATCCGGCAACACGGCCTGGAATTCATCTGGAGCTGCGACACCCGGGTCGACTGCCTGGACGACGACCTGCTGGCCGCCATGCGAAGGGCCGGTTGCGTGCGCATCAGCCTCGGGGTCGAGTCCGGTTCACCCAACGTGCTGAAAAACATCCGGAAACGCATCTCTCCCGAAACGGTGCTGGCATCCACCCGGGCCGCTCAAAAAGTCGGGCTGCAGGTCCGCTACTACATGATGGCCGGCAATCGGGGGGAAACCCTGCAAACGTTCCAAAAAAGCCTGGATTTGATCGCAGCCGCCCGCCCGAACCAGTTTGTCTTTTCCCAGCTGCACCTGTATCCGGGCACCGAGGAATTCGAAATTTTTCGCCGACAGGGGCTGGTTTCTCCGGAGATTTTCTTCCAGCGTGACTTTTTGTGCCTCTCCTGTTTTGCCGGCGCGGCCGGCGACGAACGCGCCATTCGGGATCAATTGCAACGGATGGAAGGGGTCCAGAACTACCGGGATTACTCCGTGGAAGAGCGCCGGTCGATTCTCGCCCGGATGTCCGGCCTGCATCTGTGTCACATGGACCTGGCCCGGGCCTGGCTGCGCGAGGGAAATCCCGAGGCGGCCGAATTCCACCTGCAACGCGCCCTTTGCCGGGGATATTTCTTACCGGGACTTGTGTATAATCTACTCGCCTGCATTTGCGCATGTCGCAGCAATACTGAGGGTGTCGAGTCGAATCTGGAGCGGGCCGCGGCCTGCTATCCCCATCGGGTGGTGCTCGAAAATCAAAGGCGGCTGGACAACTGGCTGGTGAGCGGCGGCAGACACAGCGGCATGACTCTGGCGCTCGATCCGGGCGACGGCTGGGAAAGCGCCTGCATCTGCCGGCAGCCCGAATTTCCCGATCTGCTCGACCTGGAAGTCGGGGGTTTTTTGAACATGGCGAAAGGATATCAAACAGCGGAGATGGAGACCGTATAGAAGCACATCCATCCGAAGGCCCGTTCGGGTTTTATCAGGGCGCTCCGAAACCGCGGCGGTTCACTTCTCACCGGAACCGTCTTGCTCTCACTGCCCAAGTTCGGTTTCCAGGAATTCGTAAAACCTGGCCCTGGGCTGGTCTATGATCGCCACCCGATTTTCGTAAGCCTCGATCAGCTCCCGCCGGCTGAATTTAAGCCGATGAATTTTCAAAACGATGGCCTCCCGTTCGTCAAGCCGGCACTGCCGATATTGGCTTTCGATCCAACGCGTGTACTTCTTCAGCAGCATCATTCGGTCGACCAGGCTCATGTGCGTGAGCCTTTCTACCACGGTTTCTTCGGCGTGTGTCGAGCTGCACTGCGCTTTCATGATCGCCTCCCGCTGCTTTTCTGTGGGACCCTCACTGCAAATCCGCCCTGGGAAACTTCCAGGCACTGATACCGATTTGCCGGATCACAGAGGGTTCGCCGTTACAATGCTGCAGAAATACCCTTCAAGGATCGTACCAAATTTCTATCGATTAAAATAAAAAATATAAAATTCAGTTGCTTAAACAAACACACCGGCTTGCCGTCGCAGAGAAGGTGGGGCAAATCGCTCAACTAGATTGGGGGATATCACGCGGTTTTTCAATCAGAGATCTTTCATGTTCTACTTGAAAAAAGATCGCCATATATGCTTATACCGACGGCAATAGACAAACCTGTCCGATGGGGTCATGAAAGGAGGTATGCGATGAAACGCCGGTTATTACCGTTCGTGATGCTTTTTTTCATGGTCGGCTGCGCCCACCAATCTACCGATCTCTGGCCGATCTACGACGACGTTTTAAAAAATTGCAAGTACGTGGACCTGACCCACGCGTTTTCACCCACCATTGCGGTCTGGCCCGGATTCGGAAACGCCCGCTTCCTGCCCGCCAGGGCCGGAGCGGACATTCCTGGCTATATCGAGACCGGCCAGATCTTCACCTACGACAAACACGGGTTCATCGCCACTGCCTATGAACTGCCCACCGACCAATACGGCACGCAACTTGACCCGCCATCACACTGGGACGAATACGGCGCCACCATCAGCGACCTGCCGGCGACCTATGCCATCCGCCCCCTGGTGGTAATCGACATTCACGAAAAAGTGGCCGCCGACCCCGGATACCACTGTTCGGTGGCCGATGTTCAGGATTGGGAACGCAAACACGGACGCATCCCGGAAGGGTCGGTGGTAATGGTCCGTTCAGACTGGTACAAGCGCTGGAACGAAGTGGCGCGGTTCAACCAGAAGCCGTTTCCGGGTGTGGGACTGGAGGCCCTGAAATTCTTGCACAATCAGCGTGGGATCCTGTTTCACGGTCATGAGCCCTTGGACACCGACACCACGCCGACTCTGGAGGGTGAATACTGGCTGCTTCACAACCACTTCTGCCAGGCCGAAGGGGTCATGAACCTGGACAAGGTGCCGGAATCCGGTGCGTTGATCGCCATCGGATTTGCCAAACCGGAAGGCGGCACCGGCGGCTATGCCCGCTATATCGCCATATGCCCTTCAGACTGGACATATGGAACTACGGTGATCGAAACACCGGGGGCACCGCTGCCGAAACAGCCCCATCCCCTGCGCAGGGATGAATACGGCGTGCTGCGGCCGAAACAGCCGTAGGCTGGATTCACTCAAACCGTGATGATGACCCCATCGGCGGTTTGGCATGGACTCGTAGGACGGCCGGAAGGTCAATTGCTGCGGGAGAATTTCATTGTATCGGAGACCGAAGCGCCTTCGTGGACTTCGGTGGACTGCCCGCCGGATTTCGGCAGGATTGCATCCGAGACCGAACCGCACTGATCCGCCGACGATCGTCCGGAGGGATTGGCAAAGGCATCGTTGAGCGTACGGATGAAATCATCGGCCTGTTCCAGAACTTCGGCCAGGATTTTGCGACTGCGTGTACGCCATCCGGCGGGTTTGCGCAGAAATACACTGCGCCACCAGCGGGTGTTGCGGGCAAAGGCCCGCTGGTAGTTCTGCAACCGGTTGGCATCATCGATATCGGCGATCATTTTGCGCCCGACGCGTTCGGCGGCCGCCTGTCGAATGCGAAAATGAAGATACACGGCCGCCCCGATCAACAGCACCCAAAACGTGTTATGCAGCAGCGGACTGTCGGAAATCCGCGGCCAAAGGGGCAGTTTCAGTTTCCACCCTTCCCAGAAACCGCCCCACAGCGTCAACGCCAAGAAAGCGACGATGATACCGCCGAACAGGGCGGCATCGGTCCACAGCACCGCCTTGCGCCAGCGTTCCAGGAAAGTTTCAAGCCGTGGAACGATCTCCTCGTTAATTTCCTGGACGGTTTTTTTCAACATCCCCACGATGCGGTAAGCACGCTCCACACCGACCTGCTCGATGCGCTGGTGAATCGCCCGCATATCGGTTTGCAGGCGATGCTCCAGGCGGATGCGGACCTGGTCGTTGACGATGGGCACCGCCAGTTCAGGATTGTAAACCGCGTAACAGCAGCCGGTCGTCAGCCCGCTGCCGGCCAGTGCCCGCTTCCAGGCTGCAAACACTTCGTCGAGATTGTCTTCATTGGCGGTTTGATCGATCTGGTTGAGAATAAACAGAAACTTGTTGGCGTCCCGACGGCTGACGGTGGTCGAAACGAGGTGTTTCAGGGTGTCGTGCATCGAACCCGATTCCGGATGGCGGGCATCGAAAAACACCAGCACCAGGTCCGACAGGTCGATGATGTGATCGGTAATTCGCAGCGTTAAATTCCGTTGTTCGTCGGCATCGAACCCGGGCGAGTCGATCAGGATGCGGCCGCGCAGCGTGTCGCTCGGACAGGTTTTCAGCTGCAGGTATTTATCGATATGGGCACTCTGTCCGCTTTCGACCTCGTCGATGGCACGCCCCACCTTGTACAATGGAAAGCGCGGATCGGCATCCAGCGCCAAACCCGGCAGACTGCGTACCTGGTTGTCATTGGTGTAGCAAATCACGGTGAATTTATCGTCCACCGCCTGGTTGCCGGTGGCCTGCAGGTGGTACTGTAGATAGTTGTTGATAAAAGCCGATTTGCCGGATGAATAGGTTCCCAGGATCGAAATCAGCGGCCACCAGGGAATGCGGCTGGTATGGGAGTCATCCGGATCGAAAAATCCCAGGCGGCTGGTGATCCGATCCAGACGGCGGTAGCTTTTGACAACCTCGGCCAGCAGGGGATTTTCGTTGCGCAGGTGATCTTCCAGGCTGTGAGAAGGCAGGCGGTCGGCAGCATTGGCGGCCATGAGTACGACTCCTTTTGTCGTCCGAACCGCCGCCGGCATTCAATCAAACCGGCGACGGTCCGGTTGAATTATGGGTTCGAGAATGATATCAGGTAACTATCATTCATTCAATCCATAACCGCAATCATCGGGCAATTTCAACCCGGCGTCAACCGCCCAAGGTTTTCAGCGTCCATGCACCGGCAATTTACGCTCCGGTGTGATGTCCGCTAAAAAGCAAGGCCGCCCGGCCCTTTATTCTTGCCAAACCCGGGTGCGACTGCAAGTTCAACAACGCCGCACAACCGTGCTTCTGTCTTTCCGGCCTGCGGCCGAAAATACAAGCCACCCGCTTTGCGGGTGGTTGTTGACGCAAAGGATTTAAATCGATTTTAGCTTTGAAAATTTGAAACGCTTAATTTAGCTTGAGAAACCACATCGCCGTGAGATCGTTTATGCAAGAGTCCTTTCTGATGGCCTGCCACGACTGCGACCTGCTGCAGCGCCTGCATCCGATGGCCGAAGGCGCCACGGCCCGATGCCGGCGCTGTGGTGCGGTATTGTACCACCAGCGCAGCGGCAGCCGGGAACATACCCTGGCCCTGGCCCTGGCCGGGTTGATTCTGTTCGGCGTGTCCTGCTCGTTTCCCCTGCTGGTGTTCGAAGTCCAGGGCCAGATGCTCAATGCTTCGCTGATCACGGCCTCGAAGGAACTCTTCCAGGGAAACATGCAGCTTCTCGGGTCCGTTGTGTTTTTCGCCGTTTTATTGTTGCCGCTGCTGGTGCTCAGCGGCATTGTCTACGTACTGATGCCGTTACATTTCGGCCGCACCCCGCCGGCCTGTCCACTGGTCATTCGAAGCATTTTGAATCTTCGCTCCTGGTGCATGCTGGAAGTGTTCATGCTCGGCGTGCTGGTTTCAATCGTAAAATTGTCCGGCATGGGCCGCATCATTCCGGGTGTGGCCATGTATGCTTACGTTGCCCTGATTTTTGTGATGGTGGCCACCATATCAGCGCTCAACGAGCACCGGATCTGGGAAAAATGGGACCAATACCGCAACAAACACCACCGCTAACAGCCGCGGCAGCAAACCTGATTGCATGCCGCAGCTGCCATGCATTGAGCCGCAAAAGACCGCAGGCAGGCGAAACTGCCATGTACTGCCCCCGCTGCGGGGCGCGGCTTTACAGCCGCATTCCCGACAGCGTGGCCCGCACCTGGGCGCTGGTGCTGACCGCCGCGGTGCTCTACCTGCCGGCCAACCTGCTGCCGATTACCCATACGCGCTCTTTCGGTAATGTCCGGTCGGACACGATATTGAGCGGTGTCATGTATTTCATCGCGCACGGGGACTGGCCCATCGCTTTGGTGATTTTCGTGGCCAGTGTCTGCGTGCCTCTGCTGAAGCTTTTTGCCCTGGCCTTCCTGCTGGTGTCCGTGCAGCGACGGTCGGTCCGGCGACGGGAGGACCGCACCCGGTTGTATCGAATTACCGAAGCAGTGGGCCGCTGGTCCATGCTGGACGTGTTCGTGGTCGCCATCCTGGTGGCCCTGGTCAATCTCGGCGAACTGGCCAAAATCAGCGCCGGCAGCGGGGCGGTCTATTTCGCCGCCGTGGTGGTGATCACCATGTTTGCGGCCCTGACGTTCGATCCCCGGTTGATCTGGGATCGGGAGAATCACAATGACAAACGATAAGTCCTTGCTCGAATCGCAGGAAATCCCCGAAGCTGTCGTCGAAGGCCGGCGCCGGCGGATATCCATCATCTGGGTCGTGCCGTTGGTGGCCGTTCTGATCGGCGCCTGGCTGGTTTACAAGACCATCTCCGAAAAAGGTCCGCAAATCACGATCCGATTCGAATCGGCGTCGGGATTGGAAGCCGGCGAGACCAAAATCAAGCATAAGGACGTCGATCTCGGGCTGGTGGAAAAAATCGAACTGGCCGAGGATCTGAGCCACGTGATCGTCACCGCCAACCTGGTCAAGCAGGCCGAAGCGTTTTTGTCGGAAAACACCCGCTTCTGGGTGGTGCGCGCCCGGGTGGACGTCAGCGGCGTATCCGGCCTGGGGACCCTGTTCTCCGGAGTTTACATCGCCATGGAACCGGGCAAGTCCGGTGCAAAGTCCCGGCAATTTATCGGCCTGGAACAACCCCCGCCCGTTTCCACGGAATCCCCGGGAAGTTATTTTGTCCTGGAATCCGAGCGCAAGGGATCCATCGAAATCGGCTCGCCGGTTTATTACCGCCAGATGAAAGCCGGCCAGGTCACCGATTTTCAGCTGTCCGAAGACGGCCGAAACTTTAACATACGGGTTTTCGTCCATGCACCCTTCGATCGATTCGTTTACCGCAACACGCGCTTCTGGGAGAGCAGCGGCCTGGAAATGTCGCTGGATCCCAAGGGCGTCAGCCTCAATACCGAATCGCTGGTAACACTGCTGATCGGCGGTATCGTCTTCGATGTCACCCGCAATCAGGCGCCGGACATCTCCGCGCCGGCCGAAACCCTGTTTTTTTTGTATCCCAACCGTCGGACAGCCGAAGAAACCCTGTACACCGTAAAACGTCGCCTGCTTCTGATCTTTGACGAGTCGGTCGCCGGCCTGCAGCCGGGCGCAGCGGTGGAAATCCGCGGCATTCCCGTCGGACAGGTGCTGGATGTGAAACTGGAATTTGATCTGGAACAGATGAATATCCGGATTCCGGTGCTCATCGAGATTTATCCGGAACAAATCGATCCCGCTTACGCCGAGCTTGTCTCCGCTGCCGAGCAGCGGCAGCGTCTCGATCAACTGGTGGCCAAAGGCTTGCGAGCACAGCTCAAAACCAGCAGCCTGCTGACCGGAAAGCAGGTGGTCAGCTTGGATATGTTTCCGAACGCCGCCCCGGCCAAAGTCCGCTGGGACGGCCCTGAACCATACCCGGTAGTCCCCACCGTCGCAACGCCCATCGAGGAAATCGGCACCAAAATCGCCGGTATCGTGGCCAAAGTCGAAAAATTGCCCATCGAACAAATCGGCCGTGACCTGCAGGCCGTCATTCATAACACCCGGCAACTGACTGCCGCACCGGAGTTGAAAGAAGCGATCGTGAATTTGAACGTCACGTTGCAGGAAACCAGTGCGCTCATGGCCGAGCTGCGGGCGGTGGTATCCCCTCAGATGTCCGCAACGCTGGATCAGGCTCGCATTTCGCTGGCGGCCGCCGAAACCGCCCTGCATCCGGACGCAGCGCTGCAGGCCAACCTCAATGAAGCCCTGCTGCAGCTGTCGATGGCGGCCCGGGCCCTGCGGGCGCTGGTCGATACGCTGGAACGCAATCCGGAATCCCTTGTTCGCGGCAGGCCGACCATGCGTTGAGTGATGAAATTGAGGGATTCATTTTTCAAAATGATAGAATCGGCATCTATCCGTTGATTGAATAGGGAGATGGTCATGGACTTCGAAAAACAGCGCCAACGCATGGTCCAACAGCAGTTGGTTCGACGCGGCATCCGGGATGAAGCGGTTCTGGAGGCCATGGGAACCGTTCCGCGGGAAGCCTTCCTGCCCGCAGACATGGCCGAGATGGCTTATGAGGATTCACCGTTGCCGAGTTCCAAAGCAAGCAACTGGAATCGGTCCGCTTCGTTCCGCTGGTGGGCGAGGCCGGTTGGCAAGATTCCAACCTTCCGCCCATGAACCGCTGAAGGCCGCCGAGCCATGAAACTGATCTTTGCCGGCACCCGCGGCTATATCCAGGCCCGCACGCCGCGCCACTATCGCCACAGCGCGCTGGAGGTTTCCTACTACGGTAAACGGGTTCGCATCGATTGTGGTGAAGACTGGCTGGATTGTGCGCGTTCCATCGCCGCTTCCGCAATCGTGCTCACCCATGCTCACCCGGATCACACCGGTGGACTGAAAAACGGAACGTCGTGTCCGGTCTACGCCACGTCGGAAACATGGGATGCCATTGACGGATACCCCATCGAAACCCGACACACGATCCGGCCCCGGGACCCTTTCGTCATCGAAGCGATTCAGTTCGAGGCCTTCGACGTGGAACACAGCACCCGGGCCCCGGCGGTGGGATACCGGATTACCGCCGGCCGGGTCTCCGTTTTTTACGTGCCGGATCTGGTGTACATCGTCAAACGGCAACAGGCGCTGCAGGGGGCCAGAATCTACATCGGCGACGGGGCCACTATGAAACGTTCTTTCGTGCGCAAACCCGGTGAAAAGCTGATCGGTCACACACCGGTGCGCACCCAGTTGACCTGGTGCCGGAAAGAGGGCGTTCCGCGGGCGATCATCACCCACTGCGGATCGGAAATCGTAGAGGGCGATGAAAGGAGCCTGGGTGCCGAACTGCGGGAGATGGCCGCAGAGCGCAACATAACGGCCGAATTTGCCTACGACGGACTGGAAGTCGTATTGCGCTGATTCTTGCCGAAACCGGGCGCCACTGCAGACTCAACATGGAAGCCCACTTTTTTTCCGTCTTTTCGAGTGGAAACCGAAGAATTGCGGATTTCGGGCCGGGACGGCGTGGTGCACCTCCAAGGCGTGTTGCCGGCGGAGAACAGCCGTCGGCGGCTGCGCGAAATTATCGAAAACGTCCTGGATTTCAAGAAAGTCGACGACCGGCTGGCCATCGACCGCACCCTCTGGGAACAACGCAAGCGCAGCCGGGGACGCTCGGCCGAAGCGCAAAAAAAAGAAGATGAGACGCTCATGGAGGGCGAGCGTACAGAGACCGACCCTTTTGCGGCCATGGCGGACGGGAAACCGATGGCACCGCCGGATACGCTTCAGCCGGAGAAGAAAAAATAAGCCGCATACGATTGGATGCGGCAAAACCGAAGGCCGATTCAGCCGGACTGCAGCAGCGATTTGATCGCGCGGCCGATCTTTTCAATTGTGTAGGGTTTTTTGATGTAGGGGCCGGCCCCGAGACGCTGGGCCTGCTGGACACGCTGGGTTTCCGAATAGCCGCTGGCAATGATCGCCTTTTGACCCGGATAGAGTTCGATAATCCTCCGATAGGTTTCCAGGCCGTCGATGCCCGGATCCATAATCATATCCAGTATGATCAGATCCACGGAATGGTCGAAAAGAAATTTCACGGCATCTTCGCCGCTGGCGGCGGTAAATACCTGGTAGTTCAATTTTTCAAGCATGCGGCTGAGAATTTCCCGCTGATCGGAAAGATCATCGACCACCAGGATCGACTCGCCGCCGCCGCGATGATCTTCGAGCGCAAACGGTTGCTGCAAGCTGGGCAACGGTTCCCGGCTCAGCGGGAAATACAACTCGAAGGTGGTACCTTCGCCCTCGGTGCTGCGGACATCGATGTATCCGTGATGATCCTGAACCGTTCCCCAGACAACCGCCATTCCGAGACCGGTGCCGCTGCGGCCCATCACTTTTTTGGTGTAAAACGGTTCGAATATCCGGGTTAGATCTTCGGGTGCGATGCCTTCGCCGAAATCTTCGACTCGCAGCACCACGTACTCACCCTGCTCCACTTGTTCATAACCGCGAATCGGCGCCTCCAAATAGCGACTGGTGGTGGAAATCAGGATTTTTCCACCATTGGGTTGGGCTTCGGCCGCATTGGAAACCAGGTTCATCACGGTTTTGCGCAGGTGCACCGAGGAGCCCCGGATGTTGGGAAGTTTTGTTTCGAAGTCGGTATCGATTTCGATGTGGGGATGATATTTTTCCAGGCGCCGGTACTCGGGGGAGTTCAAATAACTTTGCACGATTTCATTCAGGTTCAGCACTTCTTTGGTGGTCACACCGCGCCGTGCCAGGGTCAGCAGATCCTGGACAATGGTCGCCGCCTTTTGACCGGAATCCTTCATAGTAAGAATCGGTGCGCACAGCGGGCTGTCCGGGGGCAGGTCCATCAGGATCAAGTCAGGGTAGCTGACGATGCCCGACAGTACGTTGTTCAGGTCGTGGGCCACGCCGCCGGCCAAAAGACCCAGGGCCTCCATTTTGCGGGAGCGAGCCAATTTCTCCTGCAGAACTTCACGCTCTTTCTGTGCTTCGATCCGCTCGGTGATATCGCGGTTAACGCCCAGAATCGCCACCGGACGCCCATCTTCTCCGAGCAGAAACGAAGCCGTAATTTCGGCGAAGATGGTCGATCCGTCGCTGCAGTACATTTCGGCCTCGAATCGCGCCGAACGATGGAAATCGCCGGTGGCCGCCCCCTTTTCCATTTGCTCGGAAAGAATCTGTTCAATCAGGTTCAGCGAATTCGGCGTGACGAGGGATTCGATGTTCATGCGCAGAACGGCATCCGCCGTCCAGCCCTGCATTTTCTCGATGGCCGGACTGACATAGCTCAGGTTCAGCTCCAGATCCATCGTCCAGATCACATCGTTGATGTTTTCCGCCAGCAGGCGATATTTTTCTTCACTGCGTTTGAGCTCCTCCTTGGCTTCCAGCAGCTGGCGTCTCTCGTTCTGCAGCGAATATACCGCCTGTTTTTCGCGATCGGCCGCGTTTTGCATGCCGCGCACCAGCACCGAGACCGATAAGGCAACGATGGCGTTTAATAAAATGAAATTCGATCCGGCCACAAGGGTTCGGAACGGTGAAACCGGCAACGACTGCTCCGGCGCAAGGATTCCCGTCACATTCAAGTAACCCAGAAAACCCAGCGTCACGGCATTGGCAATCAAGGCCAGCAGGGCCGATTTCGTACCGAGCAATAACCCGGCCAGCACTGCAAATCCAAACAGCCAGGCCGGCCCGCCGCTGAATATTCCGACGGTGGCCGTTACCCCAGTACCAATTCCATAGCTGACCAGCAGGGCACTGAAGGCACGAATTTCATAACGGGTGCTTCGTGACAGCAGAATCCAGAGCGTTGCAAAATACCCCAGGGTGTTCAGCCCCACCAGGTGCCAGTGCCGCTCGCGCAGGGCCACCGGTATCGATACAAAGTAAACAATTAAACCCAGGCCGAGACCGACGATCAGGATGGTCAGTAAAATTCGCTCCCGCCAGTAGAGCAATCCGCCGTCATGGGTCGAGGCAAAACGATCCAGCAGTGATTCGAAAATATGGAATCGCTTGCGGGTGGGTTTTCCCCTCATTGCTGAATCGCGCATGCCATCGCCTTGGCCATGGAACGTCATTCCAACGGATTCCGGATGGAATGGCATTTGTGGAAAGGGACAACGCACTGTCTTTTTCATCGACGCCGACACAGGATGTAGTTTTGCCCTGGTAACATCCTTAAAATTATACCAGAGAAAGAAAATCCTGGAAAGTACAATACCAAAGAAAAATAGAATGTTGGCAGGAATCGCGAGAACCGGCTCGCGACGGGGGGCTACTGGGCGGTGACTCTCCCCCGACTGCTCCGCCGCGATGATGCATATTGGCCGGGGACGGATCAGGGCGTTGTTGGGTATTTACGGCCAATACCAGCATCGGGCGGAGCAGGCGGGTTCACCTCCATCCGAAGGATAGAGAGCGAATCCACAGCCGGCCGCCGGTATTTTCGAAGCCATCGTTGGGACCGCGTCGAAACCGCATGCAAAGCGGAATATGCCCGCTGCCAGGATATCAAAAAATCAGACCCGGGCAGCTCACTCCCTACAGCGACGATGCCCAAATCACGGCACGGGCCCGGTGTTACCGGCGGACGATTCACAGTAGCGGAGCAAAGGATGTGCCAGAACGGGCAAATATCGACATAAGCTATTATGATTTATATACTTTTTTAAAACCAGCGGTTATGACAGGCGGTAAACGGTGCAGGCGTTACCATACATCCCTGGCCCCAAAGGGCGGCACATAAATAGAATATATTCAATTTCAGTTACTTGGATACGTAGCGTTTTTCCTGCAGGCATGAACGGGAAGGTCTGCAGAGCCGGTTTTGCCGTTTTGCCGGGGTAGGAATCGCAGTGAAAAAGGTCGGGCCGGGTGCACGGGTTCGCCTAAGCGCAACCCGTGCACCGGATGGTCGGTGCGAAAGGACATCCGCCCCCCCGGTTGAACCGGAATGGAGCGATCAGGATTTGCCCCGGAAATCGTCCGGGTCCAGGTTGTATTTTTTCAGCATTTCGTAAAGATCTGCACGATATTTTCCGGCCAGTTTCGCCGCCTGGCTGACGTTGCCGCCGGTAAACTCGATCAGCTGCACCAGATAACTGCGCATAAAATCGTCTCTGGCTTCCTTGAGGGTCTTGATACCGACGTCATCTTCGCTCTCCTGGCGCGAAAGAATCAATTCGGTCTGTATCTCATCTCCGGTCGCCAGTGCCACGGCGCTTTCAATGGTGTTTTCCAGCTCCCGGACATTACCGGGCCAGTTGTGCTGCAGCATTTTTTGCAGGGCGGCAGAAGAAAACCCTTTAATATCCTTGTTCATTTCATTACGGTATTTTTTCAGAAAGTGCTTTGCCAGAAGCGGTATATCTTCTTTGCGCTCCCGCAGTGACGGCAACTGAATCACAATGACGTGAATTCGATAGAAGAGGTCTTCCCGAAACCGGCCTCGATCCACCTCTTCGGTAAGATTCCGATTCGAGGCCGTAATAATGCGCGTGTTGACACGTATGGTCTGGTTGCCGCCCAGTGGAAAGAATTCTCTCTCCTCCAGAACCCGCAAGAGCTTGCTTTGCATGGTAATCGGCATTTCAGAAATCTCGTCCAGAAAAAAGCTGCCGTTGTGGGCTTGGACGAAAAGGCCTTTTTTATCGGCCGTGGCCCCACTGAAAGCCCCGCGTTTGTAGCCGAACAATTCGCTTTCCAGCAGGGTTTCCGGGATGGCCGCCCAATTGATCGCGACAAAAGGCCCGTTTTTGCGGGCGCTGGCCAGATGCAGCGATTTGGCGATCAGTTCCTTTCCGGTACCGCTTTCACCTTCGATGTGCACGTTGGAGTCGGTTTCCGCCGCCTGGGCGACCTGGTCGAGCACCCGTTTCATGCTCTCGCTGTTGCCGATGATATTCTTGAATCCGAAATGCGCGTCGCACATTTGCCGCAGGGAATGCACTTCCCGGGACAGCCGTCGTTTTTCCATGCAATTTTCGATCTGCAGCAACAGTTCATGATAGTTGAACGGTTTGGTGATGTAGCTGACGGCGCCTTTTTTCATGGCCTCCACGGCACTGTCGATGCTGCCGTGGGCCGTCAGAATGATCACAGGCAGATCCGGATGCCCTTTTCTGAGTTCCAGCATCAGCTGGATCCCGTCGGTCTCCTGGAGCTTGAGGTCAACCAGCGCCAGATCGATTTCGTTGGACCGTGAAATCCCCACGGCTCTTCTCGAATCCGGGGCTTTGAACACCTGATACCCCTCGGCTTCCAGCCGCATCTGAATCACGTTCAATATATTGCGGTCGTCGTCGACCACCAGGATGCTGTTGCTCATATAAATTACCTCGCCGAAAAGTTCCCGGAACGCAGAATTCGAAATGGAAATCCATCTCGGGCATCCGGCGCACCGGCAACTCGTTTTTTATAAGTATCGCTGCCCGCCTTGATGCCGACGGGCAATTTGAAAAAGCGCCATTTCTGAACGGACACGATTAGGGGCTGGTTTCCCTTCGCTTTTCTTCGATTTTGATATCCACTTCCTTCAGCTGGTCGATGCTGCCCTGCAGCTCTTCGATTTTTTTGTTCAACGATTTGATCTTTGTATCCCTGGCCTGGGTCGCGCTTTGAAATTGTTCTTGCAATTTCTTTGCCGATTCTCGTTCTTCACGCAACTGTTTTGACAATGCCTCCAGGTTCCGAATTTGCTCCTCGATCTGATTGTCGGCCGTGATGATCTCTCCGAGCAGTCGAATCCAGGTCTCCGCCTCCAGTTGCCGCCGACTGCCGGGATAGGTTTTTACCATCTGTTCGAAATTGGCGACCGCCTTGCGATAGTCACGAAATGGATTTCCCGGATGCGCGTAAATCAGACCGATTTGAAACAGCGCCTGATCACCGAGGGAACGCGGATACATTTTCAGGGCGGTGCGGCTTTCGGCCAGAGCCGCCTCGAATTCACCCCGGGCAAGAAAATAGCGGGATCGCGCCAGATGTTCCTCGGTTTGCCATTGGTTCAGCGGTACGCTGCATCCCCAAAGCAGCATCATCAGGCCGGCAATGCAAAATAAAACGTGCTGCCCTGCCCTGGCTTGCTTCTTGCCCATATTTCTCCCCTGTGATTGTTGATGATGTGTTTGGCGATCGCCAGACCCAGACCACTGCCGGCCGGGGCATCGTCATCGGTCTCGATACGGGAAAATTTGTCGAAAATCCGATTGAGATGCTCGTTGGAAATGCCGATTCCGGTATCGGAAACCGCCACACAGACTGTTTTTCGTTTGGGTTGATGGGTGGACTGCACCGTCACCCGACCGTCGCGTCCGGTGTATTTCAGTGCGTTCGCGATTAAATTTTCCAGCACCTGACAAATCAGCTCTTCATCGATGGCCACCAACGGTAGGTTCGGCAGCGGTTTGAGTTCCAGTTGGATGCCGCGGTTGCGCGCCATGGGAGCCAGTTTCAATACACTGCGTTGCAGCACCGGTACCAGACTGCACTTTCGGAAGCGGTACTGAACCATCTTGGCTTCCATGCGGGAAAAATCCAGGATCCGGTTGACCGAGGAGATCAAGCGTTCACACTCTTCCTTGTTAATGGTCAACAATTGCAATTGCCGCTCGGGTGAACTGGTGTAGGTTCCCTCGAGCAGCATCTCCGAAGCTTCCTTGATCGCCGTCAGCGGTGTGCGCAATTCGTGGGAGACGTGATTGATGAAGTCGATTTTCATTTCGTCCAATTCTTTGAGCTTGGCGCTCATCCGGTTGAAATCTTCGGCCAGCTCCTGAATTTCAGGCGGCCCCGAGATGACCGGAATGGTTACGTAATTTCCTTTGGCAATCTCCCGACTGTGATTGCGCAGCATAAGAATCGAGCGATTGATTTTGCGCGTGTTAAAAAACGATATCAACGTGCCCACGATCACCGTGAGCAGGGCTGTAAACACCGTCATGTTCCATACGCGCACCCCGTAGCGGTTCGAAGTCTGAATTTTGTTTTCCCGGGCCGTATGAATCAGGTCGATGATTGCGTTCATTTTTTGGGTGATTCCGTCCAATGTGGCTTCACTGGCTTCGCTGTAGCGGCGCGAAGGCGCCGTCTCCCCGGAGGCGATCCGCTCGGCTTCCCTGGTAAACAGCGTCACGTAATTATCGTAGAGCTGAATGGCTTCGGAAAACAATTTGCGTTCACGTTCGTTTTCGAATCGGCCTTCGATCTCGGCCAGTTCACCCTCAAACCGGTCCCGTATCTCCCAGAATTGTTTGCGGAAATCTTCGTCTTTGGAAATAAAATACTTTTTCTCGAAACCGGCCTGGGAAAATAACGTAGCCCGGAGATTTTCCACCCGGGACAGCGTGATGCCGTCCGAAGCGGTCCCCCGGATCAACCGGTTGAGCTGGTTCATCATGACGGCCACATACACGCCCAGCATGATGACCAGAATCAGAATCACCACGTAGCCCAGCGTCAAGCGCTTGAGCAGCGTAAATTTTGCCATAATGCGGATGTCCTTCGCGGACCGTTTGATCCGGCATCGCTCTGAGCCGTCTAAAGGGCGCACCGCCGGACGGAGTAACCGGCCCTCCGAGAATTCAACGGATTACCGGAATTGCCGTTTATGACATTTACCTTGTTTTTACAAGATGTTCAACCGGGGCGTGCAGCCCGGTTCGAAAATTTTATCCGCCCTGGATCGAAACCGTAAAATTCCCATAAAAATCAGGGTATGGCGGAAGATGTGCATCGGGAGGTGTCGAGCTGAAAGCCGACCGGCAGGCAGGCGGCCCAACAAAAAGGCCAACCCGGTGACCCTTGCACCCGTTGCATTCGCCCAAGGTTCACGATATCCTATTTGGGTGCGATCCGATCCTTCCACAACAAAGGCTTCACGAAGGCGGCACTCCTTCGAACGCAGTGGGGTTCGGCCGGGCCTGATCGGCCTGGCGTTGCTTCTGCTGATTGGCGCCTGCGATTCGTTTCAGTTCCGAAATGATCTGGAGGTGATCCGATCGCGGGGGACCCTGCGGGTGATCACGCGCAACAACGGTACCTGCTACTACGAGGGGGCACACCGCAAGGAAGGTTTCGAGCATGATCTGGCCGCAGCGTTCGCCAAACACTTGCAGGTGGATCTGCAGCTTCAGGTCATGGAAAACGATCGAGACATGGTCGCCGCCTTGATGAAAGGTGAAGCGGATTTGATCGCCGCCGGATTCGTTGCCACCGAAGCGTTGCAGCGACACCTGAATTTCGGTCCGGTTTACCACGAAGTTCAGCACCTGGTCGTCGGTCGCCGTGACGCCGCGACGTTGAATTCGCCCGCTGATATGATCGGAATCCCCATATGGGTCATGCCGGGGACCGCTTATGAAAATCCGCTGAGCGCTCTGAAAAAAAAACATCCGGGGCTTTCCTGGTTGACCATATCCGGTTACGAGTCCGAAGAAATGCTGGAGATGGTCTCCCGGGGCATCATCCCGCTAACGGTTTCCGATTCAGATACGATAGCCATAAATCAGCGCTACCACCCGGAACTGACCGTTTATTTTCCCGTCGATGCCGCCCGCCCTCTGGCCTGGGTCGTGCGACCGCAGGCACCCCATCTTCGCAACAGCCTGCAGCAATGGTTTGCAATGCCGGACACCCAAACCCTGCTGGAACGGTTAAAGGAGCACTACTATGGACATCTGCAGCGCTTCGATTACGTGGATATCAAATCCTTTCGCAAACGGATCGAAGAACGCCTGCCCCGTTTCCGCAACCATTTTCAATCGGCGGCATCCCAAAACGGTTTGGACTGGAAATTGATCGCGGCCCAATCCTATCAGGAATCGCATTGGAATCCCCGGGCCAAAAGTTTTACCGGAGTGCGCGGCGTAATGATGTTGACCCGCGATACCGCCCGGGAGCTGGGCATATCCGACCGAACCGACCCGGAACAATCCATTTGGGGCGGTACCGTCTACCTGGCCCGTCTGTATGAACGTCTGGGAGACGGCATTGCCGATCCGGACCGAACCTTCATGGCCCTGGCAGCGTACAACGTCGGCTGGGGGCATCTGCAGGATGCCCGATTGCTGGCGGAACGCCTGGGGCGGGATCCGAATTCTTGGGCCGACGTTCGCGCCACCCTTCCGATGCTGCGCCTGAAAAAACACTACCGCAGCCTGCCCCACGGCTACGCCCGCGGGTTGGAGCCGGTTCGCTACGTGGACCGCATCCGCAGCTACTACAAGGTTCTGGAAAAGTGGGAGCAGCGTTCGGGACAAACCACTCTTTCGCCCGAACCAGTCCCTTAGATTCAAGCGAAGTCAACAAACACCCGCGAAGCGGGTGGCTTGAATTTTCTTGCCAGCGGCAATTGCCGCTGGCAAGAAAAGGCAGAAGCACTTTTGTGCTTCGATGTTGAACTTGCACCGGGTGCATCGCACCCGGTTTGGGCAAGAATCGATCGCACCTGATTTTCCAAATCCATTCGGGTTCAATCTCGATTCAGTTTTCGCAGGCGGTCGGGGCGCCCGGTGATGATGCCGTCGACGCCCAGAGCGATCAATCGCTGCATGGGGTCGATTTCGTCGACCGTCCAAACGTGCACCGGGACGGCCAGATATCGGGCGGCCCGGATGAATCGATCATCGGCGATATGCAATCGGCCATAGAATTCCGGCACCTGCAGGGCCCTCATTTCGCTTTGATAAAACCGGCCCATTCCAATCCGCGTCAGCAGCCATAGATTCCGAACCTGGGCCGGGGAAGCCGAGGTGAGCATGCGGGGGAACCGGTTGCGCGCCGCCTGCAGAACCGACCCATGAAAAGAGGCCACCATCGTGATGTCCCATCGCTGGAAACGCTCGATCAATGCCGCGACTTGATCCACCACTGCCATCTGCCGGGGCTTGATTTCGATGATCATGGGAACCCGGGCAAACGCCTGAAACACCTCCTCGAGGGTCGGAACGGAAATGCCCGCGCCGCGATAGGGAAATCGACGATCCGACCCCGGCGAATGAAAATGGTAACCGGCATCCAGGGATTTGACCTGGGCGAGCGTCATTTCATGCAGGAATCCCCGGCCGTCGGTGGTTCGCTCCACCGAGTCATCGTGGAAAACCACCGGGATTCGATCCTGCGTCAGCCGAATGTCCATTTCCAACACGTCCGAGCCCAGGTCGAGCGCATGCTGAAAGGCCGCCAGCGTATTTTCCGGCCGCAGACGGTCCCCACCGCGGTGAGCAATGACCAGGGGACGGGTTCCGTGGGATTCAAAGGGTCCCGGATGGGAAACCAACCGGTTTTCAATGCTGCCGAGTTGCGGCGGCACCAGGGCAAACAGCAAAGCGAGGAGCACGGCCCCGAAAATCAACCCCATACGTGGTGATAACATCCCCAACAACCTCGAAATAATTTTTGGAAAAGCCTTGAAAATGCGCTGAAATGCGATTAAACCTCAACAGGCGGCCAATCTGCGGCAGCGCTAGTGTATTTCAGGACTTGAAAGCGTCTATCCGATTCCCACAGCGCTGATTGCGCCCCGGCAAACACCAAGGAGGTTGAATCACCGATGCAAACGATCAAGATTGCCATTGCGGGTTTGGGAAACTGCGCCAGCTCGTTCATACAGGGAATTTATTACTACAAAGACAAAAAACCGCAAGACGCAATCGGTCTGATGCACTGGAGCATCGGAGGCTTTACTCCCGGAGATATCGAAGTGGTCGCCGCATTCGATATCGATCGTCGCAAGGTCGGACGAGACGTCAACGAAGCCGTTTTCGCACTTCCCAATTGTACGAAAACCTTCTGTCCCGAGCTGCCGCCCTCCGGTGTCGATGTCCGCATGGGACGTGTGCTGGACGGCGTTTCGGAACACATGCGGGAATACGATGAAAAATATACCTTTGCAGTGGCCGACGCCCCGGAGCCGGAAATTGCCACCGTTGCCGAAATCCTTCGCAGGAGTGGCGCGGAAATTCTCCTGAATTACATGCCGGTCGGTTCGCAGCAGGCTGCCGAATTTTATGCCGAATGCGCCCTGCAGGCCGGAACGGCATTCATCAACAACATGCCGGTGTTTATCGCCAGCGATCCGGACTGGGCGACGCGATTCAAAGAGAAACGGCTGCCCATCATCGGAGATGACATCAAGTCCCAGATGGGGGCCACCATCACGCATCGTGTCCTCACCGACCTGTTTCGCAAAAGGGGCGTGAAGCTGATGCGAACCTACCAGCTCAACACCGGCGGTAACACGGACTTTCTCAACATGTTGAACCGCCATCGGCTTTCTTCCAAGAAACTGTCGAAAACCGAAGCCGTTCAAGCCGTCGCAGCCCATCGACTCGACAGTGAAAACATCCACATCGGGCCCAGCGATTACGTAGCCTGGCAGAAAGACAACAAGGTCTGTTTTATCCGGATGGAAGGACAGCTCTTCGGCAATATTCCGATGGAACTGGAACTGCGACTGTCGGTGGAAGACTCTCCGAATTCGGCCGGGGTCGCCATCGATGCGGTGCGTTGTGCCAAATTGGCGCTTGACAAAGAATTGGGCGGGGTCCTGGAAGGACCGGCATCTTATTTCTGCAAACGACCACCCAGACAGTTTACCGATGATGAAGCCTACGCCATGACAGAGGCATTTATCACCCGGTTTTCGAAAAAGCCGTCGGATGCCGAACCGTCCAGCAACCCGGCCGCGTCGGCCTCCAATTAATGCCCGTTTACAGAATATTGACGGCAAGATTGAATGTCCCATTAGACGGTGCAGCGCTGCGACGATTGCGATGACCAATTCCCTGCGAGACAGCGCCCTGGCCAGGGGCTATTTCCACCTTATCGCAAAACACCTGATGCCGAAGATCGAGGTGCTTGACCTCAGCCCGAATCAATGCACGCTGATCGGTCTGACGCTGGCGCTGGTCGTACCGCTCGGGTTTTGGCTGCACCCATTGTGCGGATTTTTTCTCATGGGCATCTCAGGGATGGCCGATTCCATCGATGGGCTGCTGGCCCGCAACACCGGCCGCACATCCCATTTCGGGGCCTTCCTCGATTCGAGCCTCGATCGACTTTCCGACGTTGCCTACCTGTTCGGCTTCTGGATCCTGTTCTGGGGATCCGAAAGTCTGATTGGGGCGACGGCGCTTCTGTGGCTGGGCATGCTTCTTACCTTCATGATCAGCTATGTGAAAGCCCGGGCGGAGACACTCGGTGCCGCCTGCCAAAGCGGTCTGCTGGAACGGGGAAGGCGTATGATTCTTTTGCTTCTCTGGGCCTTGTTGATCGGCATTCTGCCCGGAATCCGCGAGCAGGTGCTCTGGACGGGTTTGCTTGTCTATCTTTTACTGACGGGTGCCACGGTTGTGCAGCGCTTCTTCGAAATCCACCGTCGTTTTCACAACCAGCCCTTTCCCCCACCTTGACCGGGCGAGTCAATTCTCTGACTTCCAGCTTGTTTTTCCGTCGGAATTTTGACGAGCGGCCCGGGAGGATCCGACAGTTCAAAATCAACATCGTCATTTATTACAGTGTCTTATACATATAAGCGTTTGTTGGCATCAATTTTGTATTAGCTGAAGTGCGAGTCTTCATCGATTGCTCCTGAATTTGGCGGAATTCAGGAAACAAGCCTCCTTTCGGATCACCCCCGGAGCGGAAACGCTCCGGGGGAATCGCATTCAACGAATGTCCAGCTGGACAGCGACCCGTATATCCGCAGCATCCGCTCCTTTTTTCGAAACCGTTTCACCCCCTCCTGACCGGCGGCTCTTTCGGAGCCGCCGGTTTTTTTTCAGGACAATGAAGAAACCTAAAGTATTCTGCAAATACTGACGATATATCTGTTGGCTGTGTGTTGGCGGGCACACAGTTTCGTAGCCCGGGGGGCGGTTCACAGAACCGCCCCCTTTTATTTGCGGACACCTCCGCCGACAGGGAGCAACAATGACCTGTGTCGGCCGGTATGCCCGTTCCACCGACCGGTTGATTGTGAAACCCATCCGGAAGTCTTTGCACTTGTTTTCACCCTCGATCCGGCGTAAATAATACCGGTCATGAGTGTTTCATACGTTTCCCGGAAACGATCGTTTCGATTTCGGTTTTCGAAAATCGTTCACTTGAATGCCGGTTTTCCCCGATGGCCTATGTTGAATCCATACCCGCGGTGCTGCGTATTTTAACGGTATTCGGTGTCGTCCTGCTGGCCATGCGGTTTCGATTTTCGCTCGGAATGGCCCTGCTCCTCGGCAGCTTGCTTTTGGGGCTGATGTTCGGTCGAAACCCGGCGGAGATTATACAGGCAGCCTGGCAGGCGTTGCTGGATCCCAAAACGCTGTCGCTGGCCGCTGTGGTCATGCTGATCCTGGTGCTCAGCCGAAGCCTGGAGTCGTCCGGCCAAATGAAGCGACTTTTAGACAATTTCGCCGGTTTGATCGTACGGCCGGCCGTGAATCTGATCGTATTTCCGGCATTGATCGGGCTGCTGCCCATGCCCGGGGGCGCCATATTTTCGGCACCGATGGTGAAAGATTTAGGAAAACGGCATCGCATGAATGGGGCTCAACTCAGTTTTACCAATTACTGGTTTCGTCACATCTGGGAGTACTGGTGGCCGCTGTATCCGGGGGTTCTGTTGACCGTCAGCATTGCGGGTTTGAACCTCTGGAGTTTTGTACTTTTATTGTTTCCCCTGACGCCGGTCGCCGTGGCTGCCGGTATGTGGCCGTTGAAAACCGCGCTGGATAACGGTGAAAACGGGTCCGTCGCCGACACCGGATTGACCACGGATTCGAACCTGGCCTTGTTTTTGAAAGAATTGACACCGATCGGTATTGTGATCGGACTGGGACTGGGGCTGGGAATGGTCTTTTCCGCCGCCGCTCCGAATTTCGGCATCGCCAAAGAGAGCGGGTTGATCGTCGCCCTGGGCCTTGCCATCGCTTGGGTTTGGCGAAAAAATCGGCTTGAACCGGCCCGGATTCGAAAACTGGTCCTCAGCCCGAAACTGGCGTCCATGTTCCTCATGGTGGTCTCCATTCTCATTTTCAAAGGGGTTCTGGAAGACAGTCAAGCGGTGGAAGCCGTCAGTCGCGAGCTGTTGCGATGGCACATTCCACTGGTCCCGGTGACCATCGTAATGCCGTTTCTGGTGGGCACGGTTTCCGGTATCACCATTGCATTCGTGGGAACCACATTTCCGGTGCTGATCTCGCTGGTTCAGAATCTGCATTCGGATCCGTATCTGCTGCCCTACCTCATGCTGGCCCTGGTGGGCGGATTCATCGGCGTGCTCCTATCTCCCGTGCACCTGTGTCTGCTGTTGTCCAACGAGTATTTCCAAACGACGCTGCCGGCCGTCTACCGCCAACTCTGGGCACCCTGCCTGGTGCTGCTGCTGTGCGGAGTTCTGTACTTCCGGGTGATCCTGGCGTTCATTTGATGCGCTCCCAACCGTATTAGAGGGGAATGGTCCGTTGTCAGTTGTCCGTAGTCCGTTGGATAAAATTCATCGCTGCTAAGCCTGATTTGAGCGGCAGAAGGCAAGGGTAAAATCCGAACCGCAAAGAATTCACAACAGACAACGGACGACAGACGCCGCGAAGCGGCATACGGACTTCGGCATGAACGATGAAAGATAACATGAACCAGAATAACGGTGTCATAGACCCGGCGCTGCAAGCGTTCTTGAATCAACCCTTGAAAATCGGCGGCCGCACGATCGGCGGGCGGTTGCTGCTGGCACCGATGACCCATCTGGGGCATGTGGCCTTTCGAGAGTTGTTGGCCGGGTTTGGCGGATACGGGTTGCTGTTTTCAGAAATGTGCAGCGCCCGCAGCATTCCCCAGGAAACGCGGCAGCGCAGCTCGGCCTATTTTCGCTGGCGCAAAGCGGAACTCGGCCAACTGGTATGCCAGATCGTCGGTGACGAACCGGAACAGATGGCCGCCGCCGCCCGTCAGATCGAAAGGATCGGCTTCTTCGGCGTCGACATCAATTTCGGCTGTTCTACCAAAGCCATTTGCAGCCGGAAATTGGGAGCAGCCGTGTTGAAACATCCCGGCCGGGCAGCGCAAATCGTATCCGCCGTTCGGCAGGCCGTACAAATTCCGGTATTCGTCAAATATCGGACCGGATGGCAGGACGATGTGCGGCCGGCATTGGAACTTGCCCGCCGTTTCGAAGCAGCCGGAGCCGATGCACTGACGTTTCATCCGCGGGTGGCCCCGGATCGTCGGTCCCGACCGCCCCGCTGGCAGTACATCACGGGGATCAAATCCGCCGTGGGAATTCCGGTGTTCGGCAACGGCAATGTGTTTACTCTCGAAGACTGCCGGAAGATGATCGAGATGACCGGTTGCGACGGCATCGCCCTGGGCCGTATCGGCATTGCCCGTCCCTGGGTTTTCGCCTGCTGGAGCAACGGTTTTCGCGTTCGTCCCGAAGTTTACCTGGATACCATGTTGCGGCTGGATCAGCTGACGCAGGCGTATTTCGATCCGGCCAGAGCTCTGCGCCGATACAAACGCTTCTGCATGTATTACTGTGCCAATTTCCGCTTCGGCCACACGCTCTATTCCCGGATCCAGAACGAATCCTGCCTGACGACGATTCGAAATCGCATCCTGGATTTTTTCGATTCCGCACCGGAATTCACCGTACGTCCGAACATGAACCTGTTTCATTGATACCTAAACTGAGCGTTTCAAATTTTTCAAAAATCTAATCCTTAAATGATTCTTGCCCAGACCGGGTGCGCGGAACCGTTTCCCGGTCTTTATACCCCCTTGCGGGAGACCGGAGAAAATGATTAAATTATAACTTCAAAGTAGTTGAAACCGTTCCCGGGGGGACGCTGAATGGGTGATGGACGGTGAACGCAAAGGATCATCGTCCATTGCCAATGAGAGGTTGCAATCATGCCGTCGAATAACGACTTTGTCGATCCGCTGGTCGAGGAAATTCTCGGCGATGCCGCCGACAAGTTTTTCAATCAGCGCCGAGCGCTGGAACATCAGCTGGAGCTGTTCGGCAGCTACGAAGAGGCGCTGCAAGTCAAAAAGCGCATGGTTGAAAGCCGGGCGGCAACACTGAATGAATTGTTGCTCGATTCATCTACAGCCGCTGATTTTTACCATCACCTGGGGGTTGAAGATACCGATCTGCTGGTTGCCGCCGGTGCGAGCGAATCGGATCTGGGATCACTGAAAATCCCCTTCGCCTTGACGGCCGGCGGTCGTTATCGAAAACTGGTGGGCGCCCAATACGAACGGCTCCAACAAATTTGCCGGGAATATCTATTCGGTCCTCGCACTGCGCAATCCGCACAGTGGGCCGGGACCGACGAAGATGAGGTTCCCGCCTATTACCGGTTGCTGAAAACAATGGAAAATCTATTAAACCGCGAAATCGCCAGGACCAATTGCAACATGACCCCGTCCTGTACGCTGCAGTTCGCCAAGAATCTGGCTTCGGACCTCGGGGAAAAGCAACAAATCACCGGATCGGCGAGTTCGGAGTATTCCACCCTGGATGAAAAAATGCGTTACGAGAAATTGAGCCTGAAAGCCGACGGTATCGAGAAGTTCCCGGAACTCCCACCGCGGGATCAGGTATCCGGCAAGATTCGCAGTTTTTGCCGGGACCTCTCTCGAAAGCGTCCCGAAGCGGTCCGGCGCATACTGGCGAAAATATCGAAAGCCGCCACGGAAGCCGGCAACTGATTGTGCCCTGAACCGAGCGTTTCAACATTATAC
>DAXETY010000047.1:0-6231 GCA_051155755.1 Desulfobacterales bacterium
GGATTCCGCCGGTCAACAACCCACCGACAATGATGATCACGACCAGCCGTCGAAATTTCCGCGCTCGCGTCAATGCTTTTGACATCCCCTCCATCTGACACACAAACCGTTGTTGCGCCTGCGGATCCGATGCCGAGACTTTCCGAAGAGTCATGTCAATCCAGCGTTTTTTTGCCCGCATCCAAACATGCAACGCCGCCTCCGGCAGCCCGGCAGAATCGCTTGAAATCCGGTTCGACCGGCGAGCGGTACAAGTGCGTTCGGCAGCGGCAATCACTGCACCCGAAACCGGTTATCGCGATCATGCCGGCCGTGTCACCGAGCAGTTGCGCCCAGCGATGCTCGCAGCGCTCGGTTGCGTGCGTATACCATGCGGCCATCGGCTCGGCAACGTCGCGCAGGTAGTCGATGTGCCAGTGGTGCCGCTTCGTCGTGCGAAAATGCCGTTCGATCCGGGCCCGCACCCCGCCGGGGCCGAAGGCGCTGCCGACATAAAGGTAATATCCCGGCTCGACATCAATCTCACCCCAACGGCCGACCTTCAAGATGCCCTGCCGGTAACTGCACAGAATCAGTACGTAGGTTCCGGGGTTGGAATCCATGACAGTTATCGTCTTCACTGTCCAAACCGCCCTGACAGGACGGCCCAGTTACTTTCGGCCGTTCAATTCCGGCTCCTTCAAATCCAGATAGGTTCGAAGGTTTATTTTTTTGTGGTTCAATTGAAGTTTTTTCCGAATGTTGTTGCGGTGGAAGTCAACGGCGGCCTTGCTCACACCTAAGATTTCGGAGATTTCCTTGGATGTTTTGCCCTGGCGCACCAAATTGATGACCTCCACCTGCCGGGGAGAAAGTTTTTCGTATTGTGAAGAAAATATCCGGATGTGAGGTGCCGTGATTTCTCTTAAATTTTCTTTAATGGTCTGCAAAAAAGCGCTGCACCGTGAATTCGCCTGGTAAACGGCAAGTTCATCGAGATAGGGCATGATCAATTTCTCGACATTGAAATGCATATTTTTTTTCAGCTCTTCAGACTCGGCGTTGCGCTGCCGTAAGATCACCTTGAGCGCGGTATTGGTTTCCTCGAGTTTTTTCGACTGAATTTCAAGGTCCTGTTCCCTTCGTTTCAATTTTTCGACGGCTTTTTTTCGAACGGTGGTGTCCAGAATATTGGCCAGAATTTTCGGTGGATCGGTATTTTCGAGAAGCACGGCTCTTACTTCGACCCAAATTTTATCCCCGTTTTTATGAATCCACTGGGTTTCATAAAAATCGGGGGCACTTCTGCCATCAAAACGGTCCAGGGCCTGGGCGCGTATTTTTATGCGCTCATCCGGATGTACCATGTCCCATGGCGACATCTTCAAAAGGTCGAAACGATTGTATCCTGTGATCTCTTCGAACTTTTTATTGACATAGTGAATCTCGTCACGGCTGATGATCAAAATCCCGGTCAGCGATTTTTCCGCCAAAGTGTGAAAAGTAATATTGTCACCGAAGGATTGGTACACTTCTTCCGGAACACTGGTATCCATGCTGGCCTCCATAGCCGGTTCCGCCGCATGAAAATCAGTCGGACGTTGAGACCTTGCGCCCGGTCTGAATGCGATCGCCCGATAATATGAGTGTTATACTATAATAAAACTAATATAAAATCCATATTTACATCCCCCCTGATTCCATATAGGGTCACACTGGGGGCCCTTGAGGCACAGGGCAAGCACTTCAAATGACCGTTTCAAGTTGAAGCATTGCATGTCAGTCTCGAAAGCCGTGAAGCAACCGGCCCAATGAACCCATAGCCATTTTCGGAGATTCCCCATGGAAAACACCGCTATCCAACCGAGCATGAAGGTCCAGCTGCCCGATGAACTGCCGCCGCCGCCGGCGTTTGTTCCCGGCATCCGCCGGGCGCCGGACCGGGGCTTTCGCCTCTCGCGCGCACAAACCTGTAAGGCCCTGCAGAACGCCCTGCGCTATATTCCGGAAAAACACCACGAAACCCTGATCCCCGAATTTCTGGACGAGCTTTCCACCCGGGGACGCATTTACGGATACCGTTTCCGCCCCGCCGGTGAAATCAAGGCCAAGCCGATTGATTCCTACCAGGGCAACTGCCTGGCCGGCAAGGCCTTCCAGCTGATGATCGACAACAACCTGGATTTTGACATCGCCCTTTATCCCTACGAGCTGGTCACCTACGGCGAGACCGGCAGCGTCTGCCAGAACTGGATGCAATACCGCCTGATTTGCCAATACCTGCAGGCATTGACCGACCGGCAGACCCTGGTGATGCAGTCCGGCCATCCCCTCGGTCTTTTCCGGTCCGCACCGGACCAGCCCCGGGTGATCATAACCAACGGCTTGATGGTCGGCCTCTACGACAATCTTCAAGATTGGGAAATTGCGGCCCAAATGGGGGTGACGTCCTATGGGCAGATGACCGCCGGCGGTTGGATGTACATCGGTCCCCAGGGCATCGTGCACGGTACCTACAACACCCTGCTGAACGCGGGCCGGAAATTTTGCAATGTGGGCGCCGGCGGGGATCTTTCCGGCCTTTTGTTCGTCTCCTCGGGACTGGGCGGAATGAGCGGCGCCCAGCCCAAGGCGGCCAAGATCGCGGGGGTGGTCTCCGTCACGGCGGAAGTGGACGCCTCCCGGATCCAAACCCGCCACGCACAGGGGTGGGTGGACCGGGTTTCCGCCGACCTGGATGAAGTCCTTGACCTGGCGGCCGAGGTGGTCAACCGAAAAAATGCCACCTCCATCGCCTATCACGGCAATGTGGTGGACCTGCTCGAATGCCTGGTCCAACGGCGCTTCAAAGTGGATCTGCTTTCCGATCAGACCTCGTGCCACGTGGCCTACGACGGCGGATACTGCCCCCAGGGCGTTACCTTCGAAGAGCGAACCCGCCTGCTGGCCGAGGATCGCCCGGCATTCAAAAAGCTGGTGGACCGAAGCCTGCGGCGTCATTTCGAGCTGATCCGGGAAATTACCGGACAGGGCACGTTCTTCTTCGATTACGGCAACGCGTTTTTAAAAGCCGTGTTCGATGCCGGCGTCACCGAGGTGGCCAGAAACGGCGTGGATGCCAAGGACGGTTTTATCTACCCGTCCTATTTTGAAGATATCATGGGGCCGATTTTCGATTACGGCTACGGCCCGTTCCGCTGGGTTTGCCTCAGCGGCAAGGCCGAAGATCTGGCCAAAACCGATCGGGCCGCCATGGACTGCATCGATCCGGACCGCCGCCCCGAGGACCGCGACAACTATGTCTGGATCCGGGACGCTGCGGCCAACCAACTGGTGGTGGGCAGCCAGGCCCGGATTCTGTACCAGGATGCCGCCGGCCGAACGGCCATTGCCCTGAAATTCAATGAAATGGTCCGTAACGGCGAGACCGGCCCCATCATGCTGGGACGGGACCACCATGACCCGGGCGGCACCGATTCGCCCTTTAGAGAGACCGCGAATATCCGGGACGGGTCCAATGTCTGCGCCGACATGGCCACCCATTGCTTCGCCGGCAACGCGGCGCGCGGCATGTCCCTGGTGGCGTTGCACAACGGTGGCGGAACCGGTATCGGCAAGGCGATCAACGGCGGATTCGGCCTGGTGCTCGACGGCAGTGACCGGGTGGACCAGATAATCCGCTCGTCGATGACCTGGGATGTAATGGGCGGTGTCGCCCGCCGCAACTGGGCCGGAAATGCCAACGCCATGGAAGTCGCCATCGCATATAACCGGGATAATCCCAACGGGGATCAGATCACCATCCCTTACCTGGCCGACAAAAACAAGGTCGAAGCGGCGGTATCCAAACGCTTCGAAAAGTGATGGCTGCGTACGGGTAGCCGCAAGCATTTTTTCACTTTCTGCGGATCGACCGCCACGGGCATCGGAATGGTATGCCGATTTTTTAACCAGACGAAAAAAGCGTGGACCAATGAAGAAAATTGTCGAATGTGTTCCCAATTTTTCGGAAGGCAACAACTCAGACACCATCGATGCCATCGCCCGGGCCGTTGAAGGCACGCCGGGGTGCATCCTTTTGGATGTGGATCCGGGCAAGTCCACCAACCGGACGGTGGTTACTTTTGTGGGCGATCCGGATGCGGTGATTCAAGGCGCGCTGAACAGCGCCAGGGTGGCCGCAGAAAGGATCGACATGCGCACCCACAAGGGCGAACACCCCCGCATGGGCGCCATGGACGTATGCCCGTTCATTCCCGTGTCCAACGTGACCATGTCGGAGTGCGTCGACATTGCCAGAAGGTTTGGCAAGCTGGCCGCCGAAGAACTCGGCGTGCCCGTTTTCCTGTATGAAGAAGCCGCCGAAAGAAACGATCGCAAAAAACTCTCCCAGGTGCGACAGGGGGAATACGAAGGATTGGCCGCGCGCCTGAAGGAAAAAAAATGGAAACCCGACTTCGGACCGGCGGAATTCGTCCCCCGCTGGGGGGCCACTGCAACCGGGGCCCGGTCGTTTCTCATCGCCTATAATGTCAATATTCTGGGGACCAGCAACCAGGCCCACCGCATCGCGCTGAACCTGCGGGAGGCCGGCCGGGGGCCCGAAGCCCCCGGCCGGCTCAAAGAGGTCAAGGGCATGGGCTGGTTTGTCGACGAGTACAACCTGGCCCAGGTCACGGTCAATCTGACCAATTACCGGGTGACCGCCATCCATACGCTGTTTGAAGCGGTGAAAGCCGAGGCGGCCGCCCTGAACGTCGGCGTCGCCGGATCGGAGATTGTCGGCCTGGTGCCCCTGGAAGCGATCCTTATGGCCGCCGAGTATTAC
The DNA here is from genome assembly GCA_051155755.1 of Desulfobacterales bacterium. Lineage (GTDB taxonomy): Bacteria > Desulfobacterota > Desulfobacteria > Desulfobacterales > SG8-13 > DAXETY01. The sequence goes on from DAXETY010000047.1 coordinate 4,808, forward strand.
ATCGAAAAAGAAGGATTGTTCATTCTGGAGGAAGATCGGAAAGTGCGGCTGGCCGTAGAGCGCCTGGGGCTGAACAGTGTGGCGCCCTTTGATCCCGACCGCAAGATCATCGAATACCGCGTTGCCGGAGAAAGAGACGAACCGCTGGCCGGAATGACCGTAAGAGCCTTTATCGAAGCGGTGGCTTCCCGTTCCTCGACCCCCGGAGGCGGATCGATGGCCGCCGCCGTTGCCGCCATGGGCGCCGGACTGGGGGCCATGGTGGGAAAGCTCACCTACGGGGTCCGCAAGTTTGAATCCGTGGACGCCCAAATGAGAGAAAATATTCCCCCCTTGCACGATGCGGTAGCCCGGCTGATCCCTATGATCGACGCCGATACGTCCGCATTCAACGATTTTATGGCGGCCCTGCGCATGCCCCAAAAAACCGACGCCGAACGGGCGGCCCGCGCCGAACAGATGCAGGAGGGGTTGAAAAAAGCCACCGCGGTTCCTCTGCAAACCATGCAGATTGCCGACGGGGCCTGGGATGCCCTCTGTGAAATTGCGCGCTATGGCAACCCGGCATCCCGATCCGATGTGGAAGTCGGCGCCAAAGCCCTGGAAACGGGGATCTGGGGGGCCTACCAAAACGTGATGATCAATATGAAGGATATCAAGGACGAAGCTTTCAGGGCGGATATCGGTGCAGAGGTTTCCGAGCTTTTAGACCGCGCACAGGAAAAATACGCCCGGGTATTGGCGATCCTGGAAAACCGCGAGGCGTCGTCCTGACAGAGAAAAATCGCTGCGTTGGGTGTATTTCACATTGACGCTCACGCGGATGAAGCCATGGGCGACTCCGGAGAATCGGTTCGGTGTCAGCCGAGGCGCAAAGACTTTTGAACTGGTTTAAAAATCGTCATTGGGGAATTGTCGGCATTTGCAGGCCGCTGCACATATTTCCCCTCTTGACCAGGCCGCGGAGCGGATTGCCGCCGAGGTGGTAGGCCAGAACAGCCGGCGAGCGGATCTCCCAGATCGCGAAGTCGGCCGCTTTTCCGCATTCCAGAGTGCCGATTTCCTTTTGAAGCCCCAGCGCTTTGGCTGCATTTCGGGTCGCCCCCGCCAATGCTTCCGCAGGCGTCAGCTCAAACAATACACAGGCCATGTTCATGGCCGTCGGCAGGGAAAAGCACGGGCTGGTTCCGGGATTGCCGTCCGTGCTGACAGCCAGGGGAACCCCGGCCTTGCGCAGCGCCGCCACCGGCGGTTTGCGGGTTTCATGGAGAAAATAAAAAGCCGCCGGCAACAGCACGGCCACGCAGCCTCTTTCCGCCAGAACCGCGGCATCCTCCGGAGCCAGGTACTCTAAATGGTCCACGCTCAGGGCATCGTACCGGGAGGCCAAAACCGCTCCTTTTGAGTCCGACAACTGTTCGGCA
>DAXETY010000048.1:0-4661 GCA_051155755.1 Desulfobacterales bacterium
GTTTCGCCCTTTCACCGGCTCGCCGTTTCAGTCACGTCGGCTGTACGATGCAACGCAAAGAATCAATGTAACCCGCAACCCGGAACTCGCAACCCGCAACCCGAACAACCAATCAAACAGCTATTGTGTTCCCCTCGCCACCGCCTTGCGCGCCAGCCCATCGGCAAGTTCGTTTTCCGGATGTCCGGCGTGACCGCGAACCTTGATAAAGGTGACCCTGCGGTAGTCCTTCAATCGGCGGCGGATGTCTTCCACCAGTTCCGGATTTTTTTTGGCCTTCCATCCCTGACTCAGCAGTCCATACACGTAATTGCTGTCGGTATAGATGCGCACCGGCACGTCGCGGCGCTTTAATTGCTGCAATGCGGTGCGCACGGCCTCCAACTCGGCGATGTTGTTGGTCGCCATGCCGATGTACCGGGAAATTTCTTTGCGATGGCCGCGGAAATCCAGAACGACTCCGACCCCGGAGGGACCGGGGTTTCCGGAAGAGGCCCCGTCGGTGTAAATCCGAACGGTATCGGGGTCGGTATCCTCCGGCGGGGTGTCCTGGACCTTTGACCTGGAAGGGCTCGATGATTTCGGTTCCGGGAGCGGGTCGTCCAGGGATCGGACATTTTCCGGGTTCACCCAATAGGTATCGTCCTGATCCAGTCGATATTTGATCACAAATTTCCCGTTTTTCCGAACCGGGTTTCCGGCAGTGTCGATGGCCATCCAGGCCTTGTTCCGTTTGAAACGGATGCGTTTCCAGTCGGCGGGGTCGAAGTCGTTCATCGGGCTGTGATCGGGGTCCAATTTTCTGGTTTAAGACAGACGGCGAATGGTTTGAAGATTTTGTTCCATTGGTTCAATTGGTTCCATTGGTTCGATTGGTTCAAGCGATTGACTCGGTAGGATTCTTGTCCCAACCGGGTGCGACTGCAAGTCCAACATTGAAGCCCAAAAGTGCTTCTGAATCCGAGGTTGAAATCCATAATTGGTTAACCAATGAAACCAATGAAACCATTCGAACCAATGAAACCGTTGTTGCATTCTCACTCATTGGTCCTGCTCCACTCAAGCGATCTCACTACAACTCCTTGCTCACATCTATTCATACAAATAGTAGTTCCGCCGGCGGGCGATAAAATCATTTAGTTGCGGCTGCCACTGCGAGACAATGTTTTCGACGGCCGTGCCGCTTTCCACCTGCTTTCGCACGTGTTGGTCGCCAATAATCAGGTCGATGGGAAGCCGGTGGTATTCGTATTCGTACGGGGGTTCTTTCCATTCGAATTGATCCGCGTGGTTGCGGCATACCGACTGCAGCAGACGCAAACTGATTTCGTAGGGTCGGTATCGTTGCGGATCCAATACGTGGATTTGAAACCCACGGCAGGCGGTTCCCGCCCACTTGTTGGATGTGGGCTCGAAAACCGTCTCCCGCAGCACGATCCCTTCCAGGTGACCGCTGTCGATGCAGTCAAGCACCCGGGAGGGTTGTAAAAAGGGCGCCCCGAAAAGTTCGAAGGGCTGGGTCGTTCCGCGCCCCTCGCTGACATTGGTACCCTCCCAGAGCACTTGCCCCGGATAGACCAGTGCCGATATCGGCGTGGGCAGGTTGGGTGACGGCGCAACCCATGGAAGTCCGGTGGCTGAAAACAGCATGTCGCGATGCCAGCCGACCAGGGGCACCACCTCCAGCTCACAGCCGATTCGAAATTCACGGTTGAACATCCGGGCCAGTTCCCCGATGGTCAGACCGTGACGCATCGGCAGCGGATAGCGACCCACGAAGGAAATCCAATCCGGTGTCAGACAGTTCCCTTCGACGGTGTTTCCGTCGATGGGATTGGGCCGGTCCAGCACGATGACCTTTTTGCCGAACCGGGCAGCGGCCTCCATGCAGTAAGACAGGGTGTATATAAACGTGTAAACCCTTGTCCCGACATCCTGCAGATCCACCAGCAACACGTCGATGGGATCGAACATTTCGGCGGTCGGCTCGCGCACGTTGCTGTAAAGGCTGAACACCGGCAGGCCCAGTCGGGGATCCCTGCCGTGGCCCGATTCGATCATGTTGTCCTGTTTTTCGGCAAAAAAGCCGTGCTGCGGCGCATAAATCGCCGTTAATTGTTTGGGCATCACGGCGTCGATGCGGAAGCGCGCATGGCAAAGACGATGATCCACCGATGCCGGATTGCACAGCAGTCCCAGGCGCAATCCCTTCAGATGGTTCGGCGCTGCTTCGCAGAATCGCTCCAATCCGGTTTCGATCCGGTTCATCTTGTTTGATCTCCGCTTCGTTGCGGAGCACAATACCAGTTTTTCCTCACCAGTCAAGAACGGGAACGAATGTTGTTGACCGGCTAGCGGGGGCGCAAAGCAACCCGACCTTGAATGCGGCTCTGCGAAGCGGCAGCCCGCCGGTGCCGCGGATACGCTTGAGACCGCTTGTTCCGGCGCAGGGCAAGGTGCTTTATTTATGCGTCTGGAGCAGAAACGCGTTTTCTTGCCGATCGGTCCCGGTGTGGCCGAAAGTCCGGCGGTTCAAAATCGCTGCAGCGCGGATCCGGGAAAAACAAACGACCCTTGACAAAGCCGGGAATTAAAAATAAAAAAATAGTTTTGCGTTTTGTGCGGCCCGGGGGAGGTTCATTGTGGCGACAGAGACGGCGGGTCCAACTTACCGCCGGGTGCAAATCGAAGGTGTTATCGTAATCGTCGGGAATTTCGGCAGCGGCAAAACCGAGGTAGCGGTGAACCTGGCGATCGCGAGACGGCGCGACATCCCGCATGTTCAGATTGCCGATTTGGACCTGGTCAATCCCTATTTTCGCACGCGCGAGGTGCGCGGACTGCTCTCCCGCCTGGGTATTGAAACGGTTTTGCCGCCGGAAGAACTGCTGCAGGCGGATTTGCCGATTCTCAGTCCGCGCATCGCCGGTTTGATACGCAACGCGGCACCCGTAACCATCCTGGATGTCGGCGGAGACAAGGTCGGTGCCCGGGTGCTGGCCACATTGGCCGATGCTTTCCATGGCCGGGAATATCACATGCTGCAGGTGGTCAATCCCCTGCGGCCCGAAACGGCGACGGTGGAGGGCTGTCTGCGATTGCGCCATGAAATCGAGTTCGCCTCCCGGATGCATGTAACCGGTTGGGTTGACAACGCCAATTTGATCGACGAAACCCGGCCGGAAGAAGTGCAAAACGGGTATGAATTCATACAACGCCTGTCGGCGCAAAGCGGCCTGCCGATCCGTTTCATTACGGTGCCATCGGTATTGTTGTCTGAAATCGATTGGTCGCAGATCCAACACCCGGTGCTGCCGATCGAGCGGCAACTGGTGCCGCCCTGGAAAAAAGCGGCTCCCGTATAACCTTCTGCCGGCAAATCTCAAATGGAGTGGAGCAAATGGCCTACAAACACTGCATCGATATCGAGCGCTGCAAGGGTTGCGGACTTTGTGTCACCGTATGCCCCAAAAACGTGCTGGAAATATCGGAGACCGTCAATCCGAAAGGGTATTTCCCGGCGTTTCAGGCGCGTCCCGAAGATTGCATCCACTGCGCGCTGTGCTGCACGATCTGTCCGGACGTTGCCATAACGATTACGGAGACCGCCGACGAATCCGAGGCCGATAAAACCTGAAAGAGAGGATTTTTCCAATGGCCAAGGTATTGATGAAAGGCAACGAAGCCATCGGCGAGGCGGCAATTCGCGCCGGCTGCCTGAATTATTTTGCCTATCCGATCACACCCCAGTCCGAAGTGGCCGAATACCTTTCGCGGCGTTTGCCCGAAGTAAACGGGGTGTTTTTGCAGGGCGAAAGCGAGGTGGCCGTTTCGTATATGATTTTCGGAGCCGCCGCTGCGGGAGAGCGGGTATTTACCACATCCTCCAGCCCGGGAATCAGCCTGATGAGCGAAGGCATCAGCTACATGGCCGGTGCCGAATGCCCGGCGGTGATCGTCAACATCATGCGGGGCGGGCCGGGACTCGGCGGCATATTGCCTTCCCAGGCCGATTATCTGCAGGCCACCAAAGGCATCGGACACAGCGATTGTCGGATGTTGGTCATGGCCCCGGCCAGCGTTCAGGAGGCCGTGGAGATGGTGATGCTTGCGTTTCCGCTGGCCGAAAAATACCGCAACCCGGTGATGATTCTCGGCGACGGTTTGATCGGACAGATGATGGAGCCGGTCGACTTCCCCGACCGCCTGCAGGCCCAGCCGATTGACAAGAATTCATGGGCGGTCAACGGCATGCAGACCCGCCGCAGCGGTGAGCGCAATTTGATACGTTCGCTGTACCTCGATCCAGAAGTGCTCAACAATCACAACCTCAAACTGAAATCCAAGTACGACCGCATGAAAGCGGAAGAAGTCCGATTCGAAGCCTACAATACCGAAGGCGCATATCAAGCCCTGATCGTCAGCTACGGAACCATGAGTCGGGTTTGCCGCACCGCCATCGACCAGCTCAAGGACCAGGGACTCGAGGTCGGCATGATTCGGCCCCAGACCCTTTTCCCTTTTCCGGAAGCCGCCGTCCATGAAGCCGCCGCCCGCCCGGACTGCAAGGTTGTGACCAGCATTGAAATGAGCATGGGGCAAATGCTCGAAGATGTCGAGCGCTCCGTCCAGGGCAAGCGACCGGTGCACTGGTACGGCAA
>DAXETY010000049.1:0-11460 GCA_051155755.1 Desulfobacterales bacterium
GAATGTGAGCGGTGAGCTGCACGGGCAGCCGGCTGCCGCAGCGATGCGCAATATGGTCTCGGACAAATCGATAAATCAGATTCTCCACGTCGGTACAACTGGAAAGGTATGCCTCGAAAAGTCTGCGGCGACGGACTGCTCCCAGGTGTTTTTTCAGGCCCTTCCAAACCCGGTTGGACTTTTCGGAAATTGTCGCAATCGAAATGCGGCGCTCGAAGAGCCCGGGCTGACTGCCGCTCGAGGTTTCAACGGCTTCCGGCGGCAGTTGGGCAGCGTAAGCTTCGAAAAGAGCGGTCAGCAGCCCTTCGAAAGTGCCGTCGGTCACAAATACGCTGCGGTTTTCCGCACATGTTCGGTTGTCAAGGTTTCCACCGGACTCGGGCAGAGCCGAATCCGGCAAGCGGCCGGCCCGCCCAGGCGGCTGCCAAAGAACCTCCGGCAACCCATCGCAGCGGATGTACGGCAGCGCCCGTGAAACCACGACACCCAGTTGTTTGAGATGCTCGAGCCGGATGCGTCCCCGCCGGCGCAGGCGGATGATTCGATGGGCCGATTTCAGTCCGATGCCCGGCACCCTCAGAATCATTTCCCGACCGGCACGGTTGATGTCGACCGGAAACAGTTCCGGGTGGCGCCGGGCGAAGGACTGCTTCGGATCGATGGTCAAGTCCAGGTGGGGGCACTCCGCGGCGATGATCTCATCGATGGAAAATCCGTACAGGCGCATGAGCCAGTCGGCCTGGTAGAGGCGGTTCTCACGCTGCAGCGGCGGCTGGTCGATGTGCGGCAGCCGGGATTCGACCGGAACCACCGGCATATAGGCCGAGTAGTACACGCGCTTGAGGCGCTGTTGGCGGTAGAGCCGGTCGGCCAGGTTCAGAATCTGGAAATCGTTTTCCGGACTGGCCCCGATGATCAACTGCGTGCTCTGGCCGGCCGGTGCAAAGGCGGGTGCATGGCGCATGCGCTTGCGGTCTTGCCGGGTTTCCGCAATCGTCTCCCGGATGACGCCCATGGGCTGCAGGATGGAATCGTAGGTTTTCTCGGCTGTGAGATGCCGCAGGCTGGTTTCCGACGGAAGCTCGATGTTGACGCTCAGCCGGTCGGCTGCCAGCCCGGCCCGGCGAATCAGGCGCCGGCTCGCAAATGGCACGCATTTCAGGTGAATGTAGCCGTTGAAGCCCTGCGCTCGAAGCGCTGTCACCGTTTGAACCAGTTGCTCCATGGTTTCGTCGGGACTGCGCAGGACACCGGAACTCAAAAAGAGTCCCTCGATGTAGTTGCGCCGGTAAAAGTCGATGGTCAGAGAGACGATTTCAGCAGGGGCGAAGGCCGCCCGCGGGATGTCGTTGCTGCGGCGGTTGATGCAGTAGGCGCAGTCGTAAATGCAGACATTGGTGTACAGGATTTTCAGCAGTGAAACGCAGCGGCCGTCTTCGGTATACGTGTGGCAGATGCCGCAGCTGGCACCGTTGCCCAGCCTGCGGCCCGTGTTTTTGCGACGGCTGCCGCTGGAGGCACAGGACACGTCGTATTTGGCGGCATCAGCCAGAATGGCCAGTTTGTCTTCGATGCGCAGCATGATCGGCGAAATTTCGTTGATTCGTTGAACAGATCGTCGGCGGCCGCTGCCAAGAGATCGCTGGGAACAGCGTTTTGGAGTTCAGTGCCGTCCGGCCGCCTGGATATCTATGCAATCATTTTCGATTTCAGCGCTCACGTCAAGGCCTGAAAGCAGAACCGGTGGAATCAAGCCAATTGGAATTCACACGGGTCCAAACGATATCGATGCGGTTTCGAATGAATATATCCGCTGGGCTTCCGTTCGAGATTTTCCAGGAGCATTAAACAATTGCAGGTCCCCAAAATTCAAACTGCTTTGATTGGTATTGACAAACCCATTTCTTGTCGGATAGCGAACATATATTCGTATGGCTCACCGGCAATCTCCTTGCAGCAATAAACATATCAGTCAATTATTATTTCCGTCTTGTCTGCATTCAACCAATATTTCATGCTCCAGAGTCGGATGCGGATGTTGCGCCCGGTTGCGTTTTTTTCGTTTCGGCGAGAATTCTTTTGCAGCTTTGCCATCCACTTCTTTTTCTTGAAAAACTGTGTTCCAAGCCGGCATTCGGAAGGTTGGTGGACTCCGAGAAGCACATCCACTCTATGGGGAGTTTGTTCTCGTTATCTTTGCAGGCGATTTTAATCAGATCCCAGGATCGGATCCAAGGATTTTCGAACAGGGCTATCGACCCTCGTGCCATTGACGACAAGACCCGGTAGCATCGTTTTAGCGTCCATTTTTGCAGGGGATGGAGTGCAATCATGAAATACAACGCCTTTATTTCCTACAGCCATGCCGTAGATGGAAAATTGGTGCCCGCCATTCAAAATACCCTTCACAGGCTTGCCAAACCCATATTTAAACTGAGAGCCCTGAAGGTGTTCCGGGACCAAACCGATCTTTCCGTATCGCCGCACCTTTGGTCGGATATTGAAGCGGCTTTAAGTGATTCGAAATATTTGATTTTGATGGCCTCGCCCGAGGCGGCCAACTCCAAGTGGGTCCGGCGCGAGCTGGAATACTGGCTTCTTCATAAAGGTCGGGAAAGTTTGTTGATCGCAGTTACCGACGGCGATGTGGTGTGGGACGATTCTGTGGCTGATTTCGACTGGCAAAAGACCACCGCGCTGCCGGAAATGCTCGCAAACGTATTCGATGCCGAACCGCTGTATGCCGATTTCCGCGAATTTAAGACCAAGAAAGAAGTGTCTTACACCAACGACGAATTTCGAAACACGGTGGCTGCAATTGCGGCTAAGCTGCACGGTGTCTCGATCTCTGATCTCCTGGGCGAAGAAATCAAGATTCATCGCAAGGTGATTCGCATCCGCAATACGGTCATCGCCTCTTTATTGCTGCTGTTCGTTTTGACCGCCATATTTGCAGTGGATGCCTACCGGGGCCGGATAAGAACTGAAAAACAGCTCATTGCGAACCTGGTCAACCAAGGCAAGCGCGAAGTCGAAATCGGAAACATCTACCAAGGGGTCGGCTATTATGAAAGAGCCAATCAGGTGAGCCGTGCCAGTTTCGACGTCAAGCGCAAGACAATGAACCTGTCCGCGGCCTGGAAGCGGTCTTTGATGTTGCCCGGCGATTTTTTGGATCTGAACTATTTCTTAGGAGATAGAAGCCACCACATGCTGCATCACACCGGCAAAACCCCTGTCAGTCCCATTACTTTTTTCAAATTTCCGGATGAAATCGTTTTCTGGCGTCCGGGCCGATCTCCGGAGGTTCGAAAATCGGGACGACAACTGACAGGAATTCCGTACTTGTTCAACGCCAATCAACACCGTCTGGTTGAAGTCCTGTTAGATCATGATTCCCCAAAGGTTCAGTTGTGGTCAACCCATCCCGATCTCGAATTAATCAGAACTTATGCTTGGGGTCGACCGATTTCCTATCTATTCATGGACGATGACTGCCGCTATATGGTCTTACTGGATACCGACACCTATGCCATGGCTGTTTATTCTCTTCAGTCCGGCGAAAAATTGCTGGATCGCAAGTACCGCGAAAAAATATTTGTGGTCAATTTTGCCTCCGAACGCTTATTGATCGGTTTTGTAAGCGGATTTTTGGAAATTATCGATCTGAACGGCAGCCCCGCCAAAATGACTTCGCGGCGAATCGGGCCGATGGGAAAGGGTATCAACAATCTTTTCGTAAACAAAGACCAGTCATTTTCACTGGTGGTTGCCGAACAAAAAACCATCCTGTTGGACATGGTTTCCGGGATCGAATATTCCATCAACCTGAATGCGCTGGTGACCTCTGCAGCATTTACGACGGACGGCAAGCACCTTTTTATCGCCGATGAGGAGGGACACCTGTTCGTATATGACATTACCCGGCAACCGGCTTTGACCTCCGTTCAGAAATACGCTTCCAAGATCGATCTCATTGCCGTTCACCCCGCCGACAACCTGATTGCTTTGGCTTTGGCCGATGGAACTTTGCGGGTCGATGAATTTCCCTCATGGCAAACCATATCCGGAAACATCCGTTTCCCGGAAACCAAAAATTATTTTTATATCGGTTTTGCAGACAATGGATTGTATTGCTTGGACAAGGATTTCGGATGCATGTTCTGGGTTTTGCCGCATTGCCGGACGCCTGCCGGCCAGCGCCACCCCACTTCGGTATTCGTGCCGGGACGAAATGAGGTCATTTCAGCGGTGGAGGGCAAAGGCCTTTTTATTGCGTCCCTCGACTTGCCGAGGCAATCGGAGGCGATACATTACGATTTCGCCCATCCTTTAGCCATCGAGCTCACCCCGGACAAACGCCTTGCAGTTGTAACAACGATCTCCAACCAGCTGGTTTTGTTCGATTTGGACCGCAAAGAGGTTTTATTGGATCCCGAAACAAACGGGTGGGTGCATACAGTTGACTTCAATCCGGACCGGTCCGATCTGATGATTGGAACCGACAAGGGTGAATTGGCAATGTACAATTATAACTCTTCTGAACCCTGGTTTTCCTACAAATTCAAAAACAGAAGAATACTGGATTCTTGCTTTTCTTCTCAGGGCGAATACTTTTCCATCTCTCTGGATAACGGCGACAACCAAGTCTATGCAACCGAAAGCGGCACATTGATCGCCAACGCCAATCATTTTCCCGTCAATCGTTGTTTGGCCGTTTCTCACAGGACTGAGTACAAGCCGTCATTCGGGAAATTTTCTCCCCTGGGCAGCTTCTACCTTTCTACCGGTAACGATGGCAGGCTGTTGGTATACAATTTAAAATCGAAGCCTTCCGGAAAGCTGTCTCCCGAGTATGAAATCGCCGGGGATCTTCCGGTTTATTGCGCGAAATGGTCAGAGGATGAAAGATCGATTGTTTTCGGCACGGTGGAGGGGCATTTGTACCGCTATCGGCTTAGAGACGGCATTGATCCGCGCTTCCGTCTGAAATTGCACGATGCTCCCAGTCAGTTCTTTGAAGTTCCGGAGGCAGGGGTGATGTTGATCGCCAGCCTTGACGGCAAGCTTTGGACCTGCGATGCTGAGAGCGGTATTCCACTGGGATTGCCCTATTGCTTCGGCAGTCCGCCGCAAATATGGCGCTTCGATCCGGAATCAGGCTCGTGCGTTATATTTTCTGAAAAGTCAGGCATCCTGAAGGTCGATGTTCTGCCCCCGGACCTCCCCGATCTGCAAAGCTTGATCGGTCTTTCCATTGACGAGGGCAATACACCGCAGATGATTTCATACACTGAACTTCCGGTCTTGACCGACTCAAGCAGCACAACCAAACATGAAAATATAAGCACCTTTCCATTCGATCCAAAGCTGCTGTCCAAGCCTCGGTTCAAAGACGGCAGCGCTCTTTCCGGCAATTGGACCGGCGTTGGAGAAGACATCCATTTAGCCAATTGGCGATTTAGTTTACAGTTGCAGGTGTATGAAGACAATTCAGTAAAAGGCATTTTCGAGTGGATTGAAGTAATGGCGGACGGCACCGAACAGCCGGCCGGCAAGGAAAATACCGTCGGATATTACGACCCGGATGAAAACATGCTGCACATGAGCAGCATCGGGGTAGAGTCCACCTACGGTCTTGGCGGTTTTGTCTGGTACAAAGCCCACGTATCAGCGGGAATGGATGCACTGAAAAACGGAAATTGGGGTCGCCGCGGGCATTTCTGGGGGTTGTTTTCCGGTCAAAAAGTGGAAGCCGATCGATGAACGACCCAATGTCGATGAAAACGGCAAAAGTCGATGAAAAGGGCAAAAAATGCACTGGGTTTTTCACCGACGGGACCGTGAATCATTGGTGGCCGGCTTTCGCACAGTGCTCCTCGAATCGGATATGAATGCGAAAACCTGCCTCGAGACAAATTCCCCTCAAAACAGCCGCCGAGTGTCTATGCCGCAGTGAAAACCCAGCGTACAAGCGATGCCAGCAGGAAGGCGGCGGCGATGCCGCCGCACCACAGTGCCGCGAACCACAACCACTGCCGCTTTTTTTCAGTACATGCTTTCATGGGAGGCCTTGCCGCGGAAGATATAATAGCAGTAACCGGTGTAGACCAGGATGATCGGCAGCAGGACCACCGTACCCACCAGCAGCAGCGACTGCGATTCCGGCGCGGCGGCCGCCTGCCGGAAGGTGATTTCAAACGGCACGATGTACGGCCACATGCTGATGGCGATGCCGATATATCCGGTTAGAAACACACCGAAACTCAGCAGAAAGGGTCGGTACTCGCGGCCCACGTGCAGGTCGCGCCAGATAACGATCAGCATGATCAAACTGGCCGTGGGAACGGGCAGCAGGAAGAAGAAATTGGGCATGCTGAACCAGCGCGCCCGGATATCCGGATTCATCACCGGCATGCTGATGCTGACGACCGCCAGAAACAGGGCCACATATCCGATCGTGTAAATGGCGCTCTTGCGGGCCCAGTCCTGGGTTTCTTCGTCGGTTTTCATCACCAGCCAGGTGCCGCCGAGCAGCGCATAGCCGAACACCACCGCCACACCGGTCATCACGCTGTAGGCGTTGAGCCAATCGAATGATCCGCCGGCAAAGCTGCGGCCCTCGACTGCGATGCCCTGCACCACGGCCCCGATGACCACGCCCTGCATGAAGGCGGCCAACAGCGATCCGAAGTGAAAGGAATAATCCCAGATGCGGCGGGATTTGCCCTTGGCCTTGAAGCGGAACTCGAAGGCGACCCCCCGGAAAATCAGGCCCAGCAGCATGGCGATGATCGGAATATACAGCGCCGGCATCATCACCGCGTAGGCCAGCGGAAAGGCGGCGAACAGCCCGCCGCCGCCCAGCACCAGCCAGGTCTCGTTGCCGTCCCAGAACGGGGCGATGGAATTCATCATGCGATCGCGGCACTTGTCCGAAGGTGCGAACGGAAACAGAATGCCCACGCCCAGGTCGAAGCCGTCCAGCAAAATGTAGAGAAAGATCGCCGTTCCGATCAGGGCGTACCAAATCAGCGACAAATCCACCAGATTTTCTAAGCTAAACATGCGGATCTCACTTGGTTTCAGGTATTTCGGTAACAAGCGGGGGCCTTTGAACGCCATGGGCGCCGTAAGCCTCCTCCTGGGTGTCGGGGCCTTTGTTGATCAAGTGCAGAATATAGTAGGTGCCGGCGCCGAACACGAACAGATACACCACGATAAAAGCGGCCAGGGAAATGGCGATCGAGGAGCCGACCACCGGCGATACAGCCGCATCGGTGCGCAGCACGCCCTGGACCACCCAAGGCTGGCGTCCAACCTCGGTGACGATCCAGCCGGCCAGCACCGCGATAAATCCGGCCGGCGACAAGGCCATGCACCAGTATTGAAACCAGCGCGTGTCGAACAGCCGCTTTTTGAAATACAGGACGATCGCGAGCACCCCGGTGGCGATCATCAGCATGCCGAGGCCCACCATGATGCGAAACGACCAGAAGACCCAGGCGACCGGCGGCCGTTCATCGCGGGGCCATTCTTTGAGCCCCCGGACCTCGCCGTTCAGATCGTGGGTGAGGATCAGGCTGGAGAGCTTGGGGATTTCCAGGGCGAACCGGGTGGTTTCGGCCTCCTGATCCGGCCAGCCGAACAGCACCAGCGGCGCACCGCGTTCGGTTTCCCAGAGCCCTTCCATGGCCGCCACTTTGGCGGGCTGGTATTCAAAGGTGTTGAGTCCGTGCAGGTCGCCGAACAGCAGCTGCAGGGGGGCAACGAACACGGCCATGATCATGGCCATACCCAGCATCACCCGTGCCTGGGCCTCGTGCCGCCGCCGCCACAGATAATACGCACCGACCCCGGCCACGGTGAAGGCCGTGGTCAGGTAAGCGGCGGTGACCATGTGGACGAAGCGGTAGGGAAACGAAGGGGTGAAGATCACCTGCAGCCAGCTGGTGGGATAGAGTAGGCCATCGGCGCCCACGCGAAACCCCTGGGGAGTTTGCATCCAGCTGTTGGCCGACAGAATCCAGAACGCCGAAATCAGTGTGCCGACCGCCACGATGATGGTCGCGGCAAAGTGCATCTTGGGACTGACGCGGTTCCAGCCGAACAGCATCACCCCCAGAAACGAGGCTTCCAAAAAGAAAGCCGTCAGCACTTCGTAACCCAGCAGGGGTCCCAGCACGTTGCCGCCGGCATCGGCAAAAACCGACCAGTTGGTGCCGAACTGAAAAGAGAGCACCACGCCGGAGACCACCCCCATGCCGAAGGTGACGGCGAAGATTTTCACCCACATGCGATAGGTTTCCGCATAGGGTTCATAGCCGGTTTTAATCCATCGCCATTCGAGGACGGCCAGCCAGCTGGCCAGGCCGATGGTAAAAGCCGGAAACAGGATGTGAAATGCGACAGTGAAAGCGAATTGTATGCGTGCCAAAAGAACCGGATCTAGATTTTCGATCATCTTTAACTCACAGGAAAAGGGGACTGTCAATAAGAAAGGACTGCCATTGTGAGCTCAAAGTGCAACATTAGGAATACTTCTGTCAAGGCTGTATTGAACAAATCGCACGATTGTTGCGTGTAGAAAAGAACATAAATCGGTTCCGGATTCGAACCATTTCCAGCGCGTGTCTTTCTCTTGTAAAGATTAGCGGCATGTCGACCGGCGCGCATTTTGGACTTGTCGGGCCGGGTCCAGATCGATATCATCTCCCAGTATCTGCGCATGCGCCCATTTTCACAAAGGAGGCTTCCGATGCACTTCCGCATCACCTATGTTTATCACAGTTGCTTTATCGTGGACTTGGGCCGGAAGTTTCTTTTGTTCGACTATCCGGCGGACGCGCATCTGCCCGGCGGGGCCGCGGAGCTGGTTCGGCGTAAAATCGCCGGTTCCGAACTTTACGTGTTTTTCTCCCACGGTCACGACGATCACTTCAACCGTTACATGGACCGGGTGACTGCGCCGGCCGCACGCTGCCGTTTCATCGTCTCGGACGACGTACCGGACCTGTTTCCCGAGGCCGTGCCGCCGGATGCCTCGATTGTCGAGCCCGATGAAACCTATGCAATCCATGACATGACCATCCAGACTCGGATGGCCAACGACCTGGGAGTGGCCTTCATCATCGATATCGATGGTCTGTTCATTTACTTCGGCGGCGATCTGGCCGAGTGGATCTGGCCGGAAATGGAGCCGAAGGCGGTGCAGTTCACCGAAAATTATTTTCAACAGATGCTGGACGCCCTCAAACAGCGTCGCGTTCACCTGGCATTTACCAATGTGGACCAGCGCCTGGAAAACCTGGGCGGCGGGATGAAGCTGCTGCAGCAGGTACAGCCGGACGTGTTCGTCCCCATGCATGCTTTCGGGGACACCGCCTGGTACCGGAAGTTGGGCTTCGATGAACTGCAAGGTGCAAGCCAGGTGTTTTTATATCGAAACACCGGCGACACTATGAGCTTCCAGGTCGACACCTGATGGTTGAACCGGCGGAAGATCTGCTGCAGCCCCCTATTAAAATGGTCCTCCACCGGCATCCAGACCGGATGTAAAAGGGATGTGTCTGGAAATGAAACGGGTCCTGCTGGTCCAGTTGCCGATCCCCCAGAGCAATTTCGGCCGCCAGACCGGAAATACGCCCCTGGCCGCCGCCTGGCTGAACCGGGCGGCCGCAGATTTGGACGGCGTGGCGGTGTCCATCCTGCCGGAAAGCATCGTCTCTTACCTGGGCGATGCAGCCCTGCTGGATCGAATCCTGGCCCGGGAGCCGGACGTTGTCGGCTTTACGGTGTACAGCTGGAACCTGGACCGATGCCTGTACTTGGCCCATCGGCTCAAGGCGCAACAGCCGATCCGGATCGTGTTCGGCGGGCCGGAGATCACCTTCGACAACCCCCGGTTAGAAGAGACCGCCGTCGATTTCCTGGTATGCGGAGAAGGAGAAAGCGTTTTTCGAGAGCTGCTTTCCGATCCAAAGTTCTGGTCCCGCCGTTCGGCGGTCGGAACCGACGACGGATTTTTCACCTCCAGTCCCAGCCCGTACCTGTCCGGTTTGCTGGAGCCGCAGCTCGGCAACACGCTGTTGCTCGAAACCCAGCGCGGCTGCCCGTTTCGATGCGGATACTGCTATTACAATAAGGCTCGCCGCCGGTTGGCTGTCGCCCCGGAGTCCATCTTGCTCGAGGCCGTCGACTGGGTCCTGCATCACGGTATCGGCGAAGTCTATCTCCTGGATCCGTGCCTGACGGCCCGGCCCCGCCTAAAAGGGCTGCTCGAAAAGCTGGCCGCCTGCAACCGGGCGCGGCGGATCGGCTTTGTCAGCGAAATCCGTGCCGAGGCGGTGGATGAAGACCTGGCCGATTTGTTCCAGGCGGCCGGTTTTCTCTGGTTCGAAATCGGGTTGCAGTCCACCAACCCCGCGGCTCTGAAGATCATGAACCGCCCTACCGACCTGGCGCGCTTCATCGCCGGTGCCCGGCGGCTGAAGCAACGAGACATCCTGCCGCGCATCGACCTGATTCTGGGACTGCCCGGAGACGATCTGCCGGGATTTCAACGTTCGGTGGATTTTGTCGTCGAACACGATCTGGCCGACGACGTGCAGGTTTTTCCTTTGTCGGTGCTGCCGGGGACCGATTTCCGCAAGCGCAGCCGGGAACTGGGGCTGCATTTCGACCCGGCGCCGCCGTATCCCGTCATCCAAACTCCGGCTTTCTCCCGGGAAGAGATGCTGCTGGCCGTCGATTATGCCGAAAGCCGCCTGGACGTCGCGCTCTATCCCTTCCCCGATCCGGATATCGCCTGGCGTCGGGCCGGCGGCCGCAGCGCCTCCGATCTTCAGGTGCGTATCGGCGAACAAAAAACATGGACAAAGCTTTACCTGGACGGCCCCCGTTCGCAGGACGCGTGGCAGCAAATCGCTCAAAATCTCGCCCATCCCTACCAGCTTTTCGTCGACCCCCGCTTTGGGGACCACGACGCCCTTGGCGCAATCCTGGAGACGCTCAGCGGGGCCAACCCCTTTACCCCCTTCGAAGTCGTCTTCCTGGAACCCGGAGTGCTGCCGGACAGCCGTCGGCTCCTGGCCTCCACCCGGCTGCAGCGGCCGCATTTCCTGGACGTCGAGCAGCGGTTTCTCTTCCCAAAGCCCGGAAACCGGGCCGTGATCTTCTCCCTGGTGTCCGCAAACCTGCAGGTGCGATTTCGGGGGGAAATGGAGCGGCAGCTGTTCTGGTGGAAGCATTCCAGGCTGCCGGACAAAAAGGCGTTAAAGGCCCTGTTGGAACTGGACGGCGTGCTGATCGACGCCCCCCTTCCGGAAGCGGAGCTGGAACGCTGGCAGGATCGTTTGGCACCGCTGGTTGACGACTTGCCGCACATCGTGTTTCCCGACCTGGCCCTGCAGCGCCGCTGGCTGCAAAAACTGGGAACCGCTCTTGTCTGCCTGCAGTGAG
>DAXETY010000050.1:0-15563 GCA_051155755.1 Desulfobacterales bacterium
CTGCTGCGACCTTTAGATCACTAGGGACGCCCATCACTAGGGACGCCCATGTTTTTATGCGTTTCTTTTTGCCCGGCCCGTGTATGTAAAGTCAAATCAAATTCGAGAAACGCATAAAAACATGGGCGTCCCTAGTTTTGGATGGGGACGACTTCGTCGGCGGCGATGGCGTAGATGCGGTCGTCGGTGGTGGGCCGCACGACGGCATTGCCGGTGAAGCTGCCGAAGGCCGGCAGCAGGCCGCCGCTAAAGCCGAAGATGAAACACGGCAGAGTTTCGGACCAGCGGCCGGCGCCCCGCAGGCGCACGGCGGGGTGCACGTGACCGGCCAGGTTGTAATCGGGTGCACCGGTGCCGGGACGGTGCGTAAACCAAAAGGGGCCCTCGGCCAGGTAGGGCGCCACGGTGTCGATTCCAAACGCCGCTGGAATTTGGGCGGCGGCCGGATCGTGGTTGCCGGCGATCAGTACCAGGCACACCTCGGGCCAGGCGTTGCGCCACCGAACGAACCGGTTGCAAAAACCGGTGTCGGAGGGGTTCAGCGGGGCGTGAAACAAATCGCCCAGAAAAAGGATGCGAACGGCCCGGGTCTGCTGCAGCAGCCGCCCCAGGCGTTCGAGGTCTTCGCGGGCGGTGCCCGGCGGCACCGGCACCCCCTGGGCGCGCAGGACCGACGGCTTTCCCAGGTGGGCATCGGCAACGATCAACGTCCGGGTTTCCTCCCAGAACACTGCCCGCTCGGCAAATAGCATCATGCGCTGTCCGCGCAGATCGATAGTCACCGCACTGGTCATTGCGGGGCCTCTTCCCGGGCGCGCTTTTCCAGCCGCACCTGCATGCGCTGCACCCGCTCGGACAATTTTTCGGAGCTCACCCGGGTGCGCAGGCGGTCCACCATCAGGGGGAAGGCCAGCGGGGTCGGATGCGGCGGGTGCTCCAGGCAAATCCGGCTCTGTGCCATCCGCTGCAGGCAATCTTCCAGGCGCCGGAACTCGAGCTGATTTTCCAGCACTTCACGCACGGACTGTTCCAGCAGCAGATTTTCGGGATCGTAGCGCTGAAACACATTGTAGAGCAGCCCGCTGGAAGCCTGCACCTGGCTGCCGGATTTGCGACGTCCCGGGTAGCCCTGAAACACGAGGCCGGCCACCCGGGCGACCTCGCGAAACTGCCGGCGGGCCATCTCGGATGCGTTCAGGCTCGCCAGAATGTCGGCCATCAGGTCCCCGGTGCGAAAAAGGGAGCCGTCTTCGACGGATGCCAGCGGGATTTCGCGGTCACAGAGCAGCTCCAGCCCGTAATCGTTTACCGATACGGCGATACTGAGCGCCTCGATCTGCGCCAGGCGCCATGCCAGCAAGGCCCCCAGTCCCTCGTGGACCCGCCGGCCCTCGAAGGGATACAGAAACAGGTGCCGGCCTTCGCGGGTCTGCAGGGATTCCACCAGGAGCTGCCGGCGGCCGGGAATGGCCGACCAGCGCTGCTGCAGTTCCAGCAGCGGGGCCACCGCGGCCAGCTCCGGATCGGCGGCGCCGCGGCCCCCGCGCACGACCTCGAGCCGTTCCCGCATGGCGGCTGCCAGCTGAGTCGAAAGCGGCATGCGCCCGCCCAGCCACTGCGGCACCGCCCCCCTGCGGCGCCGGCCCAGGCGTACGAAAAGCGTCATATCGCGCATGCGGACGTACTCCAGCACCCGGCCGCCGAAAACAAAGCTGTCGCCTTTGCGAAGCCGGGCAACGAAGCGCTCTTCCACCGTCCCCAGCCGCCGCCCCTTGACGAACTTCACCGTGATGGCCGCATCGCTGGTAATCGTGCCGATGCCGAGGCGATGCTGCCGGGCAACCTTCGGATCGACCACCACGTAGCGTCCGTTTTCGGGCACGACCCGGGCAAATTCCCGGTAGGCCCGCAGCGAAGGGCCGCCGGAGGCAACAAAATCCAGCGCCCAGTCGAACTCGCGGCGCGTTAGCTCGGCAAATGCCGCGCAGGTCCGCAATTCATCGAACAGAGCTTCCGGTTCGAAGCCGTCGCACATGGCCGTGCTGACCAGGTGCTGAACCAGCAAGTCCAGCGGCAGGGTTACCGGCCGGCGGGGCTCGATGCGCCCTTCCCGGATGGCATGGCGGACAGCGGCAATTTCAATCAGCTCCAGGGCATGGGTGGGGACGCAGAAAATGCGGCTGGCGGCGCCGGGGCGATGCCCGCTGCGACCGGCCCGCTGCAGCAGACGCGCCACGCCCTTGGGACTGCCGATCTGCAGCACCCGCTCTACCGGAGAAAAATCCACCCCCAGGTCGAGGCTGGAGGTGCAGACCACGCATTTGAGCACCCCTTCGCGCAGCTGCATTTCCACTGTTTCCCGCTCGTTGCGGTCCAGCGAGCCGTGATGCAGGCCCACGGCCGCCGACCACTCCGGCCGGCAGTCAACGATCGCCCGGTACCACATCTCGCATTGGGCGCGTGTGTTGGTAAATACCAGGGAGCTGCCGGCTTCTTCGATCAGGCCCACGACCTGCGGCAGCAGCTTAAGCCCCAGGTGGCCGGCCCAGGGGAAGCGCTCGATCTCGCCGGGAATCACCGCCTCGATCTCGATGTCCTTGGGCAATTCGCCGCGGATCAGCCGGCCGGTGGCGGGCCGCCGCCCCAAAAGGGTCTGCATGGCGGCCTCCAGGTCGGCCATCGTGGCCGAAAGACCCCAGGTGCGAAGTGAGGCCACCCAAGTCCGCAGACGGGCCAGGGCCAGCTCCACCAGCACCCCGCGCTTGGAGCCCATCAGTTCGTGCCACTCGTCGACGACCACCGCCTGCAGCGATGCGAAGCGATTGAAAGCCCCCGGGTAGGACAACATCAAAGACAGGCTCTCCGGCGTGGTCACCATCGCAGTTGGCAGCATGCGGTTTTGCAGCTGTTTGCGGGAGGCCGGCGTGTCGCCGGTGCGGGTTTCCACCGACCAGGCCGGCAGCAGATCGGCCGCCGGAGCGCGCAGTGCATCGGCGATATCTGCCGCCAGGGCCCGCAATGGCGTGATCCACAGCACCTGCACCGGCACGCTGGATGCGCGCCCCCTTTTTAGCGCCGGCAGCGCCGGGTTGCGCAATGCCTCCAGGAGTGGACCGCCCCAGGCGGCGTAGGTTTTGCCGATGCCGGTGGGCGCGTGGATCAACCCGCTTTCACCAGCCAGATAGGCGTCCCAGGTCTGCTTCTGAAAATCCAACGGGGTCCACTGCCGGCCGGCAAACCAGTCCAGCAGCCGCTGCACGGCCGGTTCTGCGGTTGAATCGATTTTTTCACGTTTCACTGCGGCCATAGATATCAGCGTGTACAAAGTATAAAGGGGACGTCCATGAAATTATGCGTTTCTTGTATCCAGTTGCCTCCATTTATACGGACCGCCTATAGAAACGCATAATTTCATGGACGTCCCCTGATTGGGAGCAGGGCGTTCAAGGTGTCCAGGGTGTCGACTTCTTCCAACGGTTTGTCGGTGCGCCAACGGGAAATGCGCGGAAAGCGCACCGCAACACCGGACTTGTGCCGCGTGGAGGGCTGAATGCCTTCGAAGGCGATTTCGAAGACCAGCTCGGGTTTGACGGCCCGCACCGGCCCGAATCGTTCGATGGTGTTGCGCTGCACGAAGCGGTCCACCCGCCGGATCTCCGCGTCGGTCAATCCGGAATAGGCCTTGGCAAACGGCACCAGGTTGTCGCCGTCGCGCACCGCGAAGGTGTAATCGGTGTAAAGGCCCGAGCGTCGTCCATGGCCCCGCTGGGCGTAGATCATGACCGCATCCACCGTAAAGGGGTCCACCTTCCACTTCCACCAGTCGCCGCGCCGTCGGCCGACCCCGTACACGGAGCTGCGGCGCTTCAGCATGAAACCTTCCGCGGCCCGGCTGCGGGCCTGCTCCCGCAACGCCGCCAGGGCGGCCCAGCTGCGGGCATCGATCTCGGGCGACGGCCGCAGGCGGGAGTCCTCCAGGCCCTCCAGCAGCGCGGTGAGCCGCTCGCGCCGCTGCTGCAGGGCACGGCTGCGGGCATCGCTGCCGCCGTCTTCCAGCAGATCGTAGGCCACCAGAATGACCGGCACCTCCTGCAGCAGACGCCTGCCGACCTTTTTGCGGCCGATGCGGCGCTGCAACTCGGAAAACGGCAGCGGGCCGCCGTTTTTCCAGGCCAGAATTTCACCGTCGACGGCGGTGCCGTCGGGAAGCCGGCGACCGGCCTCGGCCAGTTCCGGATACGTACCGGTGACCATCTCCTCGCCACGGGACCAGACAAAAACCTGGCCGTCGCGCTGAATCAGCTGGCCGCGGATGCCGTCCCACTTCCATTCGACCTGCCAGTCGGCCGGATCGCCGAGCTGTTCGACAGGTCCCTCCAGCGGATAGGCCAGGTAAAAGGGATAGGGCCGGCTGATGTCGGCGTCGCGAGTGTCGGGAGACAGCAGCCGGTGGAAAAACCGCTCCGACGGCTGCCAGTGTCCCATGAGCCGATGGGCGATCACGGCCGCCTCGATGCCGCTGACTTCGGCCAGGGCCCGGACCACCAGTTTCTGGGAAACGCCGACCCGGAAACCACCGGTGATCAGCTTGTTCCACACGAAACGCTGGGAGGTATCCATTTCCTTCCAGGCGGTTTCGATTTCCCGGCGCTGATCCTCCTGCTCGAGCGTTCGCAACGGCAACAGCCGCTCTTCGACCCAGTGGTGCATCGGCAACCGGCTGCTTTGACCGGAAGGCGGCAGCAGCAGTGTGATGGTTTCGGCCAGGTCGCCCACCACGTCGTAGGAGGCCTCAAACAGCCATTCCGGAACCTCGGCCAGCTCAGCGGCCCACTCCATCAGCCGCCGGGCCGGTAGGACCTGGCGGGGCTTGCGGCCGATCAGAAAGGAAACCGTCCAGGCGGCATCTTCGGCCGGCGCCTGCCGAAAATAGGCCGCCAGGGCATCCACCTTGCGATTGGTGCTGTTGGTTTCGTCCAGTGCGGTAAACAAGTCGGCAAATGCTTTCATGCGGAATCCGTTGGTTGCCGTTGGTCCCCCTCCTCCGGGACTTCGTCGTCGGTTTCGCCCGTAAACCGTGTCGCCAGCACCTCGGTGCGATATCCGCGCTCCTGCAGCCAGCGGGCATACTCTGCGGCATAGCCGTGGGTGGTCCACACGGTCCGGGCGCCGGTGGCGGCCACGGCCCGGTTCAAACCGTCCCAGTCGGCGTGATCGGAAAGCACGAATCCGCGGTCCACCGCCCGGCGCCGGCGGTGTCCGCGAATCTGCATCCACCCCGACGCAAACGCCTTGGCACGCGACGGAAAGCGTCGCAGCCACCCTGGATTGTCGGCCGACGGCGGTGCGATCACCAGCGCTCCGGTAAAATCTTTGCGGGATTCGGCCTGGCCGACTTGGCGGGTCGACGCCAGGCGGATGCCGGCATCCCGGTAGATGCGGTTGAAGGTCTCCACGGCTCCGTGGGTGAATATGGGACCGATATTTTCGTCCAGGCCGGCCAGCAGCCGCTGGGCTTTGCCCAGGGCATAGGCATACAGAATCGAGGTGCGTCCCTGCTGCCGGTTGCGGCGCCACCAGGCGTTGATTTCCGCAAAGACCTCCGTTTGAGACCGCCAGCGGAACACGGGCAGCCCGAAGGTGGACTCGGTGATAAACGTGTGGCAGCGCAGCGGCTCGAAGCCCGCGCAGGTCGCGTCCGGTTCGGTTTTGTAATCGCCGGAAACGACCCAGACTTCGCCGCCGGCTTCGATGCGAACCTGGGCCGAGCCCAGGATGTGTCCGGAGGGATGCAGCGAAATCGAAACTCCATTGTGACGAAGCGTTTCTCCGTAAGGCAGGGACTGCAGATGCGCCGCGGCGTGGATGCGGCGTTGCACCACGCCGGCGCCTTCGGCGCTGCACAGATAGCTGTCCGACCCCGCGCGGGTGTGATCGCCGTGACCGTGGGTAATCACGGCCCGCTTGACCGGCCGCCATGGATCGATGTAAAAATCACCGGCAGGGCAGTACAGTCCGTTATCGGTGAGGTTAACCAGCGGCATGTCGAAAATCGGTCTCCGGTTTGAACGCGTAAAAGTAAGGAATTCCCGCATATTTTCGGTAGCGGGCTCAGGGGCGCATTAAAGACGTAACATAATCTCCGAACCGGGGTTTGCAACGGCGCACATGGGTCTTATACATTCACAGAAACTTGCCGGAATCGAAATCCATCAATCGTCATTGGGGAAAAAATCCATGAAAGTCGAAGTGAAATGCTTTGCCATGCTGTCCGAGGCCGAGGGGTGCAATTATGCCGGCAGCACGCCCTGTGAAATCTCCGAGGGTCACACCGTCGAAGATCTCATGAAAACCCTGGGGGTCGATCCGGCCGCCGTGCACCTGATTTTCGTCAACGGCCGGCGGCGTGAAGCCGACACCGTGCTGGCCGAAGGCGACCGCGTGGCACTGGCACCGGCCGTATTCGGCATGTAATCCGCACGACTCCCGGGCTGTTTTTCATCTGTCCGGGTATGCCACGATCCGGATCATGCAATCAAATGGAGGGGAAAGGTCCATGAAAGACAAGTGGGAAGAGGTCCTAGAGTGCGCCATCGAATGCGCCCGCTGCGGCAAACCGATGGGCGATGAAAGTCAGCGCATCCTCTCGGTGTACGATCACCAGCCGATATGCATGGAGTGCAAGCAGCAGGAAGAGCAGCGCCCGGACTACGAAGAGGTGTCCCGCAACATGATCGGCCAGTGCATGGTCGACACAGAACTGCAGATGAGCGATCCGGGCGGATATTGCTATCATCACTTCTATCCGTTCAAATGTTAGCTTGTGTCCATCCAGAAATGGTCCGTTTTCCGCCGTGGGACAGGGATGCGGCGGCGGGCGGCACCGGTTTCGCGTGAGGTGATGGCGTGGCAGCAGCTTCCGACGTAATCATCGTGGGCGGCGGTCTGGCCGGTCTGGTCTGTGCCCTCCGGCTGCAGGAAGCCGGCGTTTCCTTCACACTGCTGGAGGCCGCCGATCGTGTCGGGGGCCGGATTCGCACCGACCGGCTCGAAGGCTTTCTGCTGGATCGCGGTTTTCAGGTATTTCAGACCGCATACCCCGAAGCCCGCCGCACGCTCGACTATGCCGCCCTGGACCTGCGGCCCTTTTACCCCGGCGCGATCATCCGCATCAAAGACCGGTTTCACACGGTGGCCGACCCGCGGCGCATGCCCAAATTCGCCGTTCAAAGCCTGACCGCCCCGATCGGCACCCTGGACGACAAACTGCGGCTGGCCAAACTCGGCTGGCAGGTGTCGCGCCGGAGTCCGGAAGAGCTGTTTCGACGCGAAGACATACCGGCCATCGAGTTCTGGCGCCAGCTCGGCTTTACCGATCGTATGATCCAGCGCTTTCTCACGCCGTTTTTCAGCGGCATCACCCTCGATCCGGATGTACGCGCCTCCAGCCGCATGTTTGCCTTCGTGCTGCAGATGTTCGCCACCGGCGACGTGTCCCTGCCTGCCGGCGGCATGGCATCCATCCCCGCGCAGCTGGCGGCCCGGCTTCCGTCAGAAAGACTTTACACCGGGGTTCGGGTCGAAAACATTCGCGCCGACACGGCCATCGATACCCGCGGCCGCCGCTGGCCCGCAAACAGGGTCGTGCTGGCGGTCGAAGCCCCGGAGACCTGCCGTTTGCTGGGCCGCGGGCAGCCGCCGCATTCCTGCGGGGCCACCTACCTTTACTTCAGCGCGCCACATCCACCGCCGGCGACGGACCGCTTTCTGGTGCTCAACGGCACCGGCCGCGGACCGGTGCACTCCCTGTGTGTGCCCAGTGCCGTGGCACCGGCCTATGCCCCGGCCGGAAATTCGTTGATCGTGGTGGTGGTATTGGGAATCCCGCGGGATGAAGATCTGAAGCTGGAGGCCGCCGTGCGCCGCCAGTTGACGCAGTGGTACGGCGGCGAGGTAAGTCAATGGCGCCGGCTGCGCATCGATCGCATCCGACACGCCCTGCCCTCGACCGCACCGCCGCTGCCCGACCCGAGCCGGCCGGCGGAGATCCGAAACCGGGGCCTGTTTGTCTGCGGTGAATACCGAAGTGTGCCCTCGATCCAGTGGGCCCTCTACTCGGGCCGCCGTGCGGCCGAAGCCGTGATCGCGTCGCTGCTGTAAGCGATCCAAAGAGCGGCTGCCCGCCCGCCTGGGTGCAGGCGCACCCAAGTCATCGGCAGTATGGAGCCAACAATCACCCGCGAAGCGGATGGCTTGAATTTTCGGCTGCGGGCAAGAAAAGCCAGAAGCACTTTTGTGCTTCGATGTTGGACTTGCTGTCGCTCCCGGTTTAGGCAAGAATTAATTGCCGTGCCCGGTTAATCTTGCGGTTTGCGCTCTTTCAGGGCTTCGACCAGCAGCCCGTAAAGCTCGATCAACTCCCGGCCCGGATCGATGGCCGGGTTTTCGGCCCAGATGGCGGCCACGCGCTCGTCGGCCACATCATACCGCCGGCAGAGCCGGCGGGCCTGGTGCCAGGTGGGCAGCCACACCAGGGTCTCGGCCACGGCATCCCGGCTGCCGAACATATCGATGAACCGCGGCAGGCTCAGAATGAAGTAAATGCGCTCCGGAAAAGGGGAATCCACGGCGATGCGGCCGTCGGGATCCCACACGAAGCAGCCCACGTGCGGCTGCCAGGCCAGGCCCAGCCGTTTCATTTCGCGAGCCAGCTCGGCGTGCGAACGGGTAAACGGGGTGGTGGCCAGGTCGGTGGACGGATCGAACGGCACAGGTTTCATGATCACCTCGCGGACTGCCGGGTTGAAAACGCATCCGAATCCAGATCCAGATCGTCCCGGACGGCCGCTCCGGCCGCGGCCGTGTCCAGGCGCCGGATGACCGCAAACAACCTGCGGCAGTCCGCCAGAGACAATTTCCGCACCAGCGCATCGGTGAGCAGCTCGTTGCGGGTGTGCGGAAAGGGGTCCGCGTCACCGGGCAGGATTTCGATTTTCTCGATCAGTTTGCTGTAAATCAGCGATCGTGCGGCCAGCAGGTCTTCCTCCGGGCTGCGGCGGCCGGGATGGAGCATGTACAGGATTGTCAGCCGATCGCCCGGGCCGTAAAGGTTCGACCGCCGGCCGCCGAGGCGCCGGACGGCGGCGGTCATCAGGTGGTCGGAAACGACCTTGACCGCCGGTGCCAGATCGCGGCGCAGCAGCGTGGGCAGCTGCACGTGAATCTGACCGGCTTCGATGTAGCTGGTGGGAAACTCGGTGACCCGCCGCGCCAGGGCTGCAGCCCGCAGGCCGTCGCGCAGCACGAATCGCCGGGCATCGGCGCGGGCGAACACCTTGACCGCCGCCACGGTCTGGTCGAAGTCTCCGATCGTGGCGACCCGGTAAACATCCAGCATGGCGGCGGAGGCCCGCCGCTCCACCGCATAGACCGCGGCCTCCAGGGAGCCGTCCGGCAGGTCCCCGGGGCTTTGACCGGAAGCGAACCGCTCGTGAATGCCCAGCAGCGTTTCGAGATAGGGCTCCACCTGCACGATCTTCTTGCCGGCGGCATGCAGCCGGCGCAGGGCGGCGAGCATCCGGCGAGTGAAATCGGGATATTCGACATCCACGGTCTGCAGGTAATCGTCGACGGAAAACTCGCCGGCGAGCATCGGAAGAAAACCGGGATCCGGCGGCTCTTCCAGAAACAGGGCATCGTGGCAGTACATTCGCTCCAGGGCCGCCGGCACCGTTTCCGGCCGATGGTTGGCCAGGCCCACCGTCACTCTGATTTTCATATTTTTATCCATTCGCAGGCGGCCGCAGCCGCCATCCAGAACCGGTTTTCTTTACATCTCCGAATAGTATCATTACCATAGGACAGATCATTGAAACCACAAGTCCAAATCGTACACACGCAAGCACCACTCAACCCGATAATGAAAAGACGCTTTGCCGTACTGTTGGTGGCGGCAGCCGCCGCCCTGTTGTGGACCCAGGGAGTCAAGGCCATGGACCTGGACCGTTACCGGTGGCAGCATCGCCTCTTGCTGCTGTTTGCCCCGCAGGAAGACACTCCGGCCTATGCCGCGGCGGCCGAGGACATCCAGCTGCGTTCCGAAGACATACTGGACCGGGACCTGGTGGTGTTCCACGTACTGGAAGACGGTGCGTCCCGGGTGGACGGCCGCAGGCTTTCGGATGCCGAGGCCCGGCAGCTGCGGGATCGTTTCGAAATTGCCCCGGGCCGCTTCACGGCCGTGCTGATCGGAAAAGACGGTGGCGTAAAACTCGTGCGCCGGGATTCGGTCGATCTGCAGGCGGTCTTCGACCGCATCGACGCCATGCCCATGCGGCAGCGGGAAATGCGGGAGAAGCCATCTTCGACCCGGCCCGCCGGAAAGAACCGCTCATGATAGTCTATCGACTGCAGCGAAACCAGGTGCTGCCGACCACCCTGCAAAAGGCCTGGGATTTTTTCTCCGATCCGCGCAACCTGGCCCGCATCACCCCGCCGTGGCTGGGATTTACGATTACCTCGGCGACCCCGCCCATGACCCCCGGCCTGATTTTGACCTACACCGTCACACCGCTGTTCGGCCTGCGCCGGGCCTGGGTGTCTGAAATCACCCACGTGCAGCCGCCGCAAAGCTTCGTGGACGAACAGCGCTTCGGCCCCTACCGGTTCTGGCATCACCTACATCGATTTCACCAGCTCGACGGCCAGGTGGCCGTCGAAGATGTGGTCCATTACGCCCTGCCCTTCGGGTTGCCGGGCCAATTCGTCCACCGCCGGCTGGTCCGCCCGCGCCTGGAGGCCATTTTCGATTATCGCCGCGAAGCACTGAAGGCCCTGTTCCCGGCACCTTATGCGAGCACCGGGCGCCGCACGGATTCACCCCCGGTGCGGCCCGCCGCCGTCCGCCGTCCGGCGGTAACCTGAAGCGGTGCGATTTACCGTCGGCAACTTCAAACAAGGCCCCTGTAAACAGCCAACCGAATCCGGAAAGAACGTTCCCATGGACCGGGAAAAAACCCTTCGCCTGATTCTGGGCGACCAGCTCAATGCAGGCCACAGCTGGTTTCGCCACCGCAGCCGCAACGTCACCTACGTGCTGATGGAAGTCCGCCAGGAAACCGACTACGTCAAACACCACGTTCAAAAAATCGCCGGGTTCTTCGCCGCCATGCGCCGCTTCGCCCGCGAGCTGGAAGAAGCCGGACACCGCGTGCTGTACCTGTCCCTGGACGATCCGCAAAACGAACCATCCTTCGAAGCCAACCTGAAACACCTCATCGAAAAACACAAATTCACGCGCTTCGAATACCAGCATCCCGACGAATACCGCCTGGACCGCCAGCTGCAGGAGACGGCCGGGAACCTTTCGGTACCGGTGGCCGCCGTCGGCACCGAGCACTTTCTCACCGGCCGCGAAGAACTGCAGGATTTTTTCAAGGGCAAAAAGCGCTACCTGATGGAATCCTTCTACCGCGCGATGCGCAAAAAACACGACGTTCTGCTGGAAGACGGCGGTCCGGCCGGCGGCAAGTGGAACTTCGACACCGAAAATCGCAACCCCTATGACGACGCGGTCAAAATCCCGCCGCCCAAAAAATTCGACAACAACGTCTCCGATATCGCTGAAATGATTGCAGCGGCCGGGGTGAAAACCTTCGGCGAAATCGATCCGCCCCGGTTCCTGTGGCCGATTTCCCGGAGCCAGGCCCTGGAGCTACTCGACGATTTCCTGCGCAACCGCCTGCCGCACTTCGGCGTCTACCAGGACGCCATGACCCGGGAGAGCTGGTCGCTGTTCCACTCCCGGCTGTCATTTGCGCTGAACACCAAGATGCTGCACCCCATGGAGGTGATCCGCGCGGCCATCCGGTATGCCAAAGACGGCCGCACCCGGGAGGTCGAACTGGCCGCACTGGAAGGGTTCGTGCGTCAGATCCTGGGCTGGCGGGAATACATGCGCGGCATTTACTGGGCCAAGATGCCCGAATACGAAACGATGAATTTCTTCGACCACCGCGCCGCGCTGCCGGATTATTACTGGAGCGCCGCCACGCGCATGAACTGCATCCACCAGGCCGTACGCCAGTCGTTGAAATACGCCTATGCCCACCACATCCAGCGCCTGATGGTCACCGGCAATTTCGCCCTGCTGGCCGGGGTGCACCCCGATGCGGTGGATCAGTGGTACCTGGGGATTTACATCGATGCCATCCAGTGGGTGGAAATCGTCAACACCCGCGGCATGAGCCAGTTTGCCGACGGCGGCATCGTGGCCACCAAACCCTATGTCTCTTCGGCCAACTACATCCGCAAAATGAGCGATTACTGCAGCGCCTGTCACTATGCGGCCGCCAAAAGAACCGGATCGAAGGCCTGTCCGTTCAACAGCCTGTACTGGGACTTTCTGCACCGCCACCGCAGCCGCCTCGAGAACAACCCGCGGGTGGCGATGATGTACCGCACCCTGGACCGCATGAAACCGGAAAACCGCAGGGAAATCCTGGCGCAGGCCGCACAGTACAAGGCGCACCTGGAAGATCTTTGAGCCGGTGGCGGGGAGACTGGTTCGATTGGTTCAATTGGTTCAATTGATAGCGCCGTTGAGTTCGCATTGGAATCGAACCGGAGAACCGGCGAGACGTTGACATTGAGCGCCTTCCGTTGTTCGATTGGTTACTCGGTTGGTGGGATGAAGGTTGCGAAATGTATTCGTTTTATCGATGTTCAGGGACCGAAACCTGCTGTAGCCAAGTTGATATTGAACCTGTAATCGAAAAGAGGATCGATGAGCCTGTTTCACCGGCAGATCGAAGCCGCCGTGGAAATCAACGCACCCGCCGACCGGGTCTGGCAAGTGCTGACCGATTTTGAAGCCTACCCCGAGTGGAACCCGTTTATCCGCCGGGCCCGGGGCCGGCTTCAAACCGGCCAGGTCCTGCGAATGCGGCTGGACATCCCCCAGGGCCGGAAAATGAAACTCAAGGTCAAGATCGTGTCCGTGGCACCGGGGCGGTCTTTCCAGTGGCTCGGCGTTGTCGGTGTGCGCGGCCTGTTCGACGGCCTTCATCGCTTCCAGATCGAAGACGCCGGCGCAGAGTCGGTTCGGCTGCTGCAGCACGAGCGGTTTTCCGGAATGCTGGTGCCCCTGCTGGGTGGCTATGTCGCCGGCGGCGCCCGGCGCGGCTTCGAAGCCATGAACCGCGCGTTGAAACAGCGTGTGGAAGAAACCGTTTGAGAGAATCCATCCGGGGAGGACGGTCCGATGCCGATGGTTCAAAGAATCCTGCTGGCTGCCGGCGTGCTGCTGCTCGATCTGTTGATCTTTTTTTTACCGCTGACGGCCGTGTTCCTGGCCTACGTCATTCTGGTCAACCCGCCCTGGGTTCGCCTGTTCCTGGAACGGCTGGACCGGCCGTCCGGCAGCGGGCCGATGCCGTAGATTGTCCGGGGTTGCCCCCGAAATGTGACAATTTGCGGCAGAAACCCCGGTTTACCGATCACACCGGTATTCCAATACACTGAAATTACAAGATATTCAGATCCCCACCAAGGAACGATTCTTGCATTACCGTCCTACCAACCCGTTTCCTTCGACGGTCGTAGGGAACCCTTCCATCGATTGCATCGACACGGAGAAAAACCATGAGAAAGCTTCCGGTCTGGATGATTTTCGGACTCTGCCTGTTACTGGCGACGGCCTGCTCGCACACCCGCACCGAAAAGGTGCAGATGCCGCCCCGGATGGATTTAAAATCCTGCGGGACCATCGGGATGATCGATTTTTCCTCCAACGCCGAAGACGACCTGCAGCAGTATCTGACCCAGGAGTATCTGCAACGCATCTATGACGCCCAGCCGGGCGTGCGCATCCTGGAGCTGGGCAGCAGCCATGCGCTGTTGGATTCGCTCCAGCGCAACCGCCTCGATCCGGAAACCATCCGCCTCATCGGGCAAACCTACAAGGTGGACGCGGTAGTGTTCGGCAACCTCCAACTCTCGGAGATCAAACCATCGGTGAGTTTCACCTCGGTCATGGACGCGGTCAGTGCCAAGGTATACGTCGAGGGGATTTTGAATACCCGCGTGCAGGAAACACAAAGCGGCGCCACGATCTGGTCCAATTTGACCCGGGGCAAGAAACCGGTGGCCGGCCTGCATTTCAACAGCAACGGGCCGGTGAGCTTCGGCGCCAGCGACCCGAAGGAGAAGTACGGCGAGCTGGTCGAAGGGCTCGTCTATGCCAACACCGACGATTTCCGTCCCTACTATGAATATCGGAAAGTCCCCAAGGATTAAAATAATCGATGAAATGTCATCCAAACACCCGGGGGCGCAGCCGGTCGGCCGTTGCCAGGGCCTCCTGCCAGTCCGGCAGGCCGTTGCGCCCGCCGTATTCGCGGCAGGAAAGCGAGGCCACGGCCACTGCCAGGCGCACCGCTCGATGCAGGTCGAACCCCTGCCGCAGGGCATAGGCAAAAGCGGCATGAAAATTATCGCCGGCGCCGATGGTGTCCGCCACGGCGACCTTCGGAATCCCGACCTGATACCAGGTCTGCCGGATGGCATAATAGGCCCCGTATTCTCCGGCGGTGACCACCAGCTGCCCGCGCACCCGGTCCTGCAGTCCCTGCAACTGTTCAACAAATGAACGCTCTGCCAGGCCCAGCACGGGATCCTGCAGGAACTCGGCCGACGGCACGAAGTAGTCGGCGGTTTCCATCATGGCCTCGATGCCGCGGCGCCAGCGTTCGCAGTCATACACCACAACCGTCTGCGGTCCTTTATACGCCGCCAGAGCCTCTGCCAGGTAAGTGGTCTCCGGATCGAGAAGGATCACGGCGGCTTCGCCGATCCGGCGCTGCAGGTCCGGCCGGAGTTCCATCGGCGGCAGGCGGCTGGGTTCGTAGACGATGGTGCGCGCACCGCTGTCCCGGGTCACCAGCACGTAGGCCACCGGCGTGCGGCCGCCGGGCACGGTTTCCACCAGTTCGGTACCCACCCCGAAGTCTTCCAGCCGCTGCCGGCAAAACCGCCCCTCGGGATCGTCACCGAGCTTGCCGACATACAGCGGCCGGCCGCCCAGGTGCGCAACGCAGCAGGCTGCCGTGCTTCCCTGCCCTCCGCCCTCGGACAGGCGCAGTTCCAGCGGAACTTTGCGGTTTTCCTCCGGCAGCTGCTTGACCACCGCAATATGGTCCAGGCAGCTGCGACCGATGATCAGCACGTCGAATTGCGGCATCGTTCGATTCCGGGTAAGGGTCTATCCAAACGCCGTTATGGAAACCCAAGCGTTTCAAGTGTTACGAATCGAACCGTTTCTTTTCATTCTGTTGATTTATTTCCACCTTCATTTCCAGAGTCCGGATCCCGTTCGAATTGACGGGCTGCCATCCGGAGTCAGAGGACGATCACTAGCCCGGCGGCTTCCTGAAGTTTTTCCCGAACGCGGTTGAGGATGATCCTGGCCGGATCGCTGGTTTCTTCCGCCTCTCCGCTCTCCCGGTAGCAGGAAACCAGCAAGGCTTCGTTTCCAAGCCACAGTTTGAAATCGTCCAGTATATAGC
>DAXETY010000051.1:0-26067 GCA_051155755.1 Desulfobacterales bacterium
AAAACATCGTATGGATTCAATCCGCTGAATAAAAATTCGGGTTTTGGAAGATTTGAAACGATCGATCGCAGTCACCGCGGTCGATCGATTGTCGAGGTTGCCGCAGATACAAGGAAGAAGTCGTTGCGCGATAGTACACTATGCGCAACGGCGTCTGACGCCGTAGATGCGGTAAGATCGGCAAGCCCGCAAGGGTTTCAAATATTCCAAAACATCGTATGGATTCAATCCGCTGAATAAAAATTCGGGTTTTGGAAGATTTGAAACGATCGATCGCGGTGTAACCATTTTCGCCCAAATATCTCCTTAGGGGCGTGATGCGATTTTCCATACCGGGCTTTCGAAAGGAGTTGTCCATGCCCATCTACGAGTACCGTTGCAAGAGCTGTTGCCACTGCTTCGAACACCTGGCGCTTTCCAGTGCCGACCCGGCGCCCGAGTGCCCGGATTGCCGCTGCCCGGATGTCGAAAAACTCATGTCGGCCGGCTGCGTGCGTCCCCGCGGCATCCCCAGCGGCTCCGGTGGATTCGATTCGAAGGCGGCCTGCAAGCCCTCCGGGTGATCGATCTGAACCCGGCGCCCCGGTCGGGGCGCAGGATCGATCCCTTTCCCGTTGAACCGAAGATCGAATGAAACGTTGTGCCAATTCGGGATCAGCCGGATGTGGTCGGCTGGGTCGCAGGACTGCGTTTGTCCTGGAACAGGTGGTTGGATATGACGATGCGTTGGATTTCAGAAGTGCCTTCGTAAATTGTAAACACCCGCGCATCGCGGTAGAATCGCTCCACCGGATATTCGCGGGTGTATCCGTAACCGCCGTGAATCTGGATGGCCTTTGCGGTAATCCGGTTGACCATTTCCGAGGCAAAGAGCTTGGCCATGGAGGCCTGCATGGTATAGTTCTCCCCGCGGTCTTTCATCGCGGCGGCAGAATACATCAGTTGGCGGGCGGCTTCGATTTCGGTGGCCATATCGGCCATGATCCAGCGCAATCCCTGAAACTTCGAAATGCTCTGGCCGAACTGTTCCCGGTCGCGCGCGTATTGAATGGCTGCATCCAGAGAAGCCTGGGCCACACCCACAGACTGGGCGGCAATGCCGATGCGGCCGCCATCCAGACCGGTCATGGCGATTTTGAACCCCTGGCCTTCCTCACCGAGCCGGTTCTCGATCGGTACCCGGCAATCTTCAAAGATGAGATCGGTGGTATCCGAGGCCCGCAGGCCCATTTTATCTTCCATGGCGCCCACTTTAAATCCGGGCGTGTCCTTCTCCACCAGAAACGCGCTGATCCCCTTGTGACGGGCGGCAGGATTGGTTTTGGCCGTCACGATCACCAGACCGGCATTCTTGCCGGTCGTAATAAAGCGTTTGGTTCCGTTTAAAACATATTCGTCACCGTCTCGTACCGCCTTGGTGGACTGACGAACCGGGTCCGATCCGGCCTGGGGCTCGGTCAATGCGAACGCCCCGATGATTTCACCGGTGGCCAGTCGCTTCAGAAACTGATTTTTCTGGGCATCGGTGCCGTAGCGCAGGATGCTCTCGCAAACGATCGAGTTGTGCACCGACATCACCACCGCGGTAGAGGCGCAGGCATAGGCCACTTCAGCCAGGGCCAGCACGTAGCTGATGGTATCGGCGCCCGAGCCGTCGTACTCGGGGGGAACCATCATCCCCATGAAGCCGAGTTCCCCGAGACGCTGCAGGTTTTCCCGGGGAAATTCCTTGGTCTTGTCCCGTTCGGCGGCGGTCGGGGCAATGACCTCCCGGGCAAAATCCCGTACCATGGTCTGAATCATCAACTGTTCATCGGTAAGCTGTATCGACATCGAGACCATCCTCCCGTCACAATCCGCTGCGGCAGACCCGCTGTATGGGTTCTGCCGACCCTTTGAACCGCTATATTTAAAATACATACCCCAGGCGCCGCGCTTGGTTCCGCCGCACCGGCGACAGCCACCCAAACAAACGCTTCAATCAGCGTGTAGGGTTCCCAAAGCCCCTTCCGATGGGGCGGCATGCGTACGCTGTGCATTAGCAAATGGTTCCGGTGCCATCGGCTAGGGCTGATAAATGACCACCAGCATATCGGCATTGACATCGCTGACGTTGCGCATGCGATGGCGAATTCCAGAATTGAAATGCAGTGAATCGCCGCTCTTGAGGCGATTGACATGATCGCCGACAATGATTTCCATTTCCCCCTGCAAGATGTACACGAACTCTTCACCCTCGTGTTGATACCCGACGCCCTTGTGATCCTGCAGCGGTTCGACCGAGACTTTAAAGGCTTTCAAATGTTTGTTTTCGGCGCCGGGGGTCAGTGTCGTATACGCGTAGTTCTCCGTGCGCTTGGTAAACGCCTTTACCCGAGTTTTGAGATTGGCTTCCTGTTCCCGCAGCAGATAGCCGGAATCCAGTTCCAGTGCCCGGGAGATTTGCAGCAACGCTCCCACCGGCGGAATTTCCTTGCCTGACTCGATATTTTTGAGGTATTCCACCGAAAACCCCGTTTCGTTGGCCAGCCGATCGAAGGGCATTTTTTTCTGAATCCGGGCTTTTTTGATTCTTTTTCCAACCGGTTCCAATTCGGTTTTCTTTTGCGGCATGACTCCTCCTTGCAGCGCGATGGCAGCGCGCGTCCCCGCTTGGTGACCCAAGCTGCGCCCGCCGTCGCCGGTTCACCCGGTCGAGTGAAATGAATCGGATGCAAATGCTGGACGCTTCAAAATATCCGGTCTATACCATCCCGAGGGGCTGGCTGCAATCAGAATCCGGACAGCGGCAGATCCCCGCCATTGGGACGTCTGTAAGGAAACCCCGCCGATGTCGACGGAACGGCAGCGGGTCCGGTCCGGTTTACAGCGCGCAGATCCGCATTATACTGCGCGCAACGATGCAATGACCGCAGTGAACCATTGCCTCTGGAGGCCGCCGATGGATTTCGACAACTTTCTGATGAATGCGTTCTGGGGGCGGGTCGACCCGGGGCCGTTCGAATCGTTTCAGGATCTGCAGCACGACGAGAAAACCCGGGCCATCCTCCGGGAATTCGATGCACTCACCGCCGAATACCCGCCGGACCAACTCGAAAAAGAGGGCCGCATCCCGGAGGCCGCGATGGAACGGTTGCGCACCATCGGCTTTTTCGGGCTGAACATACCGCAAGAATACGGCGGTGTCGGGCTGAATCTCTGGCAATACCTCAAACTGGTCGAAGCCATTACCGCCCGCAACATGGCCCTGGGATTCGCATCTCTGGCGCACCTGTCCATCGGCACAAAGGGCATTTTGCTGTTCGGCAGCCAGGATCAGAAACACCGCTACCTGCCCCGGGCCGCCAGCGGCCAGATGATCTTTTCCTACGCGCTGACCGAACCGGAAATCGGATCGGACGCCAAAAATATTACCACCACCGCCGAACTGTCTTCCGACGGTCGTCACTATATTCTCAACGGACGCAAAACCTACATTACCAATGCGAACTATGCCGGTGGACTGACGGTGTTTGCGCAGCTGGATCCGGATCGCTCCGGACACATGGGGGCCTTCGTTGTTGAAACCGGATGGGAGGGCGTTCGCATCGGCCGGGACATGCCCAAAATGGGGCTCACGGTGAGTTCCACGGCCGCGGTGCAGTTCAAAAATGTGGTCGTTCCCCAAGAGAATCTGCTGGGTGCGGCCGGCGATGGATTCAAAATCGCCATGACCATTCTCAACTACGGCCGCCTGGCGCTGGGGGCCGGTTCTTCCGGGATGATGAAGCAGTCCCTGAAAGACATGCGGCAGCGGGCGGAAAGCCGCATTCAGTTCGGAGTGCCGATTCAACAGTTCGAACTGGTGCAGGAAAAACTGGTGCGTGCGGAGGTCAACCGGCGGGTCACCTCGGCCATGACCGCCTTTACCGCCGGATTGCTTGCGGATGAGCCCCTGGCTCAGGTGGCTGCCGAAAGTTCTCACTGCAAACTGTTTGGAACCACCCGCGCCTGGGAAACCCTTTACGACGCCATGCAGGTAGCCGGTGGCGCCGGATATCTCTCAACCCTGCCCTACGAACGACGCCTGCGCGATTTTCGTGTCGCAACGATCTTCGAAGGAACCACCGAGATTCACTCTGTTTACCCGGCGATTTTCCTGATGCGCAGTCTCGCCAAACGAATACCGACGCCGGGTTCGGGCAAATGGACCCGGTTGCGGTTTCTGCTGCGGGGGATGTTCGGACCGTTGCGCTGGCGGCTGCGTTTCGGTATGCGGCCCATGGACCGCGCCGTTGGTTTTGCCCGCGCCAACGCACGGCGTATCCGTTTGCTTGTCCATGCCGGCCTGCTGCTCTACGGCAAAGACGTGGGGCAACGGGAGTTTTTTTTGCGCCGCATTACCCATTTGAGCCTGCAGACCCTGGCGGTTTTCTCTCTGCTGGCCCGAATCGAAGCCGGCCGCCGCCGCGGCTCGCCCGTGGATGCCGATCTGCGCGCGCTGGCCTACTTCATCGAAGCGACCCGACGACATCGCGATGGCAGACTCGGCATCCTTGCCGTCCGCCTGGAGCGGCTGCACCGCAAGGTCTGGCAGGGGTTGCAGGCTTGCCCTCCCAGCCGGTAGTCCAGACTGCGGCCGGTGCCTCACGCGAAAAGCTTTCAAGCCGATTCCCGGTGTCGGCCGAACGGCCATCGGGACAACGGAAGTCCGACTGCCGGGCCGGGACAACAAAGGCCTCTTTTCAGGGGTGTATCGTACCCGGCCATCTGGATGGAATCGAATTACAACTCGATGCTGCCGCCCGGCTTCATTACCATTACCTGAGCGGCGGTTTCCTGACGAACCCGTTCGGCCCAGGCATTGGGGTCCTGATGGATGACTTCGAACGTATCGTAGTGAATCGGCACCACCTGTCGGGGTTGAATCAATTGAACCGCCCGCAGGGCATCCTCCGGGCCCATGGTGAAATTGTCGCCGATGGGCAGGATCGCCAGGTCGATGCCTTCATCTCCAATCAATTTCATGTCGTAGAACAAACCGGTGTCGCAGGCATGATAAATCTTTTTTCCCTGGATATAGAACAGAAAGCCGCAGGGATTTCCACCGTAGCTTCCGTCGGGCAGGGCCGAGCCGTGATGCGCGATCGTCAGTTTCACCCGCCCCCAGGGGTAATCGAATCCACCGCCGATGTGCTGGGGATGCAAATTGGCGACCCCCTGGCCGGCAATCCAGTTGTGGATTTCGAAGTTGGAAATGACAGTGGCGCCGGTTCGGCGGGCGATGGTAAGGGTGTCGCCGATGTGATCGCCGTGACCGTGGGAGACCAGAATGTAGTCGGCTTCCACCGTGTCGGCGTCGATGGGGGCCAGTGGATTGTCGGTCAGGAACGGATCGGTCAGCAGTTTGTGGCTGCCGGTGTCGATCAGAAAACAGGCATGACTGTACCACGTAAGTTTCAATGCCATAGCGCCCTCCCTTTTCGTGATTCTTTTTACCTTCGTTGAGCGATCGGAAAATATACTTTTCAAAGCCCATTGCCGCCGACCACCCGGCGGAAAGATTCCGGAACACCGGCAATTTTCCTGCGATGGTAGTCATAAAATACGACGCCGGTCTTGGCCCGGGCAACCTCGCGCCCGGAGGCAAGATCGGTGAGGCGATAGAAGATATCGCAGCCGCGACGGTTGAATTCACCGACGCCCACCGAAACCGTCAGCACGTCTCCATAAAATGCCTGATTTTTGTATACGATCACGGCATCGGCAATGATCAAACCGACACCGTCGATATCCAGTTCCGAAAAGCCATGTTGCTTTAAAAAGCGCACCCGGGCTTCATGCGCCAGAGACAACACGGCGTCGTTGCCGAGGTGGTTTCCGTAATTGATATCGCTGATCCGAACCGGTATCTCCGTGTGAAACGGCAAGGTTTCCGGAAGTTCGAGCCTGATGCGTGCCATAAATCATGCCTTTGCAGACTTCTGTTTTGGGGAGGTGTTACCGGGCCTTTCTCTTTGACACGAACCTTTGAGTTGTTAGGTTTTCGCTAAGCGATCCTTACCGTTTCGAGAAAGGATTTGCAATGAATCGCCAACGACATTTTACGGAATTCCTGCAAGAGTGCAGGGCGGCTTTCTATCTGTGGTCGATCCGCAATCAAGACGCCGTCTCCAGACAAATCCGCATTCACATGTGGTCGGGCGTCGCTTCTTTCCTTGTGGCCACGCTTGTGGTGCCGATACCGCTGGAAAAGGCGCTTACCTGGTTGTTCGTTTTGGGCATATCGCTTACAGCGGGGTTGTGGGTATTGGTCGAGCGGCGGCGTTCCTGGCTGCTGCAAATCCGGGATCCGGAATTAAAACGGGCGGCCCACCGGGCAATGGTCGAATACCTGCAGCAAAAAATCGGGGAAGGCAAAACGCGCCACCCGGACTCCTGCGGAGAGTCCGGCTGCAACCGGTATCGGTAGACAGTTCCGGCGCATGCATTTTGCCGAAAACGTTCAATCGGACAACACACCGCCGACAAAGCGGTCGGGAACCGGTTCTTTCTCTTTGCGCTGTACCGGAAAACCGGCGTCTCTCCACACATACCAGCCGCCTCTGAGCACCCGAACATCGGTGAATCCCGCCTGCAGCAATTGCCGGGCGACCGCCTCGCTGGTTTCCTCGCGCGGGGAGGAACAATAAAGAACGATCCGCTTGCCGGTTTCGAGCCGGCCGGTCCAATCGGCAATCGCCTTGGGATCTCGGTGGACCGCCGTTTTGATTTTCTGCTGGCTGTGCCGCCAGTCCCGCCGCACATCGATGACCTGAAGATCATCGGCGTCCAGTTGCGCGGCAAGTTCATCCTTGGAAATTCGCGCGATGGATTCTGTCATGGCAACCTCCTGAAAACAGGTTGAAAATTTTATTCGGATGAAGTATTCGGATCCGTTTCCGCTTTCACAACAAGGCGTTCAAGCGCCCCGGGGGGATGCCGTTTGCAGCGCGCTAGCCCAGAACTTCGGCCAGCGCCCTGGCACAGCGACCCTTGGCTTCTTCGGGCCCTTCCAGATCGATGCGCTGTTTTTCAAAATCCACCGAGACCAGCCGGCATCCGTGCTGCTCAACGACATTCTTCACGATGGTCAATAACTGGGCATCCGATAACTCCATTTGGTTCTCCCGCTCCAGGTTCAATTCACCGCCAATATGGACCTCAGCTGATCCAGGGTATTGTCTGTAAGCCGATGCAATACAGCGATGCCGCCGGCGGTCTGCCATGCTTCGGCGTTGGCGGCATCGTCATCGATCAGAATGCGTTCCGGTGCGGCGTATTTGGCTTTTTCCGATTTTTTACAAATGACGGCGCTGCGTCCGAACCGTTCGCCCAACTGCCGCCGAATCCATTGCAGTTTCCCTTCCCGGCTGTTGCTCCACAGTCGAGTGCCAATACGCACGGGCGCGGCGGTGAGAATCCGAGGCTCAAACGCTTCAATGAACCTCCAGAGTCTCAAACCGTCCGCTTTCCAGGGCATCTCCGACCAGAAAGCGATGCCGTGGCGATCCACGTACTGCCACAGTATCGATTTATCCAGGGCATCGAACTGCGGATGCAACCGCTGGAACGACGCTTCGATGTCGGTCAGAACGCCGTCCAGGTCACAATATATTTCCAAGGTGTTATGCTCGAATTTACGTTTCCCTTGTCAAGCGGTTTTCGGCAAATCCGGCCGGCGTTGCCAATCACAGGTGCCGGGTGTTACGATTTTTTTCCATGCCGACCGGTTCGACACTGCAGTGAAACATCATCACCCTTGACAGGGATGTCAATTCGGCTCATAGAGGACAGCGTCCCTTTGAAGACCGCCGCCGCGGAATCCCGTGAACGTCTGATTCGACAGCGCGGCGGCAATGCCGGTGGGCTCATTCGGCCGGAACCGCTTGCTGACATCGGTGAGACTGGACGGTTACATTCCAGGGCGCTTCGGGCACCGGAGGCGGACCGGTGATGCGTCTCTCCGAACGAAAGGATGTCGTTGACGATCCGGCAAGCCGGTCGACCGTCAAACTGTGATGGAGGTCCGGTCCGGAGGCCTGCTGCAGCCTCAATTGCAACTGCATCCGTTTACAGGGCCGCCCGCCGAAAACCGTCCCGGAGATCAGCAGACGATTTGCCTTTTGCAGCGCATGTACCTCAAACCTCGGTTCTCCGGAGGCGACCGGGGTCGGCGCAGAAGCCGCCGGCGGCGCGGACGGTTCGGATACCGGATCGAGATTTCGATCCACGGCGGCGCCGTTCGGTTCGTTTTCGGGTGGCAGCGTGGCCAGCAGCACTGCGGCTGCAATCAGCAGATGCGCGGCCAGTGCCCCGACAATGTCGTAAAACCGCATGGAGAATGCCCTCAAAATTGACTTACAGCCCGTCCAAAGGTTGACTTGGTGTTTCGGAAAGGTAATTGTTCAAGGAACCGGTGTGGCAGTTTCGTAAAAAGTCAAAATTCATTAAAATCTGTCATTGCCGCGCAGGTAAGATGGACTTTTTTACGATTCCATCCAGTGTTACCTGTCAGATTATACGCGTTGAAGGGCGATTCGAAAAGCCCTGAGTCTACTACCTGCCGCAGGGCGGGTGGTTTCTCGCCGAAAAGCCGAGAGCAGCCCCGATGACGAACTTGCCGGGGCATCCGGCTAAGGTGGGAATCGGCGGATGCATTGCTGTGCTTTGCTGTTGAACTTGCAGCAACTCCCGGTTTGAGCAAGAACCGATATCACAAAGAGCCGGTCATGGAAAACTGGATTCCATTTCAAGAGGGAACCTATGCGGTGGAGCAAGCCTATCTGGTGACGCCGGATCATAGCGCCGTGATGCTGGAAAGGCCCACCATCGAGATTTATTCCGGCCGATCCGGACGGCGCCTGTTGAAGGGAGCCGGATTGATTCAAAACCTTCTTCTGGTTGAGCTGCTGGAGATCAGCGACGATATCGATATCCTGCTGGACCTGGGCGAGCGCTTCAAATACAGGATGAAATCGCCCCATATCCAAGCCGGCAAGGTGTTTGCCCCGGATGTGAGGTCTTCACTGCAGTTTTCACCTTCGGAACCGTGGCATCCGATCGAAGAAACCACATTCGACGAATTGCAGTCCAAATTGAACCTGATCTAGGTCGGATGGAAAAAGCGTATCCGCTTGATATCGCGCGCCTTTCCAGATGAAGGATCATCCGCGCGGCCGCGATAGTGGCGGTGCGATGCGGCTGGTGTACCGAGGCAAATCCAACGCTTTGACTGCACACCTCCGAACGGTTTCCGATTT
The DNA here is from genome assembly GCA_051155755.1 of Desulfobacterales bacterium. Taxonomy (GTDB): domain Bacteria; phylum Desulfobacterota; class Desulfobacteria; order Desulfobacterales; family SG8-13; genus DAXETY01. The sequence continues at coordinate 9,282 of DAXETY010000051.1, forward strand.
CGCCTGGAAAGGTCTGCTATGCTCGAAGAGCTTCAATGCATCCTTGCTTCCGCCGCCCGATTCCGTCGGAAAAACGGCCGACCGTTTGTCATCGTCACCTATGCGCAGGGCCTGGACGGAAGCATCGCTTCCCGCAACCGCAAACCGCTGGCGATCAGCGGTGAAGAATCCATGCAGTTTACCCACTGGATGCGCTCCATTTTCGACGCCATTTTAGTGGGCATCGGCACCGTGCGCGTGGACAATCCGCACCTGACGGTCCGCAAAGTGGACGGGATCAGCCCTCAGCCCGTTGTGCTCGACACCCGCTTGCGAATTTCCCGCAACGCCAACTTGATCCGCTGCGGCGATCGCCCCTGCTGGGTGATCGGCGGCACGAACACGGACCGATCCCGACGGGTTGCGCTGGAACGCGCCGGCGCAAAAGTCCTGCCCTGCCGGACCGCCGAGAATGGCAAAATCGACCTGCACCGATTGATGCAGCTTCTGACCGACCATTCCGTCAACAGCCTGATGGTGGAAGGCGGCGCCCGGGTGATCACCGGCTTTATCAATGCGGGCCTGATCGACCGGTTGATCGTCACGATATCACCGAAATTTATCGGTGGGCTGAACGCAATCGATCGGCGTTCTCTTCTGATCCACCCTTTTCTTTCGATGGAAGATGTGTCGTATCGTCCCCTTGGAGATGACATCATCCTTTCCGCACGCCCGCGCTGGAAGACGAAATGAATCGAATTTCGGTCATTTTTCAGGCGCCCTGCAGGGTTTTTGCCGCCGAAGAACCCTTGCCGCCGATGCGCGATCAGGAGGTGCGCGTCCGCACCCGGTTGTCGGCCATCAGCGCGGGAACCGAATTGCGGATCTATCGGGGCGAAATTCCGTTGGACTGGCCACTGGACAGCAACCTGGAGGCGCTTTCCGGAAATTTCCGGTATCCGTTGCGCTACGGATACGCGCTGGTGGGCACGGTGGAGGCGGTCGGCGACGGTGTCGACCCGGCCTGGCTGGGCCGCTCGGTCTTTGCCTTCCATCCCCACTGCAGTGCGTTTTGCACCCGACCCGAATCCTTGATTGCGTTGCCACCCGATCTGGATCCATTCGACGCGGTGTTTTTACCGAACACCGAAACGGCGGTCGGCTTCATGCTGGACGGCCGCCCCCAAATCGGAGAGCGGATTGTGGTCTTCGGCCAGGGAATTGTTGGATTGTTGACCACGGCCCTCCTGAGGCATTATCCGCTCGAAGCAATTATTACCCTGGACCGTTATCGCCTGCGCCGCGAGGCATCGATGGCGGCCGGCGCCTCCGAATCCCTCGACCCGAATGACAGTGCCGGCCTGCAGCGGGTCCTTGACCGGCTGGAAAGTGACAGCGCGTCTGCGGGCGCCGATCTGATCTTCGAACTGTCGGGATCACCGCAAGCCCTCGATCAGGCCATTTCCTGCTGCGGATTCCACAGCCGCATCATCGTCGGCTCCTGGTACGGCACGCACCGGGCGGAGGTGGACCTGGGCCGGGATTTCCACCGCAAACGCATTCGACTGATCAGCAGCCAGGTCAGCACGGTGGCGCCGGAAAACACCGGCCGCTGGTCCAAAAAAAGGCAATTGCAGCAGGCCCTGGGCTGGGTTCGCAAGCTGCGGCCCAGCCGCTGGATCACCCAGCAATTCGATGTTCGAAACGTGGAGGCCGCCTACCGCATGCTGGATGAACGCCCCGACGGCAGCCTGCAAATCGTGCTGACCTATGACGAGGCCGGGGGCGCCGACGGGACAGGCCCGACCGGCGGGCCCCGCAGTCAACAACCGCCCGCAAAGCGGGTGGCTTGAATTTTCTTGCTGCGGCACTCGCCGCTGGCAAGAAAAGACAGAGGCACGGTTGGGCTGCGATGTTGAACTTGCAGTCGCACCCGGTTTTGGCAAGAATAAAGAGCCGCTCGCCGGCCGCCAATTCGAGAGGGGGCAACCGCGCGACTGCCCGAATCTTCGCATCACCGTCGGGCCGAAACCCACCGAAAATCACCGGCCGCATATGTTTTTTCCAAAAGGGAGGTATCGATGCCCGAACCGCTGTCGAATTATACCGTTACGGTTTGCCGGGACTTCATTGCAAACCACTACCTGATCGGAGGAGACTGGGGTGCGGAAAATCATCCCCACGCTCACCACTATCGCATCGAAGTGCGGCTTTCCGGCCGCGTCCTGGACCGTCACGGGTATCTGATCGATATTGACGAAATTTCCGACGCTCTGGAGACCCGCATCCGAAACTATCGGGACCGAACGCTGAACGACCTGCCTGAATTTGCCGCGATCAACCCGAGTGTGGAACACTTCGCACGGATCCTCTGCGAAGGGTTGGCCGCCGACATCGATATCGGGCGTGTCGAACGAATGTGCGTGCGACTGTGGGAATGCGAATCCGCCTGGGCGCAATACTGCCTGGATGGGTAGGCCATGACCGCATCGAACACGGCAAACCGCCGCGGCGCGAACCGTTTTGCGGATTATCTGACCGCCAAAAAAGCGCTTGACGATCGCAGTTTGAACCGCACGGTGGTGGAAGAACTGCGCCGGTTGTTGGACACGGATCGAAGCCTTTGCATCCTGGAGGTCGGTGCCGGCATCGGGACCATGATCGAACGCATGCTGCAATGGGGGCTGCTGAACCAGGCCGTTTACACCGCGCTGGACGCCGACGCCGGGCTGCTGCCGGCCGCGCGCAATTACCTGCAGAATGCGGCGGAAAGACACGGCTGGCAATGGGACTGTGACACCGAAACCCACTGGCGGCTGTCGTCGAACCGGGGCCATGTCGATATCCACTGGCACAGTCTCGACGTGACCGGCAGCGGTGTCGAGTCCGTGCTGCACCGGAACTTCGATGGATTGATTGCCCATGCTTTTCTGGATCTGGTGGACCTGGATACGTTCCTGTCCCGGCTGAAAACCTGGGTCCGGCCGCATGGATGGCTCTACCTGACCTTGAATTTCGACGGTGAAACCTTGCTGCTGCCGACAATCGATGCGGATTTCGACGCCCGGATCGTCCGTCTTTATCACCGCAGCATGGACGAACGGCGCATCAGCGGTCGACCCTCCGGAAACAGCCGCACCGGCCGGCTTCTGCTCCAGCGCCTGGTCGGTGGAAACACACGGGTGTTGGCGGCCGGCAGTTCCGATTGGGTCGTGTTCCCGCAGCAAGGGGGCTACCCCCCGGGCGAGGCCGATTTTCTGCATTATCTGATCGACACGATCGCCGATCAGCTCGACGGGCACCGGCGGATCGACGCGGCCCGCCTGCGGGAATGGACCCGGCGACGGCACCGCCAGGTCGATGAAGGGATATTGATCTTCGTTGCCAAGCAGCTGGACGTGCTGGCCCGCACCTGAAAAGATGGAAAGTTCCCGTCGATTAAATCAGGTCGGCCGCTTCCCGCCAGCGCTCTTCCACCAGGCGCAACACAAATTTTCGCGCGTCGATGACTTCCACCAGCGGAATTTGCCTCCGAGCCGCCGTGCGCAGCGGTGCACCGGCAAGCCAGCAGCGGCTGTTGAAGACCAGAACCCGATCGTGAATCTCCGGATGGATTCGCGCCGAGATCTGTCGGCCGTGCGCCTGAAGCTCTTTCAATCCGTGAACGAATTTTTCATCCCGCGCTTCGGGACCGTCTTTCAACAGCATCCGGATGGGCTGCTTTACCAGCAAGAGACAATGCAGGGTGCCGGCACCCGGTTCGGGATCGACCACGACAAGCTCGGTGCGCGCCCGGGCGAAAAACAGCGCCAATTGCGGACGGTTGCCGGCAGGACGGGCTGCGGTCGCTTCCGAGGCTGCGCTGCCGGTCAGATTTTGCTTCAACTGCCGAATCTGAAGCATCATCTCCTGATGATAGAGACTGTCTTCGTGGGCCGTGTTGTCAATTCGGTTCCGGCAGCGTTTGAAAAGCACATTGACCAGCGCGGCCAGAAAACGACGCTTGCGGTCGTCGCCCTTCTGGACCAGCTTGCGGGAGAGATTCAACAGGTTGGGTTGATTCCCCGAATAATCCAGCTTGATATCGAACCGTTCGCACAGGTCTTCCAGCTCGTATGGGCTGAAATATTCCCCCAGCGCGTCGGCCAGCATTTTATCGGTATCCGGCTTCATGGCCCCTCGGGTGTGGCGGTCAATGATTCTCGCGCCGGGCAAGCTCGCAGAAGCTTTCGGCCCGGGCCCGGCAACGATAAAAAGGCGGTCCGATCGCCGCTGGACCGGCAACCGGTGCAACCGTACCGCCGATCGAAAATACGCCGATTGGCGCCCTCGCCCCTTGGCTACCAGAACCCACCCCAAAGATCAAATTCAAAATCGGCGCCGGTCCGGCAGCGACCGTCTTGATGAATTCCATGGTCGGTACTATCATGGATGGCAAACACCAGAATCGGAACGGCAATTCGGTCCTTTTCGGATTCCATCGATGGAGATGGCGGCCGACTCCATTCAATGCGCAGGGGATATGGATCCACCGGGGGTTATCTTTATGGGCGTACTACGGGGACTGACTTACAATTTCCGGGGCCTGCGGCTGGCGTTAAAAACCCCGCGACTGCTTCTGCTGGGACTGACGCACCTGGTCGCGGTGGTCATACTGACCGTGATTGCCGTCGGCCTGGTCTTTATCTATCACCAGGACCTCTTAGACTTCGTATGGACCCGGCCGGAGAGTGCCTGGCTGATCTGGCTGTGGTATCTTCTATCCTGGCTGATCGCCCTGTTTCTGGCGGGCTTCGCCACCATCGCGGCCTACCTGCTCTCCCAGGTGCTCTTCAGTGTCCTGATCATGGACCTCATGTCGCGAATCACCGAACGCCTCATGTCCGGTGGTGAAAGAAAGCCCCGGGACGATTCTTTGTGGAAGCAGTTCGTGTTTTTACTGGGCCAGGAAATTCCACGGACGATTCTTCCGCTTACGGCCACTTTCGCCCTGGTGTTTGTCGGATGGCTGACCCCGCTGGGACCGATCATTTCCGTGCTGGGTTCGGCCACCGCATTGATATTTCTGGCCTGGGACAACACCGACCTGGTGCCGGCCCGCCGCTTGGAGCCGTTCGGCGACCGTTTTCGATTCCTGTTGAAACACATCGGGTTTCACCTGGGTTTCGGACTTCCGTTCCTGATTCCGGGCCTCAACATTGTCTTTCTATCCTATGCCCCGGTGGGAGCCACCCTTTACTACCTCGAAAACCACGGATAAGTTGCCGGCGGCTGCGCCGTTCCGATTGTCTTGCCGCCAGCCCGCGGCCCGGGTGTTGCGACACCGGACTTGACGACGTTTCGGAGATCATTATGTTTCTTCTGAAATCGCGTTCATGTGCGTTGCAATCCAATTTTACAACCAATCAACCAAAAGGAGGCTGGCTATGGCGATGCCCAAAGATGAAGTTCAGGCGGAAATGACGGAGGCCTGGCGCACTTACCTGGATGGACTGGAGAAATCTCTGAATATTGTTGAAAAGGACATCGACGAGGCCAAAGAAATGGCCGGCGTGTGCACCGATGAGTGGTGTGAGGCAACCGAGCACGTCATTGACGATATCGGCAATTCGCTGTTTTCAATCAGTGAACCGCGATGGTCGGATCCGGAAGACAGCAAGCGACTGAAGAACCTGAAACGCCGTGTATACGATTTGTACGTAAACTATCGCGGTGTTTACGAAAAAGCCGGTCAGTAAAATCGGATCAAGATGCAGGCGCCGTTTCAGGCAACCGCTTTCGGATAAACAAAAGGTGAATCTCGGTCCTCGTTTATTCGAAAGCGGAATCTGCAGTCCGCCCGTCGCAGCGGCGGTCACAATTGCCGGCCGTTTCCGTCGCCCGTCAGATGGTTTTCCATCCACGCCGCATTTTGCATTTTCCCATCGGATTGCTTACAGAATCTTAAGCTGCATAATCTTTTCGATTTTGAGCTGTAAACTCTCGACGGCCCTGTCCAACAGCGTTTTCCCCATCTCCGCGCTCGCCAGCCACGGTGCGGACTCCATGCGCCCATCCGGAAAAACCTGCCGCATTTCGGTTGCCGAAAGCGGCCAGTAATAATTCGGACGTTCCAAACTGCCCGGGGAGACGGCCTTGCCGTCAAAGGCATCCGGACGCAAGTGCCGTGTCAGGGAAACCTCACTGGGAGTGGCGTGCTGTCCTTCTTGATCCCCAAAAGCCTTGCGGCTGGATTTTCGGACCGCCTCGTCGGCATACCAGGAAATCACCTCGAAACAGCCGGGCAGATGGTCCATCTTCAATTGTTTGAAAGCCGTCTGCAGCGGTGTGATGTTGCCGCCATGGCCGTTGATAAAAATGATGCGTCGAAATCCATGGGTCACACTGGATCGAATCAGGTCCTGAACCATCGCGATTGCCGTGGCCGGGCTGATACTCAGGGTTCCCGCAAAAGCCATGTGATGCGATGAGACCCCGTAGGAAAGCGTGGGTGCCACCATAACGGCCAGGCGGCGACCGACTTCACGGGCGACGGCTTCGGCACAGATGGCGTCGGTCCCGATCAATCCGTAGGGGCTGTGCTGTTCGACGGATCCAACCGGCACCAGCAACACGTCTTTTTCTTTTAAATAAACCTCCACCTCTGGATAGGACATGTTTTCGAGCAACATCCGAATGAATTTCCTTCTCCTTGGTTGGACCGGTTGAAGGTCCGCAGGAATGAGCGTTATCAGGAATTGACGTCCAGGATTTGTTTCCGGGCCCGATTGTATTCTTCGCGGGTGATTTGATCGGTTGCCAGAAGATGGACCAGTTCGGCGATCTCCCGGTTGTTTGCTTGCTGGGGGTCTTCCAACAACCGTCGGGGAGGTGTCGTCGGCTCGACCAGGCGTCTTCTCCGATCGGGATTTCGAAATTGAAAAGACAACAACCCGCCCATCAGCCGAACCTCGACCTCGCCGTTTTTTTCGAAAAGTTGTTGTACGGTGCCGCCAAGACCGGACCGGCCGGCGGCTTTCATGCGGCGGTAGAGCAGATAGGCGGCAGCGGCCCCCAGCACGCAAACCGCAATAAAAATCCACAGCGCATGCCGCGCCAGACCGCCGATGACCAATATCACCACGGCCAGCAATGCAATTAAGGCAATGTGCAGCGCAACAATCAAATGTGCCAGCAGGACTCCGCGAAACAAGGACGGGCCCTGGTTCTTTTCATCGGCAGCCAAGCGATGGCTCCTTCACGAAAATGTTGCTTGCGGGTTGAGATCGTTGGACCACACACAACATAGTACAAATCAACAGGATTGGCAAAATCGATTCGAACCGTGGCAGGCGGAACTTTCGGTTCCGCCCGAAGGGAACGCGAAGTTCCGCTCATCCTTATCCCCGGCGTCACTGCATTGTGAGATTTACAACGGCTGCGGCGGCACAAGATGAGTGCCCGCGGGGTTTGCCCCCGGTCCGAAAACCGGCATCCGGTGCGGTCGCATCCTTTGCAATCGGCGGCGTTCGGAGCGGTTTTGTAAGGCGCCGCCGATCCCGGCCGCATGCCCGCTGCCGTTGCCGGAAAACCAGCGCTGCCGAATTGGTATGCTTTTCGCACAGTCTTTTCGAACCACAGCGGTTCGAACGATTGCGACCCGCACGGCAAGGCTGGAATCAGCTCGCATGCAGCCCCGAGGTCGCCGGGCGATGCGGTTTCAAACAGGTGGGCCGCGTTGCGGAAAAAAGGTTGTCCGAACCGGAGCGAATGCACGAAAGGAAAATCCCATGGGTTGGAAATTCTGGCAAAAAAACCGGTCGGACGAAAATCAGCGGTTGGAACGCGGCCCCAAACTTCCCCGGGTCAAGGAGCTTCCCAATGAAGTCGGACGGCACCTGATCGTGGCAAAAGGGTACGAACCCGACTGGGTTTGGGCCCTGCGATGCGCTGTCAGGCCGATTGAAGATTCCAAAAATCGTCTCGAAATCCGTGTATTCAGCCCCGATGCCGCCTCGAAGCGGGGGGTTGCGGTCAAAAATTACACCAGCCTGGATGCCTGTCCGGAACTCATCCTGTTTGCCGGGTGGTACGACAAGGCCACGCGACGGGTGCAGCTGGAAAACCTGCTGGACAAGGCGGTCTGACGGCGCTGCCGGAAATGAAACGCGTTACCACTCGCTGTGCAGCCTCTTTTCGACCTCATCCCAATTTCGCTCCAGATGCACCACCGCATTGATTCCGACGTCCAGATGCGGTTCCATGTGCCGATCGAAAATTTCGTTGTGAAGTCGGCGATCCTTGATGCCCCGCCGCTGCAGCGGCATGTCGGAGACCAGCATAATTGCGCCGATCGGCACTTCGTAACGGTAGGCGACCGAGAAAAGGGTCGCCAATTCCATTTCGATCGCCAGAATCCGTTGGCGGCGCAAATACAGGACGAATTCCTCGTCGAATTCCCACAGCCGCCGATCGGTGGTGTAGAAAATCCCACAACGAGGCAGCACCCCGGATTTACGCACGGCACCGATACAGTAGAGGTTTACCGAAGAGGCGGGTATGGCGGGGAATTCCGGCGGCAAATAATGCCGACTGGTTCCTTCACCGCGAATCGCCGCTGAAGGGATCAGAAAATCACCGACCTCCAGCGTATCGTCGATGCCTCCGCACATCCCCAGCATGATGATAGACCGCAGATTGTCGATATAGGCCAGGCAATTGATGATCAGGGCCGCCTGGGGAGAGCCGATCCCGAAATCGATCATCGTGCAGTTGATATCCGGGGCATGGACCACCCGAAAATTGGCTTCCGAAAAGGACCCTTGGGTTTTTTCCTGAAAACGGCGGATGTAGGGTCGGAAATTGGTGATCAACACATGGTTGCAGAAAGACTCCAATGAGCTGTTGGTGTATCGCTCGAGGGTCTGGCGAATGTATTCGTGTTCTTTGATCTGTATTGCTGTCATGGGATTTCCAATTTATCCATGGGGGTGATCCACTCCGACTCCGTCTCCACTTGAAGAATAACAAACGCAGGTCAATCATTGCCAAAATATAAAATAATTATAAAATTTCAGGGATTAGCGGTCAAGAACATTCTCCAGGCCTGGGTCGGGCACCGGTTTATGCGTTCCGGTACCGACTCGAACCGGAGGATCCGCTTTCCCGGCGGGAATCTGAGAAAATTAACGCGGTACCGAAGTGATTTGCAATCGGTGGCAAAATCCGCTATCAAAGCGGGTGGAATAAAGGTGCGGTCCTGAATGTCGCCCGGCGGAGACCGCAATCTGCACTCGAAATGGAGGAAACCATGTTTTCTGCCCGGGAAGTACTGGACATCGCGATTCAGATTGAACGCAACGGCGAAAAAATCTACCGGGATGCCGTCGCCGTCGTCAGCGATGAATCGCTGTGCTCCACCCTGAAATGGATGGCTGAAGAAGAACGCAGCCATGCCGGCTGGTTCGCCGAATTCAAAGACGGTCTGCAGGAGGAAAACGGACGCAATCTCATGGCCGAGGCGTTCGGCCGCGAACTTTTTGACGACGTTCTCAAGAATCGCAGTTTTTCACTCGAAGAGGTCGATTTTTCGCAAATCGAGCATCGGCAACAACTCCTGGAAACCTTTATCGAGTTCGAAAAAGACTCGGTTTTGTTTTATCAGGTCCTGCAGCCGTTTGTAAGGGATGAAGAAACGAGCCAAAAACTCGAAATGATCATTGCCGAAGAACATCGCCACATTGAAATGCTGCAGTCCCTGTTAGACGACGCCGGGTCGGCTGCCGCCGCACAGGGGCGCTAGAATCTACGTCCGGGAACGATGCTTGAATGGGCATCCGGCTGAAAAAAGGGGTGGCCCGCCGCAACGCGAATGCCACCCCAGGGGTAAGGAGGTAAAAAGGTGGATATATGGCACTACCACCATCAAACGGCAAACGAACGCGGACTTAACGCATCAAAGCTGCATTTCGACTGGCACCGTTTGATGATGGAATCATAGTACCACAAAGTATGATGTCAAGTGCGGCTGGACCACGGCTGCGCCCTTCCATACCCGCGACGATATCCTGCGGACCTGCCGGCCGTCGACTGCATCCGGCCATCGGTTTCGACCTGCAGCTGCATTTCCCCCGTTGCATACCATCGATCCGCAAGTTTCAAACCGCCCCACCGCTTGCCAGTGTCCGGTCGATGATTACTATAGCGGTAATTCGTTTTCTTCGAAAGGAGCTGGACAATGACGGCGCCGTCAGACTTCATGAGCATTTTCGACCACGATGAGAAGTTCAAGGGGTTGATGAAACGACTGCTGCAGATCACCATCATGAATTCGTTCGATGCGATGATGATCACCGAAAATAAACCCGGCTACCCGGTTGTGTTTGTCAATCCTGCCTTTACCCAGTTGACCGGTTACGAAAATCAGGAGTTGCTGGGTCAATCCCCTTCGATTCTCCAGGGTCCCAAAACCGACCCCGAGGTGCTCGAGCGTCTCCGCACCGAAATCAATGCCGGTCGGACGTTTCACGGGGTCGCCGTGAACTATCGCAAAGACGGATCTGAATTTGTCATGGAGTGGAAAATCGCTCCCATTCGAAATGAAAACGAGGAAATCACCCATTTCCTGGCCATCCAGCGGGACGTCACACCGGCGGGCGTCCGTTGAATGACTGCCGGCCGGCAAACCGGTACGCCCCGCCGCGCGCGAAGGGCCGACGGACGGTAACGAGATCCACCCCCCTCTAGAAAGGAGCCTGTACAATGATTGGTGAACGGCTGAGTACGGCGATCAACGAACAGATCAAAAACGAGCTGGAGTCTTATTATATCTATCTTTCCATGGCGGCATACTTTCAGTCCATCAGCCTGGACGGGATGGCTCACTACATGCGGTGCCAGGCCCACGAAGAGATGGCCCACGCCATGAAATTCTTCGATCATTTGATCGAGCGGGGCGGCCGGGTGGTCCTGCAGGACCTGCGTCAACTGAAAACCGAATGGTCTTCTCCGGCGGAGGCATTCAAGGATGCCTATGAACACGAGCAGTTTATCAGTGGCAAAATCAACGAATTGACGACGATCGCGCGGGAAGAAAAAGATTATGCGGCCGAACCGATGCTGGCCTGGTTTACCGAAGAGCAAATCGAGGAAGAAGCCAGCGCCGGCAAAATCGTCGACCATCTGGAGATGATCTCTGAAAACAAATCGGCCCTGTTGATGCTCGACCGGGAACTGGGGCAGCGAGCATTTCCGGCCGGCTCCCCACTGGATCCGGCGGCGGCCGAAGCCAAATGATTCTCTATCCGACGCCGCTCAAACTTCCGGGATTTCGTGCTTGTCCGGTCCGATTCGAATGAAATAGCGTCCATCCTCCAGGGACAGCCGTTTGGATAGTTTTATGAGGCAGCGCTCTGTGAACTTGACGGGGTCTTCGTTCAGACGGGTATAAAGCTGGTCATTGCGTACAAAAAGAGACTCCGGCGCCAGCTCGATGCGCTGGCCGGTGTTTAGTGTGAGCACAACGGCCTCGGCGTCGAACGCCACTTCGAAGACGAACAGGGCGGTATCCTCGTAAGGAAAGTACACCTTTTCCCGACAGTCTCCACGCTCCTGAAACAGATGGAATCCGCCTTCATCCCTGCGGATCGAGGCGTGAAAGTAATCGATAATTTTCTTATGTTCGAAAGTCCCGCCGGCATTGTGCCAGCGGCCGTTGCGGTCGAGGCGGAACACCGCTTTGTCTTTGGAAATGACGATCTCTTTCAATGGCGATCTCCCAGGCGCTGTCGATAGACGGCCCTTTTTTCCTTGGGCCACCGGGGGCAGATCGCCGCGCGGCCCTTCATCACCTGCTGCATGCAGGCATCGCAACGCGGGCTGCACTTTCGAATGGCCCGGTCGCGGCCGCGGCGGGCTTTTTGCGGCCACTGTGGGTCGACCCAGAGCATGCGGGCCAACCCGACCAGATCGGCTTTGCCTTCGCGCAGGATTTTTTCCGCCAGATTCGGAGTGGAAATCCTTCCGGCGGCGATCACCGGAACGCTGACATTTTTCCGTATCGCCGCAGCCAGCGGGGTCATGTACAGGGTGCGGCGGGATTTTTTCACAATCCCGGGCAAGAAAAACGATTCGTAAGTACCGCCCATGACCGACAGATACGCAACCCCCTCCCGTGCCAGGGACTGAGCCAGTATGCCCGCTTCCTCCGGCCGCAGCCCGTCGGGCAACCATTCGTCGGCCAGCAAACGGTAGCCCACCGGAAAGTCCCCCACCGCGTCTTGGACCGCCTGAAAGGTTTCCATTGGAAACCGGATCCGGTTTTCGATGCTGCCGCCGTATTCATCCGACCGCTGATTGGTGCGGGGCGAAACGAACTGGCTCAGCAGATATCCGGTTCCGCCGTGCAACTCCACCAGGTCGAATCCAGCCTTTTGAACCCGCCGGGCGGCGTTGGCAAACTGTTTGCGGATCTTGCGGATTTCGGTTTTGGTCAGCGACCGGGGTGTGATCCCGAATGCTGGAACGGCGGAAGGTGACACCGGGTTTGGGGTTCGGGCAAAACGACCGGCATGATTGATCTGTAGCGCGGCCTTGCAATATTGCTTTTGAATGACCGCCGCCAGTTTCGTAAGCCCGCCGAGGTAGCGATTGTGATCGCAACGCAGTGTCCGGGGACCACCGGAGCCCTCCACGGAGACAGCGGCGTTTTCCACCACCACCATGGCCACGCCGCCGGCGGCCATGCTTTCGTAATGCTCGAGCAGCAGGGGGGATACCTTGCCGCCCTCGGCGGCGTAACCCAGAAACAGCGGTGCCATGGTGATTCGATTTTTCAGGCGCAAGCCCCGAACGGTTTTCGGCTTGAACAGCGTCGGATAGGGCGGCTGGCTCGACATGGTTCCCCCCTTTGCAATTTACGGTTGCCGGCAGCCGGGCTGCCAACCCGCAGTGTCGTTATTCCGATCCGGAGACCGGGCCCCGCAGTTGTTTGATACGGCTGCGGCGGCGTTTGTTTTCCAGCCGCCGCCTTCGGGCGGCCGCCGGAGCGTGGGTCTTTTTGCGCCGGCGGGGTTTCTGCGAAGCCTTTCGGATCAATTGTTTCAGGCGTTCGAGGGCATCACGGCGATTGGCCTCCTGCGTTCGAAACCGTCGCGCCTCGATAATCAACTCGCCGGAGGCGGTCATGCGATTGCCGGCCAATCGGATCAGACGCCGCCGGACGTCTTCGGGCAGCGACGTTGAACCGGCGGCATCGAATCGCAGCTGCACGGCCGAGGCGACTTTATTGACGTTTTGCCCACCGGGACCCGAGGCCCGAATGAAATCCAACCGGATTTCGGTTTCGTCGAGGGCAATCTTCTCCGTAATGAATAACATGATCTTAAGTGCGCAGCAATTGCAGCGCTTCTGCGATACGCCCACGGTCTTTCAGCGGGGCGATCACCCAGATGCGCTTCAGGAAGAACGAGGATGCCCCATTGAGCACCCGGGCCAGCAGCCCCGCAAAACGATCGGCGGCTTAATTTCGTTTTAGAAACGCTTCGAGAAGCTCCTGCTCGATTTTCTTTTCGGCCCCCGGCAGATCTTCGCTGAGGCAGCCGTTTTCAAAGATTTCCATCATGCGTTCCACCTTGCGGCGGGTGTTATGAAATCCCGTATCGACCGCACTGCGGATGATTCGCCAGTCTTCCCGCTCCGCGAAAGGCGAAAAGGCGCCCCGCAGTTCCGGAAAAAACTCCTTGCGCAAATCATCGAAGAAAGCAGTGAACAGTCCCAGTGCCGCGGCGTCGCGTGTTTTGATGATTTGCCGCAGGGTTCCCTGCGGGCCGGTATCGGCCAGCAGATCTTTGAGCGCCCGGGCGGCGAGTTCCACCGGCGTGTGCGGATAGGCGGCCAGGATCCGTTGCCAGATCGGCCGCGGAAAAACACGATCCCGGATCTCACCAATTTCGTGATCGAGGAACGTGCGGCTCACCACCGCGAATAAACGATCGAAATCATAATGTCGGGATTCGGAGGCGGTGGGATTCATACCGAGCTTTCTCAGAGCGAAGTTCAGTGCCGGCCGGCCGGATTTGCCGAGATAAGCCATGCGATCCCAAAGATACATGCGACCGGACTCCTGCCGCAGCACAATCGCATCGTCCTGCCGGTAGGCCGGCAATGTGAGCAGGTCGCGCACCCATTCGCGCTCCAGGCGCCAGACCGGATGTCCGCGCACCCGTTCGTGCCGTTCGATCCGCGCCAGTAAAAAGGTCGGCTTCAAGCCGTGGGCATAACCGGCTCCGTAGAACATACCGGTGGGGGCCAGCCGGGCATTGATGCCGGCGGTATCGAAGGGGTCGTGCCACCGGTCCGCCACGCGGATGGGGCGGTATTCCTGGTCCAGCAGCGCCTCCCAGCGCTGTTCCCTGGCGTCGATCCATTCCAGAATTTCCGCTGCCTCGGCCTCCTGCCACGGCAGCAATCGGTGCTCCCATTTGTACAGGTCCCGCAGGCGCAGGGCCAGGGTGCAAATGGAATAAGTGCCGGCATGCCGGGCGTCGGATATATGACAGTTCTCGCGGACCTGCCGTGCGATGTCGTCGATGTCGATCACAGTGACCCGTCTGGTTTCAAAAATGGCGCGGTTGCAAATCCCTGCCCCTGAAAAGGCCCATCGGGTGAGCGTCGGGGGCCGTCAATGAGAAGTCGTCTTCCCATCGCGCTGTTTGAGCAACTCCCGGAAAATGATCAGTTTCTGGATGTCCTGGGTCCCTTCGGCCAGAGACACCGCCCAGGCATCCATGGGAAATTTGTGAATCGGATGGTCGCCGATCACCGAGGCCGCGCCGAACAGATCCGCCGCCCAGGGAGTGAGTTCCCGGGCAATCTGGACCGCCAGGTACTTGGCCAGTGAAGCCTCCATCCGGAAGTCTTTGCCGGAGTCCATGGCCGCTGCCGCCCGGTACACCATCCGGCGGGCGGCTTCCAAGCGGGCGTAAAAATCGGCGACTTCGAAGGACTTGGACTGAAACGCCGCAATCGGCCGGCCGAACACCGTCCGAGTGCGGGCCCGCTGCAGGGCAAGATCGAACGCGCCCTGGGCCGTGCCCAGTGCGATGCCGGCAATGGGAATGCGGCTGAAAGTAAACACGGTCAGCACCTGGGAAAGACCGCGTCCGCGCACGCCCATCAGGTTCTGCTCCGGGACGGCGACGTTATGTAATTCAATGCGGGTCAGATCCGAAGGAATCCAAACCTGCTTGTTGAGCCTGCGCCGGTGGACGCCCGCTTGCGCAAGGTCCACCAAAAACATGGAAAGACGCCGGCTGCGCGGCGCATCGGGGTCGGTAACAGCGGTCACCACCGCCAGATCGCTGATCCAGCCGTTGGTCGTGTAGGCCTTGGCGCCGTTCAAAAGCCAGCCGCCGTCGATTTTTTCGGCTGTCATCTCGATGCCGCCGGCGTCGCTGCCGGCCCGATTTTCGGAATTTCCCAGGCACAGCAGCCGATCGCCCATTGCCGCCGCCCGGCCGTAACGCTGTTTCTGTTCATCGGTTCCGAACAGCGACAGGGCGGTCAATCCCAGATCGGAGACGATCAACACCGCGGTGGCGATCCCGGGTGACATCCGGGCCAGGGTTTCCAGCAACACGGTTTCCCGAATCCCGGGATGTTTGGTCAAATGCGCGCCGTTCCAGAAATATCCCAGCCATCCCTGACTTCCCATATCCGCAAAAAAACTTCTCGGAATAGTTCCCTGCCGCTGCCAAGCGGCCAGGTGCGGCCGCAGGGCGGTTTGCAAAAACCCCTCAAAGCCGATCCGCGCGCGGTTGATGTCTTCGCCGAGATCCAGGTCCATGGTCGTTTCATCCGTTAAAACAGCGGCCGGAGGCAATGAATTGCAACCGGGACGATCCTTCCCTGGTCGCCGCTCAAAAGCCGCCTTCTTCCATGTCGAACTCCTCGAATCCAAACCAGCGACCGGTGCTGCCGACGTGGTCGAGTTCGAACTGAACGGCATCCACGTGGTTGTTTTCGATCTCGAGGAATCGGGCAAACATGCGCCGGCCCTCCTCGGGCAAAGTCTCGACCATGCGGCGGTAGAACTCGCTGGTTTCGATTTCCACCTGCAGGGCCTTGCTGAGCATCTGCGTTTTCAAGCCCCGATGGTCCCGTTGGATTCGACTCCGCAGTTTTTCGGCCTCGGATCGAATCATCTCCCGTGGCGGGATGGTCGATTCGAGCCGCTCGTCGGTGATGCGCCCCGTTCGTCGCCACTGATCGAGCCTGTGATTGAGATAATCGATGTGACGCTGCTCATCCTCGGCCAATTCCCGAAAAATCCGCTGGCCCTTCGGATCGTCGATTCGTTCGGCGCCGTCCCGGTAAATGTCCCGGATCCGGCTCTCGTAATCCAGCGCGGTTTTAATGGCATCTTCCAGGTTCATGGCGACTCCTTGCGGGCTGCCTGCGGCGGGCCGAATTGGTGCCGCAGCTCCTTCTTGTTGATCTTGCCGACACTGGTTTTGGCGATGGCATCCACGAAAACCACCCGGTCGGGAACGCCGTGTCGGGGGATAATCCCTTTTTCGGCCGCTTGTTTGAAATAATCCTTCAAGGCGCTTTCGTCCAGTTTTCCGCGCCAATCTTTTTTCGGCTGTTTGGGTGCGTATAGGCGAGGGGGATCGAGAAGATGGCGGATCAAGAGCGGAAACGGGTATGCGGAAGCGGTTCGATCAATCGGCTTGGCCGTCATTGCAGGGCTCCTTTCTCCGAGAAGATTGCGCGTACCGGCTGCAGGGTCCCGCAGCGGGAATGCACGGCATTGGATCAGCGTATTTAT
>DAXETY010000052.1:0-6694 GCA_051155755.1 Desulfobacterales bacterium
ACTGTTACCGATGCGGGCCGACCGAACCGTTTTCCGGCGGCGATTTCCTTCGCCCGGAATCGGATGACGCTGGATTGCAGAAGCCCTACGGGTAGACATTTTCCGAAAGATTGTCAACGGTCGTTTCTTCCCCGCCAACCCGGTTGCCATGCGGATTGCCGTCATTGCGGTTGACATCCGGCATTCATTCGGTACAAATAAGAATTTTTCGGAATACCACAACCCGCTTTTCCACTGGAGGAATCGATGAAAACCCGACGCATCCACAATTTCAATCCCGGACCGGCCGCGCTCCCGCTACCCGTGCTCGAAGAAGCTCGGGCTTCCCTGCTCAATTACGCTGGCTCGGGCATGTCCGTCACCGAAATCAGCCACCGTTCCAGTTTCTTCGAGGACATTATCAACGATGCGATCGAACGCACCCGCCGCCTGTTGAATCTGGACAGCCGCTTTCGGGTGCTTTTCATCCAGGGCGGTGCCAGCCTGCAGTTCTGCATGGTACCGATGAACTTCCTGGCCGACGGCCGTTCGGCCGATTACGTCGATACCGGCACCTGGTCCACCAAGGCCATCAAGGAAGCCCAGCTCCTCGACAAAGCGGTGCAGGTGGTGGCCTCCTCGGCCGACCGCAACTATGCGTACATTCCCAAAGATATCGCTTTTCATCCGGATGCCGCCTATGTCCACCTCACCTCCAACAACACCATCAAGGGCACCCAGTGGCACCGGTTTCCGGACACCGGCGGCGTGCCCCTGATCGCCGACATGTCCTCGGATATCCTGAGCCGCCCGTTCGACGTTGCACCTTTCGGGCTGATTTACGCCGGCGCGCAGAAGAACATCGGACCGGCGGGCGTCTGCATGGTCATCATCCGCGAAGACCTGCTGGAAAACGTGCCGGATCATCTGCCGTCCATGCTGAAATACACGACTTTTGCCGCCAAAAACTCCCTGTACAACACGCCCCCGTGTTTTGCGATCTATATGGTGCAACTCGTCCTGAAATGGATCGAGGAAACCATCGGCGGACTGGAAAAAATGGAAGCCGTCAACCGCGAGAAATCCCGGCGGCTGTACCAGGTATTGGACGAATCCGATTTTTATCGACCCACTGCAGACACCGACAGCCGTTCGCTGATGAATGTCACCTTCCGTCTGGCAGATGAAAACCTGGAGAAACGCTTCGTGGAGCAGGCCCTGGAAAACGACCTCGGCGGTCTGAAAGGTCATCGCTCGGTGGGCGGAGGCCGTGCCTCGATTTACAACCCGACATCCCTGGAAGCCGTCGATGCCCTGATCGAGTTTATGAAGGAATTCGAACGCCAAAACGGCTAAATGCAGTTCATGCAATACCACTTAGTGGTTGTGGTTTTCCTTGACAATGATCAGGCCCTCTGACTAAATTAAAACCAAAGCAGGCGATTTGAACAGTGCCCGTACACGGGGAGTGAAGGGCACTGTTGAGTGTAACTGGTTCTGATTGGGAAAGGTGCAGGCGTACCCTCCCCCCACCCGCAACGTGTTCAAGGAGGTCTTCCATGGACAAAATTCTGCGTATTGATATGGGCGCCGACGGCGGTCCGCAATTTCGCGAAGAGCCGCTGGGCGATTATGCCGGCCTCGGCGGCCGCGCGATGACGTCGGCCATTATTTCCAAGGAGGTGCCGCCGCTGTGCCACCCCCTCGGTGCCGAAAACAAGCTGGTCATTGCCCCCGGAATGCTCAGCGGTACCACCGCCGCCATGTCCGGGCGCCTGTCGGTCGGCTGCAAGAGCCCGCTCACCGGCGGCATCAAGGAATCCAACGCCGGCGGCCAGGGCGCCCAGGTACTGGCCCGGCTGGGCTACGCCGCCATCGTGCTGGAAGGCAAGCCCAAAGACGACACCCTGTACAAAGTCCGGATCGACAAAGACGGCGTGAAGGTCGAAGCCGACAACAGCCTGAAACGACTCGGCAACTACGACACCGTCGAAAAATTGAAGCAAGCCCACGGGGACAAGATCACCTGCCTTTCCATCGGTCCGGCCGGGGAGATGAAAATGGCGGCTGCCTCCGTGGCGGTGACCGACATGGAACAGCGTCCCACGCGGCACGCCGGCCGCGGCGGCACCGGCGCCGTAATGGGGGCCAAGGGTGTCAAGGCCGTGGTGCTGGATGACACCGGCATGAGCATGCGCGCACCCAAGGATCCCGACAAATTCAAGGCAGCCAACCAGAAGTTCGTCAAGGGGCTGCGCAGCCACGCCGTCACCGGAGAAGGTCTGCCGACCTACGGCACCAACGTGCTGACCAACGTCATCAACGAGGCCGGCGCCTACCCCACCAAGAACTTCATGTGGGGGCGCTTTGACACCTGCTCGAAAATCAGCGGTGAGACCCAGGCCGAAACCGAAATCGCCCGCGGCGGCAAGGGAGCGGCGACCCACGGCTGCCATCGAGGTTGCATCATCCGTTGCTCCGGCACCTACATGAACAAAGACGGTCACTACCTGACCAAACAGCCGGAATACGAAACCGTGTGGGCACACGGAGGCAACTGCGGCATCGACGACCTGGACGCCATTGCCCAGCTCGACCGGCTCGACGACGACTACGGGGTCGACACCATCGAGATGGGCGCCACTGTCGCGGTGGCCATGGAAGCCGGCATTGCCGAATTCGGCGATGCCGAGGCGGCCATCAACCTGGTTCACGAAGTCGGCAAGGGCACGCCGCTGGGCCGCATCCTCGGCAACGGCGCCGAAGTCACCGGCAAGGTGTTCGGTGTCGAGCGCGTGCCCACCGTTAAAGGCCAGGCTATGCCGGCCTACGATCCCCGGGGTGTGCTGGGCATCGGCGTTACCTATGCCACCAGTACCATGGGTGCTGACCACACCGCCGGCTATGCCGTGGCTACCAACGTGCTGGGAGTCGGCGGGCAGGTGGATGCGCTGTCTCCGGAAGGGCAGGTGGAGCTGTCGCGCAACCTGCAGATTGCCACGGCAGCGATTGACTCCACGGGCATGTGTCTGTTCATCGCCTTTGCCGTGCTTGATCAACCCGAAACCCTGCAGGCGCTGATTGATATGCTCAATGCCTTCCACGGGTTGAATCTGACCGGTGACGACGTGACCGCATTGGGGCAGAAGGTGCTCAAAATGGAGCGCGACTTCAACGAGCGGGCCGGCTTTACTTCCAAAGACGACCGGCTGCCGCGGTTCTTTCTGAAAGAGCCCCTGCCGCCCCACAACGTTACGTTCAAGATCAAAGACGAAGAATTGGACGAGCTTTACAATTTCTAGCGCTCGCCTGGACTTTCTGAAACCCTTGGGGGAGCCCGCCTGCGGGCTCCCCTTTTGTTTGTTCACAATTCTTGTCAAGCGAGGCCGGCGGTGAACCACGACACAAATCGAAACGATGTGACGACCTTCGAAATTGAAGCATCGACGAGTTTGCTGCGACTGATCTCCGGACTGGTGTTCGGCCGCGGTGTCGAATTGGAAGTCCGACCCGGCAGCAGCGTGCGCGATTTTCTCTGCAATCAACTGAACCTGGCGGCGGATTACGTGGAGAACCGGATCCAGACCGTGTTTCTGGAAGGTAAGCCGGTGGACGATTTCGACACGGCCACTCTCGAGGCAGGGTCGATCCTGGCCCTTTCGGCGGCCATGCCCGGTCTGGTCGGTGCGGTGTTTCGCCGCGGCGGCTACTATGCCTCGCTGCGGGATTCGATTACCTACCGTCAAATGGGCGGCCCCACCGGCGAATCGGAAAAACGGATCACCCTGAAACTGTTCAATCTGACCGCCCGGGAAATCGGGCCGCAGATATTGAGCCAGGGAGTGTATATTAATGGAATGCAGGTTGCCGACCTGGTTCGCACGCTGGAAGACTCATTCCGCAGCGGAAGTCGCCGTTGCCGAATCAACAACAAGCAGATAGAGTGTCAGAAGTTGATCGAACACCCGTGGCCGGATGCGCCGGTCTATTTCAGAGCGGAGAGCGATAGTTGAAACAGAATGGGGTCGGGCCACAGTAAGTTATTGATTATTCATTGTTTATATTCTAAAAACGGGCATTTTCAGAGCCTATATCCTTGTTTTCAGCTCTAAAAAAGGCTGTATTGGACAAAATCAGCCGCCGCCTACAGGCGGAAACACCCCCAGCCGGCTTCCGGGTTTGAGTTCCGTCTTCAGATCGGCGCGCACCCCGTCGACGAACACCAGCTTGACGTAATCGAGGGGCACTTTCAGCGTTTCGAGCACTTCCTTTATGGTTACGCCGTCGGGCACCTCGATGGACCGATCCTCGTTGCGGACATCCTCCGGGATGTAGCGCGTCAGCGTTGCATATAGATGAACTTCGATTTTCATGTGCCTACCATAAATGCTTTTCCCGCGTCTGGCAAGCTACACCACGACAAAGGAGGCGACATGGACCCACAGCTCGAACAATGGATATCGGACCGGCGGCAGACACACCTCGATCCCGCCGGACGGGAGATCGCCATCTTGGACGACACCACGGCACAGGCGGCAGCCAATCAGGCCGACTGCAGCCTGGGGGCGGTATACCGCGCGGCCCTTGCGCAGAACGTCTGGCCCCTGCGCTACGTTCGAAACCACGCCAGCCTATTGGTTGAAGAGCAATATCGCCTGGCAACCGCCGCCGTCGCCGTGATTGGCGCGGGCGGACTGGGCGGAACCGTGATATTGCTGCTGGCGCGTATGGGCATCGGTTCGTTGACCGTGGTAGACAGCGATGGGTTCGATGAAACCAACCTGAACCGCCAGGCTCTCTCGACGACCGCATCCATCGGCAAGCCCAAGTCCGAAGTCGCCGCCGACATGGTGCGGCAGATCAATGCGGCGGTGGAGGTGCGGACCTTTCAAACCGCCTTCAATGCCCAAAACGCCCAGGAAATCCTGGATGAAATCGATGTGGCGGTGGATGCCCTAGACAATATCCCGGACCGGCTGGAGCTCGGAAAAGAAGCCCGCAAGCGGGGTATTCCGCTGATCCACGGTGCCATCGCCGGTTTCGAAGGTCAGGTCATAACGATTTTTCCGGAGGACCCGGGTCTGGAAAACCTATACGGCGAAAACGTGCAGCGCAGCGACCCGCAACGCCCGGAGGCCGTGCTCGGGGTGCCGACCGTCACGCCGGCAATCATTGCCGGTCTCCAGACCATGGAAGTGGCAAAAGTGTTGCTGCGGCGGGGCCAGCCGCTTCGAAAAACCATGCTGCATGTGGATCTGGAACACGGCTGCTTCAATGCATTTCAGCTGTAGGCGGGGTACAATTTAACCGCTTACATATCTTCCCCGGATTTTCCCTTCTGCGATTGACACCGTTTTGATCCGTTCTTACTTGTCTATTTCTAATCGGGAAATTTAATTCAATTCGAAACGAAGAAACAGAAAGGAGAACACCATGAGCGGATACGTCACGCAAATCAACAAGGCCACCGCGGAAAATACCCATTTTCGTCAGGTGCTGTTCACGGGGAAATTTTCACAGCTGGTGGTGATGAACTTGAAGCCGGGCGAAGAGATCGGCATGGAAGTCCACAACGATGTGGACCAGTTCCTGCGCATCGAAGCCGGTGAGGGCAAGGCCATTTTAGACGGCCAGGAACATACACTGAAAGCCGGATACGCCGTGGTCGTACCCGCAGGCGTGGAACACAATTTCGTCAACACCTCTTCGAGCAAGGAAATGAAGCTCTACACCATTTACAGTCCTGCCGAGCACCCGGAGGGCACGGTTCACAAAACCAAAGCCGAAGCCGACGCCGCCGAACACCATCATTAGACCTCGGTTGCCATCGCGAAATCACATCGGCGACCTCGTCGGCGACATACCCTGAAACCCCTGCAGCCGCGGCTTCCCGCCAAAGACCGGCTGCAGGGGTTTTTTGGATTGTTGGAATGGTTGGAATGGGGTCGGGCCACGGGTTGGAATGGTTGGAATGGGGTCGGGCCACGGTAAAATACTGATTAATCAGTGTTTATTTCCCCAAAACAGACATTTTTAATGCCTATATCCTCCTTTTGGGTCCTCAAAAATACCTTATAGGGTGTAGCGTCTTTGCGGAGATGATAACACTAATCGCCTTCCGTGACATTTCTACACTGTGGCGTGGGCTGCTGGATGTGTGGAATGGGGTCGGGCCACAATAAGTTATTGATTATTCTTTGTTTACATTCTCAAAGCAGACATTTTCAGAGCCTGTATCCTCATTTTTAGCTCTAAAAAGACTGTATTGATAACGATGGGGATCCTTCGAAAACTTCCAGAGGAACTCTCGCTTATGGCAGAGGGGAGTCGTGAACCAAATGAACCCTGGAATAGGGGTCGCTTGGCTCTTGTCATATGCACCCAGAGAAAAACGCCCTTTTTGCCCCTTAAAAAGTCGATATAGGCCTATCTCAGAGGGCACAATTTACAATTACTCATTTCATATCAATTGTTTACCATGGCCCGACCCCATTTCTCATTTCTACCATTTCTACACAGTCAGCTCAGCCGCATCTTTGTAAGAAATCGTAATTTTGAGTCAGACACAGGTTTTTCAGAGCCGCCGATCTCTTTTCACCCCTCTTTTTAACTATATCAATCTTGACATAACAATCTGCTGTGGGGTAATAGACTGAACAGAAGCAGCCACTGAACAACGGGTTTGCCAGGGATAAAGAAAGCATCCGTTCGGCAG
>DAXETY010000053.1:0-8843 GCA_051155755.1 Desulfobacterales bacterium
TCTTCTGGTTGGAACCAACACCCTGTTTGTTTTGGGTGCGGCTTTTCCTTCTAATGAAGCTGCCGTGCAGCAGCCAGCCCAGGAAAATGCCTGCCGTTAGGATCAAAAACATCAACAACGCCCCGGACATGGACAGCGTCCAGAATAAGAATCTAAGCTCCATCACCGCCACATTCTGAATGATGAAGACGACCGCCAGTCCGGCCAGGATCATACCGAATATAAGTTTCGCATTCATGTTTATCCTCATAAGTCTGAAGTTGCTCTTCCGTTACCGATGATTGCAACAGAAGGCGGCTGCAAGTTACGAAGTTCACCGGTGTTTGTTTTGCGGTTCTCCGAAAGAATTTTTTATTCGCTGTTTTTGGATGAAAATTCTTTTTTCATCAATTCTTGAACATCTGTTCGCTCATCATTATGGCTGATATCAGCCATAATCACCTCCTGCCGGTTGCCGGCGCATCGCACATCGGTCATCAGGTCTTCCCAGGGAAAACCCACTGATGGCGTCGACCACCGGTTTCAACATGTCGTAAGGGTCCTGATCTTCAGCCGGACCGCCCAGGTAATAGAGCCACCCGCCAGATTTGGCCACCATCCGCTCGATGCAGTTTCTGCCGAGTTCGTCCCAGTCGTACGCGACGATGAAGTGCTCGATATCAAGGCCGTTAAGAATGGTCGCCGCCTCGGGGGTGACATAGGAGCCCAGTGTCGAAACCACGACCGGTTTGTCCTGGTCCCGGAGCAGGTTGTAGAAGGCAAAATAATCAAAAATGCCCTCCACCAGAATGATTGTCCGGTATTGCCGGATATGCCGCGCTGCCTTTTCAATGCCGTAAAGCCGCGCTCTATCGGAAAGGGGAACTTCTCTGCGCTGTTGTTTGAGCCAGCGAATGCCCCTGTCGCCCGGCTGCCTGCCAACCAATCCGGTCGTGAGAACATTTGAATCATAAATAGGAAACACGATCTGGCCGGCTAAAGAATCACCGTAATTTCTTGAAAACGGATACTTGCGTCTGAAATCGATCTGCCGGCAATAGTATCCATATCCCTTTTTGCTGTGATCGTTTAACAACCTGGCCAAGCCGGCACCCGTGAAGGCATTGAAGGTCGCATGATCCTTTTCAAAGCGTGGCAGGAAGCCGTCTATCAGCGCCCTGCCTTGGTGCTGTTCATCGCTGTATGGCGGGGCGTAGCCGATGTTGAACTTGCTTATGGCGTCTTTTCCGATGCCCCGGCGGGCAAGATAATCCCAAATGGGCTTGAACCGGTTTTCATTCAACATCAAAAGGTCATTGTAAAAGTTGGCGGCTTCTTCCAACATGGCAATATTTTTTCGATCAAGTTTCAACGGTTCGACAAAACCAACCGGATCATCGGGCTCCGGTGTCTGGTCAGGTTCGGGGATACAGGTGTTGCCGCCGGCATCCGGCGTAAATTCCCCGGCTCCCATGTGCTCAGCCCAAGCCTGCTGTGCCTCTCTGAACCGATATTTCTTGCGCAGCATGATCAGGTCATAAATGCCCCAATCACCTTTGCAGGCACCGAAGCAGTGGAACCGGAGCTCATCTTTTTGATTGACATACGCCAGGAAACTGTCCTTGGTGTCGGCGTGGAATGGACATGGGGCGCTGTACCGATTCTTTTTTACACTCTTGAAACGAAGGCCCAGCAGCGTTTCAGTATAGTGGACGATGACATCGATGGCCGCCGCCGATTTTAACTCCTGGCGAGTTCTCATTTCGTATCCAGATTACAGATTTAAAAAAATCAATTAAACGACGTTTCCTTTTCCTGGTTTTCAGCCGGGTTTGGGGATGGCCGAACCGGTGATGAAGACGCCATTCCGGGCGCAGCCGCCGCCAGCATCTGCCTGAGTTCCTCGCCCTGCACACTCTCCTTTTCAGAAAGCAGATGGGCCAAATCATCCAAGACGGTTCGCCGTTCCGAAAGGATCTTGCGCACGCGCTGATGGGCTTCATCGACAAACCGTTTGATCTCGTCATCAATCTGCGCGGCTTTGGCTTCGCTGTAGTTTTTGCCCGAGGAAAGGCTTTCCGGCAGAAACATCGCCTGACGCGGACGCTCATAACTCACAAGTCCCAGCAGATCGCTCATGCCGTACTCCGTGACCATGGCCCGGGCAATGTCCGAAGCCCGTTGCAGGTCGTTTTGCGCCCCGGTGGAGATTTCATGAAACACCAGCTCCTCCGCTACCCGGCCGCCCAAAAGAACGGCCAGGCGATCGTTCAACTCCGAGCGCGTCAACAAATAACGGTCTTCCGTGGGCTGCTGTTGGGTGTATCCGAGCGCCGCAATTCCGCGGGGAATGATCGATATTTTGTGCACCGGATCGGCAAACTCCACCGATTCGGCCACGATGGCATGGCCGGATTCATGAAAAGCGACAATTTCTTTTTCCCGGGCATTCATCATTCGGTTTTTCTTCTGCAGACCGGCGACCACCCGGTCGATGGCTTCGTCGAAATCGACCGGCTCCACGGTTTCTTTATCGTTGCGGGCCGCCAGCAGCGCAGCTTCATTGATGATGTTGGCCAGGTCCGCACCCACAAAGCCCGGGGTGCGGCCGGCGATCTGGCGCAGATCGACATCGGAACTCAATGCCACGTTCCTGGAATGAATTTTTAAGATGGCCTCCCGTCCGTTGATATCCGGGCGATCCACCAGGACCTGCCGGTCCAGGCGCCCGGGGCGCAGCAAAGCCGGGTCCAGGATTTCCGGCCGGTTGGTGGCGGCCATGATGATGACCCCTTTATTGGTTTCAAAGCCATCCATCTCCACGAGAAGCTGGTTCAGGGTTTGCTCCCGTTCGTCGTGGCCGCCCATCACGTTCATCCCCCGGGCTTTGCCCAGGGCGTCCAGTTCATCGATGAAGATGATACAAGGCGCTTGCGCCGCGGCCTGAAAGAACAGATCGCGAACGCGGGCCGCGCCGACGCCGACGAACATCTCCACGAATTCGGACCCGCTGATGGAAAAGAAAGGCACTTTGGCCTCCCCGGCCACGGCCCGGGCCAGAAGGGTTTTGCCGGTTCCCGGCGGGCCGACCAACAGCACCCCTTTGGGGATTCTGCCTCCCAGCTTCTGAAATTTTTCCGGGGTCTTGAGAAATTCGACCACTTCCTCGAGCTCTTCTTTGGCCTCATCGATTCCGGCCACATCGGCAAAAGAGACTTTGGTGTCGCTTTCCGCGAAAATCTTGGCCTTGCTTTTGGAAAAAGACATGACCCCCATTCCCGTTCCCATCTTTTTCATGGCAAACCGCCAGATCAGGAAAAAAATACCAAGAGGCAGAATCCAGGAAAGGAGGCTGCTCAGAAATCTATTTTCATTCCGTCCCGAATAGCTGATATTGCGTTCATCCAGTTCCTTCACCAGATCCGGATCATTGACCCGAACGGTGGCAAACGCTCTTTTGGGCGATCCTGCCAGCGTGCCCTTGATATTATCAGGTCCGATGATCAATTCGTCCGCGATTCCATCGACGACATACTGTTTAAATTGGCTATAGGAGATCGTCTCTGTTTTCGAAGAAAAGAAAAACGGCTGCAGGTAGGAAAAAAACAGTATGGCGAATACCAAGTACCAGATGTTGAAACGCCTCTTGTTCGGCAACGCCGGCTTATTTTTCCCGTGACCGCCGATGCCGAAAAATGAACGCAGCTTGTCCGCCAGATCGCTGGTCGGGCTTTTATTTTCATTGAACGCCATTTTAATTTTCCTGTTTCATTTAAAAGTGCTCGGCTGTCATCCGGAAAGTGATTTTGCGAAACCCTGCATGGCCTTCACAATATCAAGAATCGCTTCATGAATGCCTTCCGCGCCGGAGCCGGTTTCCGAGGCTTTTCTCTTATCGATCCGGTCCTGAACCTCGGATTTGATTCTTTCCAGTTTTCGCGCATGTATTTCAAACTGCAACCGATGCTCTTCTTCCATTTCGTTGAGGGCATCGGCGTTGATTCGCTGTACGAGTTCCTCGGCCTCTGCCAGCAATCGTTCGATATCCTTTGGTGATTGATTCGTTGTCATATGGTTCCTTTCCAACGGGTTTCCGCCCGTTCCGGTATTGAGATAGCGGCAGCCGAGCCGACGCACGCAATCGCCAGGCTCATCGCAATCCCGCAGATGGTTTTACTTTCCGATTTTTCCTGCCGACGGCAAAGTATCTCGTGACATCGGGGCCGATGGGGCCTGCGTCTTGCCTGGACTCGCCTGTTTAATGTACTGATAAAAATCACTGTCGGTTGTGAGAATCAACACGGAGTTCGGATTGGTCTTCTCCTTGTAGCTTTCCAGAGTGCGCAAAAAGGCGTAAAATTCAGGGTTTTTGTTGTACGCTTGGCCGTAGATTTGCGTAGCCTCGGCGTCAGCTTTGCCTTGGACCTCCTGCACCCGGCGGTAAGCGGTGGAGCGGATCTGGCGCAGTTCTTTTTCCATCGTCCCGAGGATCTCGGCGCTGCGCCCCTCGCCTTCGGAACGGAACTGCGCGGCGATGCGCTTGCGCTCGGAGATCATGCGCTCATAGACCTTTTCTCGCACGCTTTCCACGTAGTCGAGGCGCTTGATGCGCACATCCACCAACTCGATGCCGTATTGCGGGATAATCCTGCGGGCTTCCGCCAGGATCGTTCGGGTGATCTCCTCCCGGCCGCGGGCAATCTCTCTTTTAAGCTCTTCTTCGCGCTCCTTGGGGACCTCCTTCAAGGCTTCTTCCTCGGGCACTTCCCACGAGGCGCTGCGCACGAGTTCCACGAGTTCGCTGCTCGATACCTGGTCGCGCACCACCGAATCGAGAATATCGTTCAAGCGCGACTGGGCGCCCGCCTCGCTGGCCACGTTTTCCAGGAATTTTTTCGCGTCGGCAATCCGCCATCTGGCGGTGGTATCCACCCAGATGAACTCTCTGCCTTTGGTGGGGACCTGGTTCGGATCCCCGTCCCAGACCAGCAGGCGCTTCTCGAACCGCCGGACCTCCTGGACAAAGGGCAGTTTCACGTGAAGCCCCGCCTCGGTCACCGGCTCCCCCACAGGCCGGCCGAACTGCACGACAATGGCCTGCAGGCCCTCTTCCAGCGTGTAAAGGCCGCTGTAAAGCACGATGGCGATCAGCACTGCTATCGCTACGATGATGGTTTTGAAAGTAAACTTCATGGCTGACTCCCTTCTGCGGACCGTTGGGCGCCGGATTCCAGTGGGAGCCAGGGCACCATGGCCTTCTGATCCCGATCCACGATGTAAAGCCCCTTCATGTCTGACAGGAAACCGGTCATGGCCTCCAGGTACAGCCGCCGGCGGGTGACCTGCGGCGCCTGTCGGTACTGTCCTAAAATGGCCTCAAAACGGGTGGCCTCGCCTTCGGCCCGGTTCACGCGCTCCAGGGCGTAGCCTTCGGCCTCGCTGATGCTTTGCGTGGCCACGCCCCGGGCTTTGGGGATTTCCCGGTTGGCCTGCTCCTGGGCCCTGTTGATCGTGCGCTCCTTGTCCTGGCGCGACTCGTTGACCTCATTGAAGGCCGGTTTTACGGTATCCGGCGGGGTTACATCCTGAAGTTCCACGGTGACCAGGCGCACGCCGGACTCATAGGCCGTCAGGATTTTCTGGATCTCGGTTTTGGCCTCACTGGCCACCGCCACCCGGCCGGTGGTCAGCACATCGCTGCCCAGACGGTTGCCGACCGCCCGGCGCATGACCGCTTCGGTGGTATCGCGGATGGTCTTCTGTGTGTCGCGGACCTGAAACAGGTAGCGGATCGGATCTTCGATGCGGTACTGGATGATCCACTGAACGTCGATGACGTTTAGATCACCGGTGAGCATCAGTGACTCGTCCTTGTAAGCGCCGCGCGTATCATAACGGGTCTTTTCGCCGGGAACGGCAGACACCGTTCGAAAGCCGAACTCTTCTTTCAGCACCCGCGCCGTGGGCACCAGGCGAACCTTTTCGATGCCGTACGGCAGTTTGAAATGCAGCCCCGGACCGGCGGTGCGCATGACCTTGCCGAAGCGCTGAACAATGCCCGTCTCCTCGGGTTGGACAGTAAACCACGCGGTCCATAAGATCGCCGCCACCACTACGGCGGCGAAAAACAGGACCGGACCGCCTTTGAACCTTTTAAACTGCTGTCGAATTTTCTCCAGCACGTCTTCCAACGTCGGCGTGGATCCCCCCGGGGGTTGATACCCTTCAGCCATAACTTACCTCCTATCCATGGACCGATCTGCTTCATCGATGCTTGTTTGTTCAGGATGAATCCCTTTGTCTATAAGGGGTCTCGCTCTCCTTGCTTAAAGAATATGCAGCTCGCATATCCGCCGGTAGTGATAGCCGTATATTGCGAGGGTCACGGCCAGAGGCAGCAATTTGGGTTTGCGCAACAGGGTCCAGAACAGCAGATGCCAGAAATTGAAGCGTTCCTTTCCCAGAATACCGAGTCGAATGCCGGACCGGAAGATCGCGAGAACCCGCTGGTAATCCAGAGGCGCTTGGGCCGGAAGCGTTCCGAACTCTGCCAGGAGCGTCCGCACACGCCGGTAATAATGACGGGGCGAATAGATGTGCGCCATGATCGATCGGTATCCTTCTAAAAGCCGGTCCAGTCCCATTTTCGGGACGATATTGGTCGATCCGTCGACATTGTCGCCGGAGAACTTTTCCACGACTCGGTTTTCGCGGTAAAGGCGCTCGAATAGTCGGGTTCCAGGCGGGGCATTCAGTATCCCCACCATCGCCGAGACAATCCCGCTTTTTTGAATGAATTCGATCTGCCGCCGGAAGGTGGCGGCGGTATCGCTGTCGAAGCCGACAATAAACCCGCCGGTAACCTGTAATCCGGTACGTTGTATGATTTTGATATTTTGCAGCAGATTGCGATTCTGGTTCTGCGTTTTGCGGCATTCCGCCAGACAGATCTCATCGGGTGACTCGATGCCGATGAAAACGGTGTCGAATCCCGCTTGGACCATCATGTCCATGAGTTCGGGGTCATCGGCGAGGTTGATCGATGCTTCCGTAAAAAAGACGCATCCTTTTTTATTCTTGCGCCATTGGATCAGGGCCGGAAGCAAATGCTCCTTAAGAGAACGTTTGTTGCCGATAAAATTGTCATCCACAAAAAAGATGTTTCCGCGCCAACCCGCCTGATAAATGACGTCCAGTTCAGCGACCACCTGTTGGGGCGTCTTGGTGCGCGGCGTGTGTCCGAAAAGGGCCGTGATGTTGCAGAAATCACAATTGAAGGGGCATCCTCTGGAGTACTGAATATTCAGCGAGGCATAGCGGCGTGTGTCGATCAAGCCCCACAACGGGATCGGGCTCTGGTGGATGTCGGGATATCCGTCGGCGTTGTAAATTCTTTGCGGGCATCCGTTGGCCAAATCCGCGATAAAGGCCGGCAGCGTGACCTCGGCTTCGTCCAAAACCAAGTGATCCACCTGCCCGAAATCACAGGGCTGCGCCGTGAAAAGCGGCCCGCCGGCAACGACTTTCAAGCCCTTGGCCTTGCACCGGTCGATGACATGGACGGCCGACTTGCGCTGAACCGCCATCGCGCTGATAAAAGCCATGTCGGCCCATGCCAGATCGGCGTCGCCAAGAGCTTCCACGTTCAGGTCGACAAGACGGATTTGAAATTGTTCCGGCAGCAGGGCCGCAACGGTGATCAGGCCGAGCGGCGGAAACGCCGCTTTCTTGCCGATGAAAGGCAGCGCGTACGAAAAGGACCAAAACGTATCGGGAAACTTTGGGTAAATAAGCAGAATGTTCATTGGATCAGACCCCCACGCTCATTCGTCGGGTATACACTTGAACTTTTATGATTTCTGACTTTGCGAACGGCATCCATTCCCTCCGAATCCGAAACCGTGTAAATCTGAATTTTCAACGATTCTCGTAAAAGGGCTTTTGTTCCTAACAAAACGCCAAAACGATGAGATGCGATATGATGATCCAGGTCTTTGCGGGTTTTCCACTCCTCCAGCAGGCAAAAACGGTTTTCGTCTTCGATATCGCAAAAAACGCCATAGCTTATGCACCCCGCCTCCTTTGCCGTCAGCTCGATCATGGAAATTAGTGTTTGCATCATTTCCAGTTGTTTGCCCGGGATGACGTTCATGGTGATTCGAATGACGATCATTATGGTAACCTCTGTCGTGTACTGCGCATCATAAGCCAACGCATACTTCTGGGCCGGCTTCAGTAGACAGTCCGCTCTCTCACATGACGAACTCTCTTCTTTCTGTGAACGAGCGGCCGCATCTCTTGGGTGAATGCCCTCCCCAAGAAGAAAATTGGGGGTTTTCATCTGCAATCGGTAACCGCAACCTTCATGCCAAATCCGATCTGTGAAATTTTCCTGTCGCATCATACTGATTTATAAAGGAAACAAGCATGGCGATTACTCAAGGGGACATGATAATTATTCGTGGGGACTGGGGTCACATTTAACCAGTGGTCATATATGACCCTTTGGAAGGCATTAATTCCGGGGACATCTTACTTATCTTTCCTCTTCGGGCCGGGCTTCCGGCATTTAAGCTTATGATTCAACAAGGTTTCCAGCGATTCCACAAATCCATCTTCACTCAGCGGGCGGCCGGTTCGCTCATGTTTTTTCAAAATATCGATTTCGTGACCCCGGGCATCGGTGGACAAAAACCGCTTCCAGGAGGTGGACACCATTTCTAAAAGCGGTTTGACCTTGACCAAAACATCATCCCGGCCCTTTAGGTGAGGGCCTGCACTGCTCCAACGCCACTTTTCCGGTTTTTGAACCAGGCCCGCCCGAACCGGGTTCAGTTCAATGTATTTCGTGCACGCAAGTAAAT
>DAXETY010000054.1:0-13795 GCA_051155755.1 Desulfobacterales bacterium
CTTACGGCGACGGCGCGGGCGATTCGGATCCGTTTTCCGCCAGGGGCTTGTCGGCCCGCAGCAGGTAGATGGAAACCCCTTCGTTTTGCCGAATGGCCGCCTTGACCGCCTCCGGGTTCTTGTCGCAGTGCAGCAGGGTCTTCCACGAATACAGGTGCCGGGGCTGGTGGAAGTCGGAGTTGGCCACGTAATTGAATTTTTTAAGCCCCACCACGTTGAACAGGTCATCGCGGTTGGCCACCTCCCACGCATCGAAGAGGTGGGCGAACCGGCTGCGGTTGTTCCACAGGTACATCAGCTGCTGGGTGCCGTCCAGCGATCCGCGATGGGGATGGGGCGCCACGGCGATGGCCCCCTGTTCGTGGATTTGGTTGACGATGGCCTCCACCGACTGCCCCGGCTCCACGTAGTCTTTGATGTCGATGGCCAGGATGTGATAGCCTTGGGTGTCGTTGGTGATTTCCACGCCGGGCATCACCAGCATGCGGTAGGACTCCCAGGCCCGGCGGGTCTCCCGCCAGAGGGCGTGCAGATAATCCGGGAAACGCTCCGGCGTTACGGCCGGCGGATTCTCCAGGGGGTAGCGCTCCCAGGATGCTTCGTCCAGAATGTGATCGGAGATGCCGATCGCATCGAATCCTTTGCGGCCGTAAAGGTCGATGACCTGGGCCAGCGGCAGTTCGCCGTCGCTGAAGGTCGTGTGAATGTGAAAATCACAGAGGAGCCAGTTTCCATTCATCGGCAGATATTTCCGTTTCGAGTTCCGGCTGCGGCAGCCTTAATGCGCAATGAATATATGATGTTTATTAGACGGGAATTAAGTTCGACAAAGCGCGGCGAAAATTATTCGCCGCCCCAGAACTGGTCCTGGCAGTTTTGGCAGATCGCTGAAATGCTATATTCCAGGCGGGAGAGCGCGGTCCGAAACTCTGTGGCCGGCTGACGGCAAATCTTGCAGGTTCCGGTGGATTTCGCGGTGGAAGACCGCGACAGCACCTTGGGGGTCAACGAAGAAATCAATTCGTCCAGGCGTTTCATCTGCGACTCGCTTTTATTGGCACGCAATGGATGAACCTCGCGGAAAAGAAATCAAAAACCAGGGCAAAAAGCGCAGTGCGTCCGGGGGGGAGAAGCGCCAGCTTTCGATGCCGGTTGCAGTCAAACGGATCACCGCCGGTCGAGGATCAAACCGGCACCGACGATAATCCCGATAACTGCGATCAGGATTTGGGAGAGGATGAAAAAATTTTCGAACATGCCCTCACACAGTCCTATGATGGAGGTTACGGTAATTGGGCGGTTCGGCCACGAGCGTGGATCGAACCGCCCGGAGGAATGATGAAGAACCGCGTTTGCGTTCCGAGGGAAAGAGGCCGCAAACACTGAACCTTAGTATGGCCCTCAGGGCCTGGATGTCAAATTAGGAATCGATTAAAAATTGCAGATATTTGGAAATACGATGAAAAAATGGGAGAAAACTCCGATTGCCGGCGCCACGAAACAAGGGCCTCTGATTCCGAGGCGGCTGGCCTGGCTGTACCTGGCAGCAGAGTTCACGGTATTGTTTGTCGGCATCCCTGTCATTTTCTACCTCCATCGCCAATTCTTCGGGGCCTTACTCATTCCGTTCATCCTGGCAATCGCCGCCGTGTGTCTGGTTCTGCTGCTCGCCGATAAAAACTTCGATCGCCGCCGGCTGTTTGATGCCGAAAATTTTTCCCCAAGGCTGCAGGAATCCCTGCTGGTCTTTATTCCATGGGCGGCTGCACTGACGTTGGCCTGGACTCTTTCCAAGCCCCAAGGATTATTTGCATTTCCCAGAGCCAATTTGCCGCTGTGGGCCGCGGTGATGGTGCTGTATCCGCTGCTTTCGGCCTATCCCCAGGAAATCATTTTCCGCACTTTTCTGTTCCACCGCTACCGCTTTCTTTTCCCGGGCCGAAATACCCGCATCGTGGTCAGCGCACTGGCATTCGGCCTGGCCCACCTGTTCTTTGCCAACTGGCTGGCACCCACCTTGTCGGCTTTGGGGGGATTTCTCATCGCGGCTACCTACGCCGGGACCGCCTCCACGCTGCAGGCGAGCATTGTCCACGGGCTGTGGGGCAATCTGGTGTTTACGATCGGGTTGGGGCGGTTTTTTTACGGCGGGGCGATTCCGTAGATATGGGCGAAATCAATAAAATCCCCCCCTGTCCCCCCTTTAATTTAAGGCGGTACGCTGGATGGGATGAGAATTTCCAGGGGTTGTGATAAAATGGGTGTTGTGCCATTCCGCGACAGGCTCGGGATGCACGGAGTTTGTATATTCTAAGGGTTCGATTCGGCCGGGGTTGCAGCGCTGCGGACATGATCCCTATTTTGTATTTTCCCATCGCGTTTGCCGGGATCCGCGCAGTGGTATCCGGGCAGGTGCGAAGAAGCATCCGGTATGGAATCGCCCTGTCGGCCACCGAAGCGGTCGCACGCGTTACCGGCTTTCTGACCTCCAGCATCGTCGATGTCACCTTGAACGTGCTGGTTATCACGGCGGCCGTGTTCTGGGCGCCCCGCTGGTTCAGCGATGCGACCGCCGTGTTGATCGTCTGTTCGGTGTACGCCGGCTCCATGCTGCACGGCGGCGGCAAACTGCTTTACAACGCGCGGTTTTTGCGGGTCCTGTGCAAACATCACCACCTCAACCTCAAGCGGCTGCTCTACGAGGAAATCTACCACTCGGCCCACCGGCAGGCCTGTGAGCGCATCGGCAAGCTGGGGGTTTTGAAACGGGCCTTCTATACGCTGGGCCGGGGGCCAAGCGCGGAATGCATCGCACGTCAGATCGCCGCAACCGCCGTGCCCTTGATCTGGCGGCGCATCCTGATGCGGGCGTCCATCGCAGTTGTAACGATTATCATCTACGTAATCGTTTTCCGGTTCCTGGTGGCACCGTTTCTGATCCGTCAGTCCACGGCCATGAATCTGTTTCAGGCCTTTGTCTGGCCGTTCGCCTATTCCATCGATTATTTCCTGGGCACCTCCCTGACCGCGCTGATCCATTCCGCCTGAACGCAATTTCCATAAGCCTTGGTTATATTTTTGCGACGTTTTATAAGATCGGCTCACCAATATCTAACCCCGGGTTAATATCGGCCTAATGCGGCTGGCTTACGAATGCGGACCAACTTTCGAGCGGAAGACAGGGCCCACGATGCCGTTTGGCGAACCTGAAGCATAACCCACAGCCGGGAGTGACAGGATGGACAGCGACCACTGCAAACGCCCCTATACCGGCCCGGTGCAGGCCGTCATCCTGGACTGGGCCGGCACGGCCGTGGACTACGGCAGCATCGGGCCGGTGGCTGTGTTCCTGGAGGTCTTCGATCATTTCGATGTGCCCGTGACAACCGACGAGGCCCGCCGTTTCATGGGCCTGGCCAAAAAAGAGCATATCCGCCGGATGTGCGCGCTGGAATCGGTGCGCACCCGCTGGCAAGCTCAACACGGCCGCGAGCCGCAGGAAACCGACGTGGAGGCCATGTACCGCGAAACCGAAAAGCGCATGGTGGCCGCCATCGCCGCTCACGCCGATCCCATCTTCGGGTTGTTGGACACCGTGGCCGAATTGCGGCGGCGCAACATTCAGATCGGCTCGACCACCGGCTACACCGCGCCGATGATGGCTGCAATGAAGCCGGCGGCGGCGGCCAAGGGGTATATGCCCGACGTGGTGGTGTGCGCCTCGGACGTTCCGGCCGGCCGGCCTCATCCGTGGATGTGCTACAAAAACGCCATCGACCTGCAGGTCTACCCCCTGGAAGCCGTGGTGAAGATCGGCGACACGGTCAGCGACATCCTGGAGGGGTGCAACGCCGGCATGTGGACGATCGGATTGACGCGCAGCGGCAACGAACTCGGGCTGACCGAAGCGCAAACCCGCAAGCTTGCCGCCGAAGAACTCGAAGGCCGGCTGGCGGAAATCCGGCAGCGCTTTACAGCAGCCGGCGCCGACTACACGGCCGAGGGCATCTGGGCGGTCATGCCGCTGATCGAAAAGATCGAGCTGCGTCTGGCAGCGGGCGAAACACCCGGGCCGTCCTGAACCGGCTGCACCGGAACCAGCCGGCAACCGATCCCGCCGGCACTGTTGCGCAGGAACCGACAGTCACCGATGAAGGCCAGCGATGACACCCAACCGTTGCGATCCGTTCCAACTGAATTTTTCTCAAATCCGGATCTTTCACGCGGTGGTGAAATGCGGCAATTATTCCCGGGCCGCGGAGCATCTGGACATCAGCCAGCCGGCCGTCTCCCTGCAGATCAAATCCATGGAGCAGAAGATCGGCAAACATCTGCTGCACAGAAAGGGCCGTCAGGTGATCCTGACCGAAGCCGGCCGCCGGGTCATGCGTTCGGCCAGCCAGATCGTATCGTTGATGACCGAACTAAACGCCACCATCGACTCGCAGGCGGCGGTCCACACGGGCCAGGTGACCATCGGCATCACCAGCCCGTATTTTCTGAAACTTGCCGCGGCATTGATCCACCGATTTCCAGAGATGCGCATCCACATCCTGCTCAGCAACACCGAAGAGATGTACGATCACCTCAATCATTTCCGGGTGGAAACCGCGTTTGTGACCCAGACCACCCCCCGGCGCGGTTTTTTCAACCATCGCTTTTTCGAACAGCGCATCTATGCCTGCCTGCCGCAAGATCACCCCTGGACCGCCCAGGAAACCGTCGGGTTGGAAGAGTTCTGCCAGGAGCCCTTGATCTACCGGGAAACGGGTTCGATGACCCAGCGCATCTTCGAAAAGGCGGTGGCAACCCACGGGCTCGAACCGGCGGTGGCCCTGCGGGTTTCGACCCGGGAAGCCGTAAAGGAAGCGGTCGCTTCCGGCCTGGGCTTCGGATTTGTCTTCGATGTGGAGTTCGGGTGCGATGCGCGCCTGGCGGCCGTGCCCATCAGCGATGCGGATCTGCGGGCCTGGCAGTACCTGGTCTGTATGGAAAACCTGGAACAGACCCGGCTGGTCCAGGATCTGATCCGCATCGCCGATGCATTTTCGCCGGCCGGTGACCTGCCGGCGACATCCCGCCGGTATTAACTGCGCTTATACATTCACTCGAAAGATTAACATCCACTAATGAAAAAGTAATTCACGCCTAATGCAGGGCTAACACCACCGGCATAGCTAGTGCCATCACTTCTCCGTGGATGGGCACCAGCGGCTTGTCCGGGATCATGGAGCGAAGAACCTTACACCGCAACCGTCAAGTAACATCACGACCGCAAGGACCCGGGACCGGCGCTTATGCTCAAACTGGAAAATCTCTGCAAACACTTCGGCGAGGTCAAGGCGGTCGATGCGATTAACCTGGACATCGAGGCGGGCACGATGGTGGGTATCATCGGCCGGTCCGGCGCCGGCAAATCCACGCTGCTGCGGCTGATCAACCGACTGATCGACCCCACCTCCGGACGCATCGAATTCAACGGCACCGACGTCGGTTCGCTGCGGGGCCGGGAGCTGCTGCGCTGGCGCGCGCGCTGTGCCATGATTTTTCAACAGTTCAACCTGGTCCACCGCCTGGACGTGCTCACCAACGTGCTGGTCGGACGGCTGGGGTACCACCGCACCCTGCCCACGCTGCTGCGAATCTTTTCCCGCAAGGAAAAAGCCATGGCCATTCAGGCCTTGGAGCGCCTGGACATGGCCCAGACCGCCCTGCAGCGGGCCGACACCCTGTCCGGGGGCCAGCAGCAGCGGGTGGCCATTGCCCGCGCCCTGGTGCAGGAACCCCGCCTCATGCTGGCCGACGAACCCATCGCCTCGCTGGACCCCCACAACGCCACCAAGGTCATGGAGGCGCTCAAAGGCATCCACCGGGAAGTCGGCATCACGGTGATCTGCAACCTTCATCACCTCGACACGGCCCGCAGTTACTGTGAGCGCATCATCGGCATGCAGGCCGGCACAGTCGTATTCGACGGCCCCCCGGAGGCGCTGACGGTGGAAAAGGCCGTGGAAATCTACGGCGCCGAGGGCGACAGCGAAGAGCTCCAGGAGGCGCTGGGAAAGAAGCCGGCCGATGCGGAGCGGCGCTGGGCCACGGCGGGCTGAAGGCCGGCATTTTTAAAGCGCTCCGGAGCGGACGCTGATTCCAAAAGTTAAGTGCTTCGCAAGCAATTGCGCAATCAACATCTCGCAACAATCAAAAGGGAGGAAACACCGATGAAACACTGGAAACTGCTGATGACCTTGGGACTGCTGGCGGGCTGCCTGCTGGCCTTCGGGCCGATGCCGGCTGCGGCCGGGGAATGGAGCAAAGATTATCCCGAGCTCACCATGGGCGTGATCACCGAGGAAAACGCCGAGGATCGCGCCAAGCGCTGGACGCCCTTCCGCGACTACCTGGCCCGGGAGCTCGACGTGCCGGTGGAGTGGCGGGAAGCCACCGATTACGCCGGAGTCATCGAGGCTCTGCGCGCCAAGAAAATCCAGCTGGCCTGGTTCGGTCCGGCCTCGTTCGCCCGGGCCTGGATCGTCACCGAAGGCCAGGCCGTGCCGCTGGCCGCCGAAATCGACAAGGACGGCGGCTTCGGATACTTCGGGGTGATCATCGTCAAGAAAGACAGCCCCTTTCAGTCCGTCGAGGACCTGAAGGGCAAGCGCTTCGGATTTGCCGATCCCAACTCCACCTCCGGCTACCAGGCCCCCAGGTTCTTTTTATCCGAAGAGGGCTACGATCCGGAGAAGTTTTTCGGTTCGACCACCTTTTCCGGCAGCCACGAAAACAGCGTCAAGATGCTCTACGACGGCCAGTTCGACGCCGTGGCCACCTGGTGGACCAACGAGAAAAAATCCAACATGAGCCGCATGGAAGAAAAGGGCATGATCGAACCGGGCCAGTACCGCATCATCTGGAAATCCCCGCGCCTGCCCTCCGACCCGTTCACCGTGCCGGCCTGGCTGCCCGAAGGGATGATCAAAGACATCCAGACCGCCCTGCTGGCGATGCCCTCCAAGGACCCGGAAGCCTTCAAGGCCCTGATGGGCGGCTCCCAGGGTTTTACCAAGGTCTCCCTGGATGACTACCAGCCGGTGATCCGGTTCGTCAAAGCCAACATGGAACAGCGCAAGCAATAAGTCTTTCCGGTGGGGTTTTCGGGGATCCCACCCCGAAAATCCCGCCATGCCTTTCCCCTGGACAAACCGGGCGGGGGCGGGGACCCGCCCTACGAAACCGACCGGTTCGCAAGTCTTGCTAAGGACAGGTAGTGACCGCTTTTTTCGACCAAAATCCCGAAAAGCACGAGGTTTTTGCCGCCTTCAGCCGCGACGAAGCCCGGTTGAAGCACAGCAAACGCCGCCAGAACCTGACCTTTGCCGGGGTGTTTGTGCTGGCGCTGATCGGCTCGGCCATCGTGGGTGAAGTCAGCATCCCGGAGTTTGTCGAGGGGTTTCCGGCCTTCTTCAACTACTTCGCCCGGACGATGCCCGAGATCCGGGCAGAGACCGCCGCAGCCGACATCGCCGACTGGTACTGGGGCTTCGACCGCTGGCTGGTGTTTTTGTGGGACACCATCCTGATCGCTTTTCTGGCCACGCTGTTCGGCTTTTTGAGCGCCTTCGTGCTGTGCTTTCCGGCTTCCCGCAACCTGAACGCCAACTACCCGCTTTATTTTGTCTGCCGGCGCCTGATGGAATTCGGCCGGTCGGTGCCGGAGCTGGTCTTTGCCCTGATCTTCGTTTTTTCCTTCGGCCTGGGTCCGCTGCCCGGGGTTCTGGCCATCGCCATCCACAGCTGCGGCGCGCTGGGCAAGCTGTTTTCGGAAATCAACGAAAACGTCGACCTGGGTCCGTCCGAAGGGGTGGCCGCCGCCGGCGGCAACTGGTTCCAGCGCATCGGCTATGGGGTGGTGCCCCAGGTTTTCCCCAACTTCATGAGCTACACCCTGCTGCGCTTCGAGATCAACGTGCGGGCCGCCTCGGTGGTGGGTTTTGTCGGTGCCGGCGGCATCGGCCAGGAGCTGATGACGGTCATCCGCCAGTTCATCTACGAAGACATCAGCGCGATCGTGTTGATGCTGGTGGTCACGGTCATTCTGATCGACATCGGCTGCGAGAAAATCCGCCACAAAGCCATCGGCGATGTGAGGGCCTTATGAGCCGGCCGCTGACCGCCGACGTTTCCCAGACCGTCGAACTTTTTCCGGAGGTCTTTCACCGGCCGGTACGCCGGCGGCTCATCCGCTGGGCCCAGTGGACGGGTTTCGCTCTTTTTACGATCTACTGCCTGCACACCCTGGGGTTTTTCGACCTGGAACGACTGCTGCGGGGCACTCAAAAGCTCTTCGGAGTGGTGAGCTTCATGCTGCCGCCGGCCTCCCACGGCCGCACGCTGGAATTCATTCGCGCCACCCTGGAGACCCTGGGCATGGCCTTTCTGGGCACGCTGCTGGCCTCGCTGGCCTCCGTGCCCCTGGGATTTCTGGGCGCCAAAAACGTGATCGGCAACCCGGTTTTTCACTTCGGCCTGCGGCGGTTCGTGGATTTTCTGCGCGGCGTCGACGCGCTGATCTGGGCCCTGGTCTGGATCAACGTGGTGGGGCTGGGCCCGTTTGCCGGCATCCTGGCCATCGCGGTGAGCAACACCGGGGAGCTGTCCAAGCTGTTTTCCGAGGCCATCGAAAACGTGGACCGCAAGCCCATGGAAGGCGTGCGGGCCTCCGGCGCCAACGCGGTGCAGACCATGCGCTATGCCATCCTGCCGCAGGTCTTTCCGGTCATGCTGTCCAATTCCCTGTACTACTTCGAGTCCAACACCCGTTCGGCCACCATCCTGGGAATCGTGGGCGCCGGCGGCATCGGGCTGCAGCTGGCCGACCGCATCCGGGTGATGGCCTGGGACCAGGTGTCGCTGCTGATCATCATGATTCTGATCACTGTCTATGCCATCGACACCGTCTCCAGCCGGGTTCGCCAGCACTTCATCCAGGCACCGGAGGTGTCCTGAAAAACCCGCAGCAACGATGACTCCAATCCCACAAGGAGACAGGATGGACAACATCCGCATGGTCATGTTCGACCTATCCGGGACCACGGTCTATGACGACAACGAGGTGCGCGACTGCCTCTACCAGGCCGCCCGGGAATTCGATTTGAAGACCACCCCCGAAGAAATCATCGATCTGCTGGGCGTCAACAAGATCCACCTCTACCAGTATCTCATCGCCCGCTCGCGGGGCGAACCGGTTGATTTCCGGGACCTGGAAGTGCGGCGCGATCCCGACACCTATGCCCTGGCCAAGCAGGTGTTCGACCGCTACGAGGCCATCATGATCGCCCACTACCGCCGGTCGGTGCGCGAAGTCCCGGGCGCGGCCAAAACCTTTCGCTGGTGCCACGCCAACGGCATCAAAGTCGCCACCGACACCGGCTTTCACGGCAAAATCACCGCGGCGATCATGGAGGGGCTGGGCTGGCTGGAAGACGGCCTGGTGGACTGTTCGGTGCATGTGGAGTGCATTGCCGGCCAGCGCGGCCGGCCGGCGCCGTTCATGATCTTTTACGCCATGGAGCAGTTGAACATTCAAAGCGTGCGCCAGGTCGTCAAAGTCGGCGACATGGCCGCCGACATGCTCGAGGGCCGCAATGCCGGCTGCCGGGGAGTGGTGGGGGTGCTCAGCGGGGCCAGTCCGCTCACTGCCTGGGGCAAGCTCTGGCACACCCACGTGATCCCCAGCGTTGCCGAACTGCCGGCCCTGATCGAAACCGAATTCGCCTGAGGTGAACATGCAAGCAACCACCGGGCGGGCGGCGGTCATGACCGCACCGGGCCAGCCGCTGGAAATTCGCCGCTATCCCCTGCCCCGGGTCGAACCCGGAGCGATCCTGGTGCG
This sequence comes from Desulfobacterales bacterium, assembly GCA_051155755.1. Classification (GTDB taxonomy): domain Bacteria; phylum Desulfobacterota; class Desulfobacteria; order Desulfobacterales; family SG8-13; genus DAXETY01. The sequence goes on from DAXETY010000054.1 coordinate 9,890, forward strand.
GGTGACCTGCTGCACCATCTGCGGGTCGGACCTGCATTCCTGGTCGGGCCGGCGGCCGGCACCGTTGCCGATCGTACTGGGCCACGAAATCGTGGGCACCGTCGCCGCCCTGGGCGACGGCGTGCAGTGCGACTGCGGCGACCGCGACCTGGCCGTCGGCGACCGCATCACCTGGACCATCATGGACAGCTGCGGCAAGTGTTATTACTGCCGCGAAAAAATGCTGCCCATGAAGTGCCGCCGCCTGAAGAAATACGGCCACGACCGCTGCAGCGATCCGCCCCACTTCGTCGGCGGCTTTGCCGAATATTGCTACCTGACCCCCGGCACCTGCGTGATCAAAGTCCCGGCCCAAATCCCCGACACGGTGGCCGCACCGGCCAACTGCGCCCTGGCCACGGTGATGGCCGGCTGGGAGGCCGGGCGCATCCGGCCCATGGAAAACGTGCTCATCCAGGGGGCCGGCGCCCTGGGAATCTATGCCGCCGCGGTGGCCCGCCATGCCGGCTGCCGCCGCATCGTGGTCACCGACGTACTGGACCGGCGCCTGGAATTGATCCGGCAATTCGGGGCCACCGACACGATCAACGTGGTGGAAATGACCGATGAGCAGGTGGTCGGGGCGGTGCGCAGTCTGACGGAGGACTTCGGGGTGGACTGCGTTCTGGAGGTGGCCGGATCACCGGAGCTGATCCCTTTGGGACTGCGCTGTCTGCGCATCGGCGGGCGCTGCATCGAAATGGGCAATTCGTTTCCGGATGCACGCTTCGGCTACGACGCCTCCGATATCGTCTGGCGCCGGCTGACCCTCTCCGGCGTGCACAACTACGATGCCGTGCATCTGCAACAGGCGGTCGATTTCCTGGCGGCCACCGCCGACAAGTATCCCTTCGAACAGATCGTCTCGGGGCCGTTCAGCCTGGATGACATCGACGCGGCCCGGCAGACGGCCGCCTCGAAAGAGGCCATCCGCGTGGCCGTCGTCCCGTGATCGCGTGCCGATGCCCAGGCTCTCCCTTGAAAAAGGGAGCCGGAGGAGGCTCTGGACACCCAACCGCATCATGCCGAGAACAATTCGAAATCATGAAATATCTCGAAACACACGTGCCCCTCTTTTGAAAAAGGGGGACCAGGGGGGATTTTGAAATCCGACAACATCCATACCTCATCCAGCCACCGCGTCGACCTTTCCGAAGGCGACAGCAACCTGTCGCCCCACCGGCAGCGGTGGGCCCACAGGGCCATCGACGAAGACACCGCCGGCTGGCTGGCGCGCGATGCGGCCGTGTTCATCCACCAGACCCTGTCCACGCCCTGTCTCAACGTGCTGTCCGGCTGCCGCGGCAGCCGCATCGAAGATCTCCAGGGGCGCCGCTACTACGACTTTCACGGCAACAGCTTACACCAGGTGGGATTTGCGCATCCGGCCGTGATCGCGGCCGTTAAACAACAGCTCGATGCGCTGTGCTTCTGCACGCGGCGCTACACCAACCGGACCGCCATCCGCCTGGCCGAAAAACTGGCCGAAATCACACCGGACCCGCTGGGCAAGGTGCTGTTCGCCCCGGGGGGCGCCACGGCCGTGGGAATGGCCGTGAAGCTGGCCCGGGCCGCCACCGGCCGCTTTAAGACGATTTCCATGTGGGATGCCTTTCACGGCGCCTCGCTGGATGTCATGTCGCTGAGCGGCGAGACCATGTTCCGCCGGGATGTGGGCCCGCTTTTGACCGGCGCCCAGCACGTACCGCCGGCCGAACCGTACCGCTGCCTGTGGGATTCCTCCGGAAACTGCCAGACCTGCGGGTTGAAGTGTGCCGCCTACATCGATTACGTGCTGGAAAAAGAGGGCGACGTGGGTGCGGTGATTGCCGAACCGGTGCGCAACACCGCCGTCAATCCTCCGCCGCCGGGCTACTGGAAGGCCGTGCGGCAGGCCTGCGACCGCCACGGCGCCCTGCTGGTCCTGGATGAAACCGCGGTCTGCCTGGGAAGAACCGGCGCGATGTTCGCCTGCCAGGCCTTCGACGTGGTGCCCGACATCCTGACCATCGGCAAGGGACTGGGCGGCGGGGTCGTCCCCTTTGCGGCCATGATCGCCCGCAGCGACCTCGACACGGCACCGGAAAAAGGACTGGGTCACTACACCCACGAAAAAAATCCGGTCGCCGCCGCCGCCGGCCTGGCCGTGATTTCCATCATCGAAAGCGAACACCTGGCCGAGCGGGCCGCCGAACTGGGACGCCACGCCCTGAAGCGCCTGCGGGCGATGCAGGCCGACCACCCCTTGATCGGCGACGTGCGCGGCGTGGGGCTGATGGTGGGCATCGACCTGGTCAGAGACCGTGAGACCAAAGAGCGGGCCGTGGACGCCGCCGACCGGCTGATGTACGAATGCCTGGAGCGGGGGTTGAGCTTTAAAACCTCCCAGGGCAGCTTCGTGCCGCTGTCACCGCCGCTGACCATCGCGCGCGCAGATCTGGACCGGGCCCTGGACATCCTGGACGAGTCGCTGGGCGTGGTGGAATCGGAAATTGCGTAAGAACCGGGATAACGCTTCGGGGAAAGTGAGACCCGCGTAATGAACATCGAAGACCTGCCCGACAATCCGTACCTGCTTCTGACGCCGGGACCGTTGAGCACCACCAAATCCGTCAAGGCGGTCATGCTGCAGGACTGGTGCACCTGGGACAGCGACTACAACCGCATCGTCGAGGAGATCCGTACCCGACTGGTGTCCCTGGCCACCGCCGCCGACGGCTACACCGCCGTGCTGATGCAGGGCAGCGGCACCTTTGCCGTGGAAGCCGCGCTGACCACGGCCGTTCCGCGCGACGGCCGGCTGCTGGTGCTGGCCAACGGCGCCTACGGCCGGCGCATGGCCGCCATCGCCGAGCGCATTGGGATCGACTTCGAGCGGATCGATTTCGGCGAGGTGCAGCCGGTGGATCCCGAGCGCACGAATCGAGCCCTGGAAGAAGACCCGCGCATTACCCACGTGGCCGTGGTTCACTGCGAGACCACCACCGGCATGCTCAACCCGGTGGAATCCATCGGCGAAGCGGTGCAGGCTCACGGCCGCAGGTTTATTGTCGATGCCATGAGCAGTTTCGGCGGTGTGCCGATGGATGCGGCCGCGCTGGGAGCCGATTACCTGGTGAGCAGCGCCAACAAATGCATCCAGGGGGTTCCGGGGTTCGGCTTGGTGATCGTCCGGCAGGCGGTGCTGGAGACCACCCGCGGGCAGGCCCGCAGCCTGAGCCTGGATCTCTACGACCAGTGGGAGACCATGGAATACCACGGCGGCAAATGGCGCTTTACCAGCCCGACCCACACGGTGCGGGCTTTCGCCCAGGCGCTGGCCGAGCTGGAAGCCGAAGGCGGCGTCAATGCGCGCCATGCGCGCTACCGGACCAACCAGCAACACCTGGCCGGAGGCATGGCGCGACTCGGCTTTTTGCCGCTTCTGCCGCAGGCGCTGCAGTCGCCCATCATTACGGCCTTTCACAGTCCGGCCGAACCCGCATACGACTTCGGTCGGTTCTACGAACGCCTCAAGCGCCGGGGTTTCGTGATTTACCCGGGCAAGGTCACCGATGTGGACACCTTTCGGATCGGCAACATCGGCGATGTGCACCCGGAGGACATCCGCCGGCTGCTCGCAGCGGTGGAAGCTTCCATGTTCTGGCAGCACGCCGGATCAATGCAATGAATATCGGACTGCCGGGTTTTACTTCTTTAAAACATCTCACACCGCTGCGCGGCGATCGAAAGGGAAAGCAACTCTCCACCGGCTGCGGACGGGTACAGTGACCCGCCCTACGAAAGACTGCGGCTGCAAAGATCTCCTTAGGGCCGGCCACAGTGCCGGCCGGTTGCCGCCTGCGCGGGAGACCATCAAGGCCGGAT
>DAXETY010000055.1:0-21945 GCA_051155755.1 Desulfobacterales bacterium
AAACATTTACTTTTAAGTGGGGTTTGTTCAAGCGGCACACTGAATATTAAATACTAAAAACGGAGGACCTCATGGAAGAGCGTTCGGACCAGACTACCAACTGGCCGGAGTTGGCCATCAGCCTTTACGACCGCCTGACCGGCAGGGGGGCGGAAATCACTTACGAGTTCGAAAATATGGAAGTGGCGGTACCCAGCAGCACCAATGGGAACGCCGCCCGCGCCAACTGGCGTTTGAACGGCGTGCTCAAGATCAGAGCACGGGATCGAAACTAAAACCCCTAACCCGCTGCGCTCGAACTACGGTTCGGGCGCAGCTTTGTGCGGAGCAAGCAGTGATTACGCACAAAAATGACATTCGTATTTATGCCGATTTGACATTGAACTGCGGCCGTTGTCGTTTTCGTGTGACCACCGTTGAACAAAGCCTGGTTGTCCGTTTCGGCTCCACGACCGCGGTCAGAGACGTGATCCGGTGCATTGCGAGACTCGGTGATGCGCGCTTTCTGGCCGGGATGCACCGACTGTTGCTTCAGATGGGACTTACACTGTGTTTGATGCATCCGATGCTGCCCGTTCTGGGAGAACGCGCCGCCGCCCGCCGGATTCGGCCGGCGGCCAGACTGCTTTCACGATTTCTTCCTATGAAAGAGGGGATGTAACTGTCTGAAACGCAAATTGGGACGCCGACGCCATAGGATTCTTTGGCCCGCCGTCAGGTGATTTTCTCCACCACCGGAATATGGAGCTGATCGGACGGCCTCAATCGATGCAGGTCCAATGCGTGATTGTAGCGGCGAATCAGCCAGATGGGAAGCTCGAATCGTTCCCGGGACAGCATCCAGATATTGTCACCTTTGCGAACCGAATACGATTCCAGATTTTCAACCCGATAGGCCGAGAAAAAATCTTCCACCATTTCCTTGTGATATTCATAGCGCTGCTGCTCGAACCAGCTGCGTTCCACCCGGTGTAAAGGAACCCGTATTTTTTGACCGAGATGAATCATGCGGCCGTAGGGAAAACCATTGATTCTGCGAATATCCCAGGCCCGCACGTCGAGCCATTCGGCATAGTGCCCCAGGGTTTCCTCGGCCTCTACCTGAATGATGCCCACCGGCCCATGTTTTCCCTGTCGGATTTCGATTACAGCCAGACGGCCGGTGACGAGCGCTTCGGCCGGCGGTAACTCGGGAACGTCCGCATACGATTCCGACAGGGTTTCAAGTGCTGCCGGTTCGGCCGGTGAAGATTCCGGCTGCAGCGCGGCCGCCAGCGTTTCGTCGGCGATTTCGTTTCCGACACTCGGCGGCGTATTCTCTTCGGAGAACGGTGGCGTCGCGGCCGCTGTCTGCACGCGGGATTCCGGAGGCGATATTTTCGGCTGCGGTTCCGTGCGATGATCGGCGACTTCGCCCGGGTTATCCTGCGATGCGGTGGTTGTCGCTTCAGGCGCTCGCGAGGCGGGCGGAGGTTCCACCGGGACGACAGCCTGAGACGGCACCGGTTTTTCCGGCGGTGCGGAAACGAAAGCCAACGTCTCCGCTTCGGAAGTCGGCGTTGACGGCACCTCGGCAATCGGCAGGCGCAGATTCTGGTTTACGTAAATGGTCGCCCGGCGCCCCAGTCCGTTGGCGGCGATCAGATTTTCGAGGCGAACCCCGTAACGGCGGGCGATTTTGCCGGCGGTGTCCCCCCGGCGTACGGTATGAAATCGGCTGGGCAGCTGTTCTTCCCGGAAAACATCCGGCGGCACAGCGGCCAGGGCGGTGGACCAATTGCGGTTTCCGGCGGGCAGCTGCAGGCGGTATCCTTTGGGTATGTATTTCAGACCTTCGAATACCGGATCGCGCAGAGCCGGGTTGAGTTCTCGCAGGGTGGATACCTGCAGCTCCAGATGACGGGCCAGCTCGGCCATCGGCACGTACCGGTCCAGTCGGATCTGAGTGCGTTGCAAGGGCGGATCGAACTGCAGAGAGCCGAAATAATGAGTATAATTGGCGGCCACATCCCAGGCGGCCAAAAACTCGGAATAAAAATTGCGGGAAGCGAATTTGAAGGTGCGGCTGCGGTATTTTCGAAAGATGGTTTCGTAATCGCCGTGGGCATTGCGAGCCCGCTGCATGCCTGCGGCGCCGTGATTGTAGGCGGTAATGGCCAGCGGCCAGCTGCCCAGTTTCTGGTAGTTATCTTTCAGCAGCCGGGCCGCCGCATGAGATGCGAGAATCGGATCCCGGCGTTCGTCCACCGTATAGTCGACCTGCATGTACCGTCGACCGGTGGAATGGGTAAACTGCCAGATGCCGGCGGCACCGAATTTGCTGTATGCCATGGGATTGAAAGAAGACTCCACGTGCGGCAGAAACACCAGTGCTTCGGGGAGATCGTGCGCGTGAAAAATTTCGCGGATGGTTTCCAGATAGGCACCGGAGCGAATGAGACCGGCGCGGAAACGGTCCCGCTGGCCGACCTGGCAGCGGATGCGCCGCGCCGCTCCGATATACTCCGCCGGCGTCGCGTTCGGTCCGAAAATTGCGGCCACCCGCTGAAAATTCTTGTCACCGGAAGATGCGCCCTCTGCCAGCCTGCGCAAAATCGTGCTGTATTTTTCCCTGGCGGCACGGATGCGCTGCCGGTTGATGCGACGGCTACCGGTCGTATCGGGGGGCTTCAGTTCAATAATTTCGAAGACGCGATCCAGGTGTTCGCTGTCGTGGATCACCCCTTGCCGGGTGGTATAGCGGCTGTAAATCGAGGTCCAGAATTCGATGTTCGGCTCGATACTGGGATAGCGGGGAAACAAATCCGCTGCGGCATGCGCGCCGTCGATGCTGGAAACACCGAACAACAGAAAGAGTACCAGTAAGATGCGGGTCGAACTCGGTTGAACGGTACGGAAATTGTGCATAGCCACATTGTGCCAATTCTAAGATTTTCTGTCTACCCAAATGTGTTGAAGCAAAAACCCTGCCGATGCGTTCAGGTGCCATGAACACATGAAATTCGGAAGTTTATGAAACTCCACCGAATGCGCTCCGTCGGATTTTTGACATCCGGATTCGGGATTTGACGGGCGGGGGCCGGTCACCGGGAGGCTTGTTGCTGGAAAAACGCTTCCATTGTTTCCCGGGTGGCGTCGATGCTGATCAGCCGGGAGCAGTATTCTAGATCGAAATCTACGGCTGCCTGCAGGGTTTTCAACAGACGCAGCAATGGGGTGGAGCGCACCCGGATTTTGTGCGGGCGGATGTCGAAATTTATCAGTGCGGATGCCAGGACGCCCGGCACGGCACCCCACAGCCGTTCCAGCGAAGTGACCACCGTCATCGGTTCCGCGCACAGGACCAGTTTCGACTGGGCATGGACCATCATCAGCATATAGGTGCACAGCGGTCGTTGCCCCGGTTCGGCGAATTCGCCCGAAAACAGAAAGAAGTCCGCTTCGACGATGTGGCGCTGCTTCGGCATTCGGTTCAGACCGTCGATGTCGGACTGATTCCAGGCGATCGGAATCGAAGCCGGTTCCGGAGGGGGGATATGGCGGGTGCGTTCCTGCCACTCGACCCGATTGCCGCGGTCGCGGCGTTCGCGTATCAGAAAGCGGTGATGGCCGTTGAAATTCAGGATTTCGGGCTTGGCCTGTTTGCGAAGCGCAACGTGCCGATACTGCTCCAGTGCCCGGGTCATGAAACGGACCTCCTGGTATGAGGGCATCCAGGGGAAATAACCCGGCTGAAAACTTCGAAAACGCGGGCCGGAAAAAAAATCTCGCACACTCAGGGCGCGGGATAATCGCACTTCCCAGTCTTCCGGCGGCCTTTCGCAGCGAAAGGCGACCTCGAGCCTTGGCACCAACAGTAGATTTTCCTCCATTTCCCAGGCGGGTGCCGTCCCCGATTTGCGCATCCGGCGGTAGTCATAAAAGGCCCTGGGGCCCAGCAAAATTTCGATCGCGAACGCGCCTTCGGACAGGTTGCGGTTGGTGACGAACCCGGTTCGCGGTGCGTCCGGGTCCTGCAAACCGAAAACGTCGTCATCCCCCATCCATTTCCAGGGGGCCAGATCGCGGATCTTTGCCGCAGATTCCAGTAATCTGTGCCATGCAGACCATTTCTCCGGGGCAAGTCTCATGCGCTGTACCCAATTTCATCGTTGACCGGCGGTAGAAGGTTTGCTCTTATCGAGACACTAGCTCATGCGCATGCGACGGTCAACTCTGGGAGGCAAGGAATTGCTGTACTGCGGCATTCGGAGTAGATCGATCGTTACAGCGGCAAGGGAACCGGTTTCTCCGGACATTGTCCCGGTGGATGCGCCGGGGACCAAGACGACCCTCATGATTCGCGCCGGACCCATTCCCGGAGGTTTTGCGGTTGAAAAAGGCAGCTTGTCAGGGGGTTCCAGGGGCATTGGGCACTGATTTCCACGCCCTCCTGGATCACGGAAACCGGACGATCGGAAGAAACCACAACCACCAGCAGTTTGGGGCGTTCGGCCGTAAAGCGCAACGCAGAATTGAAGCGCGCCCCGCGGGCCCGGTCTTCGCCACTGATCGAGCGACCGTCGAGCAGACTGGCAAAGCCGTGCAGGCGAAGATCCCGACCGATGTGAAGGGCTCCGTCCACCCGGGAGAGCGATTCGGCAAGTGCCAGGTTGGCTTCCAGGCGCAGGTTCAGAGGCGTTTCCAGTGTCTGTCCGGAGATGCGAACCGGCTCGGGGTTTAGATCGACGACCAATGTGCATCCATATCCCGATTGTTCGGCACTGTGCACCAGGCTGGTGACGATTTTAAACAGTTCGGAGCCGACGGAGGAATCCAGATCGGATTCCAGCAGTGCTTCTTCCACCTGGACCAGCTTGGCTCGCCGGGTGGAGGATTTGAAGCGCCCGTCTGAAAAGCTGCACACGGGTTCATCGGAGACATGAATAAATCCATAGGTGCCTCGAAATTTGGCCTCCAGGTAGAATTCCGGCAGCTGTCCGCAGGCGATGCCGACGATGCCGCTGCCATCGGAAACCAGTTTGCGATTGGAATTCTCGACGGCCAGAAGCAGCTTGCGCACATGCTTGAAGTTGTCCAGCAGGGGGCGTTCGTTCTCGGGGAAACGGGTCAGAAAGTCGACGGCGTTCAGCGAGCGACGCTCTACGAAGACCAGGTCGCCCTGGGCCGGGGCACGTTCTTCGGGCGTGCGCAGGATACCCAGCACCGCATCCAGGATCGGGAAAATGCGCAGCTGGCTGTCCCAGCCGAGGAGCACATTCATGCGATCCACCACATAATCGCGAACGGCATGGGTTGCATATTCCTTCAGGAAACTGCCGGAGATGCCCGTATAGAGGTCGCGCTCATTGGCGATATCATGTGACAGCCGCCAGGCCGCGTGTTCCAGCCATCGTTCGGTGGGGCCGACGGAACACATGTCCGGATGGTGTTCGGTAAACCACATCTGGTAAAATACCGAACTGGAACGGCCGCCGAAGGATATTAAACCGGCCAGCTGGAGGTTCTTTTCCGGGAGCAGATATCCAAACCGGGTTCTTTCACGGCCGACGCCCACGTCTCGTCGCCAGTCGTTGTTTTCCAGGTAGAGCTCCTTGAAGCGGGGTTCGTGCCCGCTGAGCAGATGCTGGGGGTCGCAGATGCGCATGGCATCTTCGGGTTGCACGCAGAAAATGACGGCCGCGCGGCTGGGGCCGGAAAAATGGGACAGCCCGTCGCGCAATCCGTCGAGGATGTCGCTTACACACTTGCAGGTAAATGCATCCATAACCTACCGATATCACGTGCCGGCCGCCAACTCAAGCATCCCCGTTGCCCGGGGATGATGCGCGCGCTCGACCGGAACCCGTAAGGCTCGTGACGGGGCGGGGCCGGCGGTCGATCGAAAGGAAGGCCATGAAAGCAGAACTGCCGGCTGAATTCGAACCCCGAACCGCCTTGCGCAGTTTCCCGCGGGTGGTTCTGGCCGTATTGCTCTCACCGCGGGATTTTTTTCAGGCATTGAACCGACGCGGAGGTTATGCGGCGCCCGTTCTCTTTTTAATGATCTGCGTGTTGATTCATGTTGCGATGGTCGGATTGTATCACCGCAATTACTGGCTCGTGCTTCAGAATCTGGCGATGGGCGTTTCTTTTCCCTTTATCACCGCCGGCGTGTTGCATTTTATTTTGGTGAAATGGTTCCGTTCCGCAGGAACCTACGAAGCTGCGTTTCGGGTTAACGCTTATTCGGCGGCGGTCAACACGTTGACCTGGATTCCGGTGGCGGGTTTGCTGATGGAATTTTATCGGATTTATCTGCTGGTGCTCGGACTCAGTGCGGTTTATGCAGTCAGGGCTTCCCGCGCCCTGATCGCCCTGGTCCTGACAATGGCCGGTTACATCCTTGTGTCCGGTATCCTGTCTTCACTGACCGGAATGCGTCCGGGCTCGCCGTAGTCGGGACTGTCGCAAGTTCTGCAGACGGCTGCAGCGGGCGTCGTTGCAATCCGGATCGATTGAGGGTCTTTCCAAAACATGTTACAAGGCAATTCCCGAGCACCGGCACGGCCGGTGTGTCGTTGCCTGCCGCCGGTTGCAAATGCATCCGGCCCGGCGGCCGGAATCCGCAAGAACGGGAAGGGAGTCGGCCATGCGCGTTTTGTTTCGCAAAGACGGAAAACCCTATTCGCAAAAATTCATTCACAAGTGCGTCCAGGGCGTCGGTGGGGGTTGCCGTCCGGCAATCGAGAAAGCCATCAGTAACAGTCGGCATGGCATCAACAGGAAAATTTTCGCTGAAAACGCCGCCCGGCTGTTGCCGGTGATGCGCCTGACACAGCGCGGCCCCTTTCGAGGTGTAAAATTCGCCAAAGGGGCCGTGCTGGATCCGGAAAATCGCATTGCCCGATGCTGGGAACTCATCGGCGAAGATGTGTGTCGCATCCGACGCCTTCTCGATCACGCCAGCAATGACCGCAGCCGGGTGATGGGCCTGCTCGAACCGGCCCTTTGCGACGAGATCGCAGGGTTTCTATGGGTCCTGTTCAAGCGGCTGCTACCGATCTGCATGACGCCCAACACCATGGGAATGCCTGCGGCCAGTAAAATTCTTTTTTGCGGATTGCCGGAGGCGGCCATCTCGATCGAAGAGCAGCAGTGGCGGGAACTTTACCAGACCGTCGATTACCAGGATGTCATCAAGTCCATGGTGGCCGAGATCGGCCAATGGGAGGCAGGCACCGGCCTGCACCTGAACCGCTGCGATGCCAGTGTGCACGCAACGCTGCCGTCGGTTTACGGCATCATGGCGATGCGCAGCTGTTCGTGAATGCGGTTGAGACAAAAAATAAGACCGGCCGGTTCCGCTTCATCGGTCAGGCGGAACTCGTGCATCGGATTTCCGGTGATTTCAATATCCGGGCGGTTCGAGTCGGAACCCGTGCCCGATCACTCCGAAACCCAGGCGTGCGTATCGGGCACCAGCGGACCGTCCACTTTGTCCGAGAGGGCTCTCAGTGTATCGTGCAGGGCCGCCATTTTCTTTTCGACTGTTCGGCGATTCGGCGACCAGTCGGACGGACAGGCGGTTCGGAGTTCTTCCAGTTCGGTGTCGATTTCGCCGACGATGTCATGCAGTCCGCGAATGGTTGGATACACCGACTCTTTGCGGGCGTTGGAGAGACCATCCACGATGCGGATCACGTCGTAGAGCCGGGCTTTCCATTCGGTGAGCTGTTGTTCGAGCCGGTCGCAGTAAGTTTTCACATCCATTGCAACACCTTCCTTTCCCGGTTCCGGGGCAAATGCAGATCTTTTTTGATCCGCACGGTTCTTTGTCGCGGGGTCGCCGGGCAGCGTCGCGACTTGGTTTTACCGGATAAACGTTGGGTCGCAATGGGGAAAAGTCAAATCGGGCGCGGCATCGAATTTCAGCGGCGAATTTCCACCTTGCCGTCCAGGTGGCCCTTGACGGCTTCGATCGGCACCTCGCGGCGGTGAAAGATGCCGGCCGCCAGCGCGGATTCGGCCTCTGTCTCCAGAAACACCTCGGCAAAGTGCTCGACGCGGCCGGCTCCGCTGGAGGCGATCACCGGAATGGAGACGGCCGCCGTCACCGCCTGGATCAACTCGATATCGAAACCCTGATTGGTGCCGTCGCGGTCGATGCAGTTGAGTAGAATTTCACCGGCGCCGAGTTCTTCGCAAACGCGGGCCAGGGTGACCGCATCCAGGTCGCATCCCCGGCGTCCACCGTTTACGGTGCACTGATACCAGCAGAAGCGTTCACCGGCCGGACCCGGACGCCGGGTTTCCATCACCGCGTGCCCGGCGTCCCGCGGCGCATTCGTGTAAACCCGCCGCGGATCGATGGAGACCACCACGGCCTGGTTGCCGTAAACTCTCGAGATTTCTTCGATAGCACTGACTCCGGTTTTGGCGCCGCTATGCAGATAAGCCTCCACGATGTGGACGGCGTCGCTTCCGATGGAAATTTTGTCGGCTCCGGAGCGAAAATACTCGGCCGCCACCTCCAGGGCCGGGTAATACCTTCCATTGCGGTCGGTATAGTTTCGGATGCCGCCACCGATGGTCAACGGGACGAAGACGTTCTGAGAGGTACGGCGCAACACCTCCAGCATCGGTGCGTCTTCCAGTGGAAAGTCACGGAAACCGGTGATGTTTAGAAACGTAATCTCATCGGCGCCTTCGCGGTAATAACGCTCGGCCAGATCGACCGGTTGGCCCAGGTTGCGCACCTGGCCGCTTTCGCGGACATCATAGCGGTCTCCCTTGGTCACCACCAGATCGCCTCGATCATTGGCCCGGACATCCAGGCAGGCGATGATGCGTTTGGCCAGGCGAGTGGTGGTGACGCCGGCGGGGGGGTGCACCGGCTTCGCGTCGCCGGAGATAAAATTTTGCAGGATGTTCAACCCGACATCACCGCTTTTTTCGGGATGAAACTGGGTGGCGATGATACTGTCCACCTGGATGCTGCTGACAAAGCGGCTTCCGTAATCGGTGTAGGTCAGCACAACGGAAGGATCGTCGGGCACCACGTGATACGAGTGCACAAAATACAACTTTTCCGTGCCGCTGAGCCCACGAAAAATTCGCGATGGCTGATTGGCGACGTATCCGTTCCAGCCGATGTGAGGCACCGACAGGGGGCCGTCGAAACGTTGCACCGTGCCGCGGATCACACCCAGTCCCCGAACACCGGGGGCTTCCCGGCTGGTTTCGAACAGAGCCTGCAGACCGAGGCAGATTCCCAGAAAGGGTCGCCCCGACTGCAGATAATGCCGCAGCGGTTCGACAAAGCCCCGGTCGTTGAGGATTTTCATCATGCTGCCGAAGGCTCCGACACCCGGAAACACCAGCCGTTCGACGGAACGGATATCTTCGGCCGAGGTTACGATTTTCACGGATTCGCCGAGCTTCTCAATCGCATTGATGACGCTGCGGACATTGCCGGCACCGTAATCGAGCAGGGCAATCATGTCGCTTTTTCTCTTTCTTCGGGCGGTTGAAAGCCTATTCGCATATCACGCCTTGAAGCCGACGCCAACGGAAAATTCCGGTTTCCAAATAGCGCATCGCTCACGACGCTGTCGGTGACAGGCTTTTTGGGAACCGGCTGGCGACGGTTTCCGAATCGCTTCGGTAAAAGCCCAGTCCCAGCGGCGCCTCCTGGTGGCGGACGATCACATATCCGTCACCGCTGAGAGAGCGGCCCTGGTCCGCCGTGAGCCGGAACGGCGCCCGCTTCAAATAGGCCCGGAGCTGTTGGGCATCGGTGTCGATCCGGTTGCGGGTTGCCTTCCGTCCGAAAGCGGCCGCACCGGCTGTGGTCAGTTTCGGATAACGCATGGCCAGATGCACCAGGGGAATTCCGGGGCAGGCTTCCAGCCGCGGGGGCGGCTGATGGTCGGCGGCCACCACAAAGACGTCGCGATGGTTGCGCAGTAGCAGACGCATTTCCAGAAAGCTGCTGCGGTCGATACCGAAACGTTGTTCCAGCAGATCCAATATGGCGCTGCGGTTTTTCGAATCGATCGTTTCAATTCGCAGAGATTGCTTGCCTGGCCGGGATAAGAATTCCGGCGCGGCCGGCAACGGTGCCGCCGGGGCCGATTTTTCCAGTACCGCCATGAAAAACCCCCCGGTGTCGTTGCGGTGGGGCCAGACCCGCAGGGTCCGTTCCAGCCGGCGGTCAAAACGGGCTCCGCGCCACTCGGTGATCCCGGATGTCGTGGCAAAGCCGGGGATTTCGGCTGTCAGGATCCGGAAGGTATCCGGCATTTCCCCCAGGACCCGGTCGATGACCGCTTCGTTTTCTTCCGGGGCGTACGTACAGGTGCTGTAGACGATCCTGCCGCCCGGCTTGCAGCGTCGAATGGCCTGTCGCAGCAGCAGCACCTGTTTTTGCTGGAGCCGTTGCCGCTGCCGTTGGGTCGTTTTTGCGGCCAGAACGCCCGGACTTTTCCGGGACGTGCCCTCGCAGCTGCAGGGCGCATCCACCAGAACGCGATCGAAAGTGCCGGCACTGCGGGGGTAAGAGCCGCCGTCTTCGCAGGAGAGGCTGACATTGAGCAAGCCGAGCCGATCGATGTGCATCCGTACCGGGCGCATCCGGTTCCAGACGTGATCGTTGGCCACCACCGTTCCCCGGTTGTCCATGGCCAGTGCGATTTGAGCGGTCTTGTTGCCGGGAGCGGCGCACAGATCCAGCACACGGCCGGCCTTTGCGGGGTTCAGCAACAGCACCGGCAGCATGGAGCTGGCTTCCTGAATGTGATAAAAACCCGCCAGAAAGGCCCAATGGCTTCCAAGGCCTTGCTGTGGACCGTTGATCCGGAACGCACCCGGCAGCCATGGCAGCGGCTCCGGCTGGAACCGGCTTTCGGTAAGCAGTTGTCCGAGACGTTCGGGACTGCAGCGGGTCGGATTGGACCAGACGAACCGCGGCAGGGGGCTGCGGACGGCCTCCTCGAAAGCCTGTACATCGTCCACGATTCCGTGATAGCGTGACATCAATGCGTTCGGCATGCGTCGTGCTTCCTGTATCGCTGTGGGCGTTGAGCGCCCGTGCGAGCCATCTGTTTCGTTGCGGGGGGCGAAGAGAATGCCGCCTGCGCAAGCCATCGGTCGCAGGAGGGCGGGGCGTTTGGCATTTCCGATCTCTGTCGGCGCATCGTCTCACGGCCGGGGCCGTTCAGGAGCCGGTTTCCGGCGGGGTCTGCCCTTCCGCTCGCAAGGCCGCTTCCAGCCGGGCTTTGGTTTTTTCCAACTCTGCAATGGTTTCCCGCAGCCGAAATTCGCGGGCTTCGACTTTGACCATCATCATGCCGAAGGATTCGGCCAGGTCCGACAAAAAGCTGGGATAGCGGCCTTTCTTGGCCAGTTCGAACAATCGTTCCGCATCGCTCTGCTCGTATTTTCCGGACGCGATTTTTCGGCAGGCGTCATTGAGGAACTCAAACAGATCCAGGTAATAGCGTTCAAAATCCATGCGGTTGTCTCCCCTCGATAAAAATGGTTTTTCGGATCGAACCCAAGGGATTTTTCGGCGGTGTCGGCGCTGAAGGTAACCTACAACCGCAGACATCATTCGGCAAGCTTTTCAGCAAACCGCCGGTGGAGCGGTATGCATCCTGCGGTGCAAATCTGGTGCAACTCGAAAGGATGGTGATCATGGCAAAAGAAGCGGTGCTGAACTGGACAGACGGCCTGCAGTTTGTCGGCCGGGCCTCAGAGGGCCCGGCCGTCGTTCTGGACAACCCGGAAGGGGGCAGCGGTCCTTCTCCCATGGAACTGGTGCTGATCGGCATCGCCGGGTGTACCGGCATGGACGTGATTTCCATTCTTCGAAAAAAACGGACACCGTTCACCGGCATGCGGATCCACATCCAAGGGGATCGGGCCGAAAATCACCCCCGCCGCTACACCCGCATCGGCATCGAATTCGTGGTATACGGCAGCGGGGTGAAAGCCGCCGATGTGGAGCGATCCATTCAGCTCTCGGTCACCAGGTACTGCGGGGCGATCGCCTCGGTCAACGCCGCGGTGGAAACCAGCTTTCGAATCCTGGACCCCGCATCCGGGGACTAGAACCGGGCGGAATTTACCTTGCCCCGCCGGGCGCCTGGCTTGTCGACCACCTGGACCGTGCTGGCCTGAGGCCCTTCGTTGCCTTCGACGGCCACGAAGCGCACACCCGTGCCCAATTCGAGGCGGTCGAAATCGTTGTTCAAGACACTGTTGCGATGGAAATAGATTTCACGGCCTTCCAATGTTTTCAGAAAGCCGTAGCCCTGATCCTGGAAGAGTTTGACCACATACGCCAGGTTTTCCTGGGCCGGATGGCTCTTGACCTCTCCCTGCTGGCGGTCGACCAGTTTTTTCAACCGCCGCCGAGCGGCATCGAAGGTATCCCGAATGACGGTGGGAAGCCGGTCGGAGAGTTCTCCTTCGGTGGATTCGCGCCGCACCACCAGCTCGTGCCCCGGCGGCACCCGCATGGTAACACGCACCCGGAACGGATTTCCGAAGCGCTGGTTTTCGTGGGGCTTTTCCATCGCCACCCGGCAGCTGATCAGATTGTCGCAGATCCGATCCAGCGCGGCGGCCTTCTCCTGGATCAAGGTTTCGATGGTCTCGGTTTTCGGAACATCTCGGAAGGTAATTTCCAGCGGTACTCTCATCGTTGTTTCACCTCCCACAGTTTAGGCGTTTTCTTTATTTCGCAACTCGCGGCGCCGTTGTTCCGGGCCGAGGATTTCTTCCGGACGGCTCCTGCAGCCAGCGAATGGCTTCCGCGGCACGGGAACGGTCGAAAAATTCGATTTGCACCCCTCCGAATAGCCCGTAAAGGCCCACGGTGGTCTCCTCCCAGGCCCGGGTTCCGACCACGGCGATCCGGTCGATCCAATCCTGGTTCAAGCGGGTGAAATGCAGGCTCTCGAGCAGTTGTTGCGGCCCGGCGGCGGGCATGCGGGTGTCGATTTCCAGCAACAGCCTCAGCCGACCGTTCTCCCGGGCCGCCATCTCCCGCACCATGTCGCTCAGTGCGCGGGTCTGCCGATCGATCATGCGATCGAAGAAGGTCACCGCCAGGATTTGACCGTATTTGCGAATCCGCGGTTTGGACATACCTTATTTCTCAGAACGGTCACCGGGGTCTCGAACTGCGATCCAGGTGGCCAGGGATTCACCGCAAAGCCCAGCGGATTCGGAAAAAAGCGCCGTTCCGCAGGAATGCTTGCGGCCGTCGGAAGCAAGCGGCCATCCGACAACGACGCAGGGTTCTCCGGCTTGAACCGGACGATGCATGCGGGCGGTCATGCGGCCGAGCAACAGGGTCTGCAAAGTGGCGCCGGTTACGGCGAAGTAACCCGGACAGTCCAGAGCCGCCCACAAAAATCGAGCACGAACGCGGCCGTCACGGTCACAAAGGGACTCGTCGGGGATCCAGGGAGCGGCCACCTGCCGCCCGGGAAGGGCACCGGGGAAGATTCTCAACCCGTCGCCTTCGGTTCGTCGGGGACCGCATACAAAACAGCCCGGGAAGGGATGTTGGTCGAAGCCCGCATAGTGTCGGCTGGCTTTGCAGGCTTCCTCCCACGAAGGCCGCGGCGGCAGTGCTAACGCCAATGGACGCCGCCGGGCCCGGGCCAGGAGAACCTCGCCGTTCCACAACTCGATTTGCTGTTCGCTGCGGGCGACGATCGAAAGGGGGCGATCCAGCGGCGGCGGCGACCGCAGCGTGACCTCCACGTCACCGCCGAGGGCTTCGGCCACGATACCGCACGCATATCCGCCATTGGCGGAGTTCGGAGGCCCGCGGAATCGCGTCGGGATCACAATGGTTTCAGCGTTGGCTTCGGACCTCATCCTGGCACTCCGGGTGAGTTGATGCTAGAACAATAATTCCTTCCGGCGGCATTGTCCAAAAAACCGGACTGCAAATGGTATTTAATTCACTTTTATTTCTCGTTTTTTTTGCAGTCGTTCTGATTCTGCACCACTTGCCGTTTTCCTGGCGGGTCAAAAAGTGGAATCTATGGATCGCCAGCTACGTGTTTTATGCCGCCTGGAATCCGCCGTTCGTGGTGTTGCTGTGGATTTCAACCCTTACCGATTGGATCGTGGGCAAACGCCTGGCTGACTCCGAGAAACGCGCCCGCCGGATCGTCTGGCTGGTGATCAGCCTGTCGGTAAATCTCGGTCTGCTGGGTTATTTCAAGTATGGCGGTTTTCTGCTGCAGAATTTCGTGGAGCTGCTCGACGCGCTGGGCATCCAATTTCAACCCGCCGCACCGGACGTGGTGTTGCCGGTGGGCATCTCTTTTTACACGTTTCAATCGCTCTCCTATACGCTCGACATCTACCGCCGGGAGCTGAAATCCTGGGACCGTTTCAGCGACTTTGCGATGTTCGTCACCTTTTTCCCGCAACTGGTGGCCGGACCGATCGTGCGGGCGGCCGATTTCCTGCCCCAGCTCAAAGAACCCAAGCAGGCCTCGGCACGGCAGCTGGGGTGGGGGTTTTCCCTGTTGACCGTCGGTCTTTTCGAGAAAGTCATTTTAGCCGACACGCTGCTGGCACCGGTTGGAGACAAGGTGTACGGCGCCGTCCAGCAGGCCGGAAGCCTGGACGCCTGGATCGGTACCCTGGCATTTTCCGGTCAGATATTTTTCGATTTCTCCGGATATTCGAACTGCGCCATCGGGGCGGCCATGTGTCTGGGATTCGTGCTGCCCGACAACTTTCTCTATCCCTACGGTGCGATTGGTTTTGCCAATTTCTGGCGCCGCTGGCACATTTCCCTTTCGACCTGGCTGCAGGATTACCTGTACATATCGCTGGGCGGCAACCGGAAAGGCACTGCAAGGACGCTGGTCAACATTATGCTGACCATGTTGATCGGCGGGTTGTGGCACGGGGCTTCCTGGCGCTTCGTGGTCTGGGGCGGTCTTCACGGGGTTTATCTGCTGGCCGAGCGGGGTGTCCGGGCGCTGATGCGCGGCCGACGGATTGTGCAGCGGCTGAACCTTCAGTTTTCCCTGGCCCTGGTGACGTATTTTTTCATCTGCATTACCTGGGTGTTTTTTCGCGCGGACGATTTCCCATCCGCCTTTTTGCTGACCCAGAAAATGTTCGGGCGCCCGGGGGGAAGTCTGGTGACTTTCATGGAGGGCTTTACGGTGCTGGGGATCAACGCCGCACTGGTAATTGCCCACTGGAACATGCGCGATACCAGATTGGAAACGGTTGCCGGGCGGCTGCCGTGGTGGCTGCGGGCCCTGGCGCTTGGATCGATGTTGTTGGCACTGGCATTTACTCCGGGAGAACATCGTGCCTTCATCTACTTCCAATTCTGAATCGAACCCGAATGCCCGCATGCGTTTTGACCGCTGGGGCCGGACCTGGGCGACCACCCTGCTGCTGGCAGCGACCGTCTTGATCTGCTGGGAGCTATTCTGGCGGCTGCAGGGATTTTCTCCCACCGTCACCGACGACTGGCGCTACTGGGCGGCCCTGCGGCGAAAGGCCTCTGACGGCGGTGCCGAGACTGTGGCCCTGGTGGGCGCATCCCGCATTCAGCTGGGCTTTCACCCGGATGTGTTCGCGACCGAAACGGGATTGAACCCGATCATGCTGGCCATCGACGGCTCTTCCCCCCTGCCGGTGCTGGCAGACCTTGCCCGCGCCCCGGAGTTCAAGGGCATCGTGATCTGTTCGCTGACGCCCATGTTTCTGGCCAAGCCTTCCGAGAAATTCGGCCGGGCCGAAGAATGGGTGCGGCTGTACCGGAATCAGAAATTGTCTTCCCGGGTGGAAGCCCGTCTGAGCCTGCTGCTCAGCGCCCATGTGGTATTTCGCTACTCTGCCCTGGCACCCTGGCGGGTGATTGAAACCGTTTTGAACGGGGGGTGGCCGGAGCCGCCCTACGCGGGCATGCGACCGGATCGCTATCGGCCGGCCGATTTTACGATGGTGGATGTGGAGCGCTACCGGCAGGGTCGGATCGAGCGCCGCCGGGAACTGGTGGCCGGTGCCAATCCCCTGGCGCCGGATGCTTTTCGGGAAAAAATCGATCGCATCGGCGCGATGGTCGGCAATATGCAGCAACGCGGCGGCCGGGTCATTTTCGTGCGGTTTCCCACCACCGGAAGCATCCGCCGGATGGAATCCGAAACCTGGCCGCGGTCGCGGTACTGGAACGTTTTCGCCGAACGGGTCGGCGCTCCGGCCATTCATTTCGAAGATTACCCGGGACTTTCCGGTTACGACTGTCCGGACGGATCGCACCTGGACGTGCGCGATGCCCGCAAATTCACCCGGGCACTGGTTCGGATCCTGCGCGAGAAAAACCTGCTGCCGGCCGCTGCCCTGCAATCGTAAGCGCCGCCTTCAGGGAACCGGATGCGGCCACAGACTGCTGACTTGTTCCGGAAGGATGTTGCGGATTTCTCAATGCAGACAATCCTGTATTTCAAGGTGAAACCGACGGCAAACGAATGGAGGGGATGCCTCGGCCGGGTTTTGAGCGACCCTGTCGTCATCAGGGCCCGCACCCCGGCATGTAAGTGCGCATCATCGCTTCCGATGCTGCCGAGTATGGGGCATTGGCCCCATTTCGGGCCGGTTCAGGCCTGATGCTCATAGGCATTTGGAATTTTAAGGTTTTTTAGACGCTGCCGCTTCCGTTTTCCGGTTGCAAACCGATGAGGCGTGATTACGTTTACCCTTACAAAGTCCAGATCCCAAAAGCGGGTGCCGAGATACCGGCGGCTGCCGGTATCGAATGGTCGCAGCCGAACCGGACATCCAAAAGCCGAGGTTTTCTGCGGCAGTTTCGGGTTCGTCGCTGTTGGGTCTCGGGCTTGTAAATATTTACGGGAGGTAGCGGTTTATGAACAAATCTGATTCTGCACTGGAAAATTCACCCGAGAAATCCAGCATGAGCGGTTCCGGCCGCAATGACGACCGCAGTCTATCGGATGGATCGTTCGATCCGGAACCGACGGATTCAGGCGAAGATTTCCTCGATGAGGATTCTTTCGGCGAAATGATGATGGAGATGGTGGAAGAAAGCCTGGAAAACATCCAGGAGGGAAACATCATCGAAGGTGAAATCGTGGAAATCGAACCCGACTATGTGCTGGTTGACATCGGCTACAAGTCGGAAGGACTGGTGCCGCGTTCGGAATTTACCGATGAGGAAGGGAATCTGCGCGCCGAATTGGGCGATCGGGTCGAAGTGCTGTTGCTGGACCGGGACTACGAGGGACAACCTCTGCTGTCCCGGGAGGAAGCCAAAAAATCGAAGGTTTGGAACGCGCTGGAGCAATCGCGGGAAGACGAGGAGTCGGTGACGGGCACAATTGTCCGGCGCGTCAAGGGTGGATACACCGTGGACATCGGACTGGAAGCATTTTTGCCGGCATCCCACCTGGATGTCCGGCCGGTGCGAAATCCCGATGAGTGGATTGCAACGGAGCACAAGTTCAAAATTCTGAAAATGAACAAACGCCGGCGCAATGTCGTGGTCTCCCGCAGGGCGCAGGTGGAAGAGGAAAACCAGGCGCTGCGGGAGCAGACGCTGCAGGACCTGCAGGTTGGCGCGGAAATGGAAGGAACGGTCCGCAACATTACCGATTACGGCCTGTTCGTCGATCTGGGTGGACTGGTGGGCCTGGTCCATATCAGCGATATTTCCTGGGGACGCATTGCCCATCCTTCCAAACGATACGACATCGGTGACACCGTACGGGTTCGCGTTCTGGATTTCGATCCCGAATCGGAAAAGGTTTCCCTGGGGATCAAGCAGCTGGGCGAAGATCCCTGGAATCGGGTTGAGGAGAACTACCCGGTGGGCGCCCGGGTGCGCGGCCGGGTTGTGAACCTGAAAAAATACGGGGCCTTCGTCGAATTGGAAGACGGGGTCGTGGGGATGGTGCACGTATCCGACATGACCTGGACGGGCAATGTTTCGCATCCGAGCCATGTGCTGAACAAAGACGATGAAGTCGAATGCCAGGTGCTCAGCATCGACACCCAAAAACGGGAAATCGCTTTGGGTTTGAAACAACTCGAACCGAATCCCTGGGATACACTGGCCGAACGGTTCCCTCCGGGCACCGTGATCGAAGGCACGGTGAAAAAGGTTACCGATTTCGGCATTTTCATCGGCATTGCCGATGGTATCAACGGACTGGTACACGTCACGGACATGGCCTGGACCGGTACCGTAAAGAATCCGGCCGAACACTATCAGAAAGGGCAAACCGTTCGGGCGATGATACTCGAAGTCGACCGTCAGAATCAGCGGGTGTCGCTGGGCATCAAGCAGATCACCCCCGATCCATGGGAAGAACTGCCGAATCGTTATCCGCCCGGAACCGAGATTGCCGGCACCGTTTCCGGAACCGCAGAGTTCGGTGTGTTCGTGGAGATCGAAAAAGGCATCGAAGGCCTGGTGCACGTCTCAGAGCTGGCCGAAGACCGTCCGGAGGTTTCCGACTACACGCCCGGGGGGCGCATCGGCGCCCGCGTGATCGAAGTTGTGCCGGCGGAAAAACGCATTCGATTGACGATGCGCTCGGTATCGCCGCAAGAAGCCACATCGGAATCCGAACGCCATGTGCCGGTGTCCGATCTCGGACGCCAACTGGAGGAGAAATGGGGACGGAAACATTCCGAAGAAAAAGCGGTGGAAAAAAAGCGCCCGGCCGGCGCCGATGATGCCGATATCGATCCAGGCAGGGGCGGCAGCCCCGAATCATCGGAGCGCTGAATCGAAACCCGGCACCTGCCGTTTAAAAAAGCCCCGGCGCGCAAACGTTTGTTTCGACGCCGGGGCTTTTCATTTGTCTTTGCGGAACACGGACGGAGCCTTAACCGTCCTGAAGGGCGGCGGCGATCCGGTCGGCCACGGACGGTGTTGCGGCCACCACCATCGGTCCGCGATCCGGGGCCAGGGCGCCCGGGTCTTCGCCCTCCCAGCGGCGCCCGTCGGCATATGCGACCACCCCGCCGGCTTCGACCGTCAGCAGAAAGCCGATGGCGCGGCGACGTCCGGCGGTTTTGGCCGATACCGACCCCACCGCCCGTCCCGTCAGCGGTGCGGTGGAATCCACGGCCGAACACCGGGATTGCTGGATTTCCCATCCGGCGGTCGCCAACGATGCACGCCGGGCGGTCGACACCGGCGGGGTTACCAGCACGATTTGCGGCAGATTCTTTATCGTCACTCTCTGCGGTTGCTTCGGTCCGGTTTGCCGCCAGGCGCCTCTGCCGGCCACGGTCCAGAAGAGGGTGTCGACGACGGGAAAGTACACCACTGCCGAACGATAGGTTCCATCCATGCTCAGGGCCGCCATGACGGCATAGTCATTCGATTTGCGGATGTAGTTCAACGTGCCGTCGATGGGATCGATGATCACCACGGGCCGTCGGCCGTCTTCGGCCGGAAAGCGACCGAGCATTGCGGTGTCTTCCTCGGCGTCCACGGCCGCTTCCGGCAACGCCGCCGCCAGCGCGTGCAGGATGACATCCTGAACGGCCAGATCAACGGCGGTCAGGGCTTCGCCTTCGGGGCTGCCGGGTCCGGATTTCTTCTGGGCCTTGACCTTGCCCTGCAAGTGGCGGGCCACGCTGCCGGCCTGACGCGAGACCAGCTGCAAGCAATCCAAAAACCGCTGTTCCACCGCACGGGTCACTGCGAACCTCCCGAATTATCCCAGCAATTTGGCCTGCAGCCGGATTTCCGTGCCGGCCAGGGCCTGGGATACGGGGCAGCCATCCTTGGCGGCTTCGGCCTGTTTTTGAAACTCCTGTGGATCGATGCCGGGAACATCCGCCTCGGTCTGCAGTTGGATACCGGTGATGCGGAACCCTTCCTCGACTTTATCCAATCGGACGTCGGCCTGGGTTTCAATGCTACGGGGCGGGTGACCGGCGTTTTCCAGCAGCATGGAAAGTGCCATGGAATAGCATCCGGCGTGCGCGGCGCCGATAAGTTCTTCCGGGTTGGTGCCGGAGCCGGTTTCAAACCGGGAGTCGAAGGAGTATATTCCTTCGAACGCACGGCTGCCGAGTTTCAAAAAACCGTTTCCGTTTTTCAGATTTCCTTCCCAGCGGGCTTTCGCGCTTCTGGTCGGCATGTTGGCCTCCTTTCAAAGGTTATTGAAAATTAACGAATTTGAAACGACCATTATTGGAAAACGTAACGCCTTGACGCTCGAATGCAACCCGAAACACAATGGAAACCGCTGCCAGTCGGTTCGGAGCCCATCCACGGTGTTGATCCCGAACAGGCATTGACTTGGCCCGTGTTCAAAGTGATAATGACCGATACGGACCGGTTGCGCGCGCACACCGATGCGTTGCTTCCGAGCGATTACCCATTTACACTTTCCGGGAAATGTGATGACCGTCAATGCTGCGATTACCCCGGTGCACACACGCGTTCGCGGACGCGGACGCTTCAAGGTGCCGGGCCTGCGTCGCACCGAGGAATGCAAGCGGCGCCTGGAGATGCTCCCCCTGCGCCATTCCGATATTTACCGGATTTGTGCCAGCACCACCACCGGCAATGCCCTGGTGTGGTTTCACCCGGATCGAACCCACCGGGAGATTGCCGCACGGCTGGAAACGGCCATCGGACCGGGTCGGAGCGCAACGCCGATGCAAACGCCTGACGCAGCGGAACCCCCGGCCTGGCATCGCATGTCGAAAGAAGCCGTGCTGGCGGACTTGCAGGTGTCCGACGCGCAGGGTTTGAGCAGCCATGAAGTGGCCGCCCGCATCCGTCAATGGGGCCGCAACCGCCCCCGGGTGTATCGCCGCCGTTCCGATTGGAAAATCATTCGAGACCAGATGCTGCCGATCCCCCTGGCACTTTCAGGCGGGCTGATCCTGGTGGAAGTGTTGACCGGGCGCATTCTGCAGGCGGCTGCGACCCTGGCGATCATCGGCACCGGATCGTTGGCCGGATATTGGATCGAACGCCGAACCGAGTCGGCGCTGGCCGCCGCTGTGCAGAAGACCTGCCCCCGGGCGGAGGTCATCCGGGAAGGACAACGGCAGCAGGTGCCCGGCGAGGAACTGGTGCCGGGCGATTTGCTGGTGCTCAAGCCCGGCACTTTCGTAGGTGCCGACGGACGCGTCCTTTCGGAATACAATTTGAAAATCGACGAATCCATGTTGACCGGCGAAAGCATCCCGGTGGAAAAAACGGCTGCGGCCGCCGCGACGACGGACCCAACCGCTGAAACAGCCAACCTGGTGCACATGGGCACCCTGGTGGTGGGTGGCGAAGGACTGGCGGTGGTTACGGCAACCGGCACCGCGACCCGGTACGGAGCCTTGCACGCCCTGGTCGGTGAAACCCTTCCACCGCGAACCCCCTTGATCGGCCAGCTGCAACGCCTGTTTCTGCAAACGGGTCGATACGGCGCCGTGGCAGGCCTGATGGCGTTTCTGTCGCGCCGGATGCTCGGCGCCGGGCTGTTGGATTGCCTGCATACCGCCCTTTCGCTGACCGCCGCCGTGGTGCCGGCCGGCACTTCCTCCACCGCCACGGTCAATCTGGCCGTGGGTGCCGCGCGCCTGAAGCGGCAACGCATTTCACTGCAGCGTTTCTGTGCCCTGGAAACGCTCGGCGCGCTGGACCTGGTTTGTTTCGACAAGACCGGCACACTGACCCGCAGCCGCATCACCGTCCTGCGAATGGCCGCCGGGGGCCGCTGGGTAAAAGTGAAAGACCGAAAGTTTTTTCTGGAAGACCGCCGCATCGACCCCCGGCGGTATGCGGATTTGCGGACCCTCATACGGGCTTGCGTGCTGTGCAATGAATCCAAGATTCAGGCCAAAGCCGACGGTCGCCGCATGGAATTGCAGGGCTCTCCCACCGAAAAAGCCTTGTTGTTCATGGCGTTTCTTTCCCGGTCCGAC
>DAXETY010000056.1:0-99815 GCA_051155755.1 Desulfobacterales bacterium
ACGGATGCCTTTTGAGAACTGAAACGGCGAGAGGGCGAGACGGAGAAACGGCGCGAAACCGGCTTGATTGGCTTAATTGGTTTGATTGGCCACTTGGGTTGCGGATCACGAGTTGTGAGTTGCGGTTTGGTTACGTATGCTTTTTACAACGGACAACGGACAACGGACGACTGACTGCTGGGATGGTTTCCGAATTTATGCATTTACTTTGAGCTTTGAGCCCTCTGCGTTGAATTGGTTCAATAAGTTGCCGAAGTGTGTTGCGTGCTCGAAATTGGAACGGCGAGAGGGCTATACCCCGATCAACCCGGAGATGTTTCCCCCGCACACGGCGGCCAGGTCGGGTTCTGTCAGCCCGAGTGTTTGCAGCATCCACAGCTGGGTCGCCGGCGTTCCAAACGGATAGTCGCTGCCGAAGATTAAACGCGAAGCTCCGTAACGTTCCAGAAACGCGGTAATCTCCCACCGCCCGGCCAGGGCGGTATCCGCATACACATTGTCGTCATCCCATATACCCTGTTCCATTAACTGTTCGAAGCCGCCGTTGAGCATTCCGAGATGCGGGATGATCACCGCCGTGCGTCCGGCCACCTGCTGGACGAACCACCGGGTGCGCTCGAATGTTTCTTCGAAAACAATCGGCAGCCTGCGATCGCAGATGGCGTCGATCATTTCCGTGCAGGCCGGATCGGCATAGCGATAGGGCGGCTCTCCGGCATGATGGTGCCACTTGATGCCGGCAAACCGATGGGCCAGATCTTCGACCGCGAAATCGTTCCAGACGAAATAATACGGATAAACGCCCGGATGCCGCCGACTCAGATCCAGCAGGTATTCATGCGCCTGCTGCCGGCAATGTCTCCAGGTGTCATCATCATCGAATCCGGGATCGTAGCGGTCGTAGATATCTTCCACCGGCGCAAAGAGACAGGCCGCTTCGATGCCGGCGTTTTCCAGCAGGGGCAGGATGTCCTCCCACGGCTGATGCACGTTCTGCACACCGCAGTGGATGTGGCTGTCGATGATTCGCATATGGCTTCTTTCTCAGCGAACCTGGTGCAAGATGATGATATGTTGACGCATTCTCGAGTAGACCGGATCGTTCGGTTCGATTGGTTCGATTGGTTCGATTGGTTGAATTGGTTTGAATGCAGAACACGGGGTATCAAAGAATAAGCTCCATGGAAACCAATCAAACCAATAAAACAGCCCTCTCATCGCCATCTGCCGCATTCTGAAATCCGATATTCAAAATCCGCTTTTTATCGCCGGAGCGTGCGCACCGCCCGCACGTGAAACCGGGCGCTGAAATCTTGCCAGTCGACATAGGCCAGATCGACGCTGACATACCAGGCGGCGATGAAAGATCTGCGATCACAGCTCCACAGATGGCGCTGGGTCGAATCGAATACCGGATCGAGGCAGTAATCCCGGCCCCGGGGCGGCTGGTTCAGCAGCGATAGCAATTCGGCGATGGTCGGCAGGCGCCAATCGCCGCAGTCGCAGAAACGCTCCTGGTTCAGGCGTTCCACATAAACGTGGGCCTGCTGCCATGTCAAGGGGTAGCGCGAGCCGGCACGCTGCCAGACAAGCCCGGTGGCGGTATCGGTAATCATCCGGTCACCGGCGGGTTCGAAATGATTGGCCATGTAAGCCACCGGCCGCCACAGCCGGTTGGTTCCGAAAAAATCACGCGCCGGACCGGGCGGCATTTTGACACAGTGGCTGCGTAGCGCTACCGGCGTGCCGCCGGATTTCAAACGGTTCCGGTCGGGATTTTCTTCCGGCAGTCGGCAGGTGGCGGCCAGGTGATGCTGCCATGAGCGTTCCAGAGATTCGAGCGCTGCGAGCATTTCGGCGGCCGATGCGAATCGGCGCCGGGGGCTGGGGTCGAGGGCGCAGGCAATGAAGCGGTCCCAGTCCGCATTTAAGTCCGAATTGTAACGGGCCGTCGCACGGGGGGGCTGTGCCGGCAGCACCCCGGTAAGCATCCGGTAAAAGGTCACCGCTCCGGCATACAAATCGGCGCTGACGTCGATTCGGTCCGGGTTTTCCTCCTGTTCCGGCGGCGCATACCAGGGCGAGCCGATTTTCAGACTCGGCGGCCCGGTGTAGGACTCTCCGCGCAATTTCGACAGCCCGAAATCACAGATTTTGACCGTGTCTTCGTCGGTGACCAGAAGATTGTGAGGTTTGATGTCGCGGTGAAGAATCTCGCAATGATGCAGTGCGTCGAGCCCGGAGAGGGTCTGGCGCAGATAGTGAATCGCCCGTTCCGGACGTATTTTGCGGGAAGGCGTGTCCGGCCGGTCGGTTTCACCGAGGATCCGTCCCAGGCTGTTGGAATAATATTCCATCAGGTAAAAAGGCTTGCCTGCGTGTTCGTCGTAGTCCAGAATCTGGACCACGTTCGGGTGCCGCAAATCAGCCAGCGTGGCCGCTTCGGACTCGAACATGGCGCGAATCGATTCGGGGCCGAGCAACTCGGCGGTCAGCGGATCCGGGTCGAGCAGCTTCAGGGCTGCAATCTTGCCGATATGGGGGTGTTCGACCTTGAAAATCTTGCCCATGCCACCGCGGCCGAGCAGGCCCCGGATCATATATTTTCCGATTTTTTTCATTTGCTTCGACCCGAAATTGAGCGATTGCTCGATGCTACCACAGCCGGTCGGCATGCACCTTGGGCAAACCGGCCGAGCGGATCTTGGCGGCTGCCGCAGCGATGTCGTAGGAAACGAAACGAACATCCAGATTGAATTCGGAAGTGTCCAGGATGGCGTACTTGGCCCGATTGTCCCCGTCGCGCGGCTGTCCGACACTGCCGCTGTTGATCAGATAGCGGATGGACGACGGTAAAAGAGTGATGGTGCCCTGCTCCAGCGGGGTCGAATCGATCCGATCGTCTGCCACGGTCACAAGGTTCAGGTCGTGGGTGTGTCCGATGAAACAGATGTGCGTATCCAGACTTTTGATGATGCGCAACCGTTCATCCGGCGGTACCTCAAAACGATAGGTGGTCACTGAATCGGGCGGGAATCCGTGTACGAAACGACAACCGTGAAGCACCTGCACCGAATGCATGCCGGCGATGTATCGGCGGGAAGATTCCGTGAGCCATTGAGCGGTCATTTCGATCGAAGTGCGCGCCACCGGATTGAACCAGGCCAGATAATCGGGGTCGAGAACGGCCAGTTCGTGATTGCCCAAAACGGAGGCAATTCCACGCTGCTGAAGCGTTTCGATCACCCGGTTCGGCTCGGCGCCGTAGCCAATGGCATCACCGAGGCAGAAAAATTCTTCGACCCCGGCCGCGTCGGCATCCCGAAGCACGGCGTCCAATGCATCCCAGTTTGCATGAATATCCGAAAGGATTCCCAATTTCATCGATTGCTCCAGCGTCGATCACGGCGTGCTTTTCGACATCTAAAGGCGTTGAAAATACCACGCCATTACCCGGGTGCCGAAAAACAGGTAGGTGGTGGCGCCGATGGCCAGGAACGGGCCGAACGGGATTGCCAGCTTCAGGTTCTGACGGGTCACCAGCATGACCCCCAGACCGGCAATGGTGCCGACCGCCGAGGATACGAAAATCGTAAAGAGCACCCCTTTCCATCCGACCAGGGCCCCGATCATGGCCAGCAGCTTGATGTCGCCGCCGCCCATGCCTTCTTTGCGTGTCAAGAGGTAGTATACCTGCGCCACCAGATACAGGCTTCCACCGCCCACCAGAATCCCCAGCAGGGAGTCCAGCCAGTTGATTTCCGGCAGGGCCAGGCCGGCCAGGAAAAACACGGCGATGCCGGGCAGCGATAAAATGTCGGGAATAATCCGATGGTCGAGGTCGATAAAGGTGATCAGGATCAGCACTGCGATGAACACGAAATAGACCAGAGCCGAGAGGGACAGACCGAATTTACCATAAATCGCAACTGCAAAAAGGCCGGTCAACAGTTCGACCAGCGGATAGCGAATCGAGATGGGCGATTTGCAATGACGGCACTTGCCAAGCAGCCACAGGTAGCTCACCAGGGGGATATTGTCGTAAAACCGGATCGGTGCGGCACACCGCGGACAACTCGAGCCCGGAAACACGATGGACTGAGCGGCTGGAATGCGGTGAATGCAGACATTCAAAAAACTGCCGATGCACAAACCGAAAAGGAATCCGATGATACCGATCTGCAACGATTCCATTGACATCCTTGCGGAGATTGCGGAAGGGGGATCAAGAAATTAAATTCACCTCTAAAGTCAATAGCTTAGTAAAAATCGACGTAAAAAGCAAGGTTATTGTTGCGTATTGATTAAATACTTATATAATAAAAGGTTCTGCAAAGAAAACGATTGCCGCAATAACAACGGATGCACAGACGGCATCCGTTTTGAGAGGAGAACGCATGGCCGAGGCCGACAAGGACGACCTGATCAGCATTTTAGACGAAGACGCCGCCGTCACCGACATCCCGCTGACACTGCCGCTTTTGCCGGTGCGTGACATCGTGGTCTTTACCGACATGTTGCTGCCGCTGTTTGTCGGCAGGGACAAATCCATCCGCGCCGTGGAAGATACCGTGGCGAAAGACGGTTTTTTGTTTATGGCGACCCAGAAAGACCCGGCTGTCGAAAACCCTTCTCCGGAGGATATCTACCGTTACGGCACCGTCGGTCGCGTGCTGCGCATGCTCAAGCTCCCCGACGGGCGCGTCAAGACGCTGGTGCAGGGGATCAGCAAGGCGCGCATATTGCGGTATGTCGCCAAAAAGAATTATTTTCGAGTCCGAATCGAAACCATCGAAGATGTGTCCTTCGAAGTGATGACCGTCGAGGTCGAAGCGCTGATGCGAAACGTTCGCGAACAGGCCGAACAACTTCTGGCCGTTCGAGGCGAGATGACCGGAGATGTGACCAACGTTCTGGAAAGCATCGATGAACCCGGAAAGCTGGCGGATCTGGTGGCCACCAACCTCAAGCTCAAAACGGACGAGTCCCAGGAACTGCTGGAAACTTTCGACCCGGTCGAACGCCTGCGGCGGATCAATACGCTGCTCTCCCGCGAGCTTGAACTGTCGACGATGCAGGCCAAGATTCAATCCGAGGTCAAAGATGAAATTTTCAAGAACCAGCGGGACTATTTTCTGCGCGAACAGGTGCGGGCCATCCACAAGGAACTGGGCGAAAGCGACGATAAGTCCCAGGAGGTCGAAGAATACCGGCGAAAAATCAAGCGCGCCCGCATGGGCAAGCAGGCCGAAAGCGAAGCTTTGAAGCAGTTGCGGCGACTGGACCAGATGCATCCCGACTCGGCCGAATCGGCCGTGATTCGAACCTATCTGGACTGGCTGGTGGATATGCCATGGAGCAAAAGCACCAAGGACGCCATCAACATCCGTTCCGTGAAAAAGGAACTCGATCGAGACCATTACGGGCTGGACCGCGTTAAAGACCGCATTCTGGAATATTTGAGCGTTCGGAAATTGAATCCCAAAATGAAGGGTCCGATTCTTTGCTTTGTCGGACCTCCGGGTGTCGGAAAGACGTCCCTGGGTCAGGCGATCGCCCGTGCGCTGCATCGAAAATTCGTGCGCATTTCCCTGGGTGGGATTCGCGACGAGGCCGAAATCCGGGGGCATCGCCGCACCTACATCGGGGCGATGCCGGGTCGGATTTTGCAGGGCCTCAAACAGGCCGGCAGCCGCAACCCGGTATTCATGATGGACGAGATCGACAAGCTGGGCGCGGATTTTCGCGGCGACCCGTCCTCGGCGCTCCTGGAAGCTCTGGACCCGGAGCAGAACACCCAGTTCAGCGACCATTATCTTAATCTGCCGTTTGATCTTTCCAACGTTATGTTTATCCTGACTGCCAACATCACCGACACGATTCCTTCGGCGCTGCTGGACCGCATGGAGGTCATCTCGCTGTCGGGTTACACGGAGGAGGAAAAACGGGAAATCGTTTTCCGGCACCTCATACCGCGCCAGACGAAAGAAAACGGTCTGGTCAAACGGCAGTTGAAATTCAGCAATGCCGCCGTCGAGCTGATCATCAACGAGTACACTTCGGAAGCCGGTTTGCGCAATCTGGAGCGGGAAATCGGGTCGGTATGCCGCAAGACCGCCCGGAAAATCGCCGAAGGCCGCAAGGGCCCCTTTCTGATTACCCGCGGCAATCTGCACAAATACCTGGGCGTTCCGCGTTATTACCCGGAAATGGATCAGGAAGAAAGCCAGGTGGGACTGGCAACCGGCCTGGCCTGGACCCAGGCCGGCGGTGAAGTCATGTATGTGGAGGCCTCGCTGATTCGAGGCAAGGGCGAGTTGATCATAACCGGTCAGCTGGGTGAGGTGATGCAGGAATCGGCTCGAGCGGCGGTGAGCTATGCCCGGGCAAACGTTCGGGCTTACGGGGGCCGCGACAGCCTCTTTGACAGCGTTGACATTCACATTCACGTGCCGGCGGGTGCCATTCCCAAAGATGGTCCTTCGGCCGGCACGGCCATGGCAACCGCCCTGATATCGGCGGTCAGCGGCCGTAAAATATGCAGTGACGTGGCCATGACCGGCGAAATTACCTTGCGCGGCAGGGTGTTGCCGGTCGGCGGGTTGAAGGAAAAATCCTTGGGAGCCCTCCGGGCGGGGATCAAAACGGTGATCATCCCCAAAAAAAACCTGAAAGAGCTGGATGAAATCCCGCAGAAAATCAAGCGCAAGCTGCGATACGTCAGCGTGGAACGAATGGACGATGTCCTGGCGATTGCCCTGGAGACATTGCCCAAGGCCGCCGGTCAAAAAAAGCGGCCGACGCGAAAATCATCCGTTCGCCGCTCCCGAACTTCGACAACGGCTGGGGGGGAGGCTACGGCCACCCATTAGTTTCCAGCCCCTGAATGGTCCTTTTCCCGCTGGGCTTTGCTCTCCGCGGATTTCCGGTTGCGGCGTACGCTATGTACGCTTCACCACAAATCCTTGTGCGGCCTTGCCCACCGCGAAAAATCCTCATTCATGAACTGGAAACAAAAATTTGAAACGCTCATTTTAGGATGAAGATACTGGCGGTGGATACGGCCACGCGCAGCTGCAGCGTGGCGCTGATGAACGAAGACCATTTGTTGGCGGAATTTACCCTGGTGCGGCGCCAGACCCATTCCCGGCACCTGATGGCGATGATTGCCGATCTGCTGGATGCAAGCGGCGAAACTCCGGCAGCCATCGACGGTTTTGCGGTGACCCACGGACCGGGATCTTTCACCGGGCTGCGAATCGGCTCCAGTACGGTCAAAGGGCTGGCCGAAGCGCTGCAGCGTCCGATGGCGGGTGTGTCCACCCTGGCGGCGCTGGCAATGCAGGCCCTGCCGGCAGATAAACTGGTATGCCCGGTTATCGACGCCCGCCGCAAGGAAGTCTATGCAGGGGCCTATCGGTTGAAAAACGGTGTGCCGACCGCCGTTGCCGAAGAGCAGGTTCTGGCGCCCGAGCAAGTCGCCGCTAGATTCGACGAACCCTGCATTTACATCGGCGATGGGGCCTTGCTCTACCGGGAACGGCTGCTGAAACCGGACAGGGACGATGAAGTGTCGGCAATCGCCTCGGTCCACGTGATTCATGCCGCTGCGGTGGCCAGGCTGGCACGACAGGTTTTTTTGAGCGGATTCGGCCGTGATCCGGCGGATTTTGTGCCGACCTATTTGCGAAAATCCGATGCCGAACGAAACCGGTCGACTCGCTCCAAAGGTAAAATATCTAATATTCATTGACAATTAGGTTTCATTCTGGTAGATATGATCACCTGTTTACACGGGTGGCGCCTGAATCCAAGGATCAAATCATGGACGATTTCACCTGGTCGGATCCGCCGACGCAAACCGCGTTTCCGGTCGCCCGGGCCGGTTATCCGATCATTCTTGCCTGTACATTTGTCACCGCAGTGCTGGCCCTGTTGGAAATGACCGTTCCGACGCTGCTGGCGTTGCTGATCACGGTGTTTGTGGTCTATTTTTTCCGGGATCCGGATCGTCCGGTGCCGAGCACACCCGGCGCGCTGGTCGCGCCGGCGGACGGTAAGGTGGTACAGTTGGAATCCGTGGCGCCCAATCCGTACTACGATGGTGAATGCAAGAAAATCAGCATCTTCATGTCGGTGTTCAATGTCCATGTCAACCGCATGCCCTGCGATGCGCGTGTGGATCGAATTCGCTATTGGCCGGGAAAATTCGTCGCCGCCAATCTCGACAAAGCATCGCTTGACAACGAGCGCAATGCCATCTACTTGAAGGCCGAAGACGGCCGCAGGATTACCGTGGTGCAAATTGCCGGACTGGTTGCCCGCCGCATCCTGTGCAACATCGGTGAAGGCAACCCGGTACGCCGGGGGCAAAGATTCGGGATGATCTGTTTCGGATCCCGCGTCGATCTCTACCTGCCGCTGGATACGGAGATTCGGGTGCAAACGGGAGACCGCGTAACAGCCGGTTCGACGATTGTGGGAGTCCTTTCATGAGAAGACGAAAAAAAATCGAAAGCGACCGATTACGGCGCGGCATCTATATTCTTCCGAATATGTTCACCTCGATGAACATATTTTTCGGTTTTTACGCTGTCATCGCGGCGATCGATGACAAATTCTCCCTGGCGGCCCTGGCGATCATTATCGCCGCCGTATTCGACCTGCTGGATGGCAAAATCGCCCGGGCCACCAACACCACCAGCCGATTCGGCGTGGAATACGACTCGCTGGCCGACCTGGTTTCATTCGGTCTCGCACCGGGGTTGATCATGTACCTGTGGGCCTTGAAACCGCTCGGGCGCATCGGCTGGTTGGCCGCCTTCCTTTTCATGGTTTGCGGGGCCCTGCGGCTGGCCCGATTCAATACCCACGTGGGCAAAATCAGCAGCGAATACTTCGTCGGCCTTCCCATCCCGGCCGCGGCCGGGATGAACGCAGCGATCGTGTTGCTCTGGCACAAGCTTGGCATATCGGTGGATGCCAGCCGGGTGATCATTCTCGTTATGCTCTACGTGCTCGGTTTTCTGATGGTCAGCAACCTGCGTTATTACAGCTTCAAGAAGGCGGAATTGTTCCGCAGAATGAATTTCAATTTTCTGGTTGCGGCCATTTTGCTGATGATTTTCATTGCCGCCCAGCCGTCCATCGCTCTGTTTTTCATTGGAGCTTCCTACGTAATTTCCGGTCCGGTGCTTACCGTCCTGCACTACCGCAGGCTCAAATCCGGCAAAAAGGAAACGCACGAGGTCGATGAGCAAAGTTCGTCGACCTGACAGCCAACTTCATCTTTTCCAGGCCGTGTCCGACGTCCACGTTCGGATCCAGGGCCTGCTGATCTTTCAGTGGATTCGGGAGATATCGAAACAATGACCAACACTTATAATATTGCGGTGGTCGGCGGAGACGGCACCGGCCCGGAGGTGGTCCGGGAAGGCATCAAGGTGCTGGAGGCCACAGCCCGGCGATTCGGTTTTCACCTGCAGTTTGCCGATTACCCCTGGGGCGGAGAGCACTACAAGGCCACCGGTGAAACCATTACCGAAGAGGGTCTCGATCAGTTGGCCAAAGCCGACGCGATCTACCTGGGTGCCATCGGTCATCCGGACGTGAAACCCGGGATTCTGGAAAAGGGAATTTTGCTCCGCACGCGTTTTCACTTCGATCAATACATCAATCTCCGCCCGGTAAAGCTCTACGAAGGCGTGTATACCCCTTTGAAGGACAAAAGTTCGGAAGACATCGATTTTGTGGTGGTGCGGGAAAACACCGAAGGATTGTACGCCGGCGCCGGCGGGAGCCTGAAACGCGGCACGGCCGACGAAGTCGCCGTGCAGGAATCCATCAATACCCGCAAGGGGGTCGAGCGCTGCATCCGCTTCGCTTTTGAATACTGCCGCCGGCGAAACCGTCGCCGCAAGCTCACCCTGTGTGGTAAGACAAATGTGCTGACCTTCGCCTTTGATCTGTGGGAGCGGACATTTCACGAAGTCGCCCGGGAATACCCCGACATCCAGATCGATTATGCCCATGTCGATGCGATCTGCATGTGGATGGTCAAGAATCCGGAATGGTTCGACGTCATCGTCACCGACAACATGTTCGGTGACATCATCACCGATCTGGCGGCCATGATTCAGGGCGGAATGGGCATTGCCGCCGGAGCCAACATCAATCCCGAGGGGGTTTCCATGTTCGAACCCATCGGTGGCTCCGCACCCAAATATACCGGCAAGAACGTGATCAATCCGATCGCCGCGATTTCGGCCGCCCAGTTGATGCTGGAAACCCTGGGAGAAGAAGCGGCCGCCGCCGCAATCGAAAAAGCCGTGATACGGACGCTGCGGAACGATATCCAGGATGTGGGTGCCGGCAAAATGGGCCACAGCACCGAAGAAGTCGGCAATATCGTCTGTGACTATGTTCGATCGGAATGAGCGGAGAAACCGACCTGACTCGCTCAATGCGGGTCAAACCGAATTTAGGCCAACAAGGAGATAAGCCATGCCTGCCAAACCGATCCACGTGGCGGTTGCCGGTGCCACCGGAGCTGTCGGCAACCAGATGATCCGCTGTCTGGAGGATCGCGATTTTCCGATTCGATCCATTAAACTGTTGGCGTCAAACCGGTCGGCGGGCCGCCGCCTGTGGTTCAAGGGTGATGAAATACCGGTGGAAGAGCTGACCGAGGAATCCTTCAAAGGAGTGGAGCTGGCTTTGTTTTCCGCCGGAGGCGGCACCAGTCAGCATTTTGCACCGGTCGCTGCCCGGGCCGGCTGTGTGGTGGTCGACAACTCCAGCGCCTGGCGTATGGACCCGGACGTCCCCCTGGTTGTGCCGGAGGTCAACTCGCACGCCGTGGCCGGTTATACCGCCAAAGGGATTATTGCCAATCCGAACTGTTCCACGATTCAGATGGTGGTGGCGCTGAATCCCATTTATCGGAAATACGGTATCGAGCGTATCGTGGTGTCCACCTACCAGGCTGTCTCCGGCACCGGCAAGAAAGCCATTGATGAACTGTCCGATCAGACCCGTGCGATGCTCAATTTCCTGGACTACGAAAAGAAAGTGTATCCCCACCGGATCGCCTTCAACTGTCTGCCCCACATCGACAAGTTCGATGCCAACGGCTATACCAAAGAAGAAATGAAGATGGTCAACGAGACGCGCAAAATCTTCGAAGATCTCTCCATTCGCGTGACTGCAACGACCGTGCGCGTACCGGTGTTTTACGGGCACAGCGAATCGGTCAACGTGGAGACCCGCGAGCCGATTACCGCCGAGTCCGTGCGGGAGCTGTTGCAAAATGCACCGGGGGTCAAGGTTATGGACGATCCGGAAAACGCCGTCTATCCGCTGGCAACCGATGCCGCCGGTCAGGATTTGACCCTGGTAGGACGCATCCGGCAGGACGAGTCGATCGCCAATGGGATCAACCTTTGGATTGTGGCCGACAATATTCGCAAAGGGGCCGCCACCAATGCCGTGCAGATCGCCGAGATTCTGGCCGGTGAATACTTGTAGGGCCATTCCGGCGGCGCGCCGCTATTACCGGTTTGTCGTTTTTGAAGTTCCGGATGCGTGAACCTGAATTGAGCCTTTCCAATTTTGAAAATAAAATCGATTTTAATCTTTTGAATAAATTATAGAT
Organism: Desulfobacterales bacterium; assembly: GCA_051155755.1. Taxonomy (GTDB): domain Bacteria; phylum Desulfobacterota; class Desulfobacteria; order Desulfobacterales; family SG8-13; genus DAXETY01. The sequence continues at coordinate 11,654 of DAXETY010000056.1, forward strand.
TATATTTTTTCAACGTTTGAGCCGCTCGGTTCAGATTGAAATTTTACAGTTTCATTCTTATATTAAAAGTTTGTACATACGATAAAATCGACCCGGGGATCGCAATCGATGGTATTTCCAGTGATCGGAAATGACGGCGCCGGGTAAGATCGGTGTCGAATCGATTGGACTGGTCACTGAAAAACACGACAATTGGAAACTGCAACCGTAGGAGAATTGAACAGCCGTGGAGAAAACACCGCTGACCCGAGCCGGTTACGACAATCTTAAAAAGGAACTGGAACGCCTCAAGCGCGTTGACCGCGCCGAAAACATCCGCGCCATCGAGGAAGCCCGGGCGCACGGCGACCTTTCGGAGAACGCCGAATATCACGCCGCCAAAGACCGCCAGAGCTTCATCGAGGGCAGAATCGGCGAAATTGAATACAAATTGGCCAGTGCGGATATCATCGATGTGGAAAAACTGCCGAAAACCCACGTTGTTTTCGGCAGCCGGGTCCGGCTGGAAAATCTCGACACCGGCGAGGACGTCGAATACCAACTTGTCGGACCGGAAGAGGCCGACATCGCCCAGGGGCGCATTTCCATATCTTCGCCGATCGGCCGGGCCATAATGGGTCGCAAGCCCGGAGATGAACTTTCGGTACAGGTGCCCGGCGGGAAACGATCTTTCGAACTGGTGGAGATCCGTTAATCGACATTCGTACGCGATCGGTGCGTTTCGAATGATAACATCCTCGATGGCAGGGAGGGATTGCTGTGGCACGAATCACAGTGGAAGATTGTCTTAAAAAAGTTCCGAACCGGTTTTTGCTTGTAAACATGGTTGCCAAACGGGTCCGACAGATTCGCGAAGGATCCGAATACCTCATCAGCTCGCCGAAAAACGAAGACATCGTCATTTCCCTGCGAGAGGTGGCCGCCGGGAAAGTACAATTGCGCACCGAATCGAGGCCGGAAGCCTTGCCCGAACCGGAGCCGGAAGCTTCCGAAGAAGAGGTCCAGGAAGCCGGCGCGCCGGAAACCGCCGAAGCCGCGGAGCCGGAAGCGCCCCCCGCCGAAGATTCGGAAGAGACCGCCACAGAAGAATAGTCTTGCCACCCAGAGACCAGACCTTCCGAACCATCAATCGGCAATTGGGAAAAGCGATCCACCGCTACCGGATGATTGCCGACGGTGACCGCATTCTTGTGGGACTTTCCGGCGGCAAGGACAGTCTGACCCTGCTCTGGTTTCTCAAAGAACGGCTGGCCTGGATTCCGGTTGATTATGAACTGGCCGCCGCTTATATCGACCCGGGATTCGACGACTGCACGGCGCTTGCGCTGGAGGACCTATGCCGCCGATCCGGAATCGCGTTTCATCTGATCAAAACCGAACATGGTCTGCTGGCCCACAGCGGTGAAAACCGGGAAAATCCCTGTTTTCTGTGTGCCCGCAAACGGCGGCAGCACCTGTTCGAGCTGACCGAGCGCCTCGGGTTCAATAAAATCGCACTGGGACACAACAGAGACGATCTGATCGAAACGCTGCTGATTAACATTTTTTTTGCCGGACAGATCGCCTCCATCGCTCCCAGCCAGTCGTTTTACGGCGGACGATTCTCCGTGATTCGGCCCTTGTCTCTCACCGAAGAGAAAACCATCGCCGACTTTGTCGAAGAACGAAAACTGCCCCACCTGGTCAATCCCTGTCCGAGCGCACAAGCTTCCAAGCGGCACGAAGTCAAACAGCTTCTGCAATCGCTCTGCTCGCGGAACGATACCGTGAAAGGAAACATTTTGAGGGCCATTCGCCGCCTGGAACTCGACTTCCGGATCCACGAACCCTGAGCGGGCCGCAAAAAAGACTCCAAAATCCATAAAATTTGTGGTAACTGCCCCATCATTGCCATCGCCGGATGTCGGATTGCTGCGGTGATACCGTGGACTGAAGTTGCCGGCAGGCGTCCCCCAAACGGTCATGACGCCGCGCTGCCGGAAGCCACCGCGCGATCGACGCCGCTGTCCGGTGAAGTGACCGGGCGTTGCTGCTCGCATCGACGGCATCCATATCGGTGCGGAAGGAGGACATATGGACGATACCCTGGAATTCACAATGCGGGACATTCAGAACGAACGGGACTTTCGCAACATTCCGATTGACAAGGTCGGCATCAAGAACCTCAGGTATCCGATTACCGTTCTGGACCGGAAAAACGGCTATCAGAACACGGTTGCCCTGATTAATATGTATGTGGATTTGCCCCATAAAAATAAGGGTACCCACATGAGCCGTTTTGTGGAAATCCTGCACCTGTTTCGTCCGGAAGTGTCTCTGAAGCGCATATCCGAAGTGCTGGATCAAATGAAGGAACACCTCAACGCGGCCTCGGCCCATGTGGAAGTCAGTTTTCCGTATTTCATCGAAAAACGGGCTCCGGTCAGTGAATCCATCGGCCTGATGGATTACAACTGTAAATTCCAGGGGTCGAGCGATCCGGACGGCAAGGTCGATCTGGTGGTCGAGGTGGTGGTTCCGATTACTTCCGTTTGTCCCTGTTCGAAGGAGATCAGCGAATACGGGGCTCACAATCAACGGGGACAGGTCACCGTGCGGACCCGTTTCAAGAAATTTATCTGGATCGAAGATATGATTGCGCTGGTGGAGGAGTCGGCATCCTGCGACGTGTATTCCGTGTTGAAACGCGTGGATGAAAAATGTGTGACCGAACGCGGGTTTACCAACCCCAAATTCGTCGAAGACATCGTGCGTGATCTTGCCCAGCGTTTACGCGAAGATGACAACATCACCTGGTTTGAAGTCAGCGCCGAGAACTTCGAGTCGATCCACAATCATAGTGCATACGCACATATTACCAGCGGACCCAAACCTTCCCTGCCTGGAAAGCTCCCCCCGGCTTAGGGTTCAGTTGGTACCGGCACTCTCATTTCCAACCAGCCGAACCTGTGCCGATCCGAAGTTCACTTTCTGCAGGGCACGCAGTGCACGATCGGAGGATTTGCCCGGCGTGTTGACCAGGATGGCAAACCGGATCAATTCGCCGTCATTGGTCTGGATGTAACCGGCTCTTGTGCTGATCCCGTGCAGCGTGCCGGTCTTGTAATAGACCGTGCCTTCTTGCCGCATCAGGTTGCAGTGCGGTGCAAATCCATCCAGAATCCGGCAGAGATCCCGTGCAGTGATGCGGTTGGCCCGGGAAATGCCGGATCCCTCAACGATCTGCAGTGAATCCAGCGCGAGCCGGCGGCGGGCGTATTGCCGGGCGACCTGCACGCCCTTGTCGAGGTTGCCCGGCGGGCCGAAGGCCGCAACGCCGGCTGCGATCAGAAGCTGGTTGGTGGTAAAATTATTCGAGTGCTCCAACAGGCGGGTGATGATGTCTTCGACGGTAAACTCGGAGAGGTGGCGATAAATCCGGGTGTCGCTCTCATCGACGCTGCCCAGGATCACCCGCCCCCGAACCTCGATACCGGCTGCCTGCATGAAGTGAGCAAAAAGATGCCCCGCGTAAAGGGTGCATTCGCGCTGCCGCTGAGACAGCACCACGCGTCCCCTTGAAAGGCCCGTGCGCCGGATCCGCTGCAGGGCGAAATCCATCAAAGGGGTCTGGGGTTCGGCACTGACATACTTGCCGTTCAGCCGCTTGAAAAAGACCGTGTTAAAATTGACGCACAGGGCCCCGTTGGGTGCGTCATAGGGCTGTGTCGAGGAAGAAATGCCAGGTATCTCGAGCGGCTGGACAAAATGGGAATCATCCAAGACGATGTTTTCGACATCCGTCAGCCGCCCGGCCAATTCACGACCGATGGTTGCCACCACTTCGGAAATCAGCAGCGGATCGCCATAGCCTTTGATTTTCAGGTTGTTGTCGTTGTCGAGGAAAAAGTCCGTGTGGAATCGGTAGTCGGCACCGAGGTAGTGCAAAGCCACCAGGGAAGTGAACACCTTCAAGGTGGAGGCCGGTATCAGCAGTTTTTCTTCGTTTTGAGCCAGAAGCACCTGACCGGCGGCACTTTGCACCAGGATCGCATCCCGGGAGCCGATCATGCGCCGCACGTCCGACAGGTTGCCTGCCTGTGCGGCGGCGGAAGCAACCACCAGCAGCGCGCCCGCGAGCACGGTCTGCCGGATCATCTTTTGCGTGATGCGGAGCGTCGATATCAAATTCTTTACACCTCGGCGATTGCCAGGTTCGTGCCGATCCACGGAAATTGGATGGGCACCGGTTCAGGAGTGAAACTCCGGTTCAGACTTCATCCCAGATGCGGCGGAATCGATCCCGGGTGCGGCGCAGATCCACACGGTCCTCGGTAAACACCTCGAAAGTGACGGTGTGATCGAATCCGTTCGACTTCAAAGCATGCAGTACTTTCGGAAAGGGGATGCTGCCGTTGCCCAGCGGCAGATGATCATCCCGTTTGCCCCGGTTGTCGCTGACGTGCAGGTGCGCGATGCGGTCGGAAAACCGCTCGATGAAATCGAAAAGCCGTTTGGAACCGGGACTGTCGATATTGGCGTGGCCGGTGTCGAGTGTCATTTTCAGGGCTGGAAATCGAGCGAACACCGCCTCGAAATCCTTGACTTCCGCGCAGAACCCGGTCCGCGGAAACATGTTTTCCAGACAGATTTCAATCCCCAGGTTTCGAGCGGCGGCATCGATTTTTGCAAGACTCTGCAAGGCCAGTTCCCTCGATATTTCCGGAACCAATGCTCCCATTCCCCGAAAGTCCGCCGGATGCACCACGGCTTTCAGGGCTTTGAGTCGGCAGGCGGTTTCCAGCGATTGCAGGACCTCCCGGAGGGAGGCTTCCCGAATGGATTCGGTCAGGTCGGCCAGGGACACAAAGGTGGGCATGTGACAGACCAGCGCCATGCCATTTCGTTCCAGAGCCGCCTCCAGTCTGGCTTTTTCATCCAGCACCTGGCGAAAATGCGCCCGGGGTGGGTCCAGGGTTAATTCCAGATAATCGAATCCCATTGCGGCAAACCGTTCGAGCTCATCCAGCGTTGGATGGATGGGGAAATTCATGGCGCCGAACAACACGGATTCATTTCCCTTCTTCAGTCCTGGGGGGTTACGGTCTGAAAAAACCTTTCGTTCTCCGGGGCAACCTGCGCCGACAAGACGGTATCATCCTACCACAACCCGGCCGGGGATGTAAGTGCCGATTGAATGCAGGCGAACGCTTTTTGCGTGCGCCGTGCAGATGTCGCTGCAGCCGGGTACCTTTACAGCCCACCTGCCGCGGTTACTTTTTCCAATAACGTGCATTCATAAATTTTTCAAAACTGAAATGGATATAAATCCTTTGAATAGATACAAAAATATATCTTTGAAAAATTTGAAACGCTCAATTCAGCAGGAGATGATTATGGACTATTACCTCAGCGATAAAAAAGCCTTTGTCAGCGGCTCCACGGCCGGCATCGGTCTGGCGATTGCCACCGCGCTGGCTGCCGAGGGTGCCGAAACCATCGTCAATGGACGGACGTCCGAACGGGTCGAGCAGGCCTTGAATCATATTCGCAACCGGGTGGAAGTCGCCCGGATTGACGGGATTGCCGCGGATCTGTCCGGCGCCCAAGGTACGGACCAGGTGATCGAGGCACATCCGACGGTCGATATTCTGGTCAACAATCTGGGAATCTTCAATCCGTCCCCGTTCGAGGAAATCCCGGATACGGAGTGGCACCGATTTTTCGAAACCAATGTAATGAGCGGCGTGCGGTTGAGTCGTCATTATCTGCCGCGCATGAAGGCGCAAAACTGGGGCCGGATCGTATTCGTGTCCAGCGAATCCGGTCTGCACATTCCGGCCGAGATGATTCATTACGGGATGACCAAAACCGCTCAGATTGCAGTGGCCCGGGGGTTGGCGGAAACCACCGCCGGCACTCACGTAACCGTAAACTCGGTTCTGCCCGGACCCACCAGCTCGGAGGGCGTGTCCGGATTCGTTCGCAAGATGGCCGAAGAACAGGGGCTTTCCTTCGAGGAAATGGAAAAACAATTTTTCCGGGATATCCGACCGTCATCTTTGCTGCAGCGGTTTTCCACACCTGAAGAGGTCGCCAATATGGTGATATACGTATGCAGTCCGCTGTCGTCCGCCACCAACGGAGCGGCCTTGCGCGTGGACGGCGGAGTGGTTCGGTCTGCGACGTAACCCAACGCTGCGTCAGGGGGTGTTAGAATCCAATACGGGAGATCAGGTAGAGCTGCCATACCACCACGCCGGTAAAGGCGACGATGATAAAGGAAAAGATTTTGATGCTTTCCATCTTCATGCTCTGGGCTGCGCGATGGCTGAACATCAAAAGGACGAACAGTGACAGGCATGTGAGAACGTATTTCACCGTCAGAAAGACCCCGGGGCCTACTTCCAGGTAAAAAGCCATCAGAGGGTTGATCTCAACGGCCCCATTGTCGATCAGCACCAGGGTAAAAAAGGCGTCGAGCATGCTCAGCAAGAGGATCAGCAAGATCGGGATCACCAGACGCGGATTGTATTCATCGACGTAATAAAGAGACTTGCGGTCATCCCGACGGCGCAGAACCTTTCTGCGGATCGGCGAAAACGGCCGGCGCATTTGCAGTCCGCCGTAAGCGCGTCGATCCCTGCCGGATCGACGATCCAGATTGATCCTGTATCTCGGCTCCATGTTCATCGATGCATGATTCTTGCCCAAACCGGGTGCTGTTGCGAGTTCAACTTCGAAGCACGAAAGTGCTTCTGTCTTTTCGGCTTATGGCCGAAAATCCAAGCCACCCGCTTCGCGGGTGGTTGTTGACTGTCGTTTTGCCGCAACCGGGCGTCTTGGCCTTGAGAAACATAGGTGTCATTGTAAAAAGCTCTGAAAAAGCAATAAACGTGCCTTTTTTTGCAAATTTTACCGGGTGAACGATACGCTTTTATAGTACAGAAATCCCGAGAATTCAACCCGGGCTGCATGGAGATGCCGGCAGAAGGGCGCTTTCAGGCCGATCACCGTCCCTGCAATCCAATGGCAGGCCTGCACCTGTTTTTGCATGTATCCCTTCAAAAATTACCGTGTTTTCGGATTCCGACCTTTCGCTGAAGAATTTTATAGGTAATTTGGTACCCATTTTCGTAACGAAATTTACCCCCGGACCAATTTTGCACGATTGCCGCTCCGGTACACTTTTTGCTATGGTCGCCGGAATGAAATCTTACGGGGAAAAGGTCAGACTTGCCTGGCGCCCTCGGCTGCCTATGTTATGGCGCAATGACGGCGCTGTTTCTTGCCCAAACCGGGTGCTACTGCAAGTTCAACATCGAAGCACAAAAGTGCTTCTGCCTATTCTTGCCAGCGGCAATTACCGCTGGCAAGAAAATTCAAGCCACCCGCTTCGCGGGTGGTTGTTGACTCGGCCATGGGATCACAATACCGCAGATTGCAGAGAAGCAACGGCACCAAACTTCACAAAGCGATGAAAGGACAAGATTCATGGCATCCAGAACCCTTCCGGACCGCAACGACATATCGGTAAAGGACCGCTGGGACTTAACGCCGCTATTTTCCGCCGATGCGGAATGGGAATCCCTTTACCAACGACTGGAATCGGAAATCGAAGGATATTCCGAATTCCGGGGGCGCCTGGGTGAATCGGTCTCTACGCTGCGAAACGCTCTGGATTTCCACATGGGGATCCTGCGGCGCATGGAACGGGTCTACACATACGCCCACCTGAAAAGCGACGAGGACAAAGCCAATCAACATTACCTGGGAATGCACCAGCGAGCTGTGAACCTGTTCACCCGGGCCGGGGAGCTTTGCAGTTTTTTTACTCCTGAAATACAGGCGATTCCGGGGGAGCGTATGGACGCCTTTCTCCAGGATCAGGTCTTGGAAACATATCGTTTCTTTTTGGAAAAGATTCTGCGCTACAAGCCGCACACGCTGACCGAACGCGAGGAGCAGCTCCTCGCCATGAGCCGTGAAATGGCCCAGGCCGCCTACCAGGTGTTCGGGCAACTCGACAACGCCGACCTGAAGTTCGGGACGATCGTCGATGTCGATGGTACCGAAACCGAACTGAGCCATGGAAATTTCACGACCCTTATGACCCGCCCGGACCGTGAACTGCGGCAAAAAGTTTTTTCTCAGTATTACGATGTTTACGACGCGCACCGCAACACACTGGCAGCCACGCTGGGGGCTTCGGTCAAGAAAGACGATTTTTTCGCGCGGGTACGAAATTTCGAGTCCTGCCGCGCGGCCGGACTTTTCGGCGACAACATACCCGAAACGGTTTACGACAACCTGATTCAGACCGTTCGAGACAATTTGGCACCATTGTTCAAGTATCTGAATTTTCGTAAAAAGGTGCTGGATTTGCCGAAAATGCATTTTTACGACACATACGTGCCGATCGTATCGGATGTGGATTTTCATATGGACTACGAAACGGCCGTGGAGGTGAGCATTGCTTCACTGGCGCCGCTGGGTCGGCAGTACGCCGAAACCCTGCGCCAGGGCCTTCTCGGCGGATGGGTGGATCGCTATGAAAACCGCGGCAAGCGCAGCGGCGCCTATTCATCGGGCTGTTATGATTCTCCGCCTTACATTCTGCTGAACTATGAACCCGGCAACCTCAACAGCCTGTACACCCTGGTTCACGAGGCCGGACACTCCATGCATTCTCATTATTCCAAGACCCATCGACCTTACGTGGACCACGACTACACGATTTTTGTGGCCGAGGTGGCCTCGACTTTCAACGAGGACCTGCTCAGCCGTCATCTGCTGCGGTTCTATGAAAACGATCCGCGAATGAAGGCCTACATTCTGAACCGGGAAATCGACAACATTCGGGCGACGCTCTTTCGGCAGACCATGTTTGCGGAGTTTGAAAAACGGATTCACAATGATGTGGAAAATCATCGGCCGCTAACGCTGGAGACCCTCCGCAACCATTATCGCAGCCTGCTGGATGCCTATTTCGGGGACACCATTGTGATCGATTCCGAGTTGGAATTGGAGTGCCTGCGGATTCCGCATTTTTACTCGGCATTCTACGTATACAAGTACGCCACCGGGGTGTCGGCCGCCATCGCACTGGCGGAAAAGGTTGCCGCGGAGGAAGACGGGGCCCGGGACGCCTATCTTGATTTTCTCAAACTCGGCGGAAGCAAATTCCCATTGGATCAGCTGCTGGATGCCGGGGTCGACATGCGCTCGCCCGATCCGATCCAGCGGGCCATCGAACGCTTCGACAACCTGGTGGAGGAATTAATCAAGGAATACTCGAATTTAGTTTGAGCGTTTCAAATTTTGAAAAATCAGTTTTCAGAATGAATCCGGTCGATTTTATTTTCAAATTTGCCGTTCCGGATTCAAAGGTGCTATAATTGCGCCGGGTCAGGGTTCCATAATCGCGCGGGCGGTGATGATGATTCGTTCGGAGCTGGTTTTTCGCGTCGCTGTAAATGAAGGATGCCCCTATTATCGAAAGGGCGATGAGTTTCGGGTTTCCGGCAACGCATTGTTGCTGGATCTCTGCCAGGAAAAAACTTTCGTCACCACTGCCGTGGTGAAACCGCCTTTCGACCGTGAAGCCTGCCGGGTGATCATCGCCGACCTCACCCGGGTGCTGATCGAAAACCAGCGTGTCGATCGCATTCCGCACCTGCACATGGAGTGCAGCGGATGCAGCGGCAAAGTCGGCATCGTGCCCTTGCTTGAGCCGATCCCTGCGGCGCAGCCGAAGTCCTTGCGCACGCGCAACATCCATCAGGCGGCCGAACTGTTGAGCAAGTTTTCGATTTTTCAATCCCTGGACCCGGACCATCTCAGCGGAATTATCTCCCTGCTGAAGTTGCGGAAATATTCGCCGGGAACCGTAATTCTGGAAAAGGGCACCCCGGCCCGGAACTTGTATATACTGGTGACCGGCGCGGTGGACGTCCTCGACGAATACGGCACACGACTGTCGACCCTTCGAAACGGAGATGTTTTCGGCGAGATGAGTCTGATCAGCGGCGAGCCGGTGGCCGCCACGGTCAAGGTTGTAGAGCCGGCCTCGATGCTGATGATCCGTGGTGAGAACTTCAAGCAGCTCTTACATCAGTTCCCGTCCATCCAGATGTACCTGGTGCGACTGCTCGCCCAGCGCCTGGCGCAATCCAATCTGGCGGTGGCCGAAGAGATCGCCACTTCGATGAACGGTAATCTCCGGGAAATTTCACCCGTGGAAGTGATCCAAACGCTGCACATGAATCAGAAGACCGGAACGCTGACCCTGACCGTGGAGAACCAGAAGGTCGAAATTATATTTCGCAAAGGGGAGCTGATCTGGGCCAAATTCGATCAGCGAAGGGGCAGGGAGGCAATCTATGCTCTCCTGGGGCAGAAATCCGGCAGATTTCGTTTCCAACCGCGGATCGACAGCCGATTTCAGGAAAAAAAGCCCATCGGTCCGTTCATGGAAATCCTGCTCAGCGGTTTAAAACATGTGGACGACGAAACGCCCGCCGCGGCGGCCGCCTCCGGATGACTCCCCGTTTTGCGGCGGCGTCACCGCCGGCGCCCCGGCCGCCGGGATCGCTGTCGCAGGCCCGCCGCAAAGGATCGAATCCGCCGACACATCGGCCGTGAATCGCCTACCGGATGTAGATCGTTTTGATATTTACGAATTCTTTGATGCCGTAGTGTGAAAGCTCGCGGCCGTAGCCGCTCTGGCGGATTCCGCCGAACGGCAGCCGGGGGTCGGATTTTACGAAATCATTGACAAAACAACTGCCGGCTTCCAGGTGTTCGACCGCGATGCGGCGACCGCGATCGACATCGGCGGTAAACACCGCCGCCCCCAGTCCGAATGGTGTGTCGTTGGCCACCCGGATGGCTTCGGCTTCGTCCGGCACGGAAATGACCGCAGCCACCGGACCGAAGGTTTCTTCCTCGTAAGCCGGCATTCCGGGTGCCACATCGGTTAACACCGTACAGGGATAATAAGCGCCGTTGCCCTCCGGTATCTGTCCGCCCAGAAGGCAGCGGGCACCGTTGGCAATGCTTTCGCGCACCTGGCGGTGCAGATCGTCGCGCAGGTCGATGCGCGCCTGCGGGCCGATTTCAACGGCATCGTTCAGCGGGTCTCCCATCACCTTGGCGGCCATTTGCTCCACGAGCATTTCTTCGAATCGTTTTCGCGCGGACTCGACGACGATGAATCGCTTGGCGGCAATGCAGCTTTGTCCGGAATTCAGCAGCCGGCTGGTCACGCAGGTGGCCACCGTATGTTCCAGATCGGCATCTTCCAGCACTACGTAAGGATCACTGCCCCCCAGTTCGAGCACGGTCTTTTTCAAGTGTTTTCCGGCATTGGCGGCCACCGATTCGCCCGCCGCGGTACTGCCGGTGAGCGTGACGGCTCGAATGCGGGGATCGGCAATGATCGATTCGACGGCGCTGCCGGGCACCAGCAGCGATTGAAACACCGCCGGCGGAAAGCCGGCTGCATCGAAAATCGATTCAATCGCCAACGCACAGCCGGGCACGTTCGAAGCGTGCTTCAGAATTGCGGTATTGCCGGCCATCAGCGCTGGAGCGGCAAAGCGGAATACCTGCCAGAATGGATAGTTCCAGGGCATGACTGCCAGCACGACTCCCAGCGGCGCGAACACCACGAAGCTGCTGCCGGCATCGCTCTCGATGGACTCCGGGGCGAGCATCGACGGCGCCTGTCGGGCGAAGTATTCGCAGACCCAGGCGCATTTGTCGGATTCCGCCCGCCCGTCGCGGATCGGTTTTCCCATTTCGACGGCCATCAGTTCGGCGTAATTGTCCCGGTTTTCCCGCAGAATACCGGCCGCGGCGTTCAACCGTTCCGCTCGCCGGGCGAACGGCAGCCGCTTCCAGTCATGAAAAGCTTCGTCGGCCTTTCGGATCGACCGTTCGATTTCCGCAGAAGACGTTTCCGGATAGGTCTGGCAGGTTTCACCGGTGGCCGGATTGACGGATTTCAGGCTCATGGTACCTCCCGGGGGTTGGTGGCAGACACTGTGATCAATATTTCTGAATCGAAATACAATTTCAGCATTTAAAAATTTGAAATGCACACTACCGGCAATAAAAATCACTCGACAGGCAAAGGTCAAGCTTCCATGCGCTGCTTGTCGATTCTGCATGGTCGGCAGCGCGTTTTCCGCGCTTTGGGACCGAGTCTTTGGGTCAGATGACGCAGCGAATGGGTTTGACGGTTCGGTTTGCGAGTTGCATGCAGCCACTTGCGAGTTATGTTACGCGAGAGATAAAATTCGAGCGATACGCTACGAACTATGAGCTATAAGCTACAAGCTATGAGCTACACACTATGAACTGTGAGCTGTCAGCGATCCGCTACCCGGAGTGCCCATGATTCTCTACGATCCCGACCATCCCTTGAGCCTGATGGAATTCGGAATTCTGATTCCGATTCGCAACAGCAAGGCCTCCCGAACGTTTGAAAACCTGAAAGACCACCCCGAGCTGGGACCCCGCATCGAGCAATGGTGGGTGCGAAAGAAGCCGCAACGTCTTCAACGGGAAGACCTGGTTCGGGTTCACAGCCCGAGCTATGTCGATCGCCTGTTTTCGGCGGATCTGGAACAAGAGGTTGTAAAAACTTTTGAATTGATCGACGCGCAGGGACGATATTACCGCTATGACCCAAGCCAGGCCCAACTTCCCATGCAGGTGCTCTTCGAGCGGATCCTGGATCGGGTTGCCGGCAGCTGGCAGTGCGCCAAAATTGCCCTGAAGACCGGATTCTGCTTTTATTTCGGCGGCGGTATGCACCATGCCCAGAAAGATTTCGGCAACGGCTTTTGTTTGCTCAACGACATCGTGGTCGCGGTGCGAAAACTGCAAGCCGACGGAGACATTCAAACGGCCTGGATCATCGATGTGGACGCCCACAAAGGTGACGGGACGGCGGCGCTGACAGCGGGCGACGCCACGATAACCACCATGAGCGTACACATGGCCCGCAGCTGGCCGCTGGACGGCCCCGAACGGGATTCGACGGGTCGATTGAACCCCTCGTTCATCCCCAGCGATATCGACGTCCCGGTGGGACCGGGAGAAGAGGAACATTACCTGGATCGCCTGGAGGCCGCACTGCATTCACTGACCGAATTCGATCACCCGGACATGGCCATGGTGGTGTCCGGCGCCGATCCCTTTGAAAAGGACGAACTGCCGTCCACCCAGGAACTGCGACTGACGCTGGCGCAGATGGAGGCCCGGGACCGCATGATCTACCGGTTTCTGAAACAGCGGCGCATTCCGGCGGCTTACCTGATGTCCGGGGGATACGGCGAGTCCGCCTGGGAGCCCTATACCCGATTTTTGACCTGGGCGCTGCTGGACCGCCTGCAGATCGAAGCGGACTGACGGGGGAGAACATCATGAAAGCCATCCACGGCAAGATCGTTTACACCGGAGAAGACCGGCTGCAAGATGCATACATCGTATTTAACGGGCGGCAGATTGCGGATGTTGCAGACAGGCCCCAGGGAGAGATGCTGGGTTCCTATGCCGTAATTACCCCGGCCTTTATCGATCCGCACAGCCACATCGGTCTGCATCGCGCCGGTGAGCCGGACGCCGAAGCCGAATCCAACGATCGGATGGATTCGATGCAGGCACTGCCCGACGCCCTCGATTCGGTGCAGATGGACGACGCCGCTTTTCGGGATGCCATCGAAGCCGGCGTGCTCTACTCCTGCGTAATGCCCGGCAGCGGAAACATCGTCGGCGGTCAGGCCGCCGTGATTCGACATTACGGGGCGGACACCACCGAGGCCCTGGTGGCCCGGGCCGGTATCAAAGCCGCTTTCGGCTATAATCCACGTTCCACCGTGGAGTGGAAAGGCACGCGCCCGACCACCCGGATGGGCGCCGCCGCCCTTTTGCGCAGCAGGCTCGACGAGGTGCAGCGTAAGATGCATTGTTATCGGAACGCCAACGAGGAAAAGCGGCGCGAGATGTCCTTTTCGTATGAAGAAGACATTTACCGCCGATTGCTCGAACGCCGTCTGCGTCTGAGAGCCCATGTGCACAAGATCGACGACATCGCCGCGCTGCTGCGCCTGACCGACGAATTCCGGCTGGACGTTTCGGTGGAGCACGCCGGTGACGTTCATCGCCCGGAAATCTTCCGGGCATTGGCCCGACGCAACATTCCGGTGGTGTACGGACCGGTGGACAGTTTTGCCTACAAGGTGGAGCTTCGAAACGAGAACTGGCGCAACATCCGGCTGCTGGTCGAATCCGGCGTCGAATTCGGCCTGATGACCGATCACCCGGTGGTGCTTTGCCGGCAGCTGTTTTTGCAAACCCGCTGGTTTCTGCGGTGCGGACTGAGCCGCCGGCAGGCCATCGCCCTGGTGTCCCGCAACAACGCCAGAATACTGGGAATTGACCGTATACTGGGCTCGCTGCGAGCAGAGCGCTGGGCTTCGTTCGTGTGCTGGAACGGCGATCCGTTCGACCTGGGCAGCCATCCCGTCGCGGTATTCGGGGAAGGGAAGCGGATTTTTTCCGAGTAAAAATCAATGCAACCGGCAGCCCGCGCCAACGGCTTTTTTCCGGGCGAATGGCAGAATGGCGGTTAACCGCCGGGGCTTTCCACGATCAGGGTCACCGGGCCGTCATTGACCAGCGATACACGCATCAGGGCTCCGAATCGACCGGTCTGCACGGCAACACCTTCCTGATGAACCCTGTCCACAAAACGCTCGTAAAGCGCCGTGGCACTTTCAGGTGGAGCCGCGTTCACAAAGGACGGACGCCTGCCCTTGCGGCAGTCCCCGTACAGGGTGAACTGGGAGACAACCAGCATCCCACCACCCGCGATGTCCTTTACCGAGCGGTTCATCTTTCCCTCCGAATCTTCGAAAATCCGCAAATTTGAAATTTTCCGGGCCAGGAAGTCCGCTTCGGACGGTCCGTCTTCCCGGCCCACGCCCAAAAGCACCAGCAGGCCGGCGCCGATGCGACCGACGGTCCGGCCGTCCACGGTGACCGAGGCCCGGGTGACTCGCTGTACGACTGCGCGCATGGTCATTCTCCAGGAGAGGGTTTCAGCTTAAGCATTCACTTGCTGGCCCCAATATCACCCTTTCTACGAAATGAGCCGGCGAAAGGGCGCAACGGCGAAACGGCGAAAAACCAGCGGTTCGACGGCATTTTGGTCTTGCGCTCGCCGTCGCGCCGATTCGCCCCCTCGCCGATTCGATTGCTTCTGCACCCTGCAAACACATCCGATTCAACGCCTGGCTTTAAAGACGGCTATTTTTGCTTTTTAGAGCCCAGCGCCTCCGCAAACGGGTTGTGAAAAGGCCTGGGCTTTTTGTTGCGCTGTTGCAGGGATTTGCCGGCCGGCGGCCGGGAAGGCTTTTTGCGCACCGCGGTTTTATCACCGGTTTCCCGGGGCGCCGGAGGCTGCATCCGCATGGAAAGGGAGATGCGGTTGCGCTCCAGATCGACAGCCAGCACGCGCACGCGGACTTTTTGACGCACCCGCACCACATCGGCCGGATCCTTGACGAAGCGGTCGGCCAGTTCGCTGATGTGCACCAGCCCGTCCTGGTGGACGCCCACATCCACGAACGCGCCGAAGGCCGTTACGTTGGTGACCACACCCGGCAGCTGCATTCCCGGTGAAAGATCGGCGATCTCCTTGATGCCGGGCGCATACTCGAACCGCTCGAATGCCTGCCGGGGATCCCGGCCCGGTTTACCCAGCTCGGCCAGAATGTCCTGCAGAGTCGGCAAGCCCACGGTTTCGGTCGCATAGCGATTCAAATCGATGCGATTGCGGAGGGCGGCGTCGGTCATCAGGTCGGCGATCGAACACGCCAGATCCCGGGCCATAGCCTGCACCAGCGGATAGCTCTCCGGATGCACAGCGCTGGCATCCAGGGGGTTTTCACTGTCGGGAATCCGCAGAAAGCCGGCTGCCTGTTCGAAGGCTTTGGGCCCCAGCCGGGAAACCTCCATCAACTGGCGGCGGTTTTTAAATGCACCGTTTTCGTTGCGATAGGCGACGATGTTGGCGGCCAGCTGAGGTCCCAGTCCCGACACGTAAGTGAGCAGTTCTACGCTGGCTCGATTGAGATCGACGCCCACGGCGTTGACGCAGCTGATCACCGTGTCGTCCAGGGCCTGCTTCAGGGCGGATGGGTCCACATCGTGCTGGTATTGGCCCACACCGATGGATTTCGGGTCGATCTTGACCAGTTCGGACAGTGGGTCCATCAGCCGACGGCCGATCGAGACCGAACCCCGCACGGTCAAATCCAGATCCGGAAACTCCCGGCGCGCGACTTCAGAGGCGGAATACACCGAGGCCCCGCTTTCATCCACCAGAACCGCCGGGCGGTCCTCGAGCGCGGCAATGCGGCGCACCAGCGCCAGGGTTTCGCGTCCGGCGGTGCCGTTGCCTACGGCAACCGCCTCGATATCAAAGCGTCGGCCCAGTTTGGCCAGGACCTCGGCTGCTCGGCGGTCGCCGTCTTCATTGCGATGCGCATACACCGTTTCATGATGAAGCAATTTTCCCTGCCGGTCCAGGCAGACCACCTTGCAGCCGGTTCGAAACCCCGGGTCGATGGCCATCATCCGCTTTGGACCCAACGGCGGTGTCATCAACAGCTCGCGCAGATTTCCGGCAAACACTGCAATGGCGTCGGCGTCGGCGCGTTCTTTAAGCTGCAGTCGGATCTCGGTCTCCATGGAGCGGGAAAGCAGCCGTTTGTAACTATCCTGGACCGCCTGGCGGACCTGGTCGGAATCCGGACCGGCACCGGAGACAAAACGGCCTTCCAGCAGGGCCAGCGCTCTGTCCTCCGGCGGCGCGATGCGAATGTTGAGAATGTCTTCCTTTTCACCGCGGCGAAGGGCCAGAATGCGGTGCGAGGGTGCCTTGACGACCGGCTCGCGCCAGTCGAAATAATCCCGAAACTTGGCGCCGCGGCTCTCGGCCCCCGTGGCGACCCGGCTTTCGATGACGGCCTGCTCCCGGTACAGCCGGCGCATGGCCTCGCGGGCTTCGGCATCTTCGTTGATCCATTCGGCAATGATGTGCCGGGCCCCCTCAAGGGCATCCGCCGCGGTGTCGACGCCTTTTTCAGGGTCCACAAATGCGGCCGCCAGTGTCTGCGGATTGTCGCCCTGCTGTGCCAATATTCGGGTCGCCAGCGGCTCCAGGCCTTTTTCGCGGGCCACGGTGGCTTTGGTGCGCCGCTTGGGCCGGTAGGGCAGGTACAGATCTTCCACAACGGTCAGCGTGGGGGCGGCTGTGATTTTTTCCCGCAGTTCCTCGTCAAGATGCCCGTGGGCCTCCAACGATTTGAGCACGGCGGTTTTACGGGCTTCGAGCTGCTCGATTTGTTCCAGGCGGTCGCGGATCGTGATAATCGCCACTTCGTCGAGACTGCCGGTGACTTCTTTGCGGTAGCGCGCGATGAAAGGGATCGTGTTGCCCTCCCGCAGCAGTGCCACGGCGGCCTCTACGCGGGGTAAATCCAGTTGCATTGCCGCGGCGATACTTTCACTGGGATGAATCGGCATGGCAATCCTGTCTTTGGCGGTTGGTTCCAGCCGGTTTGCAAACCCCGGGCCGGATCATTTGAACCGGGTTCTCAAAAGCGCTTGCTTATAGGCGACGTGGGCGGTGAAGTCAAGGCTTTATGCTTGCGAATGTAATTTAATAGTAGTACAATTGCAGTGTATTTTTCTATCGTTTCCAAGTCTTACCACCGTGTATCCCGAGGTCTTTAGGTGGAAGGCGGCCCGCAACAGGCAGGGGCGCCCGCCGCCGGCCTCCCGACCTGCGCCGGCCGGAGAACCGCAGAATGAAGATTTATCGATGGCTGGGGGAAGAGTCCCTTAAAAAGAAGAACCTATACTACAAGCTGCACCTGATCTTCGGCCTGTTCTTTCTGTTCCCCGTATTCGGTTTCATTTATTTCGCCCACAAATATGATGTTCTCGACGATCAGTTCGTGCCGATATTTTTTATGGGCATGCTGGTGTTTTCCCTGTTCGGCTTCATCATCCTGAAAACGCTGTTTGACAAGATCGTCGACATATCCTCGAAAATATCCAAAACCCTGGCCTGCGAAACCGGCGGACTTCAAACCAAGGCCGGGGCCGACGAGATGCAAAACATCGTCGAATCCTTCTCATTGTTGGAAAAACAGTTCAGCAGCACCTTCAGCAAACTGGAAAAAAAGGCCTCTGAGATCTCCATTCTCAAGGAACTCTCCGAGCTGTGTTACGTGACCTTCGATCCGGAGGAGATCCTGTATGTGACCCTGGAGCGGGCGCTGATGCTGACCGGATCGGATGTCGGTTCTGTGATGACCATCGACCGTCGGGATCGAAATGCGTTTGTGGTCAAGGCCAGCGTGGGGCTGGGCCAGTACGTCAAACTGGGCGATCGCATCGATTTTGAAACCAGCATCGCCAAATACGCGGTGATCAACAAATCGCCCCTGGTGGTCAAAGACGTGGAGAAAGACCGTCGTTTCGGGCGCGCCAATCTGCCGCAGTACGGAACCAAATCCTTTGTGTGCATGCCCATTAAAACCAGCAAGGAGATTATCGGCGTGTTGAGTCTTTCGCGCAAAGAGGATCAGCGCGTGTACACCCAGGATGACATTGAAGCCCTGACTCCTTTGCTCAGCAACGCGGCCTTCACCTATGAGAATCTGCGGTTGATCAAGGAAAACCAGCGCGGGTCGATGCAGCTCCGCTCCATCGAAAAAATATTCAAAGTCATCAACTCCAGTTACCGTGACAGCGAGCTGATTCAGGCCGTGCTCAACGAAATCCACATGGTCATTCCATTCGAGGTGGCGCTTTTGTTGACCCGAAACGGCGACAGCTCCGATCATCTCGGTGTCTATGACATGCTGGCTTTCGGAGAAACCGCGATCACCAAAGGCGCCCGGTATGCCACCGGCGGTACGTTGATCGACAAGGTTATGAAGCAGCAGGCCACCACGGTGATCGACGCAGAAAAGCTGCCGGAGTCCGAATCCGCGGAACCCGGCGGCAGCAGCGAGCTCGAAAAAGAATTGATCGGCAATCACGGCCGCCGAAGCTGCTTGCTGGCGCCCCTGCGAACCGACGGCCAGGTGACCGGTGTATTGGCGCTTTCAGCGGCATCGCCGGACATCTTCGAAGGGATGGGTAAGCTAATGGATTGGATCGCCAACGGACTGTCGGTTGCCATCGACCGCAACCATCTCTCGGATGCAGTGCTCAAACGCAATCGCGAACTCGAATCCATTCGACAGATCGGCAGTGCACTGGCTTCATCGACCTTCGATATCAAGAAAGTCTTGAAGTACACCATGGACATGATTCGGGTCCTGATGAATGTGGAGGCCGGTTCGCTCCTGTTTTTAAAGCAGCAGGACCTGGACCTGGCCGTGGCCTTCAACACCAGGCTGGATACCATGAAACGCTTCCGGTTGAAAATCGGACAGGGAATTGCCGGCTATGTCGCCTCCCGCGGCGAAGCGCTCATTGTCAACGATGTGCAGCGATCACCGCACTTTTTTGCCGGGGTCGACAGAATTACGGGCTATGAAACCCGGTCGGCGCTGTGTGTGCCCATGATTTCCCAGGGCAAGGTGATCGGTGTCATCGAAGTGCTCAACAAGATCGCCGGGGATTTTACTTCCAACGATCAGGATCTGCTCCAGTCGATTGCCGCCTCGGTCAGCATCGCCATCGAAAACGGCCGCCTTTACCGGGAAACGGTATCCATGGCCGAGCACGAACGCAGCGTGCGTCGCATGTTTCAAAAATTCGTGCCCAAGGAAGTCTTGGAAAGCATCATTCAGGGCGAAGCCAACGGCAAGATCATGAAGGATGAAATCAAAACCGTTACGCTCCTGAACATCGACATCCGTGGATTTACCGAATTGGCCATGGAAATGGGCCCGCAGAAAACCGTATCGCTGCTGAACAATTTTTTTTCGGTCATGGGCGGCATCGTTTTCAAACACAACGGCATTGTCGACAAATATCTCGGAGACGGATTTCTGGCCATTTTCGGCGCCCCGATCAACAGCGAGCGGGATGCCGACAATGCCGCCCTGGCCGCGCTGGAAATGCAGTCGGCGATCGGCGAAGTCAACCGTTCCTTTCAAAGCGAGCTGGGCATTTCTCTGCACATCGGCATCAGCGTGCACACCGGAGACGTGGTCGTCGGCAATATCGGGTTCGACAAAAAAATGGACTACACGGTCATTGGAGATGCGGTCAACACCGTGTTCCGGCTGCAGGAACTGGCCAAATCCTACCCCAACGGCATCATTGTCGGCGAAAAGACCTGCCGGGCGGCCCAAAGCCGTCTGCGCGTCCGCGACCTCAAAAATGCCCTCGGCGAACTCAAGCTCTACGAGCTGATGGGCATCGAATCGGCCAAGCCACAGAAAATCACCGCGCCGGCCGGTACCATCCGAAGAGTGAAGTAGCCCCTGTCCGCAATGCGCCGGCCGCCGGTCTTTATTTGCGTACTAGAATCACCCGCATGTCCATCACATTGGTATGGGTCGGCCCGGTGATCAGCAGCTCTCCGGTTTGCTGGAAAAAGCGGTAGGCGTCGTTGCGTCGAAGATAGTCGCGGACATGCAGCCCCAGGGCGGCCGCCCGCGATACGGTTCCCGCATCGACGATGGCTCCGGCCGCATCGGTGGGCCCGTCGGTGCCGTCGGTACCGGCGCTGAGCACCACGACCGGATGGTCGATTCCGGCAATGCACGGGGCAATGGCCAGGGCGAACTCCTGGTTGCGTCCGCCCAGGCCGTCGCCGCGAACCACCACGGTTGTCTCACCGCCGGAAAGGATGCAGGCCGGTGCGGTCAGCGGCTGGCCGGTGCGGATGATTTCGCGGATGACCGCGGCATGAAATCCGGCCGCCTGCACCGTGTCGCCTTCGATCATCGAGGAGAGTACCAGGGGTTGATAACCCATGGCTTCAGCCTGATCGCGCGCCGCCTCCAGCGCATCGATGTTACTGCCGATAATGTGATGGGTGCAGCGGGAGAATGCGGGATCGTCGAACTTGGGGGTTTCCGGCACGGTTTTGGCGGCACCGGCCTGCAGGTGTTCGATCACGGCGGCAGGAAGCGACCGGCCGATTCCATAGTGGTCGATGATGTCCAGGCAGTCGGAAAAGGTGCTGGTATCGGCCGAGCAGGGCCCGGAGGCGATCACGTCCAGGTCGTCGCCGACCACATCCGAGAGCACCAGCGTGATCAGCCGGGCCGGATAAGCGGCGCGGGCCAGCAGCCCGCCTTTGATGGCCGAAAGGTGTTTGCGGATCGCATTGATTTCGTGGATGTCGGCGCCGCAGTCGATCAAAATCCGGCTGACCTTTTGTTTGTCGGCCAGCGTCAGGCCCGGGGCCGGCAGCGGCAGCAGGGCCGAACCGCCCCCGGAAATCAAGCATACGAGCAGGTCCCGTTTGCCGGCCGATTCCGCCAGTGCGAGAATTCGACGCGCACCTTCTTCCCCGTTTTCATCCGGGACGGGATGGCCGGCCTCGAGCACTTCGACGCGCTGCAGCGGAGCCCCATGACCGTATTTGACCACCACCAGTCCCGCCTCGATCCGTTCCTGCAGCAGCGCTTCCATGGCCTGGGACATGACTGCAGCCGCCTTGCCGAATCCGATCACCCGGATTCGGTCGAAATCCGACAGCCGGCATTGCGCTGCTGCGATTTGCAGCCGACCGTCGGTTTCAAGACGGCAGCAACGCTGGATGGCGGCTTGCGGATCGACGGCTTGCAGGCCGGCATCGAAGATCCTGCGGGCTTCTTTGCGCATTTCCGTTTGGCCGAGATTCATGCTGGGGTTCCTTTCCTGAACGCGGCACGGTTTTCAGGGTGGCGATGATCCGGTTTGCAGCCGGTACGGTGGATGTCGTTGACAAGCGCTGGAAGAATCCGTACTCTGCAACCGTCAACTTGTCAACCGGGCTGCCCCCGTCAATCCGCCGGCTACAATGGCAAGCGCGCTCCTAGTTGCCGATCGGAGATGCGGGATGCGGAAATCCCGGTCGCCCCAGAGCGCCGATTCAAAACGGTCCGGCCGTTCGGCATCCAAAACCCAACCCCGGGAGGTTTCATGGACAGCACTTCGGGTTCGCTGAGAGGTCATTTTCTGATTTCGATGCCGGCATTGCTGGACCCCAATTTCAATCAAACGGTCACGTTGATGTGCGAGCACAACGAGGAGGGTGCCCTGGGCATCGTGGTCAACCGAATCCATCCGCAGCTGACCTGCGAAGCCATATTCGAAGAACTGGAAATGGAATATGAACCTGACGCCGCGGCCCTTCCGATACACGTCGGCGGTCCGGTTCACATCGGCCAGGTATTCCTGATTCATGGGCCTCCCTTCGATTGGGAGGCCAGTATGCAGATCACCGCGACCATTGCAATGAGCAACAGCCGTGACATCGTGGCGGCGGTTGCCCGGGGTGAAGGTCCCCGCTCGTTGTTATTTTCGCTGGGCTGCGCGGGATGGGGACCGGGCCAGTTGGAAAACGAGCTGCGGGAGAATGCCTGGCTGACGACACCGGCCTTGGATCAAATCGTCTTTGACTGGCCGGTGGAAAACCGCTGGCAAGAGGCGGTCAAACGAATGGGTATCGATCCGGCGCTGCTGTCCGACACGGCCGGCACGGCCTGAGGATGGCATACGGGCACCGCCGGCCTGTCGTTTCGAAACATCGTGCTGTTGACGAACTGCGCAATCATCGCAAAAACATCGCACCGCAACGGCATGCTCCCGTCCTGCCTATCTCTGTGGTCGGTTCGGCCGAAATCGTTTTGACATTCAATTTCTACCGTTATAGTAAATAAGCTCTTTTTTCTCGGCGTTGCTGCGGACTCGAAAGGTTCCATGAAAGACTACCGCGACTACAAGGAAGACCTGCTCGAAGTCAATGCCGGGCTTGCTTCGGTGGTTACCGCCGGCCTCGGGCTGCCGGGAATGCCCAGGTCGACCTTTGCCGAATGGGAACGGGTTTGCAGCGATCTGCGGCGGCGGCTTTCCGAAGATGTCCTGCGCATTGCCGTGATCGGGGCCATCAAGTCCGGCAAAAGCACTTTTCTCAACATGCTCCTGGAGGGCGACTATCTCAGACGCGGCGCCGGCGTGGTCACTTCCATCGTCACCCGCATTCGAAGAGGCAATCGCAAAAAAGCCACCGTATTTTTTAAATCCTGGCCGGAAATCAATCATGAAATTGCCGAGGCCGTCGCCATGCTTCCGGGCATGGAATCGCTCGGGCAGCGGGAAAAATTCGATCTTCGCAATGCCGAACAACGCCGGCTGCTGGACGATGCCCTGACGGCGCTGCCCCCCGAGCAGCTGATCAACCACGGTGGGCGCAATCTGAACACCGTGCTGCTGAATTGTTACCTGAGCGGGTACGAACGGATACGCAGCTGGATTACCGAGGACAATCGGCAAAGCGAGTTTGAAGCCGGGGAATTTCGACGGCACTGGGAGTTCGTGGGCGAGGATGCACTGGCCGTTTACCTCAAAGACATCGAGCTGGAGATCGAAACCGCCGGCATCGAAACCGAAACCGAATTCGCCGACTGTCAGGGAAGCGACTCCCCCAATCCTCTGCATCTGGCCCTGATCCAGGATTATCTGCAACTGGCCCATTTCATTGTTTACGTGGTCAGCAGCCGCACCGGACTGCGGGAGGCCGACATCCGGTTTCTGTCCCTGGTGGCCAAAATGGGGATCTCCGGTAACGCGCTGTTCGTGGTCAACTGTGATGTCAGCGAACACGACTCGCTGACCGATCTGCAGCGCGTCGTCGATCGGGTCAAGGAGGAGCTGCGCCTGGTTCACTCCGATCCCCGGGTTTTCAGCGTTTCGGCGCTCTATCACCTCTTCGACCACCTGCGGGATTCGCTGAGCGAAAAAGATCAACTGCGGCAGCAGCAATGGCAGGCCCAGCCGGAGCTGGTGGATTTTTCGTCGGCGGAATTGAGGCGCTTTCAATCCGATCTGGGCAACCTGCTGCTCGAAAAGCGCAGCCGGCTGTTGTTGCGCAATCAAATCGAACGCCATCGCATTATTCTTTCCGGTGTGAACGAGTGGATTCGACTCAACCGGGAACTGCTGCGCCGCAATCGGCAGGAAGCCCGTCAGATCGTCGAAGACATCACCGGTCGCCAGCAGCAGATGCAGCAAATTCGCTCCATGATCGAAACGACGGCCGCAGGGGCCGCAGCCAAGATCAAGCAGGAAATCAATCTCGAGGTGAATCGGTTTTTCGATTCGGGCACCGGCGGCTGTCTCGGCAAGGTGGTGGATATCATTCGGGCCTATCAAATCGACTTGAACAAGTATCGCAGCACCCTGCACGATGGCGGATTTTCCAACGCATTGTACCTGGTGTTTCAGGAGTTCAAGCAGGCTCTGGACAAGGCGATGACCGGCACCATCTATCCCGAGGTGGTTCGTTTCACACACGGGCAGGAAGAAAAAATCGAAACTTATTATCGCTCCATCTACGAGCCTTTTGAAGGGATTGTCGAGCAGGCCCTTATGGCGGTGTTTGCGCGCCTGCAGGAAATGGAGTTGACCGAACCCGCATCGGATGATCTGCCCGGCGCAGTGGAGCTGCCCTCGGTAGAATCCGTCAAGAATGCCGCCGGTCTGAAACTGCCGCCCATGGTGGCTTTTCTGCGGTATTCCGCCAAAATCAAAACCGAAGCGTTTTTGAATCTTGGTTTTTTCAGTTTGCTGCAGGGCTTTCAGAAATTGCTGCGAAAAAACAGACCCGCGGGCGAATCACAGGTCCGGGCCCTGAAACGCAGTGTCGATCACATGAAGAAGTTGACCGAGGAGTCGCTGCTGTTCCAGTGCAAGGATTACCGCGAAAACCTGAAATTCCGATACCTGTATAAGCTCGTTGACGCCGTTTCCCAGGCAATGGCCGAAACCGTGCTGTCGCGGTTTCAAACCTTCGGGTCCGACACCGCCACGGCACTGCAGCAGATTCAGGAGCGCCATTCGGGCCGGGAAGAAGTCGGCACGGCGATTGCCGCCATGGATCGCCAGACTTCCATGCTGGGCGATCAGCTTCAGCAGCTGAAAATAGACATCGATGCAAATAAAACCTAAAATGAGCGTTTCAAATTTTTCAAAAAATATATTTTCGCTCAATTTAGGTAAAACCTAAGGATTCGGACGGAACCGCTCAGGCGGTGCCTTCCATCAGCCGCTCCAGACTCTCCCGGGCAAATGAAAGGGTGGGGTCGAGCTCCAGGGCCATTACGTAATAGCGAATGGCCTGGTCGCTGTCGCCCAGGTCGCGGTAGTTGGAGGCAATGTTGGCGTAATCGATGGCGGATGTGGGATCCAGGGCGATTACTTTTTTAAAACAGCGCAGCGCCTGTTCGTGCTGTTTGAGCTTGAAATAACAGAAGCCTTTCAGGTTGTGGATGTCGGTACGCTCCCGATCCATGGCTTCACCCTCCCGCAACACTTCCAGAGCCCGGCGATACTGCCCCATTTCCTTGTAGCAAATTCCCGAGTAAGAGTAGATGGTCACCATTTCCTCGACCGGTGGACGCCGGTCCAAGGCTTGTCGAAAATGCTGCAGGGCCGCTTCGGGTTTGCCCAGCGCCAGATAGCTCGAGCCGAGATAGAAACTGAGGTAGTATTTGCCCGGCAGTGTCTGTTCGAACCGCTGCAGATGCTCGATGGCCGCTTGGGGCGGCAGGTTTTCACACAGCAGCTTGGCACAGAACATGCCCACGCTGGTACCCTGGGCACGCTCGCGAAAATGCGCTCCGGGCACGATGGTGTAAAAGGCCGGCACCTGCAGCTGTGGATGCCGGGTGTCCAACACCAGGACTTCGAAGCTGCGGTCGGCCAGGGCGGCGATCAGGTTTTCCACTTCGATGCGGATGTTGTCGTTTGAAAGATCGGGCATCTCGGAAATCCGGACCATCCGCGGCGCATCGACCACGAAGGCGGCGTCTTCCAGGCGCGTGAATTTCGGCAGGCCGCTGGCGACATAATTGCTGCCGCTGTTAAAGTCTCCGGCCAGCTGGGCGACTTCGGTCAAAGCTCGGCTGACGGCTTTTTCAGGCCCCGGGGTGGTGCCGGCCGTCCAGACGATTTCACTTTTTTCCGGGAAGGTAGTCGGATCGTATGCCAGTGCACCGACGGTGGGAATGCCCGTGTCGAGACTGAAATCGGTCAGGTAAAGCTCGATGCCGGCTTTGCGGTATTTCGTCAGCATTTCACGCACGGCCGGATCCCGGACCGAGTCCGGATCGACGGCCGGCAAACGCAGACGCCCGCGGCTGACCAGAGAGGATACGTGCCGTTCGACAATTTCGCAGATTCCCTGGCTCAGCGCCTCCTCGACGCAATTACCGGCCGAAGGGCCGTTGAACTCGTTGATGGCATAAAACCAGTCGAAGGGAACCAGTAGGCTTTGATCGCGGGTCAGGTTGTAGGCTCGCGCCCATTTCAACGGCAGTTCTTCGAAAATCCTGCGGGCCTGGTCCAGTTCGTCCGATTCGTCGTGGACCGACCGGGCAATCATTTCGAAGGGCAGGGCGTCTTTTGCCACCTCACGGTAGGTGCCCACCGTGAAATTGGCTTCGTTTTTCACGAAGCTGAAAAAACTGAATCGTTCGGCCAGTTCCATCACCGCACTGGCTTCGGCCTGGGTCGCAGTGGCGCCTTTGCCCATCTGCTTTTTGGTTCCGGTTAAATCCGCCGCGTCCTTGCCGCAGTAGCTGAAGTACACCGGAATGTCCAGGCGGCCCTTGTCAATGCGCAGGGTCTGTTCCAAAATCTTCAAATCGAGGGATTCCAGCCGCCGGCGAAATCGCCGCACCGTTTCCTCCGGAGCGATGACTTTGTCCTGGTCAACGGTGTATCCTTTGAATGCGTCCTGCAGTATGATTTTTTCAGTCATGAAAGCGATCCGTGGATGAGTTACCGTAATGAAACGGAAATTCAACTACCACCAGGTGGTAGCCGGTTTGTTCAGAAGTCTGAAACTCTTACCAAAAATCGAAAAAAACGCAAGGATTAAATACCATTTGACCGAATCGGAGGCATTTGGTAAAAGTACCGTTTACACGCGTGGGGATGTAGCTCAGCTGGGAGAGCGCAGCGTTCGCAACGCTGAAGTCGAGGGTTCGAATCCCTTCATCTCCACCAATACCTAAAAAAATAGAATGCCGCTGGATGCATGCCAGCGGCATTTTTTTTGGAACCGGGACGAACCGCCCCGGACGGGTATTGACTGAAATGTACACCGAAGTGAGAACCTAAAATATAAAGTTCTAATGTATGAGAACTTTTACGGCTCTGCAGGCGTCTTTGAAAGGCGGAAGGAAGACGCGCGGCAACGAAAGCGCGATTCCGGCAGGTTGCAACAGCATTATAATGCCCGATTGGTTCACCGATCGCAAGCAAAATTTCGATGGTGCCGGCCGGCAGCGCCGCGGTGAATTGGTGACGGGGCGGTTCGACCGACCTTTGGTGGATGGACCGCCGCCCTCATCTCAATGAACGCCGTTGCGGCTGCGATACGAGTTGACACGCAGGTGTCATGGTGATTTGGTACATCGTGGGTTCAAAACCTGTAATCCGGACTTCGATGTTGAACTTGCAGTCGCACCCGGTTTGGGCAAGAATCGAAATCCAAGACCGTCAAAAGTCCGAATTCGGGCTGAAAGCAATGGCGGATGCACTACGAAGGCCCCATATACCGACCGCCCAGTGAGGCCGATTCCTTGCTGGTGCAGGCCACGGTGGGCTGTCCCTGGAACCGTTGCACTTTCTGTATGGTCTACAAGAAAGGTCCGGTCTTCCGGGAGCGGTCAACCGCCGAGATCGGCAACGACCTGATCGAAGCCCGCCGGCTCTACGGCGACCGGGTGCGCACCCTGTTTCTGCCGGCCGGAAATACCATCGCCATGCGCACTGAACGCCTGGCGGCTGTGTGCATGCACGCCCGCCGTGTCTTTCCCCGGCTGGAGCGGATTACGGTCTACGGTTCGTCGCAGTACATCTACCGCAAGGGGATTGCCGACTTAAAGCGCCTGGCCGATGCCGGGTTGACCCGCATTCACGTAGGGCTTGAATCCGGCGACGACGCGGTTCTGAGGCGAATCCGCAAGGGCACCGACAGTGCCCGGCAGACCGAAGCCGGCCGCCAGGTGATCGAGGCCGGACTGGAACTGAGTCTTTACGTCATCCTGGGAATCGGCGGCACAGCCCATACCGATCAGCACGCCCGCGCAACGGCCGCGGTGATCAACGCCATCCGGCCGCATTTCATTCGGCTGCGGACGTTCGTGCCCAAGATCGGCACGCCGCTGTTACAGGACGTCGAGAGAGGGCGCTTCGAAATGCTCGGCCCCCACGGCGTGCTGCGGGAAACCCGCCGCATCGTAGAAGCCCTGGACACGCCCGGCGAACTGGTCAGCGACCACTATACCAATTACATCAACCTCGCCGGACGGCTGCCGCAGGATCGCCATCGGCTCTTGGCCACGATCGATGCCGCCCTGCGGCGCGAGGAAGCCTGCTTTCGGCCGTTTTTCGTCGGAACGCAGTAAGCGCTCCGGCCGCAGGGTTCATTTTTGAGGAGATTGGGCCGATTTCAAGTGTTTTTGCGACAGCAAATCAGTTTGCTTTTTCCAGAGGGCGAATGGTGCAGGGTGATCGATTGTCAATCCGGCACTTCCGGCGATGTTCAGGGGCTGTGGTTCACTGGGTGATCTGTTCTCGCACGATGCTCTTGTCTTGATAACCTGTATGGGAGAGACGCCCGTGTCCGATCGGGAAGATTTGCAGCGGAAATTGATTCAACTGCAAAAAGAGAAATCCGCCTTTCAGGCCCAATGCGACCTGTTCCAGGAATTTATTCGAATGGCCAGGGCGCCGGAAGAAACCGAATTTCTGAAAAAGACCCTGGCTAAAATTGTCGGTATCTCCGCTGACTTAACCGGTGCCGATTCCGGAAGTCTGTTTCTGCTGGACAGTGACGGGGTGGTGGTGGACAGCATACTGGCCCGGGGCGAGGTGTCTTCCGAAACCCGCTCGGCGGTGATCGGCTCGGTGTTGAAAAAAGGTCTGGCCGGCTGGGCGGTTCACCATCAGCAAATCGGCCTGGTGGACGACACCCGCACCGATGATCGCTGGCTTGTATTTCGGGATCAACCCTACGAGATTCGTTCGGCCATGGCGATACCGATCGTCAGCGGTGAAATGGTGCTGGGCATCCTTACGCTGATGCACTCGGATCCGCGACATTTCAGGGCCGAAATGGTCGATTTGATGCGCATCACCGCCAACCAGCTGGCCCTGGTATTGGAAAATGCCTACTTGTTTTCCAAACTCAACGAATCCTTCCGTTCCCTGGGGATCGCCAAAAAGAAGATCGATCTTTACTCCAAGGCCCTTGAAGCCGAACTGGATCGCGGCCGCCGGATTCAAAAAGACTTTTTACCCAGACAGCTGCCGTCTCTTTCAAACTGGGCGGTCGAAGCCTTTTTTCAGCCGGCCCGGCAAGTATCCGGGGACTTTTATGACATGTTCATGCTGCCGGGTGGTTATGTCGCCATTACAATGGGCGACGTTTGCGATAAGGGGGTCGGATCGGCCTTGTTCATGGCCCTGTTTCGGAGCCTGATTCGCATCTATTCCCGTCAGGCGCTGTTGCGCAGCGATGTCCGCGGCCGGCCGGAATCGTCGACGAACGGTGCGGCCGGCCGTGAGCCTGCCGAACCTTCCGCTGCATTGCGGGCCATCGATCGGACCAACGACTATATCGCCCGGGAACACGGTGAGATGAGCATGTTCGCCACCATCTTTTTCTGTGTCCTGAATCCGGATAACGGCGAGCTGTTTTATGTGAACGGCGGTCACGAACCGGTGTTCGTTCTGCGCAGCCAGGGTATCGAACCGTTGCACCGCACCGGACCGGCCGTGGGATTGGTCGAGCGGCAGAACTTCGGCATCCGACAGACCGC
Source organism: Desulfobacterales bacterium (assembly GCA_051155755.1). GTDB lineage: Bacteria > Desulfobacterota > Desulfobacteria > Desulfobacterales > SG8-13 > DAXETY01. Next base: position 41,719 of record DAXETY010000056.1, read on the forward strand.
ACTTCACCGCGGAGATATCCTGTTTGCCTACACGGACGGTCTCACCGAGGCGCGCTCTGGCCGGGACGAACTTTTCACCCGCCAGCGGCTGGAAACGCTGCTGGCAAAACCGTTCGAATCGGCGGTCCAACTGCTGGAGAACATCACTTCCGAGCTTTCTGTTCACATCGGCGAGGCGACCCTGGAAGATGACATCACCTTTTTGATCCTTGAACGGATGCGGCGTTCGATCTAATTTTTCGGAACCGCCGTCAAGTGATCCCTGAAGGGTGAATCGTTCAAAAAAAATGGGTGATTCCAAATTTTTGTGTAACGTTTCCTAATGTGTTGTCTCTATACATTCAAACGGTCAAAGCCCGGACCGTTTGAAAGGTGTGCGAAAATCTGCATTCATCTTTCCTCCTTACCTCAGCGCAGGGAGATCGAGTGATCTCCTTGCGCAACCTTTTTGTTCCCGATTCCGGACCGATTTCGCAACGGTGTATCGCCGGACAAGATCTGTCCCCAACCGCGGCAAGTTTTTGCGTTCACCGATTTTCCGGCCTGCGCAAGTCCGAGATTGTGTAACTTTTTATCGACAGGTGTCTCATTTTTTATAGAATGTGCTTTCATCCAACCTCCATCAAGGGTGGCCCTCACCGGGCCACCTTCTTTTTCGACTTCTCGCGGAAATCTTAGGAGATTCGGCGTGCCTCGGATCAAGAAGGACTTTTCCATCGATCAATCCATTAAACTGCAATCCGGTAACTACTGTGAGTACGGAATCTTGTCCCGATGCACTGCCGGCAGCAGCTGGGCAAAACAGCGTTTGTGCCGTTTCGCAACGAAGTCGTCAATTGGAGAACGCTGCATGTATTATCGCAGCAATTTTGGCGGACATTGTGACTGTGTCGGCGCTCAGAGGGAGTATGCACGCATCTTGCGAGAAAAGTGTCGCCGGTGAGTCGGAAGCGCTTGACCGCCGAAATAATTTGTAGTAGAAACAGCATAATATCTGTCTTTCGAAATTGAGCGGTTCGATCGACAACCCCTCTTCAACCGCTCCAATGTGAATTTTCGAGTCAACTACCACCCGTGAAGCGGGTGGCTTGAATTTTCGGCCATAGGCCGAAAAGACAGAAGCACTTTTGTGCTTCGATGTTGAACTTGCACCGGGTGCATCGCACCCGGATTGGGCAAGAACCCATATGGATGTTGCGGACGGAAAGGCGGCCATGGACTCGCGCAAGGCGGATGTGCAACGTCAGACCCGCGAGACCCGGATTCGGATTCGGGTCGATCTGGACGGAAAGGGAAGTCATCAAATCAATACCGGCATTCCCTTTTTCGATCACATGCTCGTACTGTTCGCCGTGCACGGCTTTTTCGATCTGCAAGTGGACGCCGCCGGTGACATCGAGGTCGATCATCATCACACCGTCGAGGATGTCGGATTGGTAATGGGTGACGCGTTCCGGCAGGCCCTGAACGATCGGGCCGGTATTCGACGCTACGGTTATGCAGTCACGCCGATGGATGAAACGCTGGCCGCGGTGGCCGTGGATCTCTCCGGCCGGCCGTTCCTGGTGTACAACGTGCCCGGCGTCGGTACCGGCGGCAGGATTTTCGATGCGGCCCTGGGCAAGGAATTCTTTCGCGCATTCAGCAACCGCTGCGGCCTGAACCTGCACATTAATGTCGCCTACGGTGAGAACGGGCACCACATCCTCGAGGCCGTCTTCAAAGCCACCGGTCGTGCCCTCGATCAGGCCGTGCAGTTGGATTCGAGAGTTGCCGGTGTTCACTCCTCCAAAGGCTCGTTTTAGTCGGGTGGCCTTTCATTTGAGACGCAATTCGGAACATAAAAGCGCCGCCTTGCCGACCGGGCTGCTGCCGGGCCAGGTCCGCTTGAACGGACTGTTGCTGTGCGGGCTTCTGCTGATGTGGGTACTGGCGGCCGGCTGCAGCAGCGCGCCGGTCACGGGTCGCACGGTGACTTCCGCAGCGGGGATTGACACCGTCGTGCTGATACCGTTTACCGATTTGACCGAGGTTTACGGAGAATCCGGGCTGATTGCCTGCCCTTTGAATCCCAAATATTTTGAAGCCGGCCCCACCGAAGAAAACGCCGAACAGGTTTTGACGGTGCTCACCGACCGCCAGCTGATCCGGAAGCGGGCGTTCGATGTGGCCCGATGGAATCGCAAGCTGGCTGAAATTCCCGCAGACCGGGGAAGGTTCAACCAGGAGCGTAAGTTCGTCATGCGGGTTGGACGGGAAAGCGGCGCCGATGCGGTGTTGGTCGGCTATCTCTACGAGTTTCGACAACGAATGGGGGAAAAATACGCCGCCGATACGCCGGCGGCGGTGGCCTTCAGCCTGCACCTGGTCCGGACCGAAAACGGCGCAGACATATGGTACGGGTTTTTCGAAGAGACCCAGCAGGCCCTGAGTGAAAACCTGTTTCGTCTGTCGCTGTTTATCGAGCGGGGCGCCAGCTGGCAGACCGCCGAAGAGCTGGCGCAATACGGACTGAAAGAGCTTTGGAAAACCTTCCCGCAAAGACAATCCGATTCGAACTCCCGAGAGTGATATTCCGACATGTTGATCATACCGGCAATCGACCTGAAGGCGGGTAAATGCGTTCGACTGCTGCAGGGACGCAAAGAAGACGAAACGGTCTTCTCCAATGATCCGGCGGCGGTAGCGCGGCGCTGGGCATCGGAAGGCGCCGAACTGCTGCATGTGGTCGATCTGGACGGCGCCTTCGAAAAGAAACCGCGCAACATGGACAGCGTCCAAAAGGTCGTTGCGGCCGTGCCGATCCCGGTTCAGGTGGGCGGCGGCATTCGGGATGCGGAAACCATCGAAAGATACCTCGATCTCGGTGTTTCGCGGGTGATTCTGGGCACCGAAGCCATACGCAATCCTCAGTTGGTGGAAGCTGCCTGCCGGGACTTCCCCGGAAGGATCGTGGTCGGAATCGATGCCCGCAACGGCATGGTTGCCATCGAAGGCTGGGTCGAAACCACCGGGACCAGCGCCGTGGCGCTGGCGCAACGGTTCGAAGACTGTGGCGTGGCGGCGATTAATTTTACCGACATTCAGCGTGACGGCATGCAAGGCGGGCCCAACCTGGTGGAAACCCGCAAGCTGGCCGAATCCATCTCGATTCCCGTTGTGGCCTCCGGCGGTGTGGCCGGAATCGAGGATATCCGCAACCTGCTGGCTCTGGAGCCCTTTGGCGTGACCGGCGTCATCACCGGTAAGGCCCTGTACACCGGCGGGTTGGATTTGGCGCAGGCGATTGCGTTGACGAAAGCCGTCGCCCGCAAAAAAACTTGACAATATTGAAAAATTCAATTATTCTTTTCTGCTATTAATTGTGACCCCAAATCCTGGTTTGTACCGCTGCTGCTTATGCCAAACCGAAGTGTAACCATCGTCGGTGCGCTCTTTTATTTGAGCGAACCTGCTGCACGAATCGTTAAGCTTCATCCCATTTAAATTTCCTCCAGCCCGCAGCGATCTCCATCGGTTTAAACACTGTGGAGGGTGCTTTTTTGGCAAATCTCATCCCCGAAGAAAAAATTTCCGAAACCAGGAATGCAGCCGATATTGTCGAGGTCATCTCAGAAGTCGTGTCACTGAAGCGCAGCGGTAACAACTACCTGGGTTTGTGTCCGTTTCATTCGGAAAAAACGCCTTCTTTCTCGGTCAGCCCGGACAAGCAGATTTTTCATTGTTTCGGTTGTGGTGCGGGTGGCAATGTTTTTACCTTTTTAATGAAGCAAGAAGGATTCAGCTTTCCCGAAGCGGTGCGAACGCTGGCCCAGCGCTACGGGGTGAACATCCCCCGGCAGGAAATGACGCCCCGGCAGAAGGACCGGATCGAAGAGCGCCGGCAGTTGCTGGCGATCAATCGCCTGGCGGCGGACTATTTTCATCGGGCGCTGCATCAGGGGTCCGGCAGCGAGCGAGCCCGCCTCTATCTCGAAAAACGAGGGATCAGCCGGGAGATGCTGGATCGGTTTGGGATCGGTTATGCGCCGGACGGGTGGGACAACCTCCTGCGGCATTTGAAATCCAAACGGGTCCCGGAAGGCCTGATTGAGAAATGCGGACTGGCCATCGCCCGCAAAAAGGGCAGCGGTTGGTACGATCGATTTCGCGACCGCATCGTGTTTCCGATCTGCGATTTGCGTGGCGACATCATTGGTTTCGGCGGCCGGGTGCTTACCGATGCGCTGCCGAAGTATCTGAATTCTCCAGAGACGCCCCTGTACAGCAAAAGTCGGACCCTTTACGGCTTGCACCTGGCACGAAACCAGTGCCGGGATGATGCCGCGGTTTTCGTGGTCGAGGGCTACTTTGACTTAATTGCGCTGGTGCAACACGGTGTGCGCAACGCGGTAGCGACCCTGGGCACGGCATTGACCGCCGAACATGCCCGGGTGCTGCGCGGTCTGATCGGAGAGGGCGGCCGGGTGATTTTGGTCTTCGATTCCGACGATGCCGGCATTCAAGCGGCCAAGCGCGGTGTTGAAGTGTTTGACAAGGCGCAGGTAAATGCCCAAGTTCTGGTGTTGGAATCCGGACATGATCCGGATTCCTTTGTTTTCCGATATGGTTCCGAGTCGTTTTGGCAGGTGGCCGAAAACGCGCAGGCGGCGGTCATGTTTCTGTTGGAGACCGCCATTGAAAGACACGGCACTTCGATCGAAGGCGTTGTGCGCGTCATCGAGGCGATGACAACGCCGCTGGCCGCCATCTCCGATTCGGTGGAGCGTTCGTTATACGTCAAACGTGTGGCCGAGCGTCTCGGGATTGATGAAACCGATGTCAGAGATAAACTGCGCCAGTGCTTTGCTGCCAAACATTCGCCCGACATTCGGCAGGCCCCGGGGGGCAAGCGCTTGGCCTCGGAAGCTGTGGGCATCGGGCTGGGAGGCCGGCATCGCACGGAGCTGGAAATCGTCGCGATGATGCTGCAGGTGCCGGAGGTGTTGGCAGACATTCGTCGATCGAAGGTCATCGAACTGTTTACCAGTGAAACGATACAGACCCTGGGACGCAGTATTCTGGCCGTCGCTGAATCCAAAGGCGAATTTGAAGATGCCGGATCACCACCGTTGCCGGCCGACGCGTCTCGATGGGTCGCCGCTGTGCTCGATCGAATTTCCGAGGACGAGCAACGTTCCCTGGTTTCCGATCTGGCCATGCGACCGCGGCAATGGTCTCTGGAAGGATGTCGCAAACTGATCGGCCATTTCGTGGAATCCAGGCAGCACCAAAATCGCCTGCAGCGGATCGATGCGCAGATCGAGGCCGCCGAACGGGACCAAAATCAGGAGCAGCTCGACAAGCTGCTGCGGGAAAAACAACAGCTGGCAATCCACCATCATCGCCGCAAAGTGGCCCTGTTGGAAAAGTCCTGACAGGGGCCCCTCGGGGGCCGGGCGAGCTGGGAGCGTGGATGCGCCGGCAGAACTTTCTACCGAAGCTGAGCGATTCAAATTTTCAAAATTCATTAATTTTGTTTTGGCCGTTTCAGACGGCGGTAAACCTGGTGATTGCGCGGGAGGCAATGTTAATGGCAAAAAAGAATGCAACCGTTCCGGACCGTTCTAAAAAAACACAGAAAAAAACCAAAAGCCGCACCTCAAACCGGGTGCAGCCGGTCAAAAAGACGAGTCCGGGAAAACCTCAGGAACTGCGGGAAATCGCCTCCGGCATCGACCGGAAAGCGCTGACGCAGTTGATCAAGAAAGGCTCCCAGCAGGGGTACTTAACCTACGATCAGATCAACGAAATTCTGCCCGATGATGTCATGACGCCGGATCAGATCGAAGAAACGCTGCTGCTCTTCCAGGATCATGACATCGATGTGTTGGACGAAAAAAGCGCCCGGAAATCCGAGCAGGCCAAAAAGCTGAAAAAACAAAAATTGAAGGAACGCCAGCGCGCCGTTTCCGATTACGGCAGCGTCACCGATCCGGTCAAAATGTATCTGCGGGAGATGGGAATGGTGACCCTGCTGAGCCGTGAAGGCGAGGTTGAAATCGCCAAGCGGATCGAGGCCGGTGAGCAGGAAGTGCTCCGCGCTCTTCTGGACACCACCACCGGGGTCAACGCGATCATCGAGCTGGGCAAGCTGATCGAAGTCGGGGAGTTGCGGCCGAAATATGTGCTCCGTGACATCGACGAGGGCGACACCTACGTGGATGAAGTGGTGCAGACCGAAAAGTTTCTGGAAACCATCCGCTCCATCCAGCAGATTCACGAAGAGAATCATGCCCTGCGAGAGCGTCTCTTCGAGCCGGAACTGGATCCGGGCGAGCGTCGCCGGGTGCGCCGATCGGTCAACCGACGCAGCTCTAAAATCTTCGAACTTTTGAAGGACTGGCGCCTGGAAGGCAGCATCATCGAAGACATCGAACGAGGCATTGTCGATCAGCTGGAATGGTTCGAACGAATGCACCAGAATCTGAACCGGGCTGCCGGCGCCCTGGGCGTGTCGCTGCGCGATCTCCGTGAAAACCTGCAGTCGAAGACCCATTTCAGCAAATGGGCCAAAGAGCTCAGTTCCCTGACCCGGGATGAACTCGCCGAACTTTACACCCAAATTTGCAACATTGAAGAAAGCTTTCTGTCCCGGGAAAAAGAGCTCAAGGCCAACAGCACCACCTTGAAACGTATCCTGGCCAACGCCGAAGAAGGTCGCGTGAAGGCCAAACTGGCCAAAAGCGAGCTCACCAAGGCCAACCTGCGCCTGGTGGTGAGCATCGCCAAAAAATACACCAATCGCGGTCTTCAATTTCTGGATTTGATCCAGGAGGGCAATATCGGCCTGATGAAAGCGGTCGACAAATTCGAATACCGGCGGGGCTACAAATTCAGCACCTATGCCACCTGGTGGATCCGGCAGGCGATTACCCGGGCCATCGCCGACCAGGCCCGTACCATCCGGATTCCGGTGCATATGATCGAAACCATCAACAAGCTTGTGCGGACGTCCCGATACCTGGTCCAGGAACAGGGCCGCGAACCGACGCCGGAGGAGATTGCCGAAAAGATGGAAATTCCGCTGGAGAAGGTTCGCAAGGTATTGAAGATCGCCCGGGAGCCGATTTCACTGGAAACCCCGATCGGCGAGGAAGAAGACAGTCACCTGGGAGATTTTATCGAGGACAAGAAATTTATGCTGCCCTCCGATGCCGCCGTCAATCTCAACCTGGCCGAGCAAACACGGAAAGTACTGGCAACGCTGACACCGCGAGAGGAAAAGGTGCTGCGGATGCGGTTTGGCATCGGTGAGAAAGCCGATCACACCCTGGAAGAGGTGGGCCAGGATTTTGCCGTAACGCGCGAACGAATCCGGCAAATCGAAGCCAAGGCCCTGCGCAAATTGCGTCATCCCACTCGGAGCCGCAAGCTCAAACATTTTATCGAATCCTGATGGCGCGCTGGATGGCGCCAGTACCCCGCGACGCTTGACAAAGTGCTTGCCGAACGATAGGAAGTTTTTCCACGGCGCGGGAGATGCGATCCGGCGGACGCGCCCGGAAAGGCCAACGGAACCCGGAGGCGGGTGTCGCCGGTTCGATATCGCGGGCCGTATTCCGGCAAGGGCCCATAGCTCAGCTGGCAGAGCCACCGGCTCATAACCGGTAGGTCCCTGGTTCGATCCCAGGTGGGCCCACTTTTACTTGATCACGGTGCTTCGGAGTCCGGTCGGTTTGTGGTACGGTGCGTCCGGCGCGGAACTTGACACAACGCCAATTCATGCCGCAATCGCGGAGAATTCCGGGAAACCGCTTCCATGGTCACCACCGTCGCCGATATGATCGGCCTGATGGAGCGTTTGGCGCCGGCCCGTTTGGCCGAAGAATGGGATCCTGTCGGACTGCAGGTCGGTCGGCAGGACTGGCCGGTCGAACGGGTCTGGGTGGCACTGGATCCGTTGCCTTCGGTTATATCCGCCGCATGCCGCGAGAATGTCGACCTGCTGGTCACCCACCACCCACTGATTTTTTCGCCGCTGCGCAATCTCGACTGCAGCCGATACCCCGGAACCGCCCTGTGCCTGGCCCTGGAAAACCGTCTGGCGGTCTTTTCAGCCCACACCAATTACGACAGTGCTCCGCGCGGACTCAATGACCTGTTGGCCGAACGTCTCGGCTTGAAAGCGGTGCGTCCGCTGCAGGCGGCCGGCAGCGATGCCATTAAACTGGTGGCCGTGGTACCCTCCCATTGTGAAGGCCCGGCCCTGAACCGGCTGCTTGCGGCCGGCGCCGATCGCACTGCAAGTCGCCGTTTCGATCCGCATTCGGCCCGATTGCCCACCGACGCCGCCCCGGACGTCGAAAGCCGAGACGCCGAAGCGCCGTGGCGCGGCATCGAAGCAGTGATCGCGCCGGATCGCCTCCCTCAGGCGGTCGATCATCTGCGGAACCTGGCCGGTTGCAAAGACGTGCCGCTGGAAGTACTGCCGCCGGAAAGCCCCGGCGCCGTCGAAAATTCAGGGCTCGGCAGAATCGGCATCCTGCAGCCGCCGCGATCCCTGGCGGAACTCGCCCGGCACGTCAAGCGCAAATTGCATGCTGGACACGTAAGGATTTGCGGGAATCCGGATATGGCGGTCGACCGGGTGGCGATCTGTTCGGGCAGCGGTTCCGGCCTGTTGAACACTTTCCTGGCATCCGATGCCCAGGTGTTTATCACCGGTGATTTCAAGTATCACGATGCCAGGCTCATCGAATTTGCCGAACGCGGACTGATCGACGCCGGCCATTTCGCCACCGAGCATATTATGGTAACGTCTCTGGCTCAGCGTCTGGACCGCCGGGCAAAGTCGGCCGGGCTGTCTGTCAGCGTGCAGGCCTGTGAACTGGAAACTGACGTTTTTACGGCTCTGTAAGATCGTTCCTTCAAACGACGGCGGTGCTGGAAAAAGAAAATGCAAGAAGGTCTTCGGGAAAAATTCGAAATATTGCTGAAACTTCAGGAAGTGGAACTGGAAATCGATGCGATCCAGAGCCTGCTCCAGGCCCTGCCGCAGAAACTGCTGACGGTCGAAGCCGGTCTGGAGCAACACCAGCAGGCCCAGGCTGCGGCCCGGGAACAGTTGGCCGAGCTGCAGCGCAATTATCGGGCCCTGGAGATGGAATCCAAAGAGCACCTCGGCAAGATTGCCCGCAGCCAGGAACAACTGCAAACGGTAAAGACCAATAAAGAATACCAGTCCATGCTCAAGCAGATCGATGACCTTAAGGCCGCCCATTCGGCGTTGGAGGATCGAATGATCGAATGCCTGGACGGGATCGATCAGGCCGAAGCCGCTTTGAAGGAAACCAGGCAGCAGTCGGAAGCGGCCGGCATTCGGATCCAGAACGAAAAGCAGCAGTTGGAAGAAGAATCCCGACGGGAAAAGGCGCGGCGGCTGGATATGGAACAGCAGCGCACGGACCTGCTGAACCAGGTAAACTCGGATCTGCTGCGCCAGTACCAGAGTGTAAAAGCCACCGGGCGCAGGGGCCCGGTGGCCGTGGTTCGCAGTGCCGTATGCCAGGCTTGCCACCTGAACATACCGCCGCAGATGTTCAACGAACTGCTGCGGTTTGAAAAGGTGTTCCACTGCCCGCATTGCGAACGGCTTCTGGTTCCCGAGACCGAATAACAAGTTACGCTGCAATGCCGAATCCTGCGTTGAGACCCGCCGGCGAAGCATTATCTTATTAAAAGCGGTTGAAGCAGTCCTGACGATCGCCGGATAAATGCGAGTTTGTCCGGAGGAAAGTCCGAACACCACAGGGCAGGGTGCTCCATAACGTGGAGTCGCGGTGACGCGAAGGAAAGTGCAACAGAAAGCAAACCGCCCGGCAACACCGGCCCCACGGCGCGGAGTTTCCGGGTAAGGGTGAAACGGTGCGGTAAGAGCGCACCAGTTCCCCGGGTGACCGGGGAAGCTCGGCAAACCCCACCCGGTGCAAGACCAAATAGGGGAGCGTTCGAGGGCGGCCCGTTCGAGCTCCCGGGTAGGTCGCTAGAGGCGTCGGGCAACCGGCGCCCCAGATGAATGATCGTCGCCGTCGGCGGGGCAACCCGCCGGTGGAACAGAATTCGGCTTATGGACTGGTTCAACCGCTTTGTTTTCCACTCGGCACGACCTCTTACTTGAACTGAATTGATTGTTTCAATATTCTGGAATCCGCCATGAACAATCCCGAACAGGCCTGCGACATCACCTTTGCCGAGCGGGCGAACATATTTACCCGGGAATACTTGAAATACTGCAAATTTATGGCTACGGAAAGCGCATCTCCGACGGTCATCAGCAAAAAAATTTACGCCTCTCTCATCGGCGCTTCGCAACTGCTGGAAGACTTTCTCGATTTCCACGGCGCCAAAAACAACGAGCAGTGGTATTTTTTCCGGGAGTTGACCGCGGCGGTGCGCCATTTGAGTCTGGCCAGCTATTCCCAGAAGCACATTCTGAACCGACTGATCTTCTACGATCTTGACGACGCGGAGAACTTCAAGCGCGAAGGCGAAAAAAACTTTGAATTTCTGGCCGGCACCTTGAAAAAACTCGCCCCGGTCATTCTCGAAGAAGCCCGCAACCTGAACATCCAGATTCCCGATAAAGGGATCGACATCGCCGATTTTCCGGAAGTGGTCACCGGTGAGATGCTGGAATACAACATCGACGACGAAAACAAGGACCTGCAGAAAAAGAACATCGTCAAGATCGCCAGTGAATTTATCCGGATCGCCAAAAACCTGGACCCCTTTCGTTTTTATGAACCCTACAGCATAGATGAGATTCGGACCCTGGTGCCGGACAAAATCAACGAAGTGGAAGTCAGGCGCTTCGAAATGCTGGTCCACAACCTGCAGTCTTCCTTCGACACCTACGTGATCCATGGCGGCTACCGGTTCGGCAACCGGAAACTCAAGCAGCTGCGCGGCAATTTTTCGGCCGTTTTTCACATTCTTCAGATCATGGGGCGTCTGCTGCATTTTTATGAGCGCCATCTGTTCGAAGCCGGCTACAAAAACACATATAAACAGGTACAAGACCGCATGGCTTCGCTGGTGGACACCCAGGATCTGCTGGACCGCACCATCAATTACGGACTGTATTACGCCTGTCATTTTTTCAATGTGGGAACCAAGCTGGCTAGCGAAATTCTCAACGAAAATATCGAGCGCGGTTCGATTACGGTCGGCATTCCGGTAAAACTGGGTTTCCACAGCCGTCCCAGCCTGCTGGTGGCCAAAATCGTCCAGCACTACGGCGGAGAGGTGGAAATGGTGGTCAACGACGCGCGCTTCGATGCCAGCAGCGTGCTGGACATCCAGTGGGCCGGGGGCATGATCCAGAAAGAAGGCCACTCGGAAGTATCCTTCGAGGGCGATGTTCGTGCGCTGCGGGACCTGGAAATTCTTGCCGGTGTCAATTACGGGGAAGACACCATGGGCAAGGGCGTGGCCTTACCGCGGGAATTAAAGTACCTCAAATAAACATGACAGCAGCTCAAGAGAAAACCGCATTCGTGATTGTCGTGGCCGGTGGACAAGGAGTGCGGATGAATGCGCCGGTGCGCAAACAGTACCTGCCCCTGGCCGGCGGTATTGTCTTGACCCACACCATCCAAAGATTCGACCGCTGTCCGCAAATCCGTAAGATCGTCGTGGTGGTCCCCGAAACGGACCTGGAATTCTGCCGTCGGGAACTGATCGATCCGGTGCACTGGAAGACCTCCTTGATTTTGACGGCCGGCGGACCCACCCGGCAAATCTCCGTTCGAAACGGTCTGCGGATGCTGCCGCCGACAGACGGAGTGGTTTTGGTGCACGACGGTGTCCGCCCCCTGGTGCCGGCCGGGTTGATCGCCGCATGCATCCAGGAGGCCGACCGCAGCGGCGCCTGCGTACCGGCGGTGCCGGCCGACGACACCCTGAAACGTGTGGATGCCGATGGCTGGATCCGGAGCGGCGTCGACCGCGAAAATCTCTGGCGAATCCAAACCCCCCAGGGCTTCCGGTTGGAACTCCTGCGGCGGGCCCACGAAGCCGCCGATCGGCAGCAAATCCAGGGCACTGACGACGGGTCGCTGGTCGAGCGTATCGGCCATCCGGTCCGGGTGATTCCCGGCAGCAAACGTAATTTCAAGTTGACTACCACCGAAGATTTGGAGATTGCCGAAGCGCTGCTCCGGCCTCAACCGCGAAACGGCTGACTGTGGAAAATTGCCGGCGCGCCGCCTGAATCTTCAGCACGGGAACGCCAAGGTATCCCCGGGAGAAAGTAACGTGAAGACAGCCTACCGCATTGTTGGGGTGATGGGCGGCGGCAGCGCCGGGGCCGCCGACACCGAGCGCGCCTATGCATTGGGCGGTCAGATTGCGCGACAGGGGTGGGTACTGCTCAACGGCGGACGCGCTGCCGGAATCATGGCAGCCTCGGCCCGGGGGGCGGCCGAACAGGGCGGCATTACCGTCGGAATCCTGCCGGACGAAACCGGCGCCGGCGCTTCGGAGCACATTCAAATCCCCATCCTGACCGGCATGGGCAGCGGGCGCAATATCATCAACGTGCTCAGCAGCCACGTCGTGGTGGCATGTCCCGGCGGACCCGGGACGATTTCAGAAATTGCGCTGGCGCTCAAGTACGGCAAAACCGTCATTTTGCTGAACTTCGACATCGGGGAGCTGTTTGCGGAGTATCGCCGCCGGGGCCGCCTGCTGCATGCGGCCACCGCCGATGAAGCCGTAATGCATATCCAAAGCGTTTTCGGTGATTCGCCCCCGGGGCATGCGCCACGCTGAAGCCCCACAGTTCATTATTTTTGATGCCGGCCCGAGGCGGCCGGCCTGTTTTAAGAGCGTCGGAAACGCGCAACTCGCAACGCGGAACTCGACATCCGCCGCCCCGGTTGCAGTTGACACCCCCGCAGATCGGAATTAGAATATTGCTTCTCTGTAAGAATTTTGTGTAAATTCAAGAATAAACATGAATTTTACGTACCTTTGCCCCACAAGGAGGGATCATCTTGGAACCGTCCGATTTTTCCCAACAGGCTGCAGCCAACACCAACGAGGCGTTCTTGCGTCAGTTGCGACAGACCTTCGACCGGATGCCGAACGACATTCCCCTTTACATGTTTGTCCAACGTGGCAGGGACGATATATTTGCGCAGACCAACCGCCAGATTGTGCGGGCATTTCGGGAACTGACCGACAAAATCACTTTCCGGGAACACAACATGGAACATGAGCTGGCCGGCAAGTGGGACGTGCAGTATTCCCCCTCACTGGTCATCGCGCCCGATCGGGTGCATATCCGCTGGCTGGGAGCGCCCCTGGGTGAAGAAGGTCGAACTTTTCTGGAAACCCTGATTTTTGTGGGTCTTGGAAAAAGCAACCTCAATGATCAGACGCGCAAGGTGCTCGACAAGATCGATTCACCCCGCAATGTCAAGGTGTTCGTAAGTGCGAGCTGTCCCTATTGCCCGCAGCAGGCGATCAACGCCATTCGGGCCGCAATCGAGAAACCGGAGCTGATCTCGGTGGAAATCGTCGACATTCAATGCATGCCCGAACTGGCCGATCAGTATTCGGCCCACAGCGTTCCGCAGACCTATGCCAACGACGTTCTCATCGGACAGGGCGCTCAATCCGAAGAGGTGTTTGCATCCTCTTTGCTGAAACTGGAGCCCCAGACGATTTTCATTCCGGAAAGCAACGCCGAGCTGGTTAAAAACGACGTGGTCATCGTCGGCGGCGGTCCGGCCGGTCTGTCGGCCGGCATCTACACCGAGCGGGCCGGATTGAAAACCGCCGTGATCGAACGCGATGCGCTCGGCGGCCAGGTGGCCACCACTCCGATCGTGGAAAATTATCCCGGCTTTACCCAGGTGGGAGGAAAAACCCTGGTGGATATTATGGTCAGCCATGCCCTCGAGTATGTGCAGATTTATCCGGGAGAGGAAGTGCTGGACATTCAGCCGGGAGATCCCATCACCGTGCAGACCAGTCGCCGTAAATTCGAGACCCGCGCGGTGCTGCTGGCTACCGGTGCCAAACATCGACATCTGGGCGCTACCGGTGAGACCCGCTTTTCCGGCCGCGGAGTCAGCTATTGCAGTACCTGCGACGGGCCGCTGTTCAAGGGAAAAAAAGTGATCATGGTCGGCGGCGGCAACAGCGCCGTAACCGAAGCGCTGCATTTATTTCACATCGGGGTGCAGGTAACCCTGGTTCATCGCCGCGATTCCCTGCGCGCCCAGGAGTTTCTGGCCAAACAGCTGTTCGACAACAAGATCCCGGTCATTTGGGACACCGAGGTCAAGGAAATCCGGGGTCGCGAACGGGTCGACGAAGTGCTGCTGGTCAACAATAAATCCGGCGAGGAGTTCACGATGCCGACCAACGGCGTGTTTATCGCCGTCGGATATGAGCCGGCGGTGGGACTGGCACAAAAACTCGGTATCGAACTGACCGAGGACGGTTTTATCAAGCACGACGAAAAGCATCGCACAAACATTCCGGGCATCTACTCCGCCGGCGATGTCGAAGGCGGATACAAACAGATCGTCATCGCCACGGGCCAGGGTTCGGCCGCAGCCCTGTCGATTTTCGAAGATCTGATGAACCCCTATTTTGCAAGGGAGAAGAGCAAGGAAGAACTCGCGGAAGCCTAGCCGTGCCATCGCCCGGGTATTTTTTGCCCGGGTGCGGCCTGCGACCATGCCGTTCGGTACAAATCGAGTGGCAAACCGCCTCAGACAACCTCAGGTCAAACTCGCGCCGTATGCGTGGGTTTGACCTTTTTATTTTCGGATCGGGGCTTTCAAATTTTTCAAAAGATTTGAAAACCGCATCAAATGCGGCAGAGAATTCGGGCCGCCGTTTCCAGCGTGTCGTCTTTTTTGGCAAAACAGAAACGCAGCACCCGGTGATCGTCGCCTCCCCGATAGAATGCCGAAGGCGGTATGGCCGCCACGCCGTGCTCGATGGTCAACTGCCTGGCAAAATCGACGTCGGCGGCCTCGGAGATATCCGAGTAATCGAGCATCATGAAATAGGTGCCTTCACATGGCAAGGGGCGAAACCGGGAGGGGGCGATCAGCGAACGAAATCGGTCCCTTCGCTCCTGATAGAAATCGCAAAGGGTCAGGTAGATCGATTTTTGCTGGAGGAATTCCGCGTAGGCATGCTGGACCGGGGTCCAGGAAGCGAAGGTTAAAAACTGGTGGATGCGTCGAATTTCCCGGGTCATTTCGGACGGGGCCACGCAGTATCCGATTTTCCAACCGGTGGCATGGTAGGTTTTTCCGAACGAGCTGACCACGAAACTGCGGGCGGCCAATTCCGGGTGACGCAGCATGCTGTGGTGCCGCAGACCGTCGAATATAATGTGCTCATACACCTCATCGCTGAGAATAAAAAAATTCCCGCCCGAGACAATTTGTGTAAGTGCACTTATATCCGTTTCCTTCAGGACCCGTCCGGTGGGGTTGTGGGGAGAATTTAAAATGATCAGCCGGGTTTTTTCCGTTACGGTATCGGCGACTTCGTCCCAGTCGATGCCATAATCCGAGTAGCTGAGTTTCAGAAAGACCGGACGTCCGCCGTTCAGCTCGACGATGGGTTGATAGGCATCATAGGCCGGTTCGAACAAAATAACTTCGTCTCCCGGGTGCACCACGGCGGTAACGGCTGCGAACAGCGCTTCGGTGGCACCGGATGTGACCGTGATTTCGGACTCCGGGTCGGTGCGGGCGCCGTAAATACCGGCAATTTTTTCGGAGATGCGTGTGCGCAGCAGGTCCACTCCCGGCATGGGCGCATACTGGTTGCATCCGCTGTGCATAAATTTTTCCACCAGTTCGATCAGCTCCGGATGCACGTCGAAATCCGGAAACCCCTGGGAGAGGTTGCAGGCTTTGTGCTGGTTGGCCAGCTGGGTCATCACACTGAAAATCGTGGTGCCGACACGCGGGAGTTTGGAATTCAGTCGCATTGCCGTGGTGCACTTTCCCCTGCAGCATCTGCGGTGCAGGGCCTGAAGGAATTTTGCAAGAAGAACGCGGCGGTGCCTGCGCCATGGAGCCAAATCCAGCCGGAGAATACGCCTTGCCGTATCGGCCTGTCAAGCGAGGGTTGCGGAACCGGGTGGTTGCGGTTATAGGTAACGTGTGGGGCGCGGTTCCGAATGGATCGCTGCTGGTGTCCGATGATCGCGCCGGTGCCGTATATCGCATCCGTTATACGCAATAACCCCTTGTTGGGGTTTACCATCTGCCATGAATAGCTTGCCGCCGTTTTCGCATGCCGAATACCCGCAGCGGCCCCGAGTGGCCGTCGGTGCCGTGGTGTTTCGAAACGATCACGTTCTGCTGGTGCGTCGCGGTCGCCCTCCGTCTGAAAATGTCTGGGCCATTCCCGGCGGGAAGGTGCGGTTGGGCGAGACTCTGCAGCAGGCCGCCGAACGGGAAATTCTGGAAGAGACCGGCATTCGCATCCGGGCCGGAGCACCGGTGTTCGTGTTCGATCACCTCGAACGCGACCCCGATGGACGAATTCGCTTTCACTACGTTATCGTGGATCTTTCGGCCGAATACGTGGAAGGGGAGATTCTTGCGGGCGATGATGCGCTGGATGCGCGCTGGGTGGATGCCGGAAATTTGAATCATCTTGCAATCAGCCGGCAAACCCGCCGGCTGTTGCGGGAATGTTACGGTTTTTCGGGCCTCTGAGACACCGAATGCATCCAGATCGCCGCAAGTGGAACCG
Organism: Desulfobacterales bacterium; assembly: GCA_051155755.1. Taxonomy (GTDB): domain Bacteria; phylum Desulfobacterota; class Desulfobacteria; order Desulfobacterales; family SG8-13; genus DAXETY01. The sequence continues at coordinate 58,501 of DAXETY010000056.1, forward strand.
CAAGTACCGGGACGGGCTGGGTCGGTCCGCTCCGGCGGCCATCGTCAAGTCTTATTGCCGCTATGCTACCGCAGGTTTGGCCCTGGACATCGCGGCCGGCAACGGCCGCAACGCCCTGTACCTGGCACGTCAGGGATTCACGATCGAAGCACTGGACATCTCCGAGGAGGGGCTGCGGAAATTTGCCGGCAAACATCCCCGGGTTCGCTGCGCCTGTGTCGACCTGGAGCATTACCGTCCGTTGCCGTCCCGCTACAACCTGGTGATCAATATCAAATACCTCAACCGTCGATTGATGCCTTACCTTTCAGACGCGCTGCGTTCGGGCGGGCTGCTCATATTCGAAACCTTTCTGAAAAGCACCCGCCCGCCGCGCAAACCCTTCTGTGAAGATCATCTGCTGCACAGCAACGAACTGCTGCATGTGTTTCCGGACATGCAAATCCTTTATTATCGCGAGCGGACATCGGCCGCCCCGGGGGAGCCCTATCCGCTGGCTTCCCTGGTGGCGGTCAAGAAGTAACGCCGGAATGTTCCATCTGGATTGAGCGTTCCAGGAAATCGAAGATCGTCTGCCAGTAATGCTGCGGGTCCGGGGGCAGGTCGTTGTGGCCGCAGTTGTAAGCGACCAGGGTGGCATTGGATGCCGCTTTTTTCAATCGCTGCGCGTGCGAAAAAGGAATGATGGTGTCCCGGCGGCCGTGAATCAGCAACACCGGGCCTTCGTATCGTTGCAGGGCGGCACGGTTGTCGAAGGGGTCGCGAACAAAAATCGGCGGCACCAGGTAGCGCATCGCCATGTCCCGCACACTGGTAAAGGTGGAGACCAGGATCATGGCGGCGGCGGGCCGGTGGATGGACAATGCGCAAACGGCGCCGCCGCCCAGTGATCGCCCGAAAAACACGATGCGTTCGGCGTCGATGCGCCGATCGGCAATGAGCATGTCGTAGGCGGCGATCATCACCTCGGTGATGCTCTTCTGAGAAGGATTGCCCGCCGAGCGGCCGTAACCGGGATACTCCACCAACAGGACCGCAAAGCCTTTGTGTATCAGGGGTTGGAGTTCGGGGGGGTTGAAGTCGATGAGTTCGGCGTTTCCATGGGCAAAAATGACGGCCGGAGCCGGTTGCGGCCCGGCGGACCGGGGCGGCAGATACCAGGTTTCGACCTTGCCGGCAGCGGTGGTCAGCCATTGAATTTCCACCTGGCCGGACGGAGCCCCCGCCTCCATTTCGGACGAAAAGACATCTCGCGGAAAAAGCATCCGGCGCTGCAGGAAAAACAGCGCCAGGCACCAGATCAGATAAAAAAGTGCGATCCATCCGATGGTTTTCAAAATGGTGTGCATGGTCGAATCCGGTTTCGGTTTGGCAGTGGCACGGCGGTTGATCCCGCCGATCCAATCCATTCCAGCATGTATCCGATAGTTACGGCGGTCTTGTCAATCCATCGGTGTTGAACGTTGTTATTTGTTTCCGTTTCTGTTACCTAATTGTCCGTTCAGAAGTGGCTTTTCTCGCACAGAGTCCAGCCGGCGGCGGCATTTTAAAGGTGCGATTCCATCGGGATGGTGGTCCCATGCTTCAGAGCCTTGCGGGATTGGTTTTGTTTGCGCTGTTTGCGCTGTTTCTCAGCGAAGCGCCCCGGAAAATTCGCTGGAAGACAGTTCTGATCGGCTTTGCACTGCAACTGGGAATCGGCTTTGCGCTGCTGCGCTTTCCGGTTTTCCGGGAAGTTTTCATATTCCTCAACGACCTGGTGCTGGCGTTGGAGTCGTCGACCCGGGCCGGGACCTCGTTTGTTTTCGGCTACCTGGGGGGCGGAGAGCTGCCATTCGAAGAAAAATTCCCCGGTGGCGCCTTCATACTGGCCTTTCGCGCGCTGCCGTTGATTCTGCTCATCAGTGCCCTGTCGTCCCTGCTGTTCTATTGGCGGATTCTACCGCGTGTCGTTCACGGTTTTTCCTGGGCCCTGCAGAAAACCATGGGTGTCGGCGGTGCCGAAGGGTTGGGCCTATCGGCCAATATTTTCGTGGGCATGGTCGAAGCACCGTTGTTTGTGCGCCCATACCTGCGCTACATGACCCGCAGCGAGTTGTTTACATTGATGTCCTGCGGGATGGCCACCATTGCCGGCACGGTGATGGTGCTTTACGCCAGCATTCTCCGCAATGCGGTTCCCGAAGTCATGGGGCACATTTTAACGGCTTCGATCATCAGCGTGCCGGCGGTGATCACAATTTCCAAAATGATGATCCCCGAGACCGGGGAATTGACCTCCGGCGAGATGACCACCCCGGAGGAAGCCTTCGGAGCCATGGATGCGATCACGCGTGGAACCCTCCAGGGGGTGAAACTGTTGATCAACATTGTCGCCATGCTGGTGGTACTGGTGGCACTGGTCCACCTGTTGAACCTGGCCCTCGGAATTTTGCCCGATATCGCCGGAGGGGCCATTACTCTGCAACGGATGCTGGGATTGATCATGGCTCCGGTGACCTGGCTGATGGGTGTGCCCTGGAGCGAAGCGTTGACCGCCGGCGCGTTGATGGGCACCAAAACGATTCTCAACGAGCTGATCGCCTATTTGGACCTGAGCCGGTTGCCGGAAGGGGCGCTCAGTGAACGCAGTCGATTGATCATGACCTATGCCCTGTGTGGATTTGCCAATCCCGGCAGCCTGGGGATCATGATCGGCGGCATGGGAACCATGGCACCGGAGCGGCGCGATGAAATCGTTTCGTTGGGATTTCGCTCCATCGTTGCCGGCACCCTGGCAACCTGCATGACCGGGACGGTCGTCGGCCTGATTTACCTGAATTGAGCGTTTCAAATTTTGAAAAACAACGACCCCTATAAAAGGGAAAATATCGATTTTAATTTTCCAAAATTTGAAACCCTGCGGGATTGCCGATCTTACCGCATCTACTGCGTCAGAAGCCGTTCCGCATAGTCTACTATAGCGCAACGGCTTCTTCCTTGTATCTGCGGCAACCTCGACAATCGCTCGAATTCAGGCACCCTGAATTGAGCGTTTCAAATTTTCAAAACGCAGATTTTTGTATTTTATTTAGCTGATCTATGTCCATCTTGCACTTCTTTCGCAACGGCTGCCGTCGTCGGCTTGACAGCGTGATTTGGATCCCATAGTATTCGGGCTGAACCGGGTGCATTCAATTTTTGAAAAATTTCGTTTTCTTTTGAAGATACCAGACGGGAGGCTTACATGGGAGACAAAAAGGCATATGAGTGTAAAAACTGCGGAAAGCGGATGGAAGTTGAATCTTCTGAATCCCAGATCCCGGAATGCTGTGACAAGTCCATGGAGGCATCCGGTTCGCTGCCGGTTTGCGATTTGAGCACCACCGCCGAGCATTCGCGCGTGGATGATGATTTTGGAGAACCCTGCGACGATGGGCGCAGCGGCAAACTGTAAGAGAGCCGCAGTTCCGGCAGAAGCGACATCGACAATGGTGGAACGCCTCGGATCATGACCTGACCGGGGCGTTTGCTTATCCGACTTAAACCTTTTGCAACAACCGGATGTCCGCGTCATTTCGGTTTGGTTTTTGCTTCGCCGGTTCTGCACAAGGTTCAAACGACATCCTGCCCCGCTGTCTTCCGATCGATCGCCGAAATGAAACGCGCTCGTCACAATCCAACCATCCGGTAACCTCGAACCGTAGTTCATCACAGAAATGAAGATACAATCTCCGAGCTTTTATCAACGCATTTGACATGCGCGGTCTCGAATATAAAAAGGGCCGCCATAGCCGAAGTAAACTATAATCCCATTGCCGGGGAGAGTTATCTTCGAACTCGGCAGCCCTGCTGAAATAATAAACGTCTTCAGGACTTTTGCAACCGATACCGAGCGTATCGATCAAAAAAAGTTTTACCTGAAAGGACGGCCCCCATGTTTGAAAAAATCCTGATCGCACTGAAATTTTCTCCGGCCGGGATTTACGCGTTCCAGCCCGCGGTGCGGCTGGCGACCCGCCACAGCAGTCGGTTGCACGTGTTTCACGCACTGGACTACCATTTGCAGGGGTATGATTCGCAAGACCCGAAGGTGACCACCGCACTCGAGGAGGCCGACCGTAATTTCGAGTCCCGGCTCCAGCCGCTGGCCCAGGGACTGCAGCGGATTTCATATGAATATTTTCCCGCCGACCCTGCGATGGAAGTGTGCCGCATTGCCCGCACGATCGATGCCGATCTGATCATTCTGGGATGCCACCAACCGACCCTTGCAATCAACACCGGCCGCATCGATTATGTGGGAATGACCATCCTGGAGAAAGCCCACTGTCCGGTGCTGTTGGTACCGTATCCCGGTGCCGAGCTGCCTTGAATGCTCTTTTCTCGCGGACACGGTCTCGCCGGCGATCAGAAAGGCCAGAAGCTGTTATCGAACCAGACGCCTTCGGTCAGTTCCCGATCGGTTTGCGCCAGAAGATCCAGATGGGTTTTTTCCCAATCCCGCAGCCATTCGTAAAGCGCTTTTTCTTCCGGATCCGCCGCGTCTCGGGCGCGTTGCCCGTAGAGTTCAATGGCGTTTTTCTCCAGGGCCATGGCAGCGGCGATGGCTGCGGCTTCAAAGCCCGCGGCGGCGATCTGTTCCTTCAACTGACCGGTGAGCACCTTCGCATCGACGCCGCTCGAAGACAGGTCAGCGTAGTCCCGGGCCATGAATTTTCCGGATTCCTGGTAGTGTCGAAACTGTTCGGCCAGGATTTGTTCATGCTGTTTTTCCTCGTCGGCCATCATCTGGAAAAATTGTCGAACGGCATCACTGCCGGTGTTGTCGGCCACCTGGGAGTAGTACGCGCGACCTCTTTTTTCCAACAGAATTGCATTTTTTAAAATTTCCAACGCCTTTTTTTCTGCCACGGATTTCCTCCTTTTAAATCCTTTGAATCGAATGAAGAATTATGTGTTTTGAAAATTTGAAACGATCAGTTTAGGGATAATAAGTACCCGGATCGAGCCTTGCAAATATTCACCAACCATTATTTGCTTAACCGGAGCGTTTCAAATTTTCGGGAAACGCAGTTTTTTCGGCCGCAAGCCGCCCGGAAGCCATGGCGGTTGGGTCCGGTGCCGGGCGGCGTTAACCGGGTGGCAGATCGTTCAGGAACAGTTTTACCAGCCGGGCTTCATACCAGGAATGCATTGCATATCCGTCGATGAATCCGTTGTGACCGCCGAAACGCTGGAGCGAAAGATGGATTGAAGGTGCCGTGGCGAGGTGCTGGAAGTCTTCGATCGGGATGATCGGGTCATCGGCGGCGGTAAGCAGCAGTGTGGGCAAGTCGATTTCTTCGAGGGCGTTGCCGCACAGGTTGTATTCGGCAAAATATTGCGCTGCAGACCCGTAGCGACTGTATCGTTCCAGCAGTGCATCGGTCATTCCGCGCACAGAGGAGATCGATTCGAGGTCTTCGAAGTGAAAACGATCCGGAAACATGGTTTGTTTGCGCCGCAGCGAACGGCGCCATTTGTAGAGAAAATAACGGCGGATATAGCCGATCCGGTCCACGCGATCGGTGGACTTTCCCGGGTCGATTACGGGACTGACGGCCGCAACCCGGATGAGATTTTCGATGGGGTCGCGGCGGCATTGCCGGGCGATGCGGAGGGCGAAATTCCCCCCCAGGGAAAAACCGACCAGGCCGGCCGGTCGGTGGGCAAACCATTGGGCTGCCTGTCGAACGGCGTAAAATACTTCTTCGAGAAGCGTGGCAAAAAAAATGTTTTCGTTCAGGGAATGGCTGCCGCCGTGATCGCGAAAATTCAGGCGCAAGACTGCAAAGCCCTTGTCGAACAGCGCCTGGGCGGTTCGCAGTACGTAGGTAGAGTTGGCGCTGCCTTCCCAGCCGTGGAGCAGGACCACGATTCCGGCAACCTCCCGCCGGGGCGGTTGGCTGTAAAAGCCCAACAGCTTGACGCCTCCGTCGAGAGCCAGTATCCTTGGTCGGGATGACCGGCGCAACCGCACTGTGGAACATGTCCGCAAGCGGCTGCTGCTCAGCACCGTTTGCAACGTGGCGTTTTTCAGCGGGCCGGGGGGGCGAAATCCCTGCCGGGGAAATATCTCCCGTTGCCGGTCATCGTCGGCGAAGCATTGCATCCCGGTTCAGGATTTCACCAATTCAGACACGATCTCGAGGGCCTGGTCCATGGTCACCTTCGACATGTTGACAACCAGGTTGTAATGCACCGGCTGATCGTAGTCTTCTCTGTGGAATACTTTCATGAGTTTCAGGCGGCGCTTGCTCTGTTTGGCGACGGCCTGGCGGGCATCCTCTTCGGAAAGTCCATATTGCTGCTGCATAAATTTTACGCGGTATTCGTATTCGGCGACCAGCAGTACATGATAGGTGTGCGGTCGATCCTTCAGGATGAACTGCGCGCCGCGGCCCAGAATGATGATGTTATCCTGTTCGGCCACTTTGGGCATAATTTCGTGGAGTAGTTTGAGGTAGGTCTGCTCGTCCATGTATTTGCGCTGGGTTTCGAAAATCCGATCCATGAATTTACGGCCGGAGCTCACGATGGCGCTGCTCTGGGAAGCGTCGACTTCTTCTTCCACTTCGAACGCCCGCACGCCTTCTTCGGAAAGTTTCGCTTTTTCGGCCAATTGTTCGATAATGAGCTCGTGGGCGATTTCATAATTGAGCGCTTCGGCCAGTTTCAGAGCCAGCGTTTTGCCTCCTGCGCCAAACTGTCGAGAAATCGTGATCACCGCCATTGGCCTTCTCCTTACCCAGCCGTCTTGATATTGGACCCTGCGAGCATGCACCGGAAGCGCCCATCCACGAATCGGGATGGGCACCAGGTAAGCGAACATACTGATAAACCCCCATGGGGTCAAGCAGGATTTGCGCATTCGACGGATTTGACTTGGTTGCCGCAACCCGCTATAACATATCCAAATGTAAATGACCTTTTCCCGCGTTTTCAACTCTGAATCGAGGGTTTCAAATTTTCAAAACGGAAATCCTCTCCCCGATGCCGTAATGGCGTCCGCAGTATCGGGAACCCGGCGATGGCCAAGATCGTCAATCTAGAATCCTATCGCAGTAAAGTGCTGGCCCAGAAAGTTTTCGGAGCCTGGAACCGGCGCTTCAAGGAAGAATTCCATGCCGAGACGGTCTTGTCCGAAATTTCCGACAAAATCCTTCTGTTTCTGGCGCGGCCGGGCGACGAGAGCGCTTTTGCCTTTTATGAGATTATCATGGGCGCGTTGGATTTCGGATCGGCCTCTCATTTTTATTATCTCGACAAGGGCGAACAGTTGATGGTGGTCGACGTACATCTGTTCATGGCGGATCAGGTGCGTTTCGAACTGATGTGGCGCCTGGGCTGGTTGGAGGATTATTTCTGCCGCACGATCCCGCTGCTGGAGTTAATCCAATCGGCCCAAACTTTGAAAAGCCGCGCTCGCGGAAATCCTCCCCGTCTGGCGGCCGATTATCCGGGATACGGCGAATACCAGGATTTGATCACCCCGGATAAAGAAGCCTTCGTCCGGCGTCTGCTGCCCCAGGCGCTGGAAGCCTTCCAGGCTCATCTCTCCTGAAGCCGTAAACCTCCGACAGACCATTCGATTTTATCCCCGCTCGTGTAAAAACTTCTGCGCGCTGGTTGCCTTGGCGAAGGCAAAATTTCCGTGTTTAATTACAATTGTGTCCAAACTTGTTAAAATAAAACAAATTTGTAAAATATAAATTTAATAATGACAAATTTGTACATAAAAGGTGTTTCAAATTCGGAGCCATCTTTTATAAATAATAATGATTCCAATGTCTTGAATTTTATCCTCCCGCTTGGCACAGCCCTTGCTCAGAAAAGCATCCAACATTCCGCGTCATTACCATTTATCACACAAGGAGATGGGTGAATGAAGAAGATCGAAGCTGTCATTAAACCGTTCAAACTGGAAGACGTAAAGGATGCGCTGAACAAAATCGGCATCACCGGAATGACGATTACCGAGGTGAAGGGATACGGGCGCCAGCGAGGGCACAAGGAAGTCTATCGCGGTTCGGAATATCAGGTCGAATTTGTGCCCAAAATCCAGCTGGGAATCGTCGTCGACTCCGCGATTGCAGACCAGGTGGTCGAGGTCATCAAAGAAACCGCCAAAACCGGAAAAATCGGAGACGGGAAAATTTTCGTCTCTTCCCTGGAGGATGCCGTCCGCATTCGGACCGGTGAATCCGGAACGAGCGCCATTTAATCGACGCCGGTGAAGCGCGGCCATACCGTTTCAATAATGCGCGTCCGGTGTTTCGCAAGTTATCGATTTCAAGAGAACCCATTTTAAATTTATCCAACGGAGGGAGCTGACAATCATGAAGAAATTTCTCGCCACGCTGTTATTGGTCGGATTGAGTGCTGCAATTTCATGGGCCGCAGATGAAGCACCCACGGCCGAATCCAATCGCAACGCCATCGATCTGGTGCAGTCGCATGCCGATTATCTTTGGACCCTGATCGCCGCGGCGCTGGTCTTTTTTATGCAGGCCGGTTTTGCCATGGTGGAAGCCGGCTTTACCCGCGCCAAAAACGCCATCAACATCATGATGAAGAACCTGATGGATTTCTCCATGGGCACCCTGGCGTTCTGGGCCGTGGGTTTTGGCCTGATGTTCGGTGTCTCCAGTACGGGCTGGTTTGGCACTTCCGGTTTTTTCCTCAGTGACTTCAGCCTGGACGGTGATCCCTGGGTGCTGGCCTTCTGGATGTTTCAGGTGGTTTTTGCCGCCACCGCCGCGACCATCGTCTCCGGTGCCATGGCCGAGCGGACCAAGTTTTCCGGGTATTTGATTTACAGCGTGATCATCAGCGGTTTGATTTACCCCATTTTCGGTTCCTGGGCCTGGGGCAGCCTCTACAACGGCAGCGGCTGGCTGGAAGGGCTGGGATTCATCGATTTCGCCGGTTCGACCGTCGTGCATTCCGTCGGTGCGTGGGCCGCATTGGCCGGCACGATCGTTCTCGGCCCTCGCCTGGGCAAATACGCCAAAGACGGGCGCATCAAGCCGATTCTGGGCCACAACATGCCCCTGGCCGCCCTGGGTGTATTTATCCTGTGGCTGGGCTGGTTCGGATTCAACCCCGGTTCCACCACGGCCGCCAACAAGGACATTGCCATGATCTTCGTCAATACCAACCTGGCCGCCGCCGCCGGGGCCGTGTTGGCCATGTTCTCCTCCTGGTTTAAATTCGGCAAGCCCGAAGTCGGCATGAGCCTCAACGGCGGGCTGGCGGGTCTGGTGGCCATTACCAGTCCGTGTGCATCGGTCACGCCTTTCAGCGCAGTGCTCATCGGCGCCGCGGCCGGTGTCATCGTCGTGCTTTCGGTGCTGTTTTTCGAAAAGATCCGCGTGGATGATCCGGTGGGTGCCATTTCGGTCCATGGCGTCTGCGGTGCCTGGGGAACCTTGGCCGCCGGCATTTTCAACATCGGCGGCACCTCGCTGAAGATCATCGGCGTCCAGCTGCTGGGAATCGGTGCTGCATTTCTGTGGGTGTTTCCCACCGCTTTCCTGATGTTCAAGCTGATCGACAAAACCATCGGTCTGCGGGTTTCTCCGGAAGAAGAGCTGGAAGGGCTCGATTTCACCGAACACGCCGGCAACGCCTATCCGGACTTTGAGGTTTCGTCCTACGGCGGTATGGTGTCCGGCGGGGGTCCCGGCGACACGCACGGCCGCAGTGTGACCAATCTGGCCACCTCCACCGAGGCGGAAGCCAGCAGTTAAAATCCTCCTCCCCTCCCGACCGCGGGGCGGTGCCGGATGGCACCGCCCCGCACCTTCGAAACCCAACGTGTAAATTGCCTCAAATAAACGTTCGCAGGCGTATGCGGCGGCGGGCGATTCGTGGAACCAGCCGCAGCAGGTTCCATGGAACGGCCAGGCATTCACGCAGAATCATCCAGCGCCAGTGCCACCCGCCGGAGGCAGTCGCTGAAACCGCCGGTGCACTGCCCTGCGCCCGGATTCCGAAACACTGGAAAAGAAACAGGGACCGCGGCAGGTGGTAGCGATCGGTGACGATCCAGGCCTGCCGCCAGCCGGCGGAGCGGATGATATCGGCGCAGGCCTCGGCGCTGTCCAGGGTGGAACGCGATGACTCCTCCAGGACCATCTGCCCGGGATCGATTCCATGGGAACATGCCACAGCCTGCATCACGCGGGCTTCGGAGGGGGGATGTCGACCACGGCCCCCTGTAAATATCAGTGCCGCCGCATTGTGTTCACGAAAACAGCGGATGCCGTGCAGCACCCGTCGCTGCAGCGTTTGACTGGGTCTGCCGCCGGGACGCACGCCGGCACCCAGCACCACGACCGGCGGTTGAGCATTGGCTGTGGGTTGGGGGATTGATCCCATGATCGCGGAAAGGCGCGCGGCTCAGCCGCGCAGTTTCCGGGTGGTTTCGGCAACCCGTCGACCGAGGGCGCGGGCGATTTCCAGGTCCGCTTCCTGGGGCTTGAGTTCTCCCTGGGGTCCGGCAATGGTGGTCGCTCCGTAGGGCGTGCCGCCGCGCGCTTCGGTATGGATCATTCCGGCAACCGAATACGGCACGCCCACGATGATCAAACCCAGGTGCAGCAGGGGCACCATCATCGTCAACAGCGTTGTCTCCTGGCCTCCGTGGGTGGAGGCGGTGGAGGTGAATACGCCGGCGGGCTTTCCTTCCAGTTCTCCGTTGAGCCACAGACTGGCGGTGGAATCGAAAAGCTGTTTCATCTGGGCGGTCATGTTGCCGTAGCGGGTCGGGGTGCCGAAAATAATGCCGTCGGCCTGGCGCAGGTCTTCCAGCGTGCAAATCGCGATCTCTTTCTGTTGATCGCGTATCTTGCGGGCGAATTCGTTGTCGTCGATGATTTTGTCCACCGCTTCGAATTCCTGGACGCGGCGCAATTCGACTTCGATGCCGTCCACGGCGCGGGCGCCTTCCTGAACGGCCCGGGCCATCTCGAACGTATGACCGTACATGCTGTAATAAACCACGAGAATTTTCATGGTGAACCTTCCTTTCGTAACATTTTTGTCGATCGTCGGATCGATCCCCGATTGTCGGCCAATTGCCGGCGCTACAGAAATGTGCGACAACGGTTTAATCGTAAATCCTGGCGGCCGGTTGTCAACGAGCGCTTCCAGGTGAACGGCTGCGCGTCGCATCGCTCAAGCGTTCAACCCCGGATTGCCGAAGGAGGCCCGGCGGTTTGCGCAGGCCGGCAGTGGATATGCGGGGGGAAGAAAAAAGGTGTGCGGGATGCGATACGGCTTGCCTTTTTATGGACCTGCATTAACTTCAGGCAAAAGGCGACCCGGTTTGAAAGGGATGCCATCGAGAGGAGGGGAAACGCACGATTTGTGTTCACCTCTCGTTAGGAAGGCGGCCGATTCGACCGCCTTCCATGGTTTTGGCAATCGTTGCCGTCAACGCTGGTAGAAGGTCAATTCCCAGCTACCGCCGGCAACATCGTGGCGGATGATGTACAGGGCTCCGTCTGTGCCGCGAAATTTGAAATAGCGATGATCCGGCGAAAGCCAGCGGTCGAGCAACTCGACGACCTCAATTGTATGATCCCCCAGCCGGATTCTCCGCGGCGTTTCCTCCCCCCGGTAACCGCTATAGCATTCGACCTTGATTTGCATGGTTCGTTCGCCTGTCAGCCAGTTGGTCCGTCAGTCCCGCCCAAGGCGGGATTTACCCCTGATAAGAGCACGCAGGCAGCGTTCTATCGCCGATCGTATATAGAACGTCAAACCGCCTTATTTTGTCGTCCATAACGCCGGAGAAACGGCGCCGTTTCTCATTTGCTCGAGCGCACCCTCATGGCACAGATCAAGGTAATTGCATACGCTGCAACGGCGCCGGCCATGATGGCGGATGTGCCCAGACTCAGCGCCGTCTGGGCCGCTGCCGTCGAAGCCAGTACCGAGGTGCAGCCGTTGGCGCTCCAGGCGTAGGTGCGTTCGGCCGGTGTGCGGACCAGGTAGCGCATCCCCAGCGGGAAGGGCCCTCCGGCGAGCAGCGCCGCCGGTATCAACCAGGCGCCGGCGGCCAGGATCTGAACCGCGAAAGACCGATGCAGCAGCCAGTCCAACAGGTGGGGGGTTGCCAGCCACTGGCAAAGCAGCCCCATCGTCAGCAAGGCCACCGCCGGTACCAGGTGGGCGGGTTTCAGGCGGTTGGAGAAAAATCCGCCCAGTCCGGAAAACAGCAACATCACGGTCAATACCAGAGTGAAGCTGATTACTGCATTTTCGAAGAGCAAAATATACTGCTTGATGAAGTAAAGCTCAACGGCGATGAATCCGGCCCCGACACTTAGAAAATAAACGATGCGAACGGCGCCCGGATGCCGACCTTTGCGGCGGACCAGCAGGACGGGGATCACCAGCAGGGCGACGGATATCAGCAGCGCTTCGAAAAACACCACCGCCACAACCAGTTCACCGGAAAGAAACATCGCATAGGGTCGGCTGCCCAGGCTGGTGTAAAGGTCGCCGATTCGGGGCCATTTCATCATGCGGTCGGGGAAGGGCCGGTCGTCGGACTGGGGCGCCACATCGAGCAGGTAATCCCGGAAAAAACCGGCCGGGTCTCCGGAACTATAGGCCGCGGACAGCCGTTGGATTTCCAGGTAATGAAACGGGCGATCGAAGACGAAGAAACGGTTGGCTTCCTGCGGCTGCATACCGTCGCGGTAAACGACGTCAAAATTGCGCTGCCGGACGAACGCGAGCAAATCGGGCGCATCGGCAATGGGTCGACGCCCCACCAGCAGTACGTAAGTATCCCAGGCCCGCAGCACGGCAATGTGGGTTTCCGGAAACGCGACATTGCGCAGTTGCAGCGCCTCGTAGGCCGACGCCCACATGCGCAGCGAGTCGGAGGGCGGCAGCAGCAGACGGCGCGACACGATCAGCACACCGTTCGGCGCCAGGCGGTCCAGATATTGCGAAAACGCATTGACGGTAAACCAGTGGTTTTGATCGAGGGCCGAAGAACCCGGAATCGACGTGCCCCAATCCTCCACATGGATGACGTCGTAGCTGGCATTGGAGCGCAGGACCTGCTGGCGCAGACTTTGCCGTGTCAACCGGCGATCGTAATGGGCGGCCAGGATGCGCGCGGCTTTCGGGTCCGGTTCGATCCAGTCGATCCGGTCGGCACCGGCAGCCCTGGCACAGGCAAATGCCAGGCCGCCGTTGCGTGACGCCAGCAGCACCCGTGAGGGCCGTTTCGCCACAAGATAGCCGGCGAACGGCAAGGTAAAGCGGGCAAAATCGACCGATTGACCAGCGTTGTTCCGGTAAAGCACCAGTCGCTGGTCGCCGTCGCGAAAAAGGGCCCTGTCGCCCGGAATTTCACCCCGATAGGTTAAACTCAGTCCCGGGGCGAACCGCATGTGGGGACCTTGGACCAGGTCGATGCGGCCGCGCAGCCCCGTTCGCGTGACCAGATGTTCGGTGTCGGGCAGTCGCAGGGTTTGCTGCAGGGATTTATAATCCGACGGCCGAACTTCGAACCAGGCAAGCCCGGAAAATCGGACCAGGATTGTCGCCGCCACCAACAGCAGCGCGGTTCCCGCCAAAAACGCCCCTGGCCGCCGTCCGGCGGCCGGCAGTCCCACGGCGGCCGACAGCACCAGGACCTGGGGCAGCAGGGCAGCCGCCAGGATCAAGTCCGCTTCTCCCATAACACCGAGCAGCAGGGCCGGCGCCAGGGCCCCGCATCCGGACCCGCCCATGGTTGCAAAATACAGCGTTCCGGTTTTTTCCGGTCTTGCGGCATAGGCGGTCGAAACCACTGTGCCGGTGAAAAAAAACGGCAGCGACAGGAGCAGATAGGCCGCCAGCAAGTAGATGGCTTGAATCGGCTGCACCGGCAGGCGAAAATAATCCAGCGGCATCCGGTTCAATGCGCCAAAGGCCGCCAGCGTGCTCACTGTAAAGGCCGCCAGCAGCGCGCTCAGAGCGCCCGGGGAAGAAAGCGTCTTTTCCCAGCCTTGCCGCCGGGAGTCAAGTACGTTCAAGCCCGTACCGCTGATCGCAAAACCAAGCAGGGCGATGCTGATGACCATAAAGGACAGGTGATTCCATTGATTGATGGAAAACACCCGCGTGAGCAGCACCTCGAAGGACAGGGCCGAAAAGGAAGTCACAAACACCGCTGCAAACAGCAGGGAGGTATCGGCCGGTCTCGGACAGGTATGGTTACGGTTTTCGGAGGGCATCGCCGGTCATGGGCACAAACAGGACACCGGTGATCTGTCGCACGGTATGACTGTCACCGTGCCGGGTCACCAGAACGAGATTTTGGTAACTGAACGGATTGCCGAGGGGCAGAACGAGACGACCGCCGTCTTTGAGCTGGGCCAGCAGCGGCGGCGGGATGTGATCGACCGCCGCGGTGATCATAATGGCGTCGAAGGGCGCGGCGGATTCCCAACCGTAATAACCGTCGGCGCGGCGGGTTTGGACCTGATCGTAGCCCAGCGACCTGAGTCTTCGGGCAGCGCCCTCGGCCAGCACCGGTTTGATTTCCACCGAATACACCTGGGGGGTGATCTCGGCCAGGACCGCGGCCTGATAGCCGGAACCGGTGCCGATCTCCAGTACCCTGGAATCGGATTGCAGCGAGAGCGCTTCGGTCATCAGGGCCACGATGTAAGGCTGCGATATGGTCTGGCCTTCGCCGATGGGCAGCGGACGGTCCGAATAAGCCTGCGCCCGCAACCCTTCCGGCACGAACCGGTGCCGGGGGACCTTGCGCATGGATTGCAGCACGCGGGGGTCGGAGACACCGCGCGCTGCAATCTGATGCTGCACCATTTCCGCGCGCTGGGTCCCAAAATCGGAAGTTTCCCCGGCCGGGGCCGTGGTTGCGGCGGCCACCAGCAATCCCACTGTTACCATCCGCAAGCGGCGTGCATAGATTCCGCTCACCGAAGGGAATTCTCGTTTTTGCCGGAATCGCCGGTTTGCCGTGCGAATGCGTTCGGCGATTCGGGTGAATCGGTTGGAATCACGGGAAAATTTTGCGCCGGTATGCATGTGTCGCTCCCTGGCCGGTTGCCGTCGGGTGGTCGAAACCCGGTATTTGGGGCAAGAAACCCGCAGATCATCCCGCCGTCGGCGAGACTCGGCGGAAAAGAGCCGTCTTTGAATGAACACTGATTATCCTCAATATTCTCAAAAATAATGGATTCAGTGCCGAATCTCAAGTCCCCCGGTTGCCGCCGCCGGCAATGGCCGCCCGATCGCACCCGCAAAACCGACATTTGGTTTCTGAACCCGGTTGCGCCGGGATTTGACAGCCGAGAAACCCGGAGATCTCGCCGCGGCCCTGATCCGGCGCATCGCTTGATTTCATTCGGGCGGCGATCTCGACAATTGCTCCGATTCGGTGTAAGATATATTTTTTTGAATAAAGCGGTCAGCCTTGGGAACCAACCAAGGATTCAGACAGCGAAATCGAGCGGTTTCACTTTTCAAAAGTAAGGATGCAGCGATGGCTTGGTTTAAAAAGGCGAAAACCGATCGGCAGTCACCCGAACCCCGCCCCCCCCAGGAATCCGGAATTGCGGTATCGACGAATACCACTCACCTCGGACCGGGGCTGCGCATTCGCGGCAACGTCGCCGGCAAAGATCCCATTCGGATCGAAGGCCGGCTCGAAGGGGATATTCTGCTGGAATCCGAGCTGGTGATTCTTCCGGCAGCCCGGCTGCAGGGAAATCTAAAGGCCCCCCGGATGACGGTCGGCGGCACGGTGGAAGGCGAGATCGAATCTTCGGGCAATCTGCACATTCAAGGCAGTGCCGTCATTTCGGGCAATATCCGCACGCCGAAGCTGAAAATCGGGGAGGGCGCCGTGATCAACGGCCGGATTTCGATGGATTCCTGACAGAGTCATCGTATTCATCGAACCGTTTCACATTTCATTTGTTTTTCAGGTAGATCGACTATGAATGAAAAGACAGCCGGCAGCGGCCGGACATCGGTGGTCAGTGAACAGGTGGTACTGGAAGGCGAAATCCACGGCGAGGAAAACCTGCATGTTTTTGGGCGAATCCGCGGAGCGATTCGGATCGACGGCGACGTTCTGGTCGGCAGAACCGGAGTTGTGGAGGCCGACGTCGAGGCGGCCAACATTACGGTCGAAGGTACCATCCGCGGTAACGTGCTGGCAAGGGAGCACCTGGAGATTCAGTCCAGCGGCACCATGATCGGAGACATTGCCGCTCGTTCGATCGACATCAAGGAAGGCTCCTCCTTCGAGGGCCGCTCCCGCATGCTTCGGCAGCCTGCATCTCAGCCATCCGTTGCCCAACCGCCAACAGCGGCCGAGCCACCGGAGCAATCCAAGACCGCCGCTTCCGAAGTACCGGAAGAAACACCGCCCAAAAGTGAAGCCGGCGGTGAGGCCTGATCCCGGCCTCCGACACCGAACCGATCCCTGCGCCCGACGACTCCATGCGCCTGGCACTCACGATCCTGATTTGCTGGCTGTTTGCAGCGGTTCCGGCAGCCGAAGGTTTCGAACCGGCCGTCGTGCAAACCCTGGATACCGGGCAGGTAGTCCTTCAGTTTGAAGAAGACCTGCAGCCGGCGGCCGCAGAATTGTCCGGCATTTACGCCACAGCGCGCCGCGTCCTGATGCAGCGCTTCGGCTGGCCCCTGGATTTCAAACCAACCCTGGTAATGGTCGGCAGTTCGGAACGCTTTCGGCAGTCGGCCGGCAGTGCCCTGTTTGCCGCCTATGCCGTTCCGGCCCGAAATCTGATCGTACTCGACTATCGTCGTCTGAGCGCCGATCCCGGACGCCTGGAGGCAGTCACCAAGCACGAACTGGTGCACCTGCTGTTGCACCACCACATCGATGCGGCCGTCTTGCCGCGCTGGCTGGACGAAGGCGTGGCCCAGTGGATCAGCGAAGGCATCGGGGAACTGTTGGTGCGGCCCCCTCCCGGCCTGCTGGAAAAGGCCGTACTGTCGGGAAACCACCTGTCGCTGGCGCGTCTGGAGCGCAGGTTCCCCTCCGAACGCGACGCGATGTTGCTGGCCTACGAACAAAGCCGCAGCCTCGTCCAGTTCATTGCCGAACATCACGGCGATGCGTCGGTCTTCGAGGTCCTGGAACAGATGCGGCAGGGCAGTGACGTCGATGCCGCTCTGCAGGCGGTGCTGTCTATGGACAGCCGGCAGCTTGAAAAACGCTGGCTGCAGGCGCAGCAAAAGCCCTCGCCCTGGTTGACTTTCCTGGCCCGGAACATCTACTCGATCCTGTTTCTATTCGGGGCCTTGCTGACGCTGGTCGGGTTTGTGCGGTTTTTGATCCGGAAGCGCAATTACCGCGACGAGGACGACGAATTCGATTGAATCCGCCTCTAGTGCCTTTCGGACCGGGTCGATGGTACCGGACGGCGATCGCCGGCCATGTATCGAACCACGTCCACCATGTCGATCACCAGGCAGACCGCATTCACGATGATCACTGCCAGCATCCAGACGCGCAGGCTCCCGGTGGGCGTTGTTTGCAGGTATCGGTACACCAGCCAGGGCAGCAGCAGCAGCCACTGGAAGTGACCGATACCCAGCAGGCGAATCCATCCTCGGCGCCGGTGCAGCGGGATCATGACCGCGGCCGCCAGGGCGTAACAAGCCAGAGTGGCCCAGGCCTCCGGGCGGTGGAGAAAAAACAGCGGTGCCAGCAGGTTGAGGACCGACAGTAATGCGAACCATATGCGCCAGCCCACCGAAAACCGGCGGGCGTCCTGAATGAAGCTGTTAGATCCCACAATCACTCCCTTCCGGCAACTGGATCCGAGTTGTGATTCCCCCGAAGCAGACCTTGTCTCAATTCGTCATTCCGGCCGGCACGGTGGCCGGCCTTACGGACCTCCGGTTGCGCTGAATGCTGTCGCAGGGGCGGATCACCGTACCCGCCCCTTGCCGATACAAAGCGCCTTGCCCGTTCGTTCGCCGAGAAGCGGTATGTCAACATACCGGAAACGTAACCCAAGCTGGGTAAAACTGGGCGCAATTCAGCATCCGTTCAATGGGGGATGGCCTGTATTTGACGGCGAGCGTGGTGCGGCCGCTGCAGATCAGGCGGTCCAGACACCGGGGATGCGGGTGTTGCAGAACCGGCAGCGGTTGCCGACCAGATGATACTCGGGGATGTTGTATCCGGTGCGCACCACGATCCGCTGGCCGCATTGGTGGCAGTAGGTGTGGTTGGCCTCGTGACCGGGCACGTTGCCGATGTAAACGTATCGGATTCCGGCTTTCAGGGCGATCCGGCGAAACTGCTCCAGGGTGCTGACAGGGGTCGGGGGCAGCCGGTCGAGTTTGTAGCGCGGGAAAAAACGCAGAAAATGCAGGGGGTGGTCCGGACCCAGATGGGGCAGGATCCAGTCGCACATGTTTTTGACCAGGTCCGGGTCGTCGACGTAACCGGGGACCACCAGGTTGGTCATCTCGAAGTGCACGCCCTGTTCATGAAGGGTGACAAAAGTGTCGAGCACCGGCTGCAGACGGCCGCCGTTGAGTTTCCGGTAAATGGCATCGCTGTATGCCTTCAAATTGATGTTGGCCGCATCGATGTAGCGGCACAGCTCCAGCAGGGGCGGCTGATTGATGTAGCCGTTGGAAATCAGCAGGTTGTCGATACCCGCCGTGCGGGCCAGCCGGGCGGTTTCGTACATGTATTCGAAAAAGGTAATCGGCTCCGAGTAGGTGTAGGCGATCGATTGCGCGCCGGCCTTTTGGGCCGTTTCAACGGCCTGCTCCGGAAACATTTCGATGTGGCGCACTTCGTGGGGTTTGGCCTGCGAAATCTCGTAGTTCTGGCAGTTGAGGCAGCGGAAATTGCAGCCGGCCACGGCAATCGAAAAGGCGGCGGTGCGGGGTTTGAAGTGAAACAGCGGCTTTTTCTCTACCGGATCGAGGTGCGCGGCGCAGGGATTGCCGTAAGCCAGACTGTAAAGGGTTCCGCCGATGTTGACCTTCGAGCGGCAGACGCTGCGGTCCCCCGGAGACAGAATGCAGGTGTTCGGGCAGATTCCGCACACCACCCGTCCGTTTTCCAGTCTTTTGTAGCGGAACGCCTCCCGGGACCACTTTCCGGGAACATCCGGGGCATCATGGCGGAACACCGTGCCGCGGACGTCCTCGGCGTCGGTCTTTCCGAATGAAAGAAACGCGCATGCCGGTCCGGCGGTACAAAGCCAGGCGGCACTACTGTAGAGGAAACAACGGCGAGTGAGCACGCAGCCCCCCGATGATGATCATGCTGGCGATTTTCGGAACGATCAGCACCGCGGCCGCCGGGAGCAGGCCGAAGTAGGGGATCAGCACCAGGCTGGTGAACAGGGTGCCGGCTGCCGCGCCCATCAGGTCGGCGGAAAAAAAGCGCGTGGCGGCCGCCCCGCGGTCTTTTTGGAGGCCTAAGGCCAGCGGAAACTGGAATCCGCACAACAGGGAAACCGCAAAGCCGAAGGCCAGGAAAAAAGACAGCGGCAGACGATGTCCGACGGCGGCCACCGCAATCATAAAAGCCGCCATCAATCCGACCAACAGCAGGTCGGTGACCAGCAGACGCCGCCGGCGTTGTTTCATGCGCCGGCCCAGCAGGGCCCCGGGCAACAGGCCGGCCAGGTACACGGTGACGATCACTCCGATTTGGAAATAAATATATCCGAAAAAGATCTGGAAGGCAAACACCACCAGGATCTCACTTCCCATGGTCAGACACCCGGTGGAAAACAGCAGGTATTCCTCCCGGCTGCAGCGCACCAGGTACACCAGACACAGCAATGCCAGCACCAGAATGAACCCCGCCGGTGAGGTGCCGAACTTGGCAAACCATTGCTGGAACATGATTTGCATCAGATGCGGGTCGGTGTCGGTGTTGCGGGGCTCGTCGGCGATGATCAGGTCATTGAGGTCTTTGATGCGGGCGGCGGACAGATTGCCATAGAAAAAGCCCTGGATGTAATCCGTCTGGATGCCGCGGGCGGCCAGAAGCGCCGGAATGTCCGGATCGACAGCCTGTTGGCGGCACAGAAAAAAGATTCGCTGCCCGGGCAGCAGGACCACGTTGCGAAACACCTCGGCAGCGGTGTTGTACAAAGACGAGACCTTGCGGCGCTGCGGTTCGGCCAGGTAGTTCTCATAGCCTTCCACCGCGAAGCTCAGGATGCCACCGGGATTCAGGCGGGCGTCGGCGAGACGGAAAAACGATTCGGTAAAAAAACGGTTGGTCTGAAAGGTTTCCGGCTCCGGCAGGTTTACCAGGATGGCGTCGTAGGTTTTGTCGGTTTGCGCCAAATAGGCTCGGCCGTCGCGGTGGATCACCTGCAGACCCTCGATGGGTGTCACCAGTCCGAATTGAAACAGCACCTCGGTGACGGCCGGGTTCAGCTCTACGTAGTCCACCGCCCGGGGCCGGTGCTTGCGCAGCTCCTCCATGAGCCCGCCCTCGGTGGAAATCAGCAGCACCCGGGCAGGGGAGGCCAGCTGCGCCATGGGATAGTGGACGATCTCTTCGGCCATCATCTGGTTGCGGCTGCTGAACAAGGGTACCCCGTCTTCGAACAGGGTGAACTCGCCTTGATCCTGTAAAATCGTAATGCGCCCGTAAAGGGATTCGCGGTAGGCGGCCAGGGCGCCCTCTTCGGGCGCCAGCGAGGGTTTTTCTCCTGCCACGGCGACCACCAGCGCCAGCAGCACGGCCGCAGCGCCGGCCGCCACGCCGATTCTTCGGCGGTCTTTGAACGCCAGGACCACGGCGGAAGCCGCCAGCAGGCTGTTGACGACCAACAGGGCCTGCAGGGGGGTCAGAAAAAACACCAGGAAGAAAGAGAACAGGGCGCCGCCGGTAACATCGCCAATGTTGTCCAGCACATAAATGCGCACGGCCGGATAATCCGGTGTCATGCGGCGCAGCACGTACAGGCTGTAGGGCAGGGCAAAGCCCAGCACCAGGCAGTAGGGTGCCGCGGCGGCGGCCACAAAGACCAGGGTGGGATAAAAACCGACCGAGACGCCGTGGGTGAAGAACACATCGCGTCCCCAACGCATGGCCGGGATCAACAGCGAGGGCAGGAGCGCCAGGTACAGGCTGATCCAGGCCAGGCAGTTGACCGAGGGGCGGCCGCGATCGACGAACAACGCCAATCGCGTGCCGATACCGCCGAGCACCAGCCAGGCGAACAGAATCAGGGCAATGACAATTTCATTGCCCTGAAACTGGGTCAACAATTCGCGGATGATCAGCAGCTGGACGGTGATCGAGGCGACACCGGTGCACAGCACCACTGCCGCGACGGCCGTTTCCCGGGAAATCTTCATCGGAGATCCTCGGCATTGGGACAGCCGCTTGTCCGAACCGGGCCCGGCCCGGTGTGCCCCCGTGGGTACATCCCCGGGGCACATGCCAGTCAACAACCACCCGCAAAGCGGGTGGTTTGAATTTTCTTGCTGCGGCACTCGTCGCCGGCAAGAAAAGGCAGCAGTACGGTTGTGCTTCGATGCTGAACTTGCAGTCGCACCCGGTTTGGGCAAGAATCAAACCGCTGATGCCGCCAAGCCCTCATTCGGAGAAATGCTGTACCTGGTAGGTATAGACCTCCAGCGGCATGTGTTGCCAGGCATCCGCAGGCAAACCGGCTTTGCGGCACAGCTGCGACAAAAACTGCGCCGGCACCGGCAGTTCCTCCCACACCTGGGGCAAAAAGGTGGCGTTGCGACGATCATACCGCACAATCACCCCGTCAACGCCGGGGCGCAGCCTGGTGCAAAGATCGCCACCGTTTTGGTAATCCAGCGCTCGGGGAGGGGAGAGAATACTGATGGAAACGCGGACCTGTTCCCATTCCGCCTCTGACAGCGGTGGAAAACGGGGATCGCGGAAAGCGGCATTGACGGCATTGTCGCGAATGCCCTGGACCAGCGGCTTGTCCGGCTCGATATTGCCGATGCACCCCCGCAGTCGCCCGGCGCTTTTCAACGTTACGAACGTGCCGCAGCGGCGGGTGAACCGGTCGTCCTGCGCCAGATGCGCGAAGTCGTCCCCGCTGTCGGCTTTGATGCGTCCCAGCTGTGCGGCAATGGCCCGGCGTGCCAGCGACAGTAGCCGACGGCCGTCTGCGGTCGTCAGCGGAGCAGTTGCGGAAAGCCCCGGGGAGTCCTCGAAGAAGGCAATACTGGCATAGCCGACGACCCGGTCGCGGCCGCCCCCGCTGTCGCCGCTGTTGCTGTAATGCAGCAGCAAGGGCTGCCAGCGGTTGCGCCTTGCCAGCTCCAGCAGCACCAGAATGGGGTTTTTGCCGCAGGCACAGTTGCGGCGGTCGCGAATGCCGGCGGCATCCAGGCGGCAAATCTGGGCCGTGGTGTTGCGGTCTTCTCTGACGGCGTCCGGGTACGAAAGAAAGTGAGACAGGTCGGAGCTGACCACCACCAGCGTGTCGGAGTCGATTCGCGGCTGCAGGGCGTTGATGATGGCCGCCGGATCGCAGGGGCCCAGAACGATGGGCACCAGCTCGAAGTCGTCGAGATAGCGCTGCAGAAAGGGCAGCACGGCCTCCAGGGAATGCTCCGAGCGGTCGGATGCCGCAACGGCGGCAAATAAATCGGACGACTGCCGCAGCAAGGCCGCATCGGCATGCAGCTCGATGCGTCCCAGCGGGGTTTCATAGGCGTCGACGGCGCTGATTGCAGCGTTACGGAATCCCACCCGATGGTCGGGACCCATCACGACCACCTTGGCAAAGCGATGCGGCTGCACTACGCGGGCGGAATGCGCGGCGGTGAGACCGGAAAACCGGAAACCGGCATGCGGCAGAATCAGTGCCCGCAGCCGGGCGCTGTCCGGTATCGGTACGTCGGCGGATTCGGCCTGACGGGTCAGCGCATCGATCATCCGGCCGAGCGCCGCCGGGTCGTCTGGGTACCATTGCCCGGCTACCACCGGTTTGCGCACGGTATCGGCGGCTGCGGCACCCCAGGCGCCGGCAAACATCGCCAGAACCACGCCAATGAACAGGCTTTTGCAGGAAACTCGGGCCGTTTGCATTTGTGAAAATCGGATGAATCCATATATTTTGGCGGGTATTTCGTCGATTCATGCTACACCGGCGGAGGGGACGGTGTCAATTTGAATCGGTCCGGTTCGGGAAACCCCCGGCGACAGAGGCGGCTTGTACAGAGTAGACCAAACTTTCACGGTGCGGATTGACCCGCCGGGGCGTTTTGCGATAGTCCGGTATTGCGTCCGGGATCGCGGCGTTCCTGAAATTGCGTAACCTTTTTGGCCGGGATGACTCGTTCCTGACGTGAATGATTCAAATATTGAATTGAACCCTTTTCAGCGGATGTAAAGCGGTTGTCAGCCGATGCGCTTTCTGATCCCATTTCTGATTTTGCTGTATGTTCTGCTGCCGTATGACCTGATGCCGGATTTTCTGGTGGGACTGGGCTGGCTGGACGACCTGGCCCTGCTCGGGTTGCTGTTGCGGTATTATTTTATCCAGCGACAGCGCCGACGGGCCGGTGGCACGCAGTCGTCCTCCGGCTCTACGCAGCAACAACAGCAAGAGCGCACCCGAACCGAGCGGCCTTCCGGAGCCGAACGCAGCCCGGCGGACCCCTATGAAGTGCTGGGGCTGCAGCCGGGAGCGTCCATGGAGGAAGTCAAAAAAGCCTACCGGCAGCTGGCCGGCAAATACCACCCGGACAAGGTATCCCACCTGGGTGACGAATTTCAGAAACTGGCCGAGGAACGCTTCAAGCAGATCCAGCAGGCCTACCAGCACATCGCGGGGTCACGGAGATGAAAGCGGCCGGCGGGCAGCTGCGGTTCACCGCCGAGAGCACTCTGGGCAAGCTGGCCAAGTGGCTGCGCATTCTCGGTTTCGACACGCGGTATGAGCAACGGGCGCCGGCGGCCGCCGGCGTCGCTGCGGATCGCATCGTTTTGACGCGAACCCGCCGTCGCTATGAACGGCTGCCGTCCGGCGGGTGTATTTTGATTCATTCCGATCTTCCCGAGGATCAACTCCGGCAAGTCATTGCCGAAGCCGGCCTGACCCGGGAAATGCTGGCCCCTTTTTCACGCTGCATCCGCTGCAATGAACCCATTGTAACGGCGGTGCGCAGCGAGGTGCGCGATCAGGTGCCGGATTACGTCTGGGAAACCCATGCGGACTTTCGGCAGTGTCCGTGCTGCGGACGGATTTACTGGCCCGGAACGCACACCACGCGTAGCCTGAACAAAATCCGGCGCCTCTTTGACAATGGCTGAAGAGACGAATATGATCTCCAATCGCAAGGCGGTTGCCCTCGAGGGACGCCTGAAACACTGCCGCAACGTGGTTACGCTGGGCGTCAAAAGCAATTTTTGCGATTACAGCCAGGCACAGATCGATATGATCCGCCGGGCGGAAAAAATCTATTATCCTTCGTCGTTTTACGCCGACCTGTTCGATGCGGCCGGCAAACGAACGTTTCCCAGCTATCACACGTAC
This sequence comes from Desulfobacterales bacterium, assembly GCA_051155755.1. Classification (GTDB taxonomy): domain Bacteria; phylum Desulfobacterota; class Desulfobacteria; order Desulfobacterales; family SG8-13; genus DAXETY01. Next base: position 83,064 of record DAXETY010000056.1, read on the forward strand.
AAATGCGTGCAGGACAAAATCAAACAAACCGCCCTGTTTCAGATGCTCGGCATCCCGCACCCGCAGACGCGCACGTTCTATGGGCCCCGGCAGAAGGCTTCGATACCGCGGCATTTCGATTATCCGTTCATCGCCAAGGTGCCCCGGGGGTCGGCCATGGGACGCGGGGTGTATTTGATTCGCGATGCGGCCGACCTGCAGGCCTACCTGGATACGGTGCATCCGGCCTATATCCAGCGCTATTTGCCCATCGACCGCGACATCCGGGTGGTGGTGATCGGGCCGAAGGTCGTTCATGCGTACTGGCGGATTGCTCCGGCAACGGATTTTCGCAGCAACGTGGCGGTCGGCGCCCGGGTGAGCTGCGACCCCGTGCCGGAAGAAGCCCGGCACCTGGCCCTGAACACGGCCCGTTCCTGCGGCTGGGACGACGTCGGTATCGATATCTGCGTGCACGATGGACGCTGCTATGTGTTGGAAGCGAACATGAAATACGGCAAAGAAGGCTTTAGAGCCGCCGGGATCGATTACCCCCGGCTGATGGAGACGATGATCGAAAATGGTGAGATTTGATCGAAACAGACCCGACCCTGTGCTGACCGGAATTACCCGGACGCTGGACGAACTGGAAAAACAGAACCTGTCGCCGGAGGCAACCCCCAATTCCGAAGGAATTCGTCAGCGGCGGGAAGAGTACCTGGAGATCGGATACCGCCAGGCATTTTCGGTGGATACCGATCGCATTCTGCACTCACTGGCCTACACCCGCTACATCGACAAAACCCAGGTGTTTTATCTGATCGAAAACGATCACATTACCCACCGGGTACTGCACGTACAGCTGGTGTCCAAAATCGCGCGCACGATCGGCCGGTTTCTCAGGCTCAACGAGGACCTGATCGAGGCCATCGCACTGGGGCACGACATCGGCCACATTCCTTTCGGGCACGACGGTGAGCGCATTCTCTCGGAACTGTGCCGACAGCACGGCATCGGGCATTTCCAGCACAACGTGCAAAGCGTGCGGTTTCTCGATCGGGTGGAGCGCAAGGGCCGCGGCTGGAATCTGTGCCTGCAGACCCTGGACGGCATTCTCTGTCACGACGGCGAAATCCACAACGAGCAGCTTGCGCCCCGCAAAAACAAGACCTTTGCCGATTTGCAGCAGGACATGCAGCGCAAGAACAGCGATCCGGACGCCGAACTGGTGCCCATGACCATGGAAGGCTGCGTGGTTCGCATGACCGATACAATCAGTTACATCGGCCGCGACATCGAAGACGCCATCCGGCTGGGCGTCATCCGACGGGAGGATCTGCCCGAATCCAGCGCCCGCCGTCTCGGCAAAACCAACGGCACCATCGTTTACAACCTCGTATCGGACGTGATCAAAAACAGCCACGGCAAACCCTACATCGCCTTCAGCCCCGACATCTCCGAGGCCCTCAAGGAGCTCAAGGCCTTCAACCTCGAACGCATTTACATGAACCCGACCATCAAGCAGCATCTGAAAACGATTCGGCAGCTGTTTGAAATCACGTTCGAAAAATTTCTCAGCGACCTGCAGCGCGGCAACAGCGACTCGGTGGTGTTCCGACAATACCTTGCGGACATGTCGCCGGACTACTTGGAAAGCCACAGAAACGAGGAAATCGTCCGGGATTTTATCGCCGGAATGACCGATCAGTACTTTCTGCGGCAGTGCCCGCCCGAGATGCGGCCGCAGCCGGTGGTGCGGTAGGCGGGTTGCGGGTTAGGGGTTGCGCGTTACGGGTTACGAGTTGCGGGTTGCAAGTTGGAACCCGGTTTCTGGAACGTCCCGGAGGCCAACCGGTGGTAACAAAGCGACAGATGTGAGGACAGCAGATTGGCCACAGATCTCAAATCGCCCCGGGAGCGTTTCTACCGCTGCTGGCTGCAGGTCGGAGACCGCGCCGCGTTCCGGGTGACGGTCAAGGAGACCGATCTTCACATTCAGGCCGACAAACCCCTGGCGAAAATCGCCCGCGAGTCCGTATTGCAACAGCGGTCTTACATCGAATCCTACGGCGAACGCCATCCCGAGTTTCTGACTACCCTGCGTCCCTGGCGGTACCGCGGGCCGAACGCCCCCATCGTGCGCGCGATGATCGCAGCCTCCATCACCGCCGGGGTCGGACCGATGGCCGCTGTGGCCGGAGCCGTCGCCGAGCACGTCGGCCGCGAGCTTTGCCGGCACAGCCGGGAAGTGGTGGTCGAAAACGGCGGCGACATCTTTGTCTGCACTCGCAAGCCGCTGACCATGGGCGTTTTTGCCGGACATTCGCCGCTGAGCATGCAGGTAGGCATTCGCATCGGCGGCGATCTCAAGCCTGTCGGGGTCTGTACTTCTTCGGGAACGGTGGGCCATTCGCTCAGCCGCGGAAGTGCCGATGCGGTTTGCGTTGTGGCCGCCGACTGCAGCCGGGCCGATGCGGTCGCCACCGCGGTGGGCAACCGGGTGCGGCGCCCGGCGGATCTGCAGCCGGCGCTGGATTTCGCCCGTTCCATCGACGGCATCGACGGCCTGCTGGTGATTCTGGGCAAACGGATCGGTTGCTGGGGCGGCATCGAACTGGTGGCACTGGACGCCGATCGGCCGTGATCCTGAAAAAAGGGTTGAGTTTTAACGGCAAAAATCGTAATGTTTTCGTTTAACTAGCCTTGAATAAAGGTGTAATGCGTCAAATTTCATAGAAGTTTTCATTTTTCGGCGTTCGAATACCAACGGCCAACACTTTGCTTTGACATACAACGGTTCCCGACGATTCGGATAATCCGCTTACCACCAAATTCCTCACAGGATGGAGAGGCGCGCCATGAAAAAAGTGAAACTGGCCATCTGGATCTTGATCGCTGTGTTCGTCGCCATTGTGGTCTATCAGAACCGGGTGTTCTTCGTCGATACGAACCAGAGTCTCGGTATCGATCTGATTGTTGCAAAATACCAGACACCGGAGCTCCGAATCGTTACCATCTGTTTTGCCTTTTTGGTGGCCGGCCTGCTGCTCGGCCTCTATTTTCTGTTGCTCTACGCCTTGAAGCACAAAAAGAAAGTCAAAGCGCTGCAGACCGAAAGCCAGGAACGGCTGAATCGAATCACTGAACTGGAAAACGAGCTGAAAAGCCTGAAGGGCCCGGAAACCCTGCCGGAGCCGCAAGCCGAACCGGACGCCAAAACGGTCGTCATGGATACGGATGAACAGAATCCGGCCGAAGAGACCAAGGAATGAGCCGGCAGGTTGCCCATCCGGCCCATCAGGCTCAGGTGAATACCGTTGTCCATGAGCCCGCCTAAAACCACCCCCATGATGCAGCAGTACCTGTCCATTAAAGGACAGTATCCGGATGCCATTCTGTTTTACCGGATGGGGGACTTCTACGAGATGTTCTTCGAAGATGCCGAGATCGCATCCGGTATCCTTGAAATCGCGCTGACCTCCCGCAACAAGAACGAGGAAACCCCGATTCCCATGTGCGGCGTGCCATACAAGGCCGCCCAGGGTTATATCGCCCGTTTGCTGGCTTCCGGACGCAAAGTGGCCGTCTGTGACCAGGTGGAGGATCCCGCCGCCGCCAAAGGCCTGGTCAAGCGCGAAGTCGTGCGGGTTATCACGCCCGGAATGATCGTCGAAAACGAATTTCTGGATGAAAAAAGCAATAATTTCCTGCTTTCTCTGGCCTGCCACGGCAATCTTCTCGGCCTGGCCTGCCTGGATTTGTCAACCGGCACGTTCCGATTGACGGAAAACACGGCTGCCGCAAAAATCGCCGAAGAATGCCGGCGGATTGCGCCCAGTGAGGTGCTCGTTCCCGAATCCGCTCGCGAAAATGCCGCCTTCGAGGCGGTTTGGCCGGCACTGGAAGAGCGGGCGGTCAACCTTCTGGAAGACCGGCGCTATGACCTGCGCCGTTGCCGTCAGTTGCTCACCCGGCAGTTCGAAACGGTCTCCCTGGAGGGGTTCGGCTGTGAGGACCGGCCGGCGGGCATACTGGCCGCCGGGGCCGCGCTGGAATATGTGCACGAAACCCAGAAACAGAAAGTCACGCACATCGCCGGCCTCGAGACCTATTCGCTGGAGCAGTATTTGTGGCTGGATGAGCTGAGCTGCCGCAATCTGGAGCTGACCGCCAACATCCGCAACGGTTCGCGCCAGGGCACGCTGCTGGGCGTTCTCGACCGGACCTGCACCGCCATGGGGGGGCGGCTGCTGAAGCAATGGCTGCGCTACCCGCTGCTGGAGGCCGGGCAGATCGAGGCGCGGCTGGAGGCGGTAGAGGAGGTGCGCCGGCAGACCGCCGAACGCAGACGGTTGCGCGAAACCCTAAAGTCGGTGTACGATCTGGAGCGGCTCGGGAGCAAGATTTCCATGGGCCACGGCAATGCCCGGGACCTGCTGGCGTTGAAGAATTCACTCGAGATGCTGCCGCTGGTCCGCGGCGTGGTGCAGAACCTGCAGGCCGGCCTGTTCGCCATGCCGGAGGGCGAGGCGACGCTGCTGGCGCTGGCCGAGCGAATCGATGCCGCCATTCGCGAGGATGCCCCGCCGGTCGTCAATGAGGGCGGTATGATCAAAATCGGGTTCGACCCTCGACTCGACGAGTTGATCCGCCTCAGTCGCGACGGCAAGGGGTGGCTGGCCCGGCTGGAAGTCCGCGAACGCGACGCAACCGGCATCAACGCTCTGAAAGTGCGCTACAACAAGGTCTTCGGATACTTCCTGGAGGTTCCCAAGGCCCGGTCTTCGGAGGTGCCGGCCCACTACGTGCGCAAGCAGACCCTGGTCAACGCCGAGCGCTACATCACCGAAGAGCTCAAAGAATTCGAAACCCGGGTGCTCAACGCCGAAAACGAACGCAGCACTCTGGAATACGAAATTTTCAGCCGCCTGCGCGACGAGGTCGTGAAGCACGGTGCCCGGCTCCAGACCATGGCGCGCTATCTGGCCCGGCTCGACTGCCTGGTCAACCTGGCCGAGGCCGCCGATCGCAACAACTATTTCCGGCCGCAAATCAACGACCAGGGGATTCTGTCGATTGAAGACGGACGCCATCCGGTGGTGGAAAAAATGATCACCGGCGAACGCTTCGTTCCCAACAGCATCCGCCTGGACAACACCGACAATCAGGTTCTGGTGATCACCGGTCCGAACATGGCCGGAAAATCCACCGTGCTGCGACAGGTGGCCCTGACCGTTGTGATGGCCCACATGGGCAGTTTCGTGCCGGCCCGCAAAGCCTCGGTGTGCCTGACCGACCGGATTTTTACCCGGGTGGGTGCCCTGGACAACCTGGCCCAGGGGCAAAGCACCTTCATGGTGGAAATGCAGGAGACGGCCAACATTCTCAATCACGCCACCGAAAACAGCCTGGTGATTCTGGACGAAATCGGGCGTGGCACCAGCACCTTCGACGGTATGAGCATTGCCTGGGCGGTGGCCGAATATCTCCACGATCACAACGACCGGGGCGTCAAGAGCCTGTTTGCCACCCACTACCACGAATTGACGGAACTGGCCCGGACGCGGCCCCGGGTTAAAAATTTCAACATTGCCGTGAAGGAGTGGAACGACGAGATCATCTTTCTGCGCAAACTGGTGGAAGGCGGGACCAACCGCAGTTACGGGATTCAGGTGGCCCGGCTGGCCGGGATTCCGCCGACGGTGATTCGACGCGCCAAGCACATCCTGACCGGCATCGAAGACGGCCGGTCCGGCGTGTTTGCTGCCTCGCGCCGTCCCCGGGGGGCAAGACCCCGCCAGGAAGACAAACAGATGAGTCTTTTCCGCAAGCCGGAAGACGTGGTTGTCGAGCGGCTTCAAACGATCGACGTTGCCGCGATTACGCCGCTGGAAGCGTTGAATCTGCTCGACGAATTGCTGAAACTATCCCAAGCATCGGCAAAAAGGCCATGAGAATATATCCGCACCTCGCCATTGTGTTATCGGCCGCCATCGGCTGCATCGTTTTGTCACTGCCGGCGACGGCCCGGGCCGACTCGGCCCGGCAGGCCTATTTCCGGGCCGAGTCCTGTTATCGCGGTCTGCAAGACGATCGGCGCAAGCAGGACTACCGGCATCACTGGCTTCGCTGCATCGACGGGTTCCAGGATGTGTACCGGTCCGATCCCGACGGGCCCTGGGCGGCCGCCGGAATGTACATGAGCGGCAAGCTTTACTACGAACTTTACCTGCGCTCCGGGCTGGCCGCCGACCACAAAGAATCGCTCGATCACTTCCAGCGGATCCTCAAACGTTTTCCCGACAGCGGCTATTCTCCCAAGGCCCGCACCGCACTGCAGACCGCCCGGGCCCGCGCACCGGCGGCTTCAGCGGAGGAAAATCGCCGCGCCGAGGAGGTCAAAACGCGCTATTTTCGCGGAGAGGCCTGCTATCAGGAGCTTCGGGAGAATCCGAGCCGCCAGAAGTACCGCGAAGCCTGGAACGAATGCATTCAACATTTCGAGGCCGTCTACCGCGCCGATCCCGACGGCCCCTGGGCGGCCGCCGGACTGTACATGAGCGGCGTGCTGCACGCCGAACTCCATGATCATTCCCATCGCGATGACGATCGGCAGGCAGCTTTAGAACGTTTTCAACGCATCCTGCAGGGCTATCCCGACAGTGCCTACCGGCAGCGGGCGGCGGCCGCGCTTCAGGCCGTCGAGGGCGGACAGGCCATGGCCGATGCGGGGTCCTCCCGCGCGGTGGACCCCGAGACGCCTGCCGCGGCGCCGGCAACCGCACCGAGCCCGGCCCCGGACGACGGAAACGCCCGCGTCACCGGGCTGCGGTACTGGTCCAATCCGCATTACACGCGGCTGGTCATCGACGCCGACCGCGAGACCAACTTTACCTACAACCTGCTGCGCAAAGATCCCTCCCTCAACAAACCCCAGCGGCTGTATGTCGATCTGCGCGACAGCCGGCTGGGGGAAAACGTGCAGCGGATCATTTCCATCGACGACAACCTGCTCAAGCACGCCCGGGCCGGGCAGTACGCGCCGGATGTGGTCCGGGTGGTGGTCGACATCAAGTCCCTGGAAGACTTCGAGGTGTTTTCGCTCAAAGAACCCTTTCGCATTGTTATGGACATCAAGGGTGAAAACGGCGCCGCCGCGGTCGGCGGCGGCGGCGGAGACGATGCCATCGGTCAGGCTCTGAAGAAAATGGACCCGAAGAAATCCACCAGCGATCTGGCCCGGCAGCTGGCATTGGGGGTTCGGCGCATTGTCGTCGATCCGGGTCACGGCGGGCGCGACTATGGAGCACCGGGCTACCTCAAAGGGGTGCACGAAAAGCACATCGTGCTCAAGATCGCCAAGGTGCTGGCGGAAGAGCTGCGCCGGGAGCTCAAATGCGAGGTGATTCTCACCCGCAACGACGACCGCTATTTGACCCTGGAAGAGCGCACCGCGTTTGCCAACACCCAGAATGCCGATCTGTTTATCTCCGTTCACACCAACGCCAACCGGGATCGGCGCGCCTACGGGATTTCCACCTATTTCCTGAACCTGGCCGACGACGACGAATCCAAGCGGGTGGCGGCCATGGAAAACGCCACTTCCACCAACAACATCAGCGACCTGGAAAAAATTCTCTTCTCCCTGATGCACTATTCCAAGATCAACGAGTCCAGCCGGCTGGCCACCTATGTCCAGGATTCGCTCACCGGCCATTTGACCGAGGTCGGATGGCCCCATGTCAAGAGCAAGGGGGTCAAACAGGCACCGTTTTACGTGCTGCTGGGGGCCCAGATGCCTTCCATCCTGGTGGAGACCTCCTTTATCAGCAATCCCCGCGAATGCCGCCGCCTGATCAATCCCACCTACCAGAAACGCCTGGCCCAGGGTATTGTCATGGGCGTGAAACGCTACATTCAGGACACCCATCCCACCGCGCTCCAGGCGCCGCAATCCGTTTCCGGCGGCAGGGGATAAATGGAGACCACCGCCGGTCCCGTGACCGCCCCGTTCCACCCGTTCATCGCCCTGGCCCTCGGGGTGGTGGCGGTGTCCACCGGGGCCATATTCGCCCGCATGGCCGATGCACCGGCCTTGGTGATTGCCGCCTACCGGGTGGGGTTGGCCACCGTGGTGCTGCTGCCGTTGACGCTGCTGAGGGCCCGCAGTGAAATCACCCGTCTGAAGATGCGGGATCTGAAGCTGGCCGGCCTCTCGGGCTTTTTCCTGGCCCTGCACTTTGCCACCTGGATATCGTCACTGGATTACACCTCGGTGGCCAACAGCGTGGTGCTGGTGAACACCAATCCGCTCTGGGTCGGGGTGCTCACGCCGCTGATCACCAAAGAGCGCATCCGCCCGGTGGTGGCCGTCGGGATCGGACTGAGCGTGGTGGGGGGCATCATCATCGGGGCCGGTGATTTCGCCGTGGGCGGCAAAGCGCTGGTGGGCGATGTTCTGGCCCTGGCGGGCAGCGTCTGTGCCGCCTGCTACCTGCTGCTGGGCCGCAACCTGCGCCAGCGGCTGTCGCTGCTGGCCTATATCTGCCTGTGCTACGGCAGTGCGGCCGTGATTCTGTGGGCCGCCGTATTAATGCTGCAATTGCCGGTGAGCGGTTTTTCCGCTTCCACCTACGGCTGCTTCCTGGCATTGGCGCTGTTCACCCAGCTGGTGGGCCATTCCAGCTACAACTGGGCCCTGCGCTGGCTGAGCACTCACATGATTGCCGTCAGCCTGCTGGGCGAGCCCGTCGGCGCCACGCTGCTGGCCTACTGGCTCTTCGGGGAAGGCCTGACCTGGGGCAAGCTCTTCGGCGGCCTGCTCATCCTGGCGGCCATTTACCTGGTGGCAAAAAACGAAAGGCCCCGGGCAAAACGTTCTTGAATGAGACGGTCGATATCAGACTTGCAAATTTCAACGTGTCTCGGTTAATTTGCGGAGCAGCTGTTACATGACACGCCGCCGACAGGGGTTCGTGGTCATCGATTCGCTGCCGATGCCGAATCCGGCAAGAGAAAGGAGGACTCATGGACGATCGCACCATCAAAATCCGGCTGATGCGGGAAAACGATTTTGACGCGGTGGTCGCAATCGACGAAAAGGTGCTCGGTACGGCCCGTCCGGAGTATTACGAATTGAAGTTCGAAAAGCTGTTCAAATCCAGAGATTATTTGCCGACCTCCCTGGTGGCCGAAAAAGAAGACGGCACGGTGGTGGGCTTTGTAATGGGAGAGCTCTACATGGGGGAGTACGGCATCTTCCAGGAGGAGGCCCGGCTGGACACCATCGGCGTCGACCCCGACAAACAGCACAAAGGCATCGGCGAGCAGCTGATCAATGAGTTTATGGATCACCTGCGGCAGATCGGCGTGCGAAAAATCAGCACCCTGGTGGACTGGAACGATTCCAGGCTGATTCATTTTTTCAGCGCCAACCGGTTTGCCCCTTCGAAAACCATCAATCTGGAACGAACCCTTTGACAGGCCCGGTCCGGGATCAGCAGTTGTCGTACATTCGTATGATTTCGCCGGTCCCGTGGCCTTCCACGCTTCTCACGTAGCCGTTGATCACTTTTTGCATGGGGATGGGATTATGCCCGGGGAAATATGCCCCGTATTTTTCGACGGCGTCCTCGACCAGTCCCGATGCCACCGCGTTGATCCGAATGCCCTGGTTCAGTTCCAGGGACGCCGCCTTGACAAAACTGTGAATGCCGCCGTTGACCATCGCGGCGCTGGTGGTCCCCAAGACGGGATGATCGGCCAGGATGCCGGTGGTCAGCGTAAACGAGCCGCCGGCGTTCACGTACTGCCGCCCGATCCGCACCAGGTTGACCTGCCCCATCAACTTGCTGTTCAGCCCGATATGAAAATCCGCCTCGGTCATGGCACCCAAGGCGGCCCATTTGGCATCGCCGGCAATGCAGACCACCGCATCGAGTGGGCCCACTTTGTCGAACATGGCCTGGATCGATTGACTGTCGGCAATGTCCACCCGGATCCGGCCGGAATTTCTGCCGCCGATGAGGACCTGGTGTTTTTTTGCGAAATGATCGCTGACCGGTTTGCCGATCGTGCCGTTTCCGCCGATAACAAGAATTTTCATCATGGTTCCTTTTCGAGTTCGTAAAGATAAGCTTCAAACCGCTCGAGCGCTTCGCAAAGGTTTCTGCGGCCAAAACCGATCCGAAACGCATTGTATCGGCTTCCGTACACCGTTCCGGGCAGCAGCAGGACGCCTTTTTTTACCAGGAGATCGCTGCAAAAGGCGTCCACCGATCCCCGCCGCAGTTCCGGAAATGCAATGGATCCCGCCTTGGGGCGATGCCAGGCAAACCATCCGGGATGGGCGGCAAAGAAACGATCGAGACGATCGAGGTTGTCGTGGATAATCTGCCGGTTGCGCGCGGCAATCGCCCCGGCATGCCGCAATGCCAGCGCGGCCAGAAACTCGCTCGGAGCGCTGTTGCAGATGGTCGTGTAGTCCTTGAAAGCGGCCATCTCCCGGAGAAGCGCGGCATTGGCGGTGGCAATCCAGCCGATCCGCAGTCCGGCAAGGCCATAGGTTTTCGACATGACCCCCAGCGAAACCGCACGCGGGTTCAGGTCGGCGATGGCGGGCAGTCGATCGGAGCGGTCGAGTTCGAGGCCGCGATAGACCTCGTCGGAAAAAATGATGAATCCATGCCGTTCGGAGAGCGCCGAGAGCTCCCGGACGAACGCGGCCGTAGGCAGAAATCCGGTCGGATTGTGGGGAAAATTGACCACGACCACCTTGGTGCGCTCGGTCAGCAGGCCCTTGAAGCGTTCGAGATCCAGCATCCAGCCTCGTGTCGGATCGCCCTGCCATTCGACGACCTCTGCGCCGATGCCGCGTGCCACCGCCCCGAGCGACTGGTAATAGGGCGCCGGCACGATGACCTGCTCGCCGGGCCGAAGCGCCACGTTCATAAAATTGAAAATGGCCTCCTCGGCCCCGGCGTGCACGAGGACCTGCGAGGCTGAGATCTGCTCGTAGAGAGTGGTGATCGCCTCGCGGAGCCCGGGAGCACCGCCGGACTCCGTGTAGCCCAGCCGGAGCGCCAACAGCCGCGCGTGGGCCTCCGGCTCCAGCGCCAGCAGTTCTTCCACGGTCATGCTTTCGCAGTCCGAGGCGCACAACAAGTGCGGGGCTGCAAATTCGTATCGGGAAAAATAACGTTCGAGCCGAAACGGTTCGAGCTTCATTGCCGCTGTCTCCGTATGGCCGTCGATGATCTGAGCCGGCACATTTTCCCACATGATAAAGCCGGTGACGCGATCCCGGTTTTGCTCGTAGATCGGTATGCGCGTGAACCGGCGGGTCTTGGTTTGGCTGTATCGTTTGCGGACTGTCTGGTTCTGTTCGGCCGCCACAACCACCGTTCGGGGTGTCATGACATCTTCGGCGCCATGTTTTCTCTTCAGGCCCATATTGGGTGCGGTCCGCATTGTCAATGACAAATTCCCATCCGTTCGGCTTCGGAATTATAACGCGTTTCGGGCAGTGTGCCCGTTGAAATCCGCCGACTGGAAATTTGTCGATTCCGCCCTATATTTACATTCAGGTCTCCGGCGCGAGCGGAATCGATCAATTCTTAAGTGTGATCTGGATGAAACCGAATTTTTTTCAAAGAAAGATTGTCGATCCGATTGTCAACTTGCTGAAGCAGGGCATCTCTCCGGAGAAAATCGCCCTCGGAATGGCTGTTGGCACGGTCATCGGCATCTTCCCGGTGGTGGGCGCCACGACCCTGCTGTGCACGGTCGCCGCCATCGTTCTGCGCCTGAATCTGCCGGCCATCCAGCTGGTCAACTATCTGGTGTACCCGCTGCAGATTGTGCTGCTGATACCGTTTTTTCAGTTCGGCGCCTGGCTGTTCGGTGTCGAGTCACTGCCGTTGTCGGCATCGCAACTGGTCTCGATGTTCGAGGCTGATTTCTGGGGTACCATCGGCCGGCTGTGGGATACGACCCTGCGTGCAATCGTCGCCTGGTGTCTGATCTGCCTGCCGCTGGTGGCCGGATTGTATGCGATCTTAAAGCCGCTTTTGCGCACGTTGAAATCCAGGAAGGAGCCCCGGACGTCCGAAGATCGGCGCCCGGCTTCCTGAAACCGGAGCGTTTCCAATTTTCATATATGTAATTTTTGAAGGCTTCGTAAAAAGTCAGTCATAACAGGGTGTCATCCCCGCGCAGGCGGAGATCTCGAGTTTAACAGACTGTAATGACAACAATTTCGAGATTTCACCTTCGCGGGAATGACAGATTATGATGAAATTGGGACTTTTTGCGACTTCATCATTGACGATTGTTGACTCATTAAGGGGATGATAGAGATATGCCGTTTCATCATTACATCATCGTTTATGCCGGCAGTCTGGTTGTATTCCTGGTGGTCGATTTCATCTGGCTCGGGTGGGTGGCCCAGCCGTTTTATCAGCGCCAGCTGGGAGAACTGCTCAGCCAGCGGGTCAACTGGCCGGCAGCGATCGCTTTTTATTTCCTGTTTATTGTCGGGTTGATGATTTTCTGCATCCTGCCGGCCCTGCAGCGCAATTCCATGGCCACGGCCATGGTCCTCGGCGGTTTGTTCGGTTTTTTCACCTATGCAACCTATGAGCTGACCAATTACGCCTTGATTCGAAACTGGCCGGCAGCCCTGGTCCCGGTGGATATCGCCTGGGGGGTGTTTCTTTGCACCGTCGTGGCGCTTGGCGGCTACACGGTCGGCCGGTGGCTGCAGGGCTGAATCAGCCGCCCCAGGCATCGCTGCCCGTATTTGATCCTGCGGCCGCAACGCGAGGGTTATTCAGCTTTGATGACAACCAGTGTTTCATCGTCTTCCCGGTGCATGTCACCGCGGAACTGCTGCAACGCCTTCATACAGGCTTCCAGAATTTCAGAAGCCGAGCCGGCAGCTTTTTCCCGCACGATTTTCATTAAGCGTTCGCGTCCAAACGGGGTGCCCTCGGCATTGCGCGTTTCAGTGACCCCATCGGTGCCCAGGACAATGATTTCGCCCGAATCGATGTTCGATATGGTGTATTCTTCGTAATCGATGTCTTCCATCACTCCCAGAGCCAGACCCTTGCCCCGCAGTTCGACGGTTTCTTCCGTCTGCGGTTTGTAATGCAGGCCCGGTTCGTGTCCGGCCCGCACCCAGGTGATCGACCGTTGGGCCGAATTGATGCGCAGATACATCAGGGTCATATACCGTCCGGTATCCTTGACATCGGAAACCAGAATATTGTTGAGATCGCCGATCAAGTCCGCCGGTGAACCTCCGAATTTGGCGCGCATGCGCAGCATGGCACGAACAGAGGTCATCAGCAACGCCGCCGCCACACCATGATCGGCAACGTCGCCGACGACGATGTTCAGTCCGTCTTTGTCTTCCAGATAGTCGATATAGTCCCCGCCGGTTTCTTCACAGTAAAGGCTGCAGCCGGCGACTTCAAAACCGTCGACATAAGGGGCGATACAGGGAATCAGGTTTTGTTGCACTTCCTGGGCCAGGCACATGGATCTCTTTAGCAGCCGATTCTGATCACAAATTTTTCGTTTCGCATGCCGTTCCTGGTACAGGTGGATCAGCGCTTTTCGGAAGATGACATTGTCGGAGTGATCCCCGCGGAAACTGATGCCGGTTTTGTAAAAACCGTTGCCGTTTTTCATGGAAAAGACGACTTTTCCGATATTAACGATCAGCTGGTCTTCGATGTTTGTGGTCGCCAGGATCAGGTAGCGCGAAGTAATCTTTGCATTGGTTTGCAGCAGCATGCCGCCCTGGCTGACATTCAACGCCGTTCCCGTATCCTGACCGACTTCGTTTCCGTCTTCATCGACGAGCACATAGTTGATTAAATTATCGATATGGTCCCGGGGGTATTTGCGTTGATCGATCCCGCCGGAGATCGAAGATCGATTTGTGGCTGCTGCGATCTCCCGCGTAGTGTGATCTGCAACTTGAATCGGCTCAAAACCGTTGTGTTTGTGTTGCTTCATGAGCGATTGGATCTGACGCGTATCTTTCCCCAGGACTTTTTCCATATCTCCCCCCACTCTCTTTCGGTTCACGATTTCATTTGGATACAACCCATCCCAGCTCAGACCAGTGTACTCGGCAGTAAAAATTCGATGGTGCGGTATGTATTCAAAACTTTTCATATATCATCCGGTGAAGCATGGTTTGTGCTTTTAGGTCAGATGCTGTAATCAATGTTTGTGCCAAGTCTGGTATATTTAATAAATAAAAATGATATCAAGATCTTATATAAAATTTATCATTGCGGCAATTTTCCCGCCGGCGGGTATATCTGCGGCATTTGGCCCATCAGTGTGGGTGATATTCCTCAGTGCTCGATGAATGGCGCTTCGATGGCGGGCAGGCTGAGCATCAATTCTGGGGGTTACCGATCCTATCTTCACTTGAAAAGCTACATCCGAGCGCCTCTCATACCGTTTGACAAAATCCGCCGGGTTCATTATCCATTTCCTATTCAGTGCCATCGACGGTGCAACGCCCGCGCGGCGATTTGCGGCTTCACACAGAGAGGGGGAACGATGAATTATCAGCACATCCGATACCAGGTCGAAGAGGGGATCGCCCGGATCACCTTTGACCGGCCCAAAGCCATGAATGCGCTCAACGGGGAGCTGCTGGCCGAATTCGCCGACGTGCTGGCGCACATCGATGCCGATGAAGACATCCGCGTTCTGATCCTCACCGGGGCCGGTGAGAAAGCGTTTGTCGCCGGTGCCGACATCTCGGAGCTGGCCACCTACGACCCCTTGCAGGCCAAGGCCTTTTCGGCCACCGGACACCGGGTCATCGGAACGCTGCAGCAGCTGTCGATTCCGGTGATCGCCGCGGTCAACGGATACGCCCTGGGCGGTGGCTGCGAGTTGGCCCTGGCCTGCGATTTCATCTATGCCTCGGAAAATGCCATGTTCGGATTGCCGGAGATCAACCTGGGCATCATTCCCGGTTTCGGCGGCACCCAGCGGCTGCCGCGCCAGGTCGGCACGAATCGGGCCAAGGAAATGATCTTTACCGGCAAGATGATCACCGCAGCCGAAGCCGAGCACATCGGTCTGGTCAACCGGGTCTTGCCGCCGGAAGCGCTGCTGGAGGAAACCCGCAAAACCGCCGGCATCATGGCCGCCAAAGGCCGGGCCTCGCTGCGGGCCGCCAAGCAGGCCGTCAATCGCGGCAGTGAAACCGATCTGGATGGCGGCTGTGCCATGGAAATCGACGCCTTTGCCCTGTGTTTCGGCAGCCCAGACGCCAAAGAGGGCACGACCGCCTTTTTGGAAAAGCGCAAACCCGATTTCAAGGGTCGGCTCAAGTAATTCCCTCCCGGCTTCTCCGGATGGTTCGGCAGATCACGCTGGAATGCACGTTGGCGGAAATGACCGCAGGGCGGCGCGATCCACACCGCATTCCGCCACAGGCTTGCCTGGCAACCCTGTGCCGGTGAGCGTTTACCGGCCCCGGGGCTTTTTGCTGCGCCGGATGCCCGTCCCGGCTTGAATCCTTTCGATAAATCCTTACCTTGCATCGAAATAACCGTGTGGTCAGAGCCGGAACATGACGAAACCAAGATCGACTTTTCAATTGGTGTGGGGGATTGCGCTGGTACTGGCCGGGATCGGCGTGTTGTACCGGATCCCGCAGGTAATGCCCCGGATCATGGAAATCGAGCAGTTTGCCGCCGCCAAGGGATTCATCTATTTTTGCCTGTACCTGATGGCAGGGATCCTGATCCTCGGCGGCGGCCGCAAGATCTACGCTTATTTTCGTTCCGATTCCCGTAATGATGCCGGCTCGATGATGGATTGACGCAAGCCGGTCCGGGCCGATGCGACTGCCGCCGCTTGCCTTCCCAGTGTGGAAACCGCAACCGGGTGTGACTCACAATCGGTGCAATGAATGCACCGGAGTCTTCCGGCGCGGCGACGGCAAACCGTTGTGGATGACCACCGCGGTGATTCTTGCCCAAACCGGGTGCTATGCACCCGGTGCAAGTTCAAGCCACCCGCTTTGCGGGTGGTTGTTGACTCACAATTTCCACATAAACAGGATATAAAATGGCGTCCAAGAAGGGCACACTGGTGTTGATGGGCTCCGGCGAGCTGACCGCGACCATGGTCGAGGTGCACAAAGAGCTGTTGGCCGCCCGGGGACCTTCTCCGCAAGCCGTTTTCCTCGACACGCCCGCCGGTTTTCAACTTAACGTGGACCAGATATCCCGCAATGCCGTCGCCTATTTCCGCCGTCATGTGGGTCATCACCTGCAGGTGGCCTCCTTTCACTCCCGGGCCACCGACAGCGAATACCAGGCCGAGCGGGCCTTTCGGACGCTGCGCCAGGCCGACTACGTTCTGATCGGGCCCGGCAGTCCCACCTACGCGGTTCGCCAGTTGCTCGCCAGCCCCGTGCCGGATATCTTCGAAGAGATCATCCGCAAAGGCGGCTGCGTGGTGTTTGCCAGCGCTGCGGCGCTGACGGCCGGCACCCGTACCCTGCCGGTCTATGAAATCTACAAGGTCGGCGAATCGCCGCACTGGAAAGACGGACTGGACTTGCTCGGGCGCTTTGGATTTCACTGGGTGGTGATCCCGCACTGGAACAACGCCGAAGGCGGCACCCACGACACCCGGTTCTGCTTCATGGGACAACCCCGGTTCGCGCATCTGCAGTCATTGCTGCCGGCCGGCACGACCGTCGTCGGCCTGGACGAACACACCGCC
>DAXETY010000057.1:0-77996 GCA_051155755.1 Desulfobacterales bacterium
GGCCGGCGGCCGACCGCGCGGCCCCGGGCATACACGGGAGTGAATCTATGATCTCCATCACCGTCGACGGAGAAAAAATCGAGGTTGAAAAAGACCGCACCGTGCTGGAGGTGCTGAAAGAACGCGGCATCGACATCCCGACGTTATGCTATCATCCGTCCCTGAAACCCTCCGGTTCCTGCCGTCTCTGTGCGGTTGAAGTCGTTGGTCGCGCCACCGGCCGCAAGGTCACCATGCTTTCGTGCATCCTCAAAGTCAAAGAAGGCCTGGAAATCAAAACTTCCGGAGAACTTGTCGAACGGGCCCGGGTGCGTGCATTTCGGAATTTATTGCAGATGGCACCCCAGTCCAGGCGGCTGACGGAAATGGCCAGGGCTTACGGCGTCGATGTCGGAACGCCTCCCGACGGATGTATCCGTTGCCGGCTGTGTGTGCGGGTCTGCAAGGAGATTGTCGGTGCCGGTGCACTGAAAATGGAAAAACGCGAAGGGGTCGATTACGTCGTTCCCATCGAAGACGCCTGCATCGGATGCGGCACGTGCGCCAACATCTGTCCAACCGACGCCATCCGGGTCGAAGACCGCGACAACGTGCGCACCATTACCATCCGGGATGAGGTGATCGGTCGTCACCCCCTGGAGCGCTGCGAGGGCTGCGGCCGGTATTTCGCCACGACCCGTTTCCTGGGTCACATTCACGAGCGTACCGATCTGCATCCGCACGTCAAAGTCGAGCACAAATACTGTCCCACCTGCGCCAAGCTCTTTTCGGACCGCATTCGGTCGATCAGCGACCGATCCAGGAAGTAATCCGAATCGGTAAAGTCCATCCAGCGGTTTGATCCTCAATCGCCGGCCAGCCCCGGTGTTTCGCTGTCGTTGGTTTCCGCTGCAACGACCAGGTCGCCGATTTCCGGGGTCAGGTTCTTCACACGCCACTCCGGCAGTATAAAGGGATCGTCGCTTTCGGAAGAAGCTGCCGGATATTCCCCGGCACCGTCCGCATCGGTTTCCGGCAATGGAAAGATTTCCAATCGATAGGTATTCGTGACGCCGTCGAGCTCCAGTGCGTAAAACGGGTTTTGGAAATCCTCCTTCTGGCGGTCGTCTATGAAGCGTTCGCATTCGAGCAGGGCCAGGGCGCCCAGCAGCCGATCGATTTCGGCGGAATCGGCCACCCGGCCGTCATCGGTTTTCCACACGATCTCTGCATCCACGGATTCCGGGGTTTCGGCATTGTTTTCCGGTTCTTTTTCGATGGGCGCTTCCCCGCGAACCAGCGTGAAGGAATTGTCTTCCGCGGAAATTCGAATGGTGTGAATATCGCTGGCGGCAAACTGCAGCACGGTTTTATCCCGCAGCTGGACGGCATCCGTCTCGAAAGCACTGCGGAAATTTCCGCGGGCGTGGTACACGTTCGGATCTCCGGCGATGCTGACAAATGTGTGGCGAAAGGAAGGCGCCGACTTTCCGATGGCCACCTCGCGCTTCAACGTCTCCCCCTCCCAGGCCTTGACCGTGATCTTTTTCTCCGGGTTCAATTCATAGCGGCTGTAATCCTGCGACTCGGATACCAGTGCCGTGAGTGTCAGAGTTTCGAGCGGTTCGAGCATATTTCTGACCTTGCTGTCGGCGGCAAGATGGCCCCGGGGTTCGATGCGCCAGCGATCGTCTTCGCGCCGGATCGTAACCGTGTGTTCGGGCCCGCTGATTTCCATGCGGGTGATGTTTTTCGCCGGCACTTCCGGGATTTCCGGCAGTTCGTACTGGGAGCGGTCGGTCTGCCGCGTCAAGAGGTAGGCCGAAAGAGCGACGATCACGGCGACAAGGATGATGTACTCTTTTTTGATTTTCATTGCGGCGAATTCTCCGGAATGCGAACGTGTGGGTTTTTAAGACAACTGAAAATTTGAAACGCTCAATTTCGGTCCTGCACGAAAAGTGCCTGTATCTGCCGCTTGCGCGAGATCCGGCGGACCCAGACCCCGACGCCGAAGAGCGCCACCAGCACCGGCAAGCCGGCAATGTTGACGGTCTTCACCAGGGTTTTTGTACCGGCCCCGGCCGGTTCCAACGGATTGAGCTGCTGTTTTTTGGCCCGCATCACCGCGATTTCGACCCGGTCGTTGAGCGCATCGAGCGCATTCAAAATAAAAACGGTGTTGATCGTGCGCCCCTCGGCGTCCATGACGTTGTCGCTCAACATCGCCGACGATGGCAGGATGAAGAGTTTTGCCGGCTTGCCTTCGGCCAGAAAGGCACCTTCGCTTTCCACTTCCGAAGGCAGCTGGATCGCTTCGGTTTCCAGTTTGGGTTCGCCAGCATCCGTCCCGCCGTTGCCATCTTCGCCACCTTCTGCCTCGGAAGCATCCGATTCGGCCGGTGTTTTTTCCGGAAGCGGGCGGCCCTTGAAATAGCTTTGAAATTTGCCTTCGACCAGATACGCCAGCGGAAAGCGCTGCATGTCATCGGCCGCCGGCGGTGAAATAAATGCCGGATTGAGATTGATGCGGCCGCGCATTTCCCAGGATTTATCGGAAGAGGACATGACCTGCCGGACCTTCAAACCGTTTTCCCGGATGCGTTCGTCGATGGTTTCCAACGGTGAAATTTTCAGCGCTACCAGCCGCTTGATGTTCTTCATAAAGGGCAGGGAGTGATTGATGTTGCGGTTTTCGATCAGCGGTGCAAAATAGATCGACCGCTCCCCGCCGCCCATATTGGCCGGCATTTCCTGCTCGTAGCAGTTTTCATCCAGCACGTAGGATTGTCGGATGCGGATGCCGTAGTGCTCCAGCAGTGCTTCCAGGCCGCTGTCGATGGGCTCGTAGCGAGGGCCGCGCATGCCCATGGCCATCTGCTGCCGCGAAGGGAAAATCTCGTAGAAGCTGTCCAGAAACAGCGCCAGGTTGTTGCCGCGCATCAGATGCTGGTCGATTTGCAGCAGTTCATATTCGCTGAATTTTTCCGTCGGTCGGGCAATGACCAGGGTTTTCAGCGAAGATGGAACCGGGCCGTCTTCCAGCTGCACTTCCTTGATCGAATAATTGTTGGTCACTGCGGTGCGGAAGTTGTTCAGCGCTTCCTCCGGCTCCTGCTCCGGCGCGGTGGGTCGTGCCGGCCGCAACGGCAGGGTGCCCTTGTCCGCCAGGTAGCCGAGGTCTTCGTTGATGTCGATCAGCGACTCGATGTTCTCGGTGAGCAGGTTGCCGATTTCGGCAAAGTCCACCAGTTCGTAACGGGTTCCGATCAGCGGCAGGCGGACCACCTGCACCAGTTCCATGGTGGTGTGCCGCTGTCCCTGCTCGATGACAAGACCCACCGATCCTTCGCCGGCCGCAACATTCTGCTCCGGCAGATCCGGCCAGCGAAGGCTGAGAATCTCATAATCCTTCTCGGCCACCTCAGCCGCGGCGGCTTCATCGGTGGACGGGTCCAGCCGCACGAAATCCAGTTTGCCGAAGTGCTTCGGTTTGAGGGCCGCCACGGTTCGTTCGACCTCTGCGGGCAGCTCGGGGAGCTGGTTCAGTCCGATGTATGGCGCCACCTGGTTCAGGGAAGAAGACAGAATCAATTTGACCCGGATGTTCTCCGGCAGCCGGAGCAGGGCACTGATTTTGTTGTTCAGCTTCATGATGGCGGTGGTGATCTGGTACTCCAGCCGTTCGGTGGATGGAATGGTGGGAATCCGTTCGATCATGTCGCCGTGAATGAGTACCATGCCCATGTAAGCCCGCTGAAATTTGACCTCGTCTTCTTCGATCACCTGAATCTGGATCGGTTCGATGCCGTAGTTTTGGGCCAGTTGCTGATTTTCGCGAATGTCGCCGCTCAGGTCGCCCTGGTCCGGGCTGACGTTGTAGAATCGGTAATTGAAGTGGCGGTTTGCGTAGGTGGCATATTCTTCCAGCAGGTCGCGAAGGTAGCGCTCGGTGTTGTTGTGGGGGGCCGGCAGGTTGCGGGTAAAAAAGACGTTGATGGTCAACGGCTCGGACAACGTCGCCACGACTTCCCGGCTGGCATCCGAAATCGAGTAAATGTTGTCAGCGGTCAGATCGGCGCGGAAAAAAAGCGTGATACCGGCCAGGTTGATCAATACGACGGCAATGACATAGATTAAAAATTTCAGATACTTTCCTGTTTTGGCTTTGGCCGACATATTATTGTTTTTCCTCCAGTACCAGTTTGGCGGCATACAGACCCAGGAAGCCGATGCTCGCGAAATAAACGATGTCACGCGAATCGATGATCCCCCGGGCGATATTTTGAAAATGCATATCCGAACCCATATATGCCAGAACACCCAGCATCGAACGCGGCAGAAAGAACAGCATGCGATCGAGCAGGGTCAAGGTGAAGCAGATGGCCATGCCGATGATAAATGCGATGATCTGATTGCGAGTCAGCGAAGAGGCGAACAGGCCGACGGCAGCGTAGGCCCCTCCCAAAAATACGGCGCCGATATAGCCGCCGATCACCGGGCCCCAGTCCAGATCTCCAAGTACGGCAACGGTGACTGCATATACCAGCGTCGGGATCAGCATGGCGACGATGAATCCGACCGCCGCCATGAACTTGCCCACGACCACGTCGCGGTGGGTAACCGGCAGCGTGAGCAGGGTTTCGTAAGAACCCAGGTTGAGTTCTTCTGAAAGCAGACGCATGGTCAAGGCTGGAATGACGAAAGAAAAGATGATCGGCAGCAGGCTGAAAAAGTTTCGCAGGCTGGCCTGGTCGAGGAGAAAAAAGGTGGTAAAGAAAAACCAGCCCGTCACCAGCAGAAAGATCGCGATGACGATGTAGGCGATCGGAGACACAAAGTAGGTGCCGAATTCTTTGCGAAAAATGTGCGTAGCCGCGCGCATGATCAGTTCTCCCGGGTCAGTTCGCGGAATATGGTTTCCAGCGTCTGGGTTTCCTGACGCATTTCCAGCAATATCCAGTCGGTCTGCTTGACGGCGTCGTAAATTTGCGGGCGCAAATCCCGGTCGACCGGCGTGGCCAGCTGCAGCCGCAGATGCCCGTCCTGCTCCGAGACCCGTAGGACCTCCCGAACACCGTCAACGCCCCCGAGCCGGGTTTCGACATCTTCGAAGGTGGCATTGGTCAGGGCCATGTGAACCAGCGACGTGTCGCCGGCGGACTGTTTCAAGGTGTCCAGATTGCCGTCGGCCACGATTTTGCCCTGATTGATGATGACCACCCGATCGCAGGTGGCTTCGGCCTCGCTGAGAATGTGCGTGGACAGGATCACCGTCTTTTCCCGGCCGATTTCACGAATGATGTCTCGAATTTCGACGATCTGGTTGGGATCCAGCCCGGAAGTCGGCTCATCCAGGATCAATATCTCCGGATCGTTCATCATGGCATGCCCCAGGCCCACGCGCTGACGATATCCCTTGGAGAGCTCTGCGATGGGTTTGTGCATGACTTCGTTCAGGCCGCACAGATCGGCCAGACGGCGGATGCGGGCCAGTCTCTGGGGGCGGGGGATCTCCCGAATGCCGGCCACATATTGCAGATAGTCGAACACCAGCATCTCGTGGTACAGGGGCGCCGATTCCGGCAGGTAGCCAAGGATTTTCTTGATTTCCAGGGCATGATCTTCGATTCGGTATTCCTTTACCCGCACCGTTCCGGATGTCGGTTTCAGAAAGCCGGTCAGCATCCGCAACGTGGTGGTTTTGCCGGCACCGTTGGGGCCCAGCAGACCCAGGATCTCTCCGCCGGGGATGTCGATGTTGATCTGACTTACCGCACAGACGTCACCGTAATACTTGGTGAGGTTTTCCACTTGAATCATGGGGCGGTCTCCTTCGCCTGAAGCCGTTTCAATATGCGTTTCAAAATTTCATTTCGTTCGAAAACCCATATATTTAAACAATTTCAGCTCAGATGTCAAGATATCGCAGGCATCTGGATTTTACTTTATCTGCTTCTCATCGCCTTTATCCCGATATTCGCAACCGCCGCGCACCATGGATTTCCAAGGAACTCAAACCCGGCATTATTCTCCTGCAGGAAACCGGCCGGCACGGTGGCCGGCCCTGCGGCTTGGCAGTATCGCGTATCTCATAGAAGGGTGGGGCACTGTTTCTGTTCGTTGCCGGGGGCAGATTCCTTCTCCGCGCTGTCGCCGCGAAGCGGGGTGCACGGCATTTTACGAAGCCGTCGAGGTCTGAAACGCTCAATTCGCTGCCAGGTCCAGCATCCTCCGGGATGTATACTCGCCGGTGTCCGCCAGGGCGTCCAGAGGTAGAAAATTCCGGGCATTGTAAGAAAAAAGGCAGGTGACCGAAGCCGGGAATTCCTCGTCGGGGCGATAAAACACATAGACAAGCGCGACTTTCGGCAGCGGCCGCAACAGGTAGGCAAAATCCCCCGCTTCGTAGGGTGCGCCATCGAACGCTGCCAGGATATGCGCTCCGGAAGCTTCGATGTTCTGCAGGCGGGCAATCAGCGGGATTTCAGTATGGGTGGTGAATGCGCCGGCATAGGGCATGCTGCCGGGGAAATCTTTAAAGGATTGCAGGGGTTCGACCTGGATGGAGCCTTCGCTGGCATGCCGTGCATACAGGGAGACCAGCACGCCGAGCACGCCGGCTTCCGGACGGCCGTCCAGCAAGATCCCCCCGGGTGCGATGCGGCAACGACAGCCAAAGGCCGGGAATTCAAAGCCGTCACCGACTGCGGTGGCCGGCAGGAGCGACGCCAGTTCCGCCGGCCGGTTTTCGAACAGCTCCCGGAGATTTTGCTTTACGATGGCGGCGTAGTTGTTCATGTGCGTTCTCTCCGTAATGCACGTTTCAACCTGCTTTGCAGGTCCGATTTGCAGGCGTAGGCTGTCAGTTGTCAGTGGTCCGTTGTCCGTGGAGGCATACAACTGTTTTCCCTTTGAAAGCCGGGCTTCGCAACTTTATAGCACGGAAGTCGGTTTATGAGCACCCAGCTGTTTTTCGCCCGCCACTGACAACGGACGACGGACGCCGCGAAGCGGCAAACGGACCCAAATAAAAGCGGATACGGCAGTCTGATCATATGGACTACCCATCGTTCATTTCTGCAATGCATGCCAGTGCTGCCTGCGGATCGTCGGTGAAAAAACCGTCGACGCCCAGGCTGAGCAGGCGCCGGATATCGGCCGGTGCGTTGGCCGTGTATGGAAAACCCCGCAACCCGGCCTTCCGGGCCGTGGCAACCATCCGGGGCTCAAGGCCCCGGCAGTGCGGATGCCAGGAAAATGCCCCGAGATCCCGGCAGAATCTCAGCACATCCGGCGGTGTGCGGCGGCCGGAGAGTACTCCCAGCGGCAGATGATGACGGTCGTGCAAACGTGTCAGAATGCGTATCTCGAAACTGGAAATCAGCACCTGCCGCATAAGATCGAAACTTTCCAGCATAGCCAGCACCTGCCGTTCGATGCCGTCCTCCGGATCGTGCAATTCGAAGGCCTCGGCCTTGATTTCCACGTTGATAAGGCCCTCCGGCCGGAATCGTTCCAATACTTCCGCCAGGGTGGGAATCCGCTGGCCCGAAAACCGGGGGTGAAACCAGCCGCCGGCATCCAGGCGTTTCAGCGAATCGAGGGTTTGCGCGCTCACCGGACCGCTTCCTTCGGTGGTTCGATCCAGCACGGGGTCGTGTATGACCACAACTTGGCGGTCCCGGGACAGGGTTACATCCAGTTCGATCATGTCGGCTCCGGCGGCATAAGCGGCCTCAAATGCAAGCAGGGTGTTTTCCGGATATCGAGCGCTGTAGCCGCGGTGGCCGATGATCACCGGAGGGGTGATGGCGTTTAGGTACGGCATTTCATTCTCTGGTAGACGCAATGTAGGATCTCACATCCACGACGGCCATCCCGGCGCGTCGGGCCGCTTCCAGTCCGACATCCCCGTCTTCGAACACCTGGCATTTTTGCGGCACGACACCCAGCCGGCGTGCGGCTTCGATGAAAATGGCCGGATCCGGTTTCGGAGCGACGGCCTCGTCGGAAGTGATCACTGCGGAGAACCAATCTAAAATGCCGAGCGCCTGCAGGGTGGTGGTCACGTTTTCCCGGCTGCCACCGGAAGCAACCGCCATGGGCATTTTCCCGCGATAGGCTTCCGCAATGGCCACCACGGGTCGGATGGGTCTGGCCTCCGACAGCAGCGCCTGCGCCCGCCGATTCTTCTCCCGGCCAAAACGAAAGGCGTCCAGCTTGGCTCCGAAGCGCCGGTTGTAGACGTCGACGATTTTTTCCGCCGGCATGCCCGTCAGCTGGTAGATCAGCGATTCGGGGCATTCCAACCCGTAGTCTTCGAATGTGCGGCACCAGGCCTGCAGGTGCAGCGGCATGGTATCGGCCAGCGTGCCGTCGCAGTCGAATATGAGCCCCTCGATGCCGGGCTTTACGGTGATGGTTTTCGTACGATTCAATGGTGTCCTTTCTTGAAACGACAAAGGTGACAAGTATAGTCGAAAAATCCGGAAAAGGAAAGCGCCGTCGGCCGTTCCAAAGGTTCTTGAGTCCGGGGAGCTCGAAGCTCGAAGCTCAAAGCTCAAAGCTCAGATAAGCTCAAAGCTGAAAGCAAATGCCTTGCATGGTCCGTTGTCAGTTGTCCGTCGTCCATTGTCAAAGACAGCTCATTGCCTTTTCTCTACGCCCTATGCCGGCCATCCCGCAACTCGCAACCCGTAACCCGCAACGCGAATAACCAATCAAACCAATGGAACCAATCGAACCGCCTTTGCGCCGTCTCGCCCCTTCGCCGACTCGCCGATTCAATTTCGACCAAGTACCCAGCGCAAGAACCAATTGAACCAATCAAACCAATCAAACCAATCGAACACAACGCCCCCTTGATCCCGCATCGCGTATCTGCTACAAGGCTCCTTTTTTGAATCTGCCCATTTCCGCTTGACGGAAGTCCTGGAGGATCGATGCGGATCACCGACATGCTGACCCGAAACGCCGCCGTTTACGGCGACGACATTGCCCTGGTGGAACGCCGGCCCGATGAAGGGCTGCGCAGGCAACTTACCTGGCGCGAGTTCGATGATCTGGCCAACCGCACGGCTGATGCACTGCGCCGCCGGGGCATCGGCAAGGGCGATCGCGTGGCCCTGTTGATGTACAACTGCCTGGAGTGGCTGCCGATCTATTTCGGAATTCTGCGCTGCGGCGCCGTGGCGGTGCCGCTGAACTTTCGTTTTGAGGCTCCGACCATTGCCAAATGCCTTCTCACGGCCCAAAGCCGGATTTTGATATTCGGCGAGGCTTTCCGCGATCGAATCGAGGCCATCCGCCCCGAGTTGAACGGATGCATTCAAGAATACATTTACTGCGGTCATGGATCAAAGCCGCCCGAGTTTGCCGGGGACTGGCATACGCTCGCAGCCCAGTCCGCGGCAATTCCATCACCGGTGCACTTGCATTCGGCCGATGACGCCGGCCTGTACTTTACATCCGGTACGACCGGCACACCCAAGGCCACCGTGCTTACCCACAACAACCTGGAGGCTGCGGCCAATGTGGAGCAACAACATCACCGGCAAACCCGCCGGGACAATTTTCTTTGCATACCGCCTTTGTATCACACCGGTGCCAAAATGCACTGGTTCGGCAACCTGGTCGTGGGGGCGCCCGCCGTCATTCTTTGCGGGGTTCGGCCGCAGTGGATCCTGGAAGCGATATCCGAAGAAGGGGTGACGATCGTTTGGCTGCTGGTTCCCTGGGCGCTGGATATTCTGTGGGCCGTAGAGAGTAAAGCGGTTCGGCTGCAAGACTATCGTTTGAATCAATGGAGGCTGATGCACATCGGCGCCCAGCCGGTGCCTGCGAGTCTGATCGAACAATGGTTGAAGATTTTTCCGGACCACCGCTACGATACCAACTACGGTTTGACCGAAGCTTCCGGTCCCGGATGTGTGCATCTCGGGATGGACAACGTCCACAAAGTCGGTGCCATCGGCAAACCGGGATACGGCTGGGAGGCCAAGATCCTCGACGAACGGCTGAATGCGGTCGCGCCCGGCAAACCCGGTGAACTGGCTGTGCGGGGCCCCGGTGTGATGAAAGGGTATGACCGGAACCCGGAAGCCACCGCCGCCGCCCTGGTGGACGGATGGCTGCTTACCGGGGACATCGCCCGTCAGGATGAACAGGGGTTCATCTGGTTGGTGGACCGCAAAAAAGACGTGATCATTACCGGGGGCGAGAACATTTTCCCGGTGGAAATCGAGGATTTTCTCCAGGCGCACCCCGATATCCACGATGTGGCCGTGATCGGGCTGCCGGATCGACGCCTGGGGGTGGTGGCCGCTGCCGTCGTGATGCCCAAAGCCGGCCGGACGCTGACCACCGAAGCAATTCAGCAATTTTGTGAAGCGCTGCCGCGCTACAAGCGCCCGCGCCGGATCCTGTTCGGCGAGGTGCCGCGCAATCCCACCGGCAAAATCGAAAAACCGAAGCTGCGGCAGCGTTATGGCAGGAACTAGGTTGGTTTGATTGGTTCGATTGGTTTCATTGGTTTCATTGGTCGTCGGAGTGCGGAGTGTTCTTGTACTTGAAACGGCGAGAACCGGTTCCATTGGTTCGATTGGTTGGATTGGTTCAATTGGTTGCTGCAATTTTGGTGCGTGGTCGAAATTGAAACGGCGAGGCGGCGAATGGGCGAAACGGCGCGATGGCGGTTCGATTGGTTTGATTGGTTTGATTGGTTTGATTGGTTGCCGATTCAACAAGTCCTTTGGTTTCTGCGACGGACGACGGACAACCGACAACGGACAAGAAGAAAAAACCCGGCCAATCCGTGATTGGCCGGGGTTTTTTGCGCAGATCGCAACGTTACTTGTTGTCTTCTTTGACCTCTTCGAAATCCGCGTCGACAACGTCCTCTTCCGGTTCCGCCTCGCCACCGGCGCCACCGGCACCACCACCGCCGGCTCCCTGCTGTCCTTTCTGGGAAGCCTGCTGGTACATGGCCTCGGCAAGTTTATGGGATTTCTGGGTCAATTCCTCGCTGAGCCGCTTGATTTCATCCGGATCATTGCCTTCCATGGCTTTGCGCAGCGCGCTGATGGCATCTTCCACCTGACTCCGCGTGCTGCTGTCGACCTTTTCGCCCAGATCCTTCAGTGATTTTTCGGTGCTGTAGATCAGGGTGTCGGCAGAGTTGCGGGCTTCCACCAGGTCCTTTTTCTTGCGATCCTCTTCCGCGTGCATTTCGGCATCTCTTACGGCCTGCTTGATCTCCTCATCGGTAAGGCCGGAAGATGCGGTGATCTGGATCGACTGTTCTTTGCCGGTGGCCAGGTCCTTGGCGGACACGTTGACGATGCCGTTGGCGTCGATGTCGAAGGTGACCTCGATCTGGGGGACTCCGCGCGGGGCGGGCGGAATTCCGACCAGTTCGAAACGGCCCAGGGTCTTGTTGTCGCCGGCCATTTCGCGTTCGCCCTGCAGCACGTGAATGGACACCGCCGGCTGGTTGTCAGCCGCCGTCGAAAAAATCTGGCTTTTTTTGGTGGGTATGGTCGTATTTTTTTCAATCAGCTTGGTCATCACGCCGCCGAGGGTCTCGATGCCCAGAGACAGGGGCGTGACGTCCAGCAGCAGCACATCCTTGACATCGCCTTTGAGCACCCCGCCCTGAATGACGGCACCGACGGCCACAACCTCATCCGGATTGACGCCGCGATGCGGTTCCTGTCCGAACAGTTTTTTCACCCGCTCCTGCACCGCCGGCATACGGGTCATGCCGCCGACCAGGATCACCTCGTTGATTTCCTTTGCGCTCAGACCGGCATCTTTCATTGCCGTGCGGCAGGGGGCTTCCAACTTGTCGAGCAGGTCGCTGACCAGCGCTTCCAGCCGGGCCCGGGTGATGCGGATATTCATGTGTTTCGGCCCGCTGGCGTCCGCGGTGATGAAAGGCAGGTTGACGTCGGTCTCCATCGAGGTGGAGAGCTCCATTTTAGCTTTTTCGGCCGCTTCTTTAAGGCGCTGCAGGGCCATCTTGTCCTTGCGGAGGTCGATTCCCTGGTCTTTTTTGAACTCGTCGGCTAAGTAATCGATCAACCGCAGATCGAAGTCCTCGCCACCCAGGTGGGTGTCGCCGTTGGTGGCTTTCACCTCGAACACCCCTTCTCCGATCTCCAGGATCGATATGTCAAAAGTTCCCCCGCCCAGGTCGAACACGGCGATTTTTTCTTCCTTTTTCTTATCCAGTCCGTATGCCAGCGATGCAGCGGTGGGCTCGTTGATGATCCGCTGCACGTTCAGACCGGCGATCTTGCCGGCATCTTTGGTTGCCTGACGCTGGCTGTCGTCGAAGTAAGCCGGTACGGTGATCACGGCATCGGTCACCTTTTCGCCGAGATAATCCTCCGCATATTTTTTGATGTGGGCCAGGATATAGGAGGAAACTTCCGCGGGGCTGAACTTGTTGCCGCGGATTTTGATACGGATATCTCCGTTGTCGGCCCGTTCGATTTTATACGGCAGGATTTCCTTGTCGTGTTGTGCTTCCGGGGAATCGAACTTGCGTCCGATCAGGCGCTTGACGCCGAAAACCGTATTTTCCGGGTTGGTGATTGCCTGGCGTTTTGCAATCTGCCCGACAAGTCTTTCTCCGCTTTCTGTAACGGCGACAACCGAAGGCGTCGTTCGGCCGCCTTCCGGGTTCGTGATTACTTTGGCATCGCCTCCCTCCATGACCGCCACGCACGAGTTGGTGGTGCCGAGATCGATACCGATGATTTTAGCCATTTCCTGATCCTCCTTGATGAATTCGTTGGTTCGTGGTGGTTGACTGGTTCGGCCGCAGGATGCGATCAAGCTTCGCCCGTGTCGTCGCTGCCTTGCTTTGACATGGAAACAACGACCATCGAAGGTCGAATGAGCCGATCGTGCAGTAAATAACCTTTCTGCAGCTCATTGATAATCGTATTGGGCGGGTGTTCCTCGTCCTCTTCTCTCATGACGGCTTCGTGAAAATTCGGGTCGAACGGCTGCCCGAGGGCGTCGATCTGCGTCACGTTGTATCGATCCAGGGTTTTGAGGATTTCCTTGTGTGTCAGCGCTACGCCGTCTCTCAATCGATTGCCGCCTTCATCCAGATGATCCGAAGCGGATTTCAGGGCCAACTCCAGATTGTCGATGATCGGCAGCAGGTCTTTCACCAGGGACTGGATGGCGAATTTTCGCAAATC
This sequence comes from Desulfobacterales bacterium, assembly GCA_051155755.1. GTDB lineage: Bacteria > Desulfobacterota > Desulfobacteria > Desulfobacterales > SG8-13 > DAXETY01. The sequence goes on from DAXETY010000057.1 coordinate 13,197, forward strand.
ATCCATTTCCCGGTTCATTCTTTTTTTGTAATTTTCAAACTCAGCCGATACGCGCAGAAGCCGATCGTAATTTTCGCGGGCTTCGCCGGTTGCATCTTCGAGTTTCCGCTCCAGTTCACGGACGGTTTCGCCCGTCTGCGGGGTGCCGGCTTCGGTTTCTACGGGATCAGAGGCTTGACGGTCCTCCCGTTTGGTTGGTGCTGCAGAGGGTTCCTCATCGCTTCTGGAGTCATCGTTTTCCATGTCGATCTTGATTTTCTTTTCTGCAGTCATCAAATCCCTATTTATCTGAAATTATTATTTTTAATTCAAAAAAAAGTACCCAGGTCGCGGTTGTTGAGAACATAAGAATCTTCGATTGGATGTCAAGCATTTCAAAGGGACGGGAGGCGTTGAATTTGCGGTCTTTTTGCAGGAATCGGACAAACGCAACGGAGTGATTCATCCCCCCGTCGGCGGGCCCCGGCAGCAATAAGGGCCGTTTCTGGTTGGAAACGAGGTCAGGGGGGAGGCCGAAAGGAGGAACAAGGCAGGCGGATCGTCCGGCCGGGATCGACCACGACACAGGCGTCATCACTTATCGCTGCTTCCTCCCGGACCTGACGAGGTTCGTGCGCGCCTGTTGCGCGGCGGCCGACCGGACGACCCGCCTGCCTTCATCTGCTTTCAAAATAGCCGATCCGTGTAAATTTTCAAGAGATAATTTGCAAAATCAAGATGTTTGTCGCCTGGGTCGGGGATGGTAAGTCCACGGTATTGACGATATTCAATTGACTTTTAAACGGGTTCCCACCTACCCTTGTAGCCGGACAGCGATCGCCGAAGGACGTGGGCGCAAATCCGGGAAAACGGAATCCGCCCGTCGGTTCGGCGGCGCACCCCGTCGGGCGGTGTTCATTCGGCAAGGAACGTTTCCGATGCGACCGGTCGGGCACGGTGACCCTCCCTGGGAATGCAACGGTCGAATCAGAAATAAACGCAGGGTCGACTCCCATGCCGGTGGACTGCAATGCTCGATATTCAACATTGAAAGACACGTTGTTTGTCAGGTGTGTGGAAACCCAACAGGATTTCTTCATCTGTTTTTGGGTCTTCCGGCGGGTGAGTGCCAAGGGGGTCGAAATCGCGAATACGCAGCAAATTGAGAAAATCCGGAGTCGGGTCCAGCGGACCATTGACACCCATCGGATGATTGCCGCAGGGGATTCGATTCTGGTTGCCGTCTCCGGTGGACCGGACTCGATGGCGATGCTGGACCTGCTGGTCGGTCTGACCGATGTGTTGAAAATTCGTCTCGGCATCGCCCACATCGATCATAATCTGCGAGGCGATGAAGGACGTGCCGATGCGGAATTTGTCAAAAGCATCGCCGCCCAGTATCGGCTGCCCTTCTTCCTTGAGCGCATCGATGCGGATGATTACCGAAAACGGCATGGAACCTCCGTCGAGGAGGCTGCCCGTCGACGGCGCTATGGACTTTTGCAAGCCATCGCCCGGCGACGCGACTATGATCGCATTGCCGTGGGTCACAACGCCAACGACAATGCCGAGTCGGTGCTTCTGTTTCTGTTGCGCGGCAGTGGTCCCGGGGGATTGGGCGGCATTCGACCGAAGGTGGCCGATCGCATCATCCGACCGTTGATCCGGCTGAAGCGATCGCAGATCGATCGATACCTGTCGCACCGCGATTTGCGGTTCGTTTCCGACCGCACCAACATCGATCTGCGCTTCGTGCGCAACCGAATTCGACATCGCCTGCTGCCGATGTTACAGAACGAGTTCAATCCCGCCGTCGTCGCGGGATTGAACCGGCTGGCACACATCGTTCGAGACGAGGAAACCTGGTTGCAGTCACTGGCCGCGGAACGATTTGAAGTCCTGATCGAATCCAGGTCGGCCGGCCGAATCGACCTGGCAGTGACCGGGTTGCGGGAGATGCCGGCCGCCCTGCAACGCCGGGTATTGCGAGTTGCCATTGCAGAAGTCAAAGGCAATCTGCGGCGGATTGGATACACCCATGTTGAATCCATCCGATCCCTGTGCGCCGCCACCGATGGCGGCGGCTTTGTGGACCTGCCCGGAAACCTTCGCGCACGGCGCGAACGGCAAATGCTGACGGTCATCCGCGGCGAGCCGAAAGCCGATCCCCGGGCCGCAGCGACCGGCGTGCCGCCGACGCCCCGATTCGAATATCGGATCGATTCCCCGCAGCTTCTGCCCTGTACCCTGAACATCGAACCGATTTCGCGCTGTATCCGGTTCTCTCTGGTGGACCCCGCCGTCGTTGCGGACGGACGGAATGCTGGACAGGATGCGGCCTTTTTTGATATGAATAAACTGGTTTTTCCTCTCGTTCTGCGTGGAGTTCGGGCCGGAGACCGATTTTCACCCGCGGGAGTACACGGCTCGCAAAAGGTCAAAAAATTCTTCATCGATCATAAAGTGCCCCGGGCGGAACGGACGATGTGCCCGGTGCTGGTCAGTGCCGGAACGATTGTCTGGCTCGTCGGTCATCGCATCGACGCTGCCTTTGCTGCAACTGCGGATAGCCGGGCCGTTCTGAAAGTCGAGCTTTTGCTTGTATAAAACGGGATCGTGATTAATTTAGTTCCTCTATACCACACGTTGCGTCGGTAAAGGGTCAGGAGGGAAAAAGAATCGATAGCGGCGGACCCACGTGACGCGTCCCGGTACCAAGGCAACCTTACGAGGAGGTTTGTTCGATTGAATCCTTTTTATAAGAACCTGGCGTTGTGGCTGGTTATCACCCTGATGATGATCATGCTCTACAACCTGTTCAACCAGCAGCAAATGGCGGAAACCACCATCAGCTACTCCGAGTTGCTGGCCATGGTGGAAGACGAACGCGTCGCGGAGGTGACCATTCAGGGTCAAGAGGTGTTCGTAACCGATATCAATCGCAATCGCTTTAAGGTCTTTATCCCCGAAGACCCCGAACTGATTCAGCTCCTGCGCCAGAAAGGGGTCGTCATCAACGCCAAGCCGCCGGCCGAATCGCCCTGGTACATGTCGGTGCTGGTTTCCTGGTTTCCGATGTTGATCCTGATCGGCGTGTGGATTTTTTTCATGCGCCAGATGCAAAGCGGCGGCGGCAAAGCGCTCAGCTTCGGAAAGAGTCGGGCCCGCCTGATGTCCGACACCATGGCCAAGGTGACCTTCGAGGACGTGGCCGGCATCGATGAAGCCAAGGAAGAGCTGAGTGAGATTGTCGAATTCCTGAAGGATCCAAAGAAATTTACGCGATTGGGCGGCCGCATTCCAAAAGGTGTATTGCTCATGGGGCCCCCGGGGACCGGGAAAACGCTCCTGGGTCGTGCCATTGCCGGGGAAGCCGGCGTACCGTTCTTCAGCATCAGCGGTTCGGATTTTGACGAAATGTTCGTGGGCGTCGGTGCTTCACGGGTTCGCGACCTTTTCGTCCAGGGGAAAAAGCATGCGCCCTGCATCATCTTCGTTGACGAAATCGATGCAGTCGGTCGCCACCGTGGTGCCGGTCTGGGCGGCGGGCACGACGAACGGGAGCAAACGTTGAACCAGCTGCTGGTCGAGATGGACGGATTCGAATCCAACGAAGGCGTCATCCTGATCTCGGCCACCAACCGGCCGGACGTTCTCGATCCGGCCCTGCTGCGGCCGGGAAGGTTTGACCGCCAGGTGGTGGTATCATTGCCGGATATCAAAGGCCGGGAGAAAATTCTGCGGGTGCACATGCGTAAGTCCCCCATCGCCGAGGACGTGGATTCTCTCGTGCTGGCCAAAGGCACGCCGGGCTTCTCGGGCGCCGATCTCGAAAACCTGGTCAACGAGGCCGCCCTGTTGGCGGCCAAGCGCAGCAAGGAAAAAGTCGACATGTTCGACTTTGAGGATGCCAAAGACAAGGTCTTTATGGGTCTCGAGCGCAAATCCAAGGTGATCCGCGAGGAAGACCGCAAGACCACGGCTTATCACGAAGGCGGCCACGCTCTGGTTGCCCGATTTCTGCCGGAGACCGACGCCGTAAACAAGATTACCATCATTCCGCGCGGCCGGGCAGCCGGTGTGACCTGGTTCTTGCCGGAGGAGCGGGATTTTAAATACAAAGATCAGCTGGAAAGCGAATTGGCGGTGGCGTTCGGCGGGCGGGTTGCCGAGCAGATCGTGTTCAATCGGATCAGCACCGGTGCGGCCAACGACATCAAGCAGGCCACCGCCCTGGCAGAGCAAATGGTTCGGACCTGGGGCATGAGTGATCTGGGTCCGCTGAACTATTCCAAAGGCGAAGAGCATGTCTTTCTGGGCCGTGAAATTGCCCAGCACCGCGATTATTCGGAGGAAACCGCCCAGAAAATCGACCAGGAGATCCACAAACTCATCAACAACTCCTACAGTAAAGCCCGCAAGGTCCTGGAAGACAACCTCGACATTCTGCACAGGCTTTCCGAGATTCTTCTGGAAAAAGAAACCGTGATGGGCCGGGAGCTCGATGAACTAATCCTGGAAATGCGGCCCGGCTTCCAGTTGCCTTCGAAAAAGGCCTCCGACGAAGAAAAAAAGAAAGCCGGCCCGACCCCCGGTGCGGCTTCCGAACCGCCGAAAGACGACAAGCGCAACGACGCGGATGGACCGGCAACGCAATCCGATGACTCTTCCGAGCCGTCGGTTTGATGGACCCGGTTTCATCCGGATAGGGCCCTGCCATACCGCCGGAATCGATCCGGTTCCGCAAACATAGCCCGATCGCGACCATTTCCATGACATTGAGAAAACCCTACCAACTGATTTGGAACGATCGAATGTTGACGTTGGGAGATCGGACCCGAATCATGGGGGTGCTCAACGTCACCCCGGACTCGTTTTCCGACGGGGGACGTTACGAAAAAACCGACGCGGCCATCGCTCAGGGAGAAAAGCTGGCGGCGCAGGGAGCCGATATTCTCGACATCGGCGGTGAATCCACCCGCCCTTTTGCCGATCCGGTTCCAGCCGGGGAAGAAATCCGCCGCGTGGGCCCGGTCATAAAAGCCCTGGCCGGGCGCGTCACGGTTCCCATTTCCGTGGACACGACCAAGGCCGAGGTCGCCCGAGAAGCGCTGGAGCTGGGGGCTTCGATCATTAACGACGTCAGTGCGCTCCGCATGGACGCTGCCATGGGAACGCTGGCGGCGTCGAGCGGTGTTCCGGTTGTGCTGATGCACATGCTCGGCAGCCCGCGGACCATGCAGCGCAAACCGTTTTACCGGGACGTGGTTGCGGACATCTACACATTTCTGGAAGATGCCATCGGCCGCGCCGTGACCGCCGGCATCGCCCGGGACCGTATCATTGTCGATCCGGGAATCGGCTTCGGCAAAAATCTGCAGCACAACCTGGAGCTCATCCGCAACCTGGACCGTTTTCACGGACTCGACGCACCGATCCTGATCGGACCTTCGCGGAAGGCATTCATCCGCGCGCTGCTCTCGGAGGAATTTCAGGAGGAAATTCAAGCGGACCGGCCGGTTGTGGAGACCGGAACCCTGGCCGCCGTCTGCGCGGCAGCGCTCAACGGTGCACATCTGGTTCGCGTTCACGACGTGGCCGGAGCCCGCGCCGCGCTGAAGGTCATCGACGCACTTCGGGAAGGGTAGATGCGCCATGCTGTTTGTGATCGATGTGGGCAACACCAATACGGTGATGGGAGTCTACGAAGACAACCGCCTGGTATGCGACTGGCGGCTTCGTACCGAACGCAATGCCACCGAAGACGAATTCAACCTGATCGTCACCGGCCTGTTCGGCCAACGGGGCATCCGTCCGGAGGATATACGAAAAACCATCATTTCCAGCGTGGTGCCGCCGCTGGTGAACATACTGGATTCTTTTTGCCGCAAGTACCTTGGCGCGCCACCGTTGTGGGTCGATCCGACCACCTATTGCGGTATGCCAAATCTGTATCGAAACCCGGGAGAGGTGGGCGCCGATCGAATCGTCAATGCCGTTGCCGCTTTTCACAAATATCGGCAGGCATTGATCGTTATTGATTTTGGGACCGCTACGACCTTCGACAGCATCTCGAAAAACGGAGAATACCTCGGTGGAGCGATCAGTCCGGGTATCGTGATTGCATCGGAAGCCCTGTTCATGAAGGCTTCGAAGCTGCCGCGGGTGGAAATATTTACGCCTCCGCCGGTGGTCGTCGGCACGGACACCGCCGGCAGTATTCAGTCCGGCATTATTTTCGGCTACGCCGGGCTGGTGGACGGGATGGTGCAACGCATGAAATCCGAAATGGGCGGTGATGTAAAAGTGATCGCCACAGGGGGGCTGGCCTCGCTGATGCACCGGGTGGCCCAAAGCATCGAGACCGTGGAACCGCTTCTGACACTGGATGGCTTGCGGATCATCGCCGAGGAGATGGAAACCTTTACAGCTTGACGGATTTGCCGATAACAGAGATTTCTGTTTGTTAAAAAATGGCCAACCAAAACTACACTTGCCGGGAATATCGCCAAGAAATGCAGTTGCTGGCTCTGCGGAGGCGACTTGCGGATCGCGAACTGAGCGAACGGGAAAAAAAGGAATTGCAGGCGGAAATTCTTCGCCTGGAAGTGCAAATGCAACTGGATTAACGGTGGGTGCGCCGACCCAATTCCGGTACCTTTTCTTCCATCAAGACTTGCCCACCTCCTTCAGACTCTCTTTGAACACCCGATAGAAGAAATCATTGTCGGTCAAACCGCGCTGGATGATTTTGCCGATGTCGTCGATGTTTTTTGTATTGACGATCATGTTGACGCTGTGACGAAAGGCCATCATCTGGTCCATGGTTCGGTATTTGCTGCTGATCATGACCACGTAGATATTGCGCCGGGTACTCATGTTGAGTCGTTCCAGGTAGAGCAGGACCATGTTTGCATCGGGCCCGTCACAGAAAAACGATTCGTTGACCACCACCAGATCGTACTGATGATAGCGCATTTTTTTCAAGGCGTCCCGGCCACTGTCGGAAACCGTGACGTGATATTCCAGCAAATTCAGCGTGCTGACGATTTTCTTCAGAGCGGTGGCATCCGATTCACACACCAGCGCCGTCTGGCCCTCTTCCTCGATGAAATCAAAGGGCTTTTCCGAGGCATCATAGTTGCTGGAGCTAAACGCCTCCTGAAGTTGTTGCTGGCCGTCTTTGCGGGGGGCGATGGAAATCTGCTGCCGGCATTTAGGGCAGGGCAGGGATACCTTGCGGTCGGCGGGGATTTTCTCGTCCGGAACCTTAAACCGACTCTGGCATTTCTGACAGACGATGTCCATGGTAGCTTCCGATTCTTGGGTTGGTCGGGAAACGTTTCTTTTCCTTCCGGCATCGACGCGGGTCGGGCGGTTATCCAGCCTTGGCTTTCATGCCGTAAGCGCGGTCGAGCTCCAGTTTTTCGATGTCGGTGGTGGCCTCCCCGCGGGCGGATTTCAGCCCGTCGATGCCGCGTCCCACGATGCCGCGCCGCGAAGCAAAGGCCAGGGCGGTTTCTTCGGTGATCAGCCCCTGCTCGTAAAGTCCGACAATGTGTTCGTCGAAAGTGGTCATGCCGAATGCACGGCCGGTCTGCATGATTTCGTAAAAGGTTTTGCCCTCGGATTCACCATGCAAAATCGAGTCCTTTACACGCAGATTGGTGCCGAGGATTTCGAAGGTCGCCACCCGGCCGCCGCCGATTTTCGGCAGCAGTCGCTGGCAGACGATCCAGCGCAGAGAGTCGGCCAGACGAATTCGGATTTGCTGTTCTTCTTCGGTGGTAAACATACCGATGATGCGGTTGATGGTGGAGCCGGCATCGATGGTGTGCAGGGTGGTGAGCACCAGGTGACCGGTTTCGGCCGCACTCAGGCCGATTTCCACCGTTTCGCGATCCCGCATTTCTCCCACCAGAATCACCTTGGGCGCCTGCCGCAGCGCCGCCCGCAGCCCACTGGCGTAGCGGTCGAAATCCATGCCGAGTTCCCGCTGATTGAAGGTCGAATTTTTATGCGGGTGCTGGTACTCCACCGGGTCTTCGAGGGTGACCACGTGCACCGAGCGATCTTCGTTGATCTCGTTGAGTATGGCGGCCAGTGAGGTGGTTTTACCGGAACCGGTGGCACCGGTGACAAAGACGATGCCGTTTTTATCCTTGGAGATTTTATACATGGCTTCCGGCAAATCCAGCTCCGCAATCGTCGGTATTTTCGATTCCAGCTTTCGCAGTACGATGGAATAGTAGCCGGATTGGGAGAACACGTTGACACGGAACCGGGCTTTGCCGGGGAGTTTGTAGGAAAGGTCGCACGATCCCTGTTCCAGCAGCGTCCGGGTCAACCGGCGGTCCTGGTTGATCAGGTTCAATGCGAAAATTTCAGTCTGAAACGGGGTCAACTCTTTAAACGGCGGGCGCATCTCCACCGGCACCAGTTCCCCGTCGCTTTCCACCTGTAACGGCTTGCCGACGGTGAGGTTCAGGTCCGATACGTTTTTGATCGAGTCGAGCATGCGGGTGAGGATGTGATCGATTTCCTGCTTTTTCATACGATATCCCCTTGTTTCGTCGACGGAACGGGTTTCCGGAACCTCGACCGGTTTCAACGTGCCAACCAAGTATCGATGGAACGTTGAGCGGAACCAGACGACAACCTTGATTATAGCACAAATTGTGACGATTTAGGAAGCCGGTGGCAGTTGGCGCAGCCGGAAGGAATGGTTGGGGAACGGCGGTTTCAAATAATAAATTTTGAATAAAATAAATTTGTTATATAACTCTCACTCCGGCAACCGGCCAATTTTGCGGCGCGCAAGGCTGTCGCTGGCCGGTCGCAGGTTCCGACCGAAAGCAGGATCATCCACGCATCATCGACGGCGCGAAATGACGGCCGCCCGCAAAGCGAACGGCCCATCGTTTTCGGCTTTTTTTAAACTTGAATCTTTCGACCGGGATTATACTTCGGTGAAATCGGCCGGCGGCGCTGTCAAAAGGGGTCGGAATTTGGCTTTTTCGTTGGATTTCATATAGGCTTCTTCCGCGCTGACCCATCCCTTGTTGTACAGTTCCATGATCGCATCGTCCAGCAGCTGCATACCGTATTTCCGACCGGTCTGAATCATCGAGGGCAGCTGGTGGGTTTTGGCCTCCCGGATCAGGTTGCGAACCGCTGAATTGGCGATCAGAATCTCCAGAGCCACACAGCGGGCTTTGCGATCGACCCGTTTGAAGAGGACCTGCGCGATGACCGCACGGATGCCGTCTGCCAGGGTGGAGCGGATCTGGGCCTGCTGTTCGGCCGGGAACACTTCGATGACGCGGTCCACCGTTTTCACCGCACTGGTGGTGTGCAGGGTGGCGAACACCAGGTGTCCTGTGGAGGCGGCTTCGATGGCGAGCGAGATGGTTTCCAGGTCCCGCATTTCGCCGACGAGGATGATGTCGGGATCCTCGCGCAGGGCCCCCCGCAGGGCTGCTGCAAATGTACGCGTGTGGATGCCGACCTCGCGATGGTTTACGATGCATCCCTGGCTCTGGTGGACAAATTCAATCGGATCTTCCACGGTAATAATGTGATCCTTGCGAGTGCGATTGGCCACATCGATAATCGAAGCCAGGGTGGTCGATTTACCACTGCCGGTGGGACCGGTCACCAGTACCAGGCCTCTCGGCAGGGAGGCCAATTTCGATACGACCGGCGGCAGTCCCAGCTGCTCGGCGGTCATGATTGCACTGGGAATTTCGCGGAACACGGCACCCACACCGTTTTTTTGCATAAAAAAATTGGCGCGGTAACGGGCCAGGCCCGGAATTTCATAACCAAAATCCACGTCCCCGGTCTCTTCAAACACCTTGATTTTTTCCTCCGGGGTGATTTCGTACAGCATGGAGCGAAGATCGTCGTTGTTCAGGACCTTGTATTTAATCCGTTCGATATCGCCGCGGATCCGCAGTGCCGGAGGCTGACCCGCGGCAAGATGGAGGTCGGAAGCACCCTGTTCGTTCATCAGTTTGAAGAATGCATCGATTTTTGCCATAGATTGCTCCGCTCAGGTTCTCTCTGCAGTCGGTGATTTCGGACAGCCCCGGACCACTGAATGCGATCGTGCTGCGGGAATGCGAACGACCATTCCGCAGACGGGGCGGATGGTCGTCGGGTTTGCTTCGGCTGCTTGAACCGGCGATGATTGAATGATGCCGGTCACGTGGCTTTTTATCGGCCCGTTTATGAAGACAATCAGGATTTGCCCTGCTGCAGGAGTTTCAGCTTGGAATCCTCTTCATCCATGGTCTTCATGCCCTCCTTGCTGATTTCCAACAGCTTGGTGTGGGCTTCAATGACCGAGCCGATCTGAACTTCGATCTGCATGCGCTGTCGTTTTAATTCCGCGATGTCCTCGTGAAGTTGCGCCAGTCGATTGTGCGCTTTGTTCAGGATTTTTTCCGCTTTTACTTCGGCTTCGGCAATCAGCAATTCCGCCGACTTCTGGGCGTTGTCTTTCATCTGGTCGATGACTTTCTGTGAATTGAGCAACGCCCGTTTGAACGCATCTTCCCGATTTTTGTAGCCCTGGATTTCCTGCTGGAGACGCCGAATTTCTTCCTTCAAGCCTTCGTTCTGTTTCCGCAGGGCTTCGAAGGCATCGGCCATCTGATCCAGGAATACATCCACTTCATGGATGTCGAATCCACGAAACCGGGTTTTAAATTTTTGCTGCTGGATATCCAAGGGAGTCAGGTTTACCATGGCTGCCTCCTGCCGGCCGTTCATAATAGCGTGTGAGAGAATCTCAACAGGCTCTGAACGACAAATATCTGTAGAAAATATATGATCAAGATGACGATCACCGGAGAGAAATCGATGCCTCCGAAGCTGGAGGGAATTCGGGATCGCACTTGATAAATGACCGGTTCGGTTACGCCGTAAATAAATCGGACAATCGGGTTGTATGGGTCCGGATTCACCCAGGACAGAACGGCACGGGCGATGATGATGAGCATGTAGAAGAACAGGACATAATCGAGCACTTTGGCCAATGCCATCAGAAAATAACCAAATACATACATGAATCGACAGACCTCATATCCGGATACGGTGAGCGCATGGTCTGCGCGGCATGGATCGCAGTTGTCCGCCGCGGGACGCATTCGATGCCGTTGCATCGGGAATTGCCATGCATTTGTTATCGATCACGTGTAGCACAAGGTCTGGCATAGAAGCAATCCGGAATTTCAGTTGCATCCCGTTGACAGCATGCCGACACCAACGTTATGAATGCCGACAAGTTGAATTCGATTGCGATCATGGAAAGATCACGTCGACTTTGAAAATTTGAAACATTCAGCTCAGAAAATACGGTACTATACCACACTGCCAAGGGGTTGTCCAAAGTTAAAACCGCAATTAACGGGCTTTCGATTGACTCGAGAATCCGTAACGCTCGTTTTCGGAGGAGGAAACCACTCCCCCCGGCAGGCAGGGAGGATGCAATGACGCAGATGGAATCGGCCGTTGGGTTCATCGGCGGCGGCAATATGGGAGAAGCGCTGATCGGCGCCCTGCTTCGCTCCGGTGTATTGCCCCCCGGGGCTTTGCACGTTTCCGATGTTCGGCCCGAACGACGGGCGTTTCTGGCGACAACCTACGGGGTTCAGACGACATCCGACAACATCGAGTTGTTCCAGGAATGCAGCGTGGTCGTGCTGGCGGTAAAACCGCAGCAAATGACGGCGGTATTGTCGGAAATTGCCAACCGCAAAGATTACGCCGTGCCGGGACGCAAACTGATTCTCTCAATTGCCGCCGGCTATCCGATCCGCAAAATCGAATCCCTGTTGTACGAGCCGCTTTCGCAACCGAATCGAACCAACCTTGCCGTCATTCGGGTCATGCCCAACACACCGGCCCTTGTGCTGGCCGGCATGAGCGGTATGAGTCTGAATCGGAATGCGACCGAACAAGACCGCCGGATTGCCGTTCGAATGCTCGAGTCGATGGGCAGAGTGATTGAATTTGAAGAGCCGCAGCTCGACGCGGTCACCGCGCTTTCCGGATCGGGGCCCGCCTATGTTTTTTTCATGGCAGAATCCATGATCGCAGCCGGAATCCGGCTTGGTTTGACTGCGAAAGATTCCGCCGCACTCACGCTTCAGACGATCAAGGGGGCGGTTGCCTTGATGGAGACTTCCGGCGAAACACCGGAGGAACTGCGGAAAAAGGTCACTTCACCGGGAGGCACCACCGAAGCCGCCCTGTCCGTGTTGGCCGCCGGGCGTTTCAAAAACACGGTGGTGGAAGCCATCCGGGCCGCCGCGGAACGGGCCGCGGCACTTTCGGCGTGAAAATGATGCGGACCCTTCTGAATTGGATGTTGCGGCTGCTGCTGGCTGCGGTATTTTTGTACGCGGCGCTGGGCAAGATCTGGGATCCCCAGGGGTTTGCCATTACGATCACCAATTATCAGATGTTGCCCGATTGGGCCGTGAATCCCACGGCCCTTTTGCTTCCCTGGCTGGAGGCGGTTTGTGCGGTGCTGCTTCTGACAGGACGTTGGACCGAAGGCAGTTTGATGATTATCAACGGACTGTTGCTGGTTTTTATCGCGGCGCTGGCGATCAACTGGTACCGGGGAATCGATGTCGCCTGCGGTTGTTTTACCACCGCAGATCAGGGCGGCAGCAATTATCTGCACGATATTCTGCGCGATGTGCTTCTGCTGGCCGTCGGTATTTGGCTGGCTTTCCAGCGGATCCGCATCTCTCGAGGTCCGGCGTCTGTCTGATCACCGGTCGAAAGCGAAACGCCCCCGGATCGAAAGGCACCGAATTGCGGTTTCGGAATTGGCGCCGACGTGCTATAGTGTCATCTCTTCAACCGGCAGTGATGTTTGCGTAACGGAGTCTTTCCGGGAAAATGCAAATGAACAAATTGATCCGAGCTCTGGGTGTGGTTCTTGCGGGATTGCTCGTGGTCGCGGCGCCGTTTTTTACAGAGGCTTCGCCACTGCGATGGTATTCCTTCGAAAAAGGTATGGAAATCAGCAGTCAGAAGGGCAAAAAAGTTTTTGTGTTTTTTCGAGCCGATTGGTGCCGATATTGCCACACCATGGAAACAGAGACCTTTCAAAATCCGGAAGTCCTGGCTTTTTTGAACGAAAAATTCATTGCCGTGCGGGTGGATACAGACAAGGAACAGGAGCTGTCGAACATGTTCCGCGTGCGGGGATTGCCGGACACCTGGTTTTTTTCCGAAAACGGAGATGTCATTGGACATCGACCGGGATACATCGCTCCGGAAACCTTCATCAAGATCCTGCAAAGCGTTTCCAGTGCCGGCTCCGGACCGCAATAGACGCCGCCGTGCAGCTCAACCGGCCAATCCGGCGAAAAAAATGGAACCCCCCGGGGATACGTGCTGCGCTGATTCTTGCCCAGACCGGGTGCGACTGCAAGTTCGACATCGAGGCCCAACAGTGCTTCTGCCTTTTCTTGCCAGCGGCGGATGCCGCAGGAGGAAAATTCAAGCCACCCGCTTCACGGGTGGCTGTTGACGCCGGTTTCAATGAATCACGGTTCCAGATCCTTGCGCTGATAACGGATGCGTCGGGCCAACCGAAAGATCAGCGATGCCATTACACCGGTACAGAGCAGCGCCAGTAAAATTGGCAGCCAGACCTTACCGCGATGCACCTCTTCTTCCATCGCGACCGAAATGCCGGTAAAAGAGAACACCAGGGCCACCAGCACCACAACCATCAAAAGAACACAGGCGGTGTTGGAATCATACCAGGGTGCAATCCACTTTCGATGAACTGGTTTTTGATCGTAGCGCATCAGAGTCCGATCCCTTCGATCGACGCTGTCTTTGTGTTCATGCGCGGCGTTTTCTCTGCCGTACGACGGCAAGATTTGCCGGCTGCTGAAATCATACGGTAATCAACATCTCAAATCAAGTCACTCGCAACGTCACGACGTGGCCAATTCCTGCCCAAACCGGGTGCTGTGCACCCGGTGCAAGTTCAACTTCGAAGCACAAAAGTGCTTCTGTCTATTCTTGCCAGCGGCAATTACCGCTGGCAAGAATATCCAAGGCACCCGTTTCGCGGGTGGTTGTTGAATTCCGGCTCGAGTGTCTTTCCACACTTGCTTGAGAGGTGCCCTTTGCAAAAGATGCTGGCTGCATTTCTTTTCGGTTCGATATTGTCGGCGGGCTGCGCCGGCATGCCACCGGTGGTCACCGTCGATGACTCGGGTCAGACCTTTGCTTCCGGAACGATTCTTTCATCCGAAACCCGGACGCCGATTTCCTATGAAACGCTGATCAACGAACTGGCCGACAGCCGGGTGGTTTACATCGGAGAGGTACATACCGAGGCCGCTCATCATGAAATCCAGCTGAAAATCATCCGTTCGTTAACCGCGCTGAAACCGCAGTCCAAAGTCGGTATGGAAATGTTCGATTTTACCTACCAACCGGTGTTGGTGCAGTGGTCGGCCGGCGAGCTGGAACGCGAGATCTTTCTCAAAAAGACTCAGTGGAAGGTCAACTGGGGTTTCGATTTTGGACTCTATGAACCGATTCTGAACTTTTTACGCAGTGAAAACCTGCCCCTGATCGGATTGAACGTGCCGACTTTTCTCCCGCCCCGGGTGCGGGTGGGGGGGCTGGAAAATCTGCTGGCGCGCGACAAGGAGTTGTTGCCGTCGGAGATTGACACCACGAACGAAGCCCACCGCGCTTTCGTCAGAGAAACCTTCGAACGGCATCACTTTCTGAAATCAACCGATTTTGAATTCTTTTATCAGGCCCAGTGTCTGTGGGAAGACGGCATGGCCGAATCGATTGCCCGGAATCTCGGCGATGCGTCCATGATTGTGGTGATCGGAAACGGACATATCATTTTCAAATTCGGCGTTCCGGACCGGGCTTATCACCGCACGAGTGCACCCTTTCGCACCGTATACCTGGCGCCGGCCGGCTCGACGGTCGAATGGGATTACGCCGACTACATCTGGGTTACCCCCGTTTCGGAGTGAAATACAGGGCGGGTTGCGGGCTGTGTATTGAAACGGCGAATCGGCGCAAAAGAGTTCGATTGGTTGCATTGGTTTTATTGGAAACATTTTCATTTCCGCCATTACCAATCAGCTTCCCGGTCCGGACAAACGCACAAACGGACTCTACATATTGATATTTTATATTGACAACCCACCATATCTTGTTGTATAAATATATCATCGTTTGACACATCTTGACGCTGCCGGGAAGTCCGACCCGGATTTCCGATACGGCCGTTGAAATCCCGATCATCCGTCGATCTTTCCGCAATCAAATTGTACGCTGCAGGGGGAATTGTGTTTGAATCCATCAAAAAACGAGACGGCCGCATCGTTGCCTTCGACTCTTCCAAGATTACCGCTGCGGTAACCAAGGCCGGTAAAGCCACCGCTGAATTCGGCAGCCGCGAAGCCCGGAAACTGACCTTGCGGGTCCTGACCCTGGCCCACGAGATGCGTCTGGGCGAGGTTCCGGAAGTGGAAGAGATTCAGGATATCGTCGAACGGGTTTTGTTGGATTCGCCTTATTACAAAACCGCCAAGGCCTACATCCTGTACCGGGAACAGCACGCTCAGATTCGAAACCTGACCACCCGGGCCCATATCGACCTGGTGGAACACTACATCGAACGCCTGGACTGGAAGGTCAAGGAAAACAGCAATATGTCCTATTCCCTCCAGGGTTTGAACAATTATATCTCCTCGGATGTAACCGCCGAATATTGGCTCAACCGCATCTATCCGCCCGAAATTCGAGATGCCCACAAGCGCGGAGACATGCACATCCATGATCTGAGCATGCTTTCGGTGTATTGTGTCGGATGGGACCTCAAAGATCTGCTGCTCAACGGCTTCAAGGGGGTGGAAGGCAAAGTCGAGAGCGCGCCGCCCAACCATTTGCGGTCCGCTCTCGGGCAGATCGTGAATTTTTTCTATACGCTCCAGGGCGAGGCCGCCGGTGCACAGGCCCTTTCAAACTTCGATACGCTTCTGGCACCGTTCGTGCGACACGACCGGCTGGCCTATCCCGAAGTCAAGCAGGCCATGCAGGAATTCGTTTTCAACATCAATATTCCCACCCGGGTCGGATTTCAGACCCCGTTTACCAACATTACCATGGATTTGTTCGTTCCCGGCACCCTCAAAGACCATCCCGTTATCCTGGGCGGAAAATATCAGTCCACGCCCTACGGGGATTTCCAGAAGGAAATGGATCTGATCAATCGCGCCTTTGCCGAGGTGATGATGGAAGGCGATGCCAAAGGACGGGTGTTTACGTTTCCCATCCCGACGTATAATATCACTGCGGAGTTCGACTGGGATAATCCCGACCTCGAACCGGTCTGGAAAATGACGGCCAAATACGGCATCCCGTATTTTTCCAACTTCGTCAACTCGGATATGTCCCCGGACGATGCCCGCTCGATGTGTTGTCGATTGCGTCTCGACAACCGGGAACTGCGCAAAAGGGGCGGCGGACTTTTCGGAGCCAATCCACTGACCGGTTCCATCGGCGTTGTGACCATCAATCTCCCCCGAATCGGATACATGGCCCGGACCGAATCCGAGTTTTTCGAAATCCTGGAAAGCCGGCTGCAGCTGGCTGTCGACAGTCTGCTCATCAAACGCAAGATACTGGAGCGTTTCACCGAACAAAATTTATATCCCTATTCCAAATTCTATCTGCGCGAAATTAAATCCGCCAGCGACTGCTTCTGGAAGAATCACTTTTCCACCGTCGGCCTGATCGGCATGAACGAAGCCTGTCTCAATTTTCTCGGAAAAGATATCGGTACCGACGACGGACGCAGATTCGCGCTGCGTGCCATGGATTTCATTCGCGAGCGCATGGTCGCATTCCAGGAAGAAACCGGAGATTTTTTTAACCTGGAAGCCACTCCGGCCGAGGGAACTTCCTTTCGCCTGGCCATGAGCGATAAAAAGATGCTGCCGGGGATTCTGTGTGCCAACGAGACGGAATACCGCAGCGGCGCGGCGCCTTACTACACCAATTCCACGCAGCTTCCTGTCAATTACAGTGATGACCTGTTTCAGGTCCTGGAACTGCAGGACGAATTGCAGACCAAGTACACCGGGGGAACGGTGCTGCATGTGTTTCTCGGAGAACAGGTCGAAGATACCGCGGCGGTGCGAAGCCTGGTGCGCACGGTTGCCGACAATTATCGCCTGCCCTATTTCACGCTGACACCGACCTTCAGTGTCTGTTGCAACCACGGTTATTTGAAAGGCCGCCGGGAAATCTGCCCCACCTGCGGTGAGGAAACCGAGGTGTATTCTCGAATCGTCGGGTACCTGCGACCGGTAAAGCAGTGGAATGACGGCAAGCAGGCCGAGTTCCGCGTTCGAAAAACGTTTCATCCCGATTTGCCGGATGCGGCCTCCATGCCCGGCGCGGGCATCAAGATCGACCACCATCTCGACCCGGCCGGAGCCGTCCTGCGCAGCCGTGTCGCCGGCTGAAACAGACAGCCTTCCGCCGTCTTCGAACAATGCGCATCGGCGGCCTTCAAAAAACCTCTCTGATCGATTATCCGGGCAACATCAGCGCCGTGGTGTTTGCGGTCGGCTGTAATTTCCACTGCCCTTACTGCCACAATCCGACCCTGGTCAATCCGGAAATCTCCCTCCCGGCTCACTGCAGTCCCGAGGAAGTGCTCGCGTTTCTTGACCGGCGGCGCGGTTTGCTCCAGGCGGTGGTCATCTCGGGCGGAGAACCCCTGCTGCAGCCGGATTTAATGGATTTCTGCCGGGAAATCCGGTCGCTGCAATACCGCCTGAAAATCGATACCAACGGCAGCCGTCCCCGGCAATTGCAGCGATTGCTCGATGCCGGTCTCGTGGATTATGTGGCCATGGATATCAAAACCGACCCCGACCGTTACGCCCCGGACCTGTGGGCGCACGGCCGTCCCGAGCCGATTCTGCAAAGCATCCGAATCCTGATGGAAGCCGCGCCGGATTACGAATTCCGGACGACCTGCGTATACCCGTTTGTCACTGCCGGGGTGGTGCAGACGATTGCCCGCCGAATCGCAGGCGCCCGTCGCTTCGTGCTGCAGGGGTACCAGGCGGTGGACGTTCTGCGCCCGGAGTTTTTCGAAGGCATCGATCCCCGCATCCCGCCCCGCGAAATGGAATCCCTGGCCGCCCTGGCGGCGCCGTATGTGGGACAGTGTTGCGTCCGTTAGCCCGTTGGCCCGTTAGCCCGTTAGCCCGTCTGCCCGTTAGTTTGTTGGCCCGTCTGCCCTTAGTCCGTTGGCCCCGTTGTCTGATCAGTGAGCTCATAGCTCATAGCTCATAGTTCATAGTTCATAGTTCATGGCTCGTAGCTCATAGTTTATAGCTCATCATAAAAGACAAAAGGGATTTTTCGCCGTTTCGCCGTCTCGCCCCCTCGCCGTTTCAATTTCGACCAACTACCACACCGCAGGAACCAATCGAACCAATGGGACCAATCGAACCGGTTTTGCACGGGCAGGCCAACAAGAAGCCTGCTTTCATTTTGCCTGACGATATGTTACACGGATACCGTACGAGGCGCCGTTTAACACCGTTTGGAGCTGATATTCATGGCCGAGTCTTCTTCCTGGAAGATTGTCCTGATCGACGACGAGGAAGATATCCGCGACGTGCTGACCATGGCCCTGGAGGATGCCGGCTATCAAGTCGCCGCCGCTCCGGATGGAACCACCGGACTGGCCCTTTGCGAGGAGGTTCGTCCCCAGATCGTCCTGACCGATATCCGCATGCCCGGGATGGACGGCATCACCGTGCTGGAAACTCTGAAACGCACTCGACCCGAAATCGAGGTGGTTGTCGCCACGGCCTACGGCGAAATGGACCTTGCCATACGGGCGCTGCAGCTGGACGCGTCGGATTTCATCAACAAGCCGATTCACGACGAAGCCCTGCAGCTGGCCCTGAAGCGCGCCCGCGAACGCTACACGGCTCGCAAGCAAATTGCCGATTACACCGCCCTGCTGGAGAAAGAAAACGCCGAAACCAGTCAGCAGCTGATCCGTTCGATTGGATTTCAGCGCAATTTGATCGAAAGCTCCATGGACGGTATCCTGGCCTGCGACGCCAATGGACATATCCTGACGTTCAACCGCAGCATGGAGCATATCTCCGGCTTCCCCCGCAATGAAGTCATCCGCCGTCGATATCTGGAAGAACTCCTTCCGGCGGGCGAGGAGCAAAACCTGCGCGGGGCGCTGGCCGGAGAGCGCTACGGCGGGCGCAATCGCCTGGTTTTGTATGAAACCCATCTGATCGGCGCCGGCGATCGCAAAATTCCGGTTCAGGTGTCGGCGTCCGAGCTGCAGGAATCCGGTCGGACAGTGGGACTGGTTTGTTTTTTCCGCGATTTGCGGGAAGTGCGGCGACTGGAGCGTGAACTCGCCGACCAGGCCCGGATCCTGCATCAGGACAAGATGATGTCGCTGGGCCGGTTGGCCGCCAGCGTGGTTCATGAAATCAACAATCCGCTGACCGGCGTGCTGAATTACCTGCGCCTGATGCAGCGGCTGACCGCCAAAGGTGCGCCCGGCGTCGAAGAACTGGAAAAATTCCGCCGTTACCTGGAACTGGCCGCCAATGAAATCGCCCGCTGCTCCAACATCGTTTCCAACCTGTTGACCTTTTCCCGCAAATCGCCGCAAGCGTTTTCGGCCGTCACGGCCCGGGAACTGATCGACCGCTGTGTCGTGTTGAGCCAGCACAAATTGGAGCTGAGTAAAATCGAACTGGAAACCGAGGTCGAGCGCAATGTTCCCGCCGTGCGGGGAGATGTGAACCAGTTGCAGCAATGTCTGATCAATCTGATCCTCAACGCGGTGGATGCCATGCCCGAGGGCGGCCGGCTGCGGCTGTCGGTTTCATTTGACGCCCAACGCAACCGGGTGTGCATCCGGGTATCCGACAACGGCTGCGGCATCGCATCCCAGGATCTGCCGCAAATATTCGAGCCGTTCTTTACGACCAAGCAGGAAGGATACGGCACCGGTCTGGGATTGTCCACGGTCTACGGCATTGTCGAGCAACACGGGGGAACCGTCGAGGTTGAAAGCCGGTTGGGGGAAGGTTCGACCTTTACGATCGAATTGCCGCCGGCGGAAAGTTCCCGTTGAATTTCGAGGATGGCTCATGGTTTTTTTTAACATTCCAGCGGTAAACAGCGTCCGATGCAAGGATTGGGTCGAACTGCTGGACGAGCTGAGCATCGGCGCATTTACGGTGGATTCCCGACATCGGGTTACATCGATGAATTACACCGCCCAGGCTTTGATGGGCATGAAAGAGCAGGAAGTGCTCGGACACGACTGCCGGGAGGTATTTACCGGCGTTCCCTGTATGGTTCAATGTTTGCTGCGCGAAGAAGACAATGAGAGCACTGACGAGCCCGAGGTTGAAATTTTCAATGAAGACGACACCCCGCATCTGCTCACCCGGCTGGCGAAACCGATCTACGATGAACACCAGCAAATCGCCGGTTGCTTGACGATTCTGCAGGATCAGACCCCGATCGCCGACCTGGTCGATCGCATCCATTACGAAGAGCGCAGCTTGAAGCTGATTCTGGATAATCTGGACATTGGCGTTTTCACCGTGAATCGCGGCGGCTACATCACGTTTTTCAACCGTGAAGCCGAAAAGATCTCCGGATTCGACCGCCGCCAGGTGCTCGGCAAGCACTGCAGTGCCATTTTCGAAGGAGCCGATGCGCACGATCTGTGCCTGCTGAAAGAATCCATTGCCAACGGGGTGCCCCGGACCAGCCGCCGGGGTAAAATGCCCACGAAAAACGGGGAGATCATACCGATTCGGGCCAGTTACATGGCGCTGCGCAACGAGAAGGGTTCTATCGTGGGCGGGCTGGCGACCTTTCACGACCTGACCCTGGTGCAGCAACTCCACCAGGCCATCAGCGATCGCTATACGTTCCACGACATGATCGGCAAGGACCCCTCGATGCAGCAGGTCTTCGAGACCGTGAGCGTGGTGGCCGCCACCGATGCCACGGTTCTCATCGAGGGAGCCACCGGCACCGGTAAAGACCTGCTGGCCAAAGTGGTGCACTCTGCCAGCCGCCGTGCCGGCCAGCCGCTGGTGAAAGTCAACTGTGCCGCAATTCCGGACAATCTGCTGGAGTCGGAAATGTTCGGATACATCAAGGGCGCCTTCACCGGAGCCGACCGAGACAAGCCGGGACGCTTCAACGAGGCCCATGGGGGGACCATTTTTTTGGACGAAATCGGTGACCTGCCGCTCTCCCTGCAGGCCAAGCTGCTGCGGGTGCTGGAGGATCGGGAGTTCTACCCCCTCGGCAGCCGGCATACCCAGAAAGTCGATGTTCGCATATTGTCCGCCACCAATCGGCCCCTGGAAAACCTGGTCGCAAAGCGACAATTTCGCGAAGATCTGTATTACCGGCTCAACGTGTTTCGCATTCAGCTGCCGGACTTGAAACATCGCCGGGTCGACATCCCCTTGCTGATCCATCATATCCTGCGCCGTCTCAGCGCCGCACGGGACAACCGGAGGGTGCGGATATCCGAATCATCCATGGAAGTGTTGCTCAACTACGATTATCCCGGCAATGTACGCGAAATGGAAAATATCCTGGAGCATGCCCTGATCATCTGTCGCAGTGACACGATCGAGCCGCGGCACCTGCCGGAATACCTGCATCGCCCGCGCTCGACGGGGACCGCTGCCGACACCCCCGGTCGGATTACCGCCGAGCAGCAGGAGCTGGAGCAACTGCGTCGGGTGCTTGAAAAACACAATTGGCATCGCCAGCGCGCCGCCCGCGAATTGGGCATCGATCGCACCACCCTGTGGCGCCGCATGAAAAAATATCAATTACAGGGCTGATCCGCATCCGCCGTGCCCACCCCATCGGGACATGAAGCGCGGGCCCATGGAAGGCGGCCGGTTTCGATCGGGGCGGCTGTGTCGCCGGGGTTGTTGCAAGGCGTTGCAGAAACGTTGCAGAAATCAGGTATTATTTAATATCTATCTATATTTTATAGTTTTTTAAGAAAAACCTCCCGCCGGACTTGTTGCAAATCTGCAACACTTCGTACCGACTCACCCGAGCCTAATCTCTTAAATATCTGAAAAAACATAATATTTGATTTTTCCGCCGGTCTGGCACGATTTCTGCTTATAACCTACCCAGAGGTTTTCGAATCGGTTCCCGCGATGACCCAGGCACAAGGAGTTCAAGGTGGCTCCGGAAAGGGCGCGAAAAAAAATCTTTGTCATGGATGATGACCCGGAGATGCAGATCTTTCTGGCCAACCTGCTCAACAGTGCCGGATACCGGGCGATTATCGCCGAAGGTGGGAAAGACACACTGCAGCAGATCGTCGAAGCCGGACCGGTGGTGATCATACTGTGCATGATGAAATACCGCGACCGCAAGCGCGAACTTTACCGCAGCCTCAAGGGTGACGTGAACTTGAAACAGATTCCGGTGATCCTGTTGTCGAACATCGAGCGCCGGACATTTTTCCACTATCAAAAATTCAAAACCCATCCGATGGGAGCGTCGCTGCCGGAGCCGGAAGATTATTTCGTCAAACCGCTGGAAGCCGACGACCTGCTCCGGTCGATTCATCAATTGACCCGTCAAACGGCTTCGCAGAGCGATGAAGAGCGGCTGTCCTAGGCGGCTTTGGCGGGTTGCAGGTCCGGTGGGTGAAGCGGAGATCGGTTTCGCCGGAAAGTCGAACATCCAAGCGAGGTGACGCATGTCCATACGCATCGGTTTTTACATTTGCCACTGCGGCATCAACATCGCCTACAAAGTCCGGGTCGAGGAAGTGGCACAGTTTGCCCGTTCCCTGCCGAACGTGGTGGTCGCGCGCGATTACAAGTTCATGTGTTCCGATCCGGGACAGGCCATGATCGAAAAGGACATTCCCGAATACGGGCTGAATCGAGTGGTGGTGGCATCCTGTTCTCCCCGGCTTCATGGGAAAACTTTCATGGGGGCCTGCCAGCGGGCCGGGATCAACCCCTATTATTTCCAGATGGCATCGGTGCGCGAGCAGGTCTCCTGGGTGACCGCCGACGAGGACGAAGCCACCGACAAAGCCAAAAGTCTGGTGGCCGCCGCCATCGAACGGGTCAATTACCACGAATCGCTGGAGGCGCGTGAAGCCGCCGTAAACCCGGACATGCTCGTGGTCGGAGGGGGCATTGCCGGCATGCAGGCCGCCCTGGACATCGCTGCCAGCGGATACAAGGTCTATCTGGTGGAAACCGGCACCACCATCGGCGGTCACATGCTGCAGTTCGACAAAACCTTTCCGACTCTGGATTGTGCGGCCTGCATCGGAACGCCCAAAATGGTGGAAGTGGCCCAGAACCCGAACATCGAATTGCTGACCTGCAGCGAGGTGTCCGAAGTATCCGGGTTTATCGGCAACTTCAATGTTACCGTCCGACGCCGGCCGAGATACGTGCAGGAAGGCGTCTGCACCGGATGCGGGGAGTGTGCCAACGTCTGCCCGGTTTCGATCCCCAGCGATTGGGATGCCGGCATCGGCCAGCGCAAGGCCATCGGCCGGGCCTTTCCCCAGGCGATTCCGATCACCTTCGATATCGAAAAAAAAGATCGCGCCCCCTGCACGATCACCTGCCCGGCGGGAATCAATGTCCAGGGATACGTGCAGCTCATCGGCCAGGGGAAATATACAGAAGCGCTGCAGCTGATCATGGAGCGACTGCCGCTGCCCGGTGTGCTCGGCCGGGTCTGTCCCCATCCCTGCGAGGCCCGCTGCCGGCGTTTGGAAATCGACGCGCCGGTTGCCATCCGGGATTTGAAGCGGTTTGCGGCCGACCAGGTGAACCTGGCCGAACTGCCCCAGCCGGAAATCGAGGAACGCCCCCAACGCGTGGCGGTGGTCGGCAGCGGTCCGGCCGGGCTGACTGTGGCCTATTACCTGCGACGCCGAGGCTATCGGGTGACCCTGTACGAAGCCCTGGAGAAACTGGGCGGTATGCTGCGGGTCGGAATCCCCGATTATCGGCTGCCGCCGCAGGTACTCGATCAAGAGATCGATTACCTCCTGCGGTGCGGCATCCAGGTGGAAACCGGCCGCCGACTCGGTGGCGATTTTTCCGTGGAGGACCTGCGCAGGGAAGGCTACGAGGCCATATTCCTGGGCATCGGAGCCCATCTGGGAATGAGTGCCGGAATCGCCGGGGAATCCGATCTGGCCGGGGTGGTCAATGCCGTGGATTTTCTGCGCGAAGTCAACCTGGGCCGGGGTCGGCCGCCGGGAAGGCATCTGGTGGTGGTCGGCGGCGGTAACGTAGCCGTAGATGCAGCCCGGGTGGCGTTGCGGCTCGGCGCCGAGTCGGTCAGGATCGTTTATCGCCGCAGCCGGGAAGAAATGCCGGCTTATGCGGAGGAGATCGAAGACGCCCTCGCCGAAGGCATCGAGATTCTGTATTTGACCATGCCCGTGCGCATTGTCGGCGAGCAGGGGCGGGTTACCGGATTCGAATGTCTGCAGACCGAGCTGGGGCCGCCGGACAGCAGCGGGCGCCGGCGTCCGGTACCGGTGGAAGGTTCCGAGTTCCTGATCGCCTGCGACGGCGTGATTCCGGCCATCGGCCAGCGTATCGACCTCGAATGGGCCGCCGATGGCACCGGGCCGGATGTCACCCCCCGGAGCACCATTCGAGTCAATCCCCACACGATGCAGACGTCGATTCCGGACGTCTTTGCGGCCGGCGATGCAGTTACAGGCCCGGCTTCGGTGATCGAGGCGGTGGCCAACGGTCACAAGGCCGTGGCAGCCATCGATTGCCTGTTGCGCAACGAGTCTCTGGAAGAGCTGACCGAAGCGGTGGCCTCCCAGGCACCGCCGGGTGACCGGTGGGCCGATTTTCCGACCCACACAGCCCCTGCAAAGCGGGTGCAGTCCCAGCACCTGGCGCCGGAACAACGTCGGCAGGGTTTTGACGAGGTAAATCGAAATTTTTCCGAAGAAGAAGCCCGCAACGAAGCCATGCGCTGTCTGAACTGCGGCATCTGCTGTGAATGCATGGAGTGCGTGCGGGCCTGTGAAGCTCACGCCATCGATCATCAAATGCAGCCGGAAGAATTGCAGCTGAAAGTGGGCAGCATCATTCTGGCCACCGGCTACGACGTGATGGACCCCGGGCCGATGAAACCCTATGGCTACGGCACCTATCCCAACGTCTTCACGGCCCTGGAATTCGAACGGCTGAGCAACGCCACCGGACCCACCGGCGGAAAAATCCTGATGCGGGATGAATCCGGTGGGTTTACGCGGCCGCCCCAGAGCGTGGCTCTGGTCCACTGCGTCGGCAGCCGGGACGTGAACTATCACGAGTACTGCAGCCGGGTGTGCTGCATGTACGCGCTGAAGTACACCCACCTGATCAAGGAAAAGGTCGGGCACCAAACGGCCGTCTACGATTTTTATATCGACATGCGCTGTTTCGGGGAAGGCTACGAGGAGTTCTACCAGCGATGTCAACAGGAGGGCACGGTGTTCATTCGCGGCAAGGTGGCCGAAATCACCGATCGGGCGCGAGTTCCCGAAGAAGAAGGCAAATTGGTTGCCGTTGCCGAAGACACCCTGGTCGGCCGCCGGTTGCGCGTTCCGGTGGACATGGTGATTCTGTGCACCGCCATGGAAGCCCGGGCCAATGCCGGTGAAGTCGGCCGCGTTTTCGGTGTCAACCAGGGCGCCGACGGGTTCTTCCTGGAAGAACACCCCAAGCTCGCACCGCTCAATACGGCCACCGACGGGGTATTTCTGGCCGGATGCTGTCAGAAGCCCATGGATATTCCCGACACCGTTTCTCAGGCTTCGGGGGCGGCGGCCAAAGCCCTGGCGCTGGCGACCCGCGGGATCGTGGAAGTGCCGCCCACCGTATCCTGGATCGATCCGGACATCTGCGTAGGTTGCCAGGTCTGCATCGACCTGTGCCCCTATGGTGCCATCGAATACAATCCGCGAACCGGGGTATCGGAGATCAACGCGGCCATGTGTAAAGGCTGCGGCAGCTGTTCGGCTTACTGCCCGAGCGGTGCGGCCACCAGCCGCCACTTTCGCAGCCGGCAGATATTCGCCGAGATCGACGGGATCATGGACGCCATCAACCGGTTGCAGAGGTAGGCGGCAGCAGGCCCGAAGCACGCAACCGCCGCAAGGCGCTAATTGAACCTTACCAGATAACGGAAAAGGAACTTGACCCATGAACGAGTCTTTCGAACCGACCGTCATCGCTTTTGTGTGCAACTGGTGCACTTACACGGCGGCGGACCTGGCCGGCACATCGCGTTTGTCCTATCCCAAAAACGTGCGGCTGATCCGGGTGATGTGCACCGGAATGGTCGACCCGCAGTACGTCATCAAGGCCTTTCTGGAGGGCGCCGACGGGGTTCTGGTCAGCGGCTGCCACCCGGGGGATTGTCATTACATCAACGGTAATTTCAAAGCCCGGCGCCGCATCAAGCTCATGAAGGAGATCCTCCCGCAGTTCGGCTTCGAACCGGAACGGTTGCGGTTGACCTGGATCGGTGCCAGCGACGGCATTCAGTTTGCCGAAGTGATGAAGGAGCTGGTGGCCCAGGTAAAGGCGCTGGGCCCGTCCCAGGCCCGGTTGAGCATGGTGATTTGAACGATGAAACCGGAAGACTGATAGGAGGCTTCCATGGCCAAAGTGGCGAAATATGAAATCCGGGAGGGTGGGATTCTGGATGCATTCAAAGAATTGTTTGCGGCCGTGCTGCAACTGGACGACGTCGTAGCCGTCCTGGTACCGCAACAGCTTCCCGGCAAGAAAACCGTCATGCCGACGCTGGTCAGCGACGCCGGGGCACTGGAAGGTTTGAACCCGTTGGCGCCGGCATTCCCGATGAATGCCGCCAAAATCGTTTCACGGCTGTCGCGCAAGCCGTTGGAAGGCAAGCTGGCGGTGCTGCTGCGTCCCTGTGAGGTACGCGCCTTCGTGGAACTGGTCAAGCTGAAACAGGGCCGTTTCGAAGACCTGATCGTTTTGAGCTGTGATTGCCTGGGCGCCTATCGCAATACCGATTTCATGCGGATTTGCGGTGACAACATCGCCGAGACCAGCCTGCAGTTTTTTCGCAACGCCCTGGCCGGAGAAATCGAAATCGAAGACGGGGTCGATATCGCGCCGGCCTGCCGGGCCTGCGAACACCCGGTCGCACAGGCGGCCGACATCACCATCGGATTTGTCGGCGTGGATCCCGAACAGGCATTTCTGCTGATCGGACAGAGCGAGCGCGGCGACGAGCTGCTCGAGCGCCTGGACCTGGATTCGGGCCAGATGCCGGCGGAACGGGAAGAAGCCCTGAAGGTTTTGGTCGAAAAACGCACGGCCGCGCGCGATGCGATGGTCGCCGATACCCGGGCCGCCGTCGAAAGCCTGGAAAAGCTGACCGAATACCTGGCCGGCTGTGTCAACTGCTACAACTGCCGGGTGGCCTGTCCGGTTTGCTATTGCAAGGAGTGCGTTTTCGTCACCGATGTATTCAACCACCTGCCGTCACAGTACCTGCAGTGGGCACGCCGCAAAAAGATGATCAAGATGCCCACCGACACGGTGTTTTATCACCTGACCCGGCTGGCTCACATGAGCACGGCCTGTGTCGGCTGCGGCCAGTGTTCCAATGCGTGTCCCAACGAGATACCGGTCATGGAGCTGTTTCGAACGATTGCCGGGCGCACCCAGAAGGCGTTTGAGTACGAGGCCGGCAGGGATGTCGAGGATAAACCGCCGCTGTCCGAGTTTCGGGAAAAAGAATTCAGTGATGTTGTCGGAATTCAGGCAAATTAAGATCATCCGAACCCCACGGAGGTGTTCATCATGCCTCGCAAGATAGGAAAGGCCCTGGTTGTCGGCGCCGGCATCAGCGGGATTCGCGCGGCGCTGGATCTGGCCGAAACCGGATACGGAGTTACGCTGATCGATCGCGCGCCGCATCTGGGCGGCATTCTCCGACAGCTCGACTACCAGTTTCCCACCGATCGCTGCGGCATGTGCAAAATGCTGCCGCTGGTGGACCGGGATGCGGCTTCGCAGTACTGCCTTCGCAAAGGATTGTTTCACGAAAACATCGACATTCGGCTTTCCACCGAGCTCCAGGCCTTGGAAGGCGAGCCGGGAAACCTGCGGGCGACCCTGCACGCCAAACCTCGCTGGGTGGATCCCCAACGCTGCATCGGCTGCGGTGAATGTGTGCCGGTTTGTCCGGTGGAAGTCCGCGATGATTTCAATGCCGGCCTGACGGCCCGCAAGGCGATCTATCTGCCGGTACCCCATGCCATCCCAAATCCCTACGTCATCGACGCGACGGTGTGCATCCGCTGCGGCGAATGCGAGAAGGTGTGCCCCACCGGCGCCATTCAACTGGCCGAACCCGAGCGAAAAAAATTCAGGATTCTGGTGGTCGACGACGAACTGGTTGTGCGCGACTCCCTTAAGGAGTGGCTCGTTGTGGAAGGCTATTTCGTCGATATGGCCGCCTCCGGGACCGAAGCCCTGCAAAAGCTCGAAGAGACGCCGTTTCACCTGATGCTGGTTGATATTAAAATGCCCGGAATGGATGGCGTGGAGCTGCTGGAAAAAGCCAGGGAAGCGCATCCGGATGTGCTTGTGGTCATGATGACCGCCTATGCGACGGTGGAAACCGCCGTGGAAGCGATGAAAATCGGGGCACTGGATTACCTGGTCAAACCCTTCGATCCGGAAACCCTGATCCCCATGGTGACGAAAATCTATGAAGACAGCCGCACCGCCGAAGGCGAGGTGTTGGAAGTCGGGGCCCTGGTACTGTGTGGCGGGACGGATTATTTCGACCCGGCCACCGGAAAAAACACCTATGGGTACGGCGTCCTTCCGGGAGTGGTCACCAGTTTGGAATTCGAACGAATCTTCAGCGGCACCGGGCCGAGCGCCGGCCGTCTGGTTCGCCCCCAGGACGGCCGACCGGTGCGAAGGGTGGCTTGGATCCAGTGCGTGGGCTCCCGGGATCTGAACACCGAAGCCGATTTCTGTTCGAACGTTTGCTGCATGTACGCCATCAAAGAGGCCCGGGTGGCCCGGGAGCGGAGCGGCAACGGGCTGGAAACCACCATTTTTTACATGGACATGCGCACATTCGGCAAGACGTTCCAGCGCTATCGCGATCAGGCCGAACAGGATTGCGGGGGGCGGTTCGAGCGCGGCCGGGTGCATTCGGTCGTCTTTGACGAAACGGCCGGTGATCTGGTCATCCGATATGCGGATCTCGACGGCCGCATGCAAACCTCGGCCCAGGACATGGTGGTGCTGGCCGTCGGTCAGCGGCCGGCGCGCGGCAGCGCCCGGCTGGCCGAAATGCTGGAAATACCGCTCAATCAATGGGGGTTCGGCGAAACCCGCCCTTTTTCACAGGTTCGCACAGATCGGGAAGGAATTTTCCTGGGCGGATCGTTTGGCGGATTGAAAGACATTGCCGAATCGGTCACCCAGGCGTCGGCCGCCGCCCTGGAGGCCTCGCGGACCATTCACGCCGCCGGCGGCGGATTGGCTCCGGAAGCCGATGGGCGCACGGAGCACCGGGACGTTTCCCACGAGTCGCCGCGAATCCTGGCGGTGCTGTGCACCTGCAACCAGACCCTGGGAGATGCCGCTCATCTGGAGCCGCTCATGACGGCGCTGCGCCGCGATCCGGCCATCGATGCGGTGGAAACGGTTCCGGCGATCTGCACGGCGGACGGCTGGCAGACCGTGGAAGATCTGGCCAAACACCGCCGTCCGAACCGGATCCTGATCGGTGCCTGTCTGCCGTACGTATATGCACGCAAACTCCGAGCGCTTTCCGATCGATTGGGCCTGGGGGCCGCACTGGTGGACGTGGTCGATATCCGGTCGGCGGCGTTTGAAGCCGAGACCGAAACCACCGCCGACCTGCAGCGCTGCGCACTGCAGACGGCGGCCTCCCGTTTGAAACGGGTCGATCCGTCCCCGGCCGAGGAAGCGCCCATCGAACAACGGGCACTGGTCATCGGCGGTGGAATCGCCGGCATGACCGCAGCCCTGGCCGTTGCCGATCACGGCTATCCGGTGGACCTGGTAGAGGTGTCCGAGGAACTGGGCGGAAATCTGCGATGGCTGCGCCGAACGCTGGAGGGAAGCGACCCGCAGGCATTGCTGGAAGAAGCCGTTCAGAAAGTCGAAAAACATCCTCAGATTCAATTGCATCTGGGCAGTCGGCTGCGTTCGGCAACCGGCCAGGTGGGCCGTTTTGCCGCCACGGTCGAAGACGCCGGTGGAACGGTGACGGTATTGCGCCACGGAGCGATCATCCTGGCCACCGGCGGCTCCGAGGCGCAGCCGCAGTCTTATGGCTATGGCAGCAGCGCCAACATCGTCACCCAGAAAGAATTGGAAGAAGCCGTCGCCGCCGACCGCATCGACCCCGGCGGGCTTGGCACGGTGGTAATGATCCAGTGTGCGGATTGCCGCGAGGAGCCGCGCAATTACTGCAGCCGGGTGTGCTGCGCTTCGGCCCTGAAACATGCCCTGCATTTGAAAGAGGTCAACCCCGAGGTCAACGTGTATGTACTGTACCGGGATATGATGACCTACGGTTTCAGCGAGACCTATTTCACCGAGGCCCGCCGCCGCGGCGTTACCTTCATTCAGTACACCCTGCATACCAAGCCGGAGGTGCACAGCACCGAGGCGGGGGTCAGCGTGCAGGTAACCGAGCCGATCCTCGGGAGAGCCGTGGAAATCGATGCCGACCTGGTGGTACTGGCCGCCGGAATCACACCGAATCTGCCGGCGGATCTCGCGGATTCGCTGGGGATCGGGCGCGATACCGACGGGTTCTTCCAGGAAGCCGATGCCAAGTGGCGCCCGGTGGATGCGCTCAAAGAAGGTGTGTTCGCCTGCGGGCTGGCTCATTCTCCGCGAAACATCACCGAATCGATTGCCACCGCCGAGGCGGCCGCACAGCGCTCCCTGCGGCTGCTGTCGCGCCGGTCCCTGCCGGCCGGCAAGGTTGTGGCGCGCGTCCATGAAAGTCTGTGCAGTTTGTGCCAGCGCTGCATCGAGGTTTGCCCATACGGTGCCCGCAGCCTGGACGAAGAACAGGAAAAAGTGCGGGTCAACGCCCTGATGTGCCAGGGCTGCGGCAGCTGCGCGGCGGTGTGCCCCAACAAGGCCTCGGTGCTGGAGAGTTTTCTCCAGGAGCAGATGCTGGAAACCATCGATGCCGCCCTGGGCAGCGTGTGGGAAAAAACCGGATGGTAGACATGCGAAAAAAGTCGTGAAAGGAACCATCGATGAAAACAAGCCATGCCGAAGAAATCCGGATCGTCGAAGAACCCGCGCTGTCGCGGGTCCGGGAGATGCTGTCGGCCTGCATCCAGTGCGGCACCTGCACCGGTTCCTGCCCGAACGAGTTCGCCATGGACCTGACACCGCGGATGCTGTGGCGCCTGGTGCTGCTGGGCCAAAAAGAGGAAATCTTTCGCAGCCAGACCTTTTCTCTCTGTTCGGCCTGCTACACCTGCACCCTGCGTTGTCCGCGCGGACTGCCCCTGACCGAGGCCATGAGCAGGCTCAAGCAGATGGCCGCCGAAGAAGGTCTCCGGCGCTATCGACGCAGCACATTATTTTACCAAAGTTTCCTGGAGAGCGTCCGTCGGCACGGCCGGGTGCGGGAGATGGAAATGATGACACTGTATTTCAATCGCGTGAAAAACCCGTTGTTGCCGTTGCGATTTGCCGGTCTCGGTCTAAAGCTCATGCGCAGGGGCAAGGTGCCGCTGCAGCTGCCGGCCAAAGGTCACGGCAAGCTGGATGCACTGTTTCGTAAAGCACGTCAACTGGAGGAAACCTCATGAATTATTTGTATTACTCCGGTTGTTCTTTGGAAGGATCGGCCCGCGAATACGATCGTTCGACCCGGGCGTGTTTGACGGCACTGGGTGCGACGATCACCGAAATCGAGGACTGGACCTGCTGCGGCGCCAGCGCCGCCGAGGCCGTGGACCGCAACCTGGCCCTGGCGCTGCCGGCCCGCAACCTGGCGCTGGCCGAGAAGCAGGCCGGCAAGACCGACCTGCTGGTGCCCTGCAGCGCGTGTTACCTGAACCTGAAAAAGGTGGAAACTTTGGTTCGCAAGGACGCGGACTTGCTGGCGACCGTCAATTCCATCCTGGCCGCGGACGACCTGCAGATGAGCGGTCGGACCCGCACGCGCCACCTGCTGGACGTGCTCAGCCGGGACTTCGGCCCCGGGGCGGTGGCTTCGCGCCGGCAACGTTCCCTGGCAGGCATTTCGGTGGCACCGTATTACGGGTGCCAGTGTCTGCGGCCTTATGCGGTATTCGACGATCCCGAGGCTCCTCAATCCATGGAACCGCTGCTGCGGGCAACCGGAGCGGCGGTGCATCGCTGGTCCATGGGCGGCAAATGCTGTGGGGCTTCCCACATGAACACCAAGATGGACGTGGGCCTGCAGCTGGTTGCGGCCATCCTGGAGGAAGCACGCGGTGCGGATGCGATCGTCACGGTTTGTCCCATGTGCCAGATGAACCTGGAAGCCTATCAACGCAAGATCTCCCGCATGCAGAACGCCGACCTGACCGTCAGCGTCCTGTACCTGCCTCAACTGCTCGGATGGGCGCTGGGGCTGGATGAAAATGCACTGGGTCTGGAATTGAATCTGGCTTTGAAGAAAGATTTTCTCGAAACCCTGCGGCGGCGACAATCGGCTGCAGCCGCCTGACAAAGGCCAACGACACATCTGGGAAGGGCCTATGCGACAACCGCTGGCGTTTCTGCGCCACAGGCTGGTGACCAAACTGATCCTGACGGTGGGGTTGACGCTGTTGCTGGCGATCGGCTTCTGGGCCTACTACGACATCAAGTACCAGAAGCAAAAGCTCATGGACGAGGTGGTTCAGGGCGTTGACCGCCTGACCACCACCGTCCGCCTGGGCACGCATTACGCCATGATGCTCAACTCCCGGGACGACATCAACCAGATTATCAACAACATCGGCCGGCAGAAAGAGATCGAAAACATTCGCATTTACAACAAAGAAGGCGAAATCAAGTTTTCCAATCAACCTGCGGAAGTCGAACAGAAGACCAACATCAAGGCCGAAGCCTGCTACATCTGCCATCGCACCGAACCGCCCCTGACCACCCTGGATCTCGACGAACGCATCCGCATCTTTTCCGGGCCGGACCACCGAATGCTGGGGATCATCAGCCCCATCCGCAATGATCCGGGATGTTCGTCGGAATGCCACGTGCATCCGGAGGGCAAGCAAATCCTCGGTCTTCTGGACCTGGTGGTGTCCTTGAAGGAAACCGACAACGAGATCCTGCATGCCGAAAAGCGCATCACCGGCCTGGCGGTGATCCTGTTCGTGCTGACCTCCACGATTCTTTTCGTCATCGTATTCAAGTTCGTCAACCAGCCGGTAAAGCAACTGATCGAAGGCACGCGCCG
Source organism: Desulfobacterales bacterium (assembly GCA_051155755.1). Classification (GTDB taxonomy): domain Bacteria; phylum Desulfobacterota; class Desulfobacteria; order Desulfobacterales; family SG8-13; genus DAXETY01. The sequence goes on from DAXETY010000057.1 coordinate 46,794, forward strand.
AATTGCCAGCGGGCATACGCATGACAACGTCGTTATCCGCCAGGACGACGAGATGGGCCAGCTGGCCGATGCCATCAATCGAATGGGCAGGGAGATCGGCGAAAAGCAGGCCGAGCTCAACCGGCAGAGGGACGAGTACCAGATGCTGTTCGAGCGGGCGCCTTGCATGATCACGGTTCAAGACCGCGAATACCGCCTGCTGCGCTACAACCAGGAGTTCGCCCAGCGCTTCGACACCACCATCGGGGACCACTGCTACCAGGCTTACAAGGGACGCAACGAAAAATGCGGCAACTGTCCGGTGGAGCGCACCTTTATCGACGGCAAACCGCATTACGGCGAGGAGTCGGGCCTCAACAAGGACGGCAGCTCGGCTCACTGGATTTTTCGCACCTCGCCGATGTTCGACGACAACGGCAACATCGTTGCCGCCATGGAGATGAGCCTGGACATCACCCGGCGCAAGCGCCTGGAAAAGGACCTGGAAAAATCGGAGCGCAAGTATCACGAAATCTTCAACAACATCCCCAATCCGGTTTTCGTCCTGGATTTTGCGACCCTGGAGATTCTGGACTGCAACGAAAGTGTCACCGCCGACTACGGCTACGACAAAGAAGAGATCATCGGCACATCCTTCCTGCAGTTGTTTGCCGAAAAGAATCAGGCCGCCTACGAAAATCGGCTGCGTCAGCACACCGTGCTCAATCAGATCAAGCATCGCGGCAAAGACGACCGCACCCTGTTTGTCAACATTCGCATTTCGCCTTCGGAATATCCGGGCAAGAAAGTGCTGCTGGTGACCACCAGTGACATCACCAAACGACTGGAGGCCGAGCAGCAGCTGATCCAGGCCAGCAAGATGGCCACCCTGGGCGAAATGGCCACCGGCATTGCCCACGAGTTGAATCAGCCGCTTTCGGTTATCAAGACCACCAGCAGCTATTTCATCCGAAAAATCGACCGCAACGAAACCATCGATGCAGAGCGGCTCAACCAGATGCTGCGCAAGGTGGACCGCAACGTGGATCGGGCCACCAACATCATCAATCACATGCGGCAGTTCGCCCGCAAGTCCGATATTTCATTGGAAAAAATATCTGTCAACGACGTGTTGAAAAGCGCCTTCGAGATTTTCAGCCAGCAACTGAAAGTGCGCGGCATCGAGGTGGTCTGGGAACTGGCCTCGGACCTGCCCAAGATCGAGGCCGATCCCGCCCGGCTCGAGCAGGTATTTATCAACCTCCTGCTCAACGCCCGGGATGCCATCGAAGAAAAGCGCGCTGCAGGGGCCGACCCCGAGGTGGTGGAAACCATCACGTTGAAATCCTGGACCGACGGCCGCAACGTGGTGGCCGAAGTCCGCGATACCGGTACCGGCATTCCCCGGGATATCGAAGAAAAGATGTTCGAGCCTTTTTTCACCACCAAGGAGGTCGGCAAGGGCACCGGACTGGGGCTGTCCATCAGTTACGGGATTGTCAAAGATTGCCGGGGCGAAATCCGGGCCGTGTCACGGGGCGAGAATCGGGGCTCGGTATTTTTCGTGACCTTTCCGATTGCCGTGCGGAAAGCCGGTAAACACAAACAAAGCGCTGAAGAACGACCGGTGGAATCGGTCTGATCCGGTACGCCGTCGGCGGAGGAGACGGGCGTGATGGAACTCGAAAAGCGTCAAACCCAGGATTGGACGGTTTTGCTGGTGGATGACGAAGAAGACATCCGCGATGTCATCGGCATGTCCATGGAAGACATGGGCTACCGGGTGCTGCTGGCTGAAAACGGACGCCAGGCCCTGGAGACGTATCGCGAGCAGCGTCCGCCGATTGTAATGACCGACATCAAAATGCCGATTATGGACGGCATCGAGTTGCTGCAACGGATCAAGCGTGAGAATCCGGATGCCGAGGTGGTGATGATCACCGGGCACGGGGATATGGATCTGGCCGTGCGCAGCCTGAAACACGAAGCCACGGATTTTATCACCAAACCGATCAACGTGGATGCGCTGGAAATCGCACTCAGACGGGTCCGGGACCGGATTGTTATGCGCCGCCAGCTCAAAGAGTACACCGAAAGCCTGGAAGCCCTGGTGCGGGAGAAGATCGAGCTTCAGGATCACCTGTCATCGCTGGGCTTGATGATCGGTTCGATTTCCCACGGCATCAAGGGCCTGCTGACCGGGTTGGACGGCGGCATGTATCTGGTGGAGTCCGGTTTTACCAAGGACAACCAGGAGCAGATCCGGGAGGGCTGGGAGACGGTCAAGCTGATGGTGGAACGCATTCGCAAAATGGTACTCAATATCCTGTTTTATGCCAAAGAGCGGGACCTGAACTGGGAGCGTGTCAATGTGCTGCGTTTCATCGAAGAGTTAACCTCGGTGGTACGCCCCAAAATCGAGTCGGCCGGCATCGAATTTACCTGCAGCGTCGATGAAACGTTGGGAGAGATCGAGATCGATCCGGGTTTCGTGCACAGCGCGCTGGTGAACATTCTCGAAAATGCCATCGACGCATGCGCGCGGGACAAGTCCAAGGTCGAACATCGAATAGATTTGGAAGTGCGACAGCAATCCGATCATATCTTTTTCGAGGTCTGCGACGACGGCATCGGCATGGACGCGGAAACCGTTTCCAAACTGTTTACGCCGTTTTTTTCCTCCAAGGGAAGAGGCGGCACCGGCCTGGGGCTTTTCATTTCCAACAAGATCATTCAGCAGCACGACGGGGAAATCCGGGTTACATCAACACCGGGCCACGGCAGTCGGTTTACCATCGATATTCCCCAAAATCCTCCCGAAGGATCTTCCACGCCATCCAATTCGAAGGCGGCGACTCCGGCATGAGTTTTCCAACCGGCCTGCAACCGTGAAAAAGGGTTGTCTTCCATGGGTTTCCGTGATAAAACGCGTTGCGTTTCCCGGCTCCGGTCCACCATTCGGCCCGCTGCGCGTCTGAGGCGGCCGGGTTTCGAACTGTCGGCAGTCAACCGAATGTGAAGGAGGATTTGCAGATGCAGCAGGGTGAGCGGTTTTTTACCATCGTTACGGTGCTGGCGATCGCGTTGATCGTGCAACTGGCCCTGGGGTACATGGCCCAGCGGGAAAATCCGGCCGAAATCGCGGTTGAATTTACCAGAGCCTATTTCGACCTGGATCCGGCCATGGCGGAGTATCTCTGCAGTGACTTTACATCGGACGAAGCAACCGACCCGGTGCAGGCCCACATCCATCAGGTGGCCGACCAAGCCCGCGAAGTCGGATTTGACCTGAACTATATGCGCCATCGCCTGTTTTCCGTGCACACCGAGATATTGAGCCTATCCGAAGACGAGGCCCTCGTTCGAATCACCGCCCAGCGAAAACGAAATATCAACCCGGTCTACACACTCATCGCCCGTTTGTTTTTCCTCGGAGATACCGAGCACGTCGATGAAACCCTGAAGCTGATCCAGGAAGACGGTCACTGGAAAGTCTGCGGGGAACCGTTTTCTCTTTCCGCCGCCTGAGGTCCGGTCGGCAGCGCATCGGACGAGCCGGCGTTGCGCTGCGCACACCGCCGAGCGCACCACCGTTTACGACGGTTTCGCCGGAGGGTCTTTTCAACTGGAAAATGATACCATTTGCCGCTATAATGGCAGTTGAAATGGGAACGCTCGACGGCGATGCCTCGCTCCAGGCGGGCACACCGTCGAGCGATGGTTGAGAAAAAGAGGAAAAGAATGCGGATGGAGCGGATATGCCGCTGGCTGACGGCAGCGGTGGTTTTGTGGTTTCTGGCGCCGGCAGCGCCGGCTGCTTCCGAACCGGAGACCATCCCATTTGTTCCGGGCGAAACCCTGACCTTCGAGCTGCGCTGGGGCTTTATCCCGGCCGGCACTGCCGTACTGCGGGTCATGCCGATCGAAACGCTCGACGGCGAACCGGTCTACCACTTTGTGATGGAAGCCCGCACCAATTCCCTTGTCGATGCATTTTACAAATACCGCAGCCGGATCGACGCCTATGCCAGCCTGGACATGAGCCGTTCGATCCGTTATCAAAAAGTCTCTACGGTTTACAGCACCCGCAAAGCGATTACCGTCACTTTCGATTGGAGTCGGATGAAAGCCCGTTATCTGCGGGAGACAACCGAGCCCGGTCAGGAACCGGAAATCGACCGCGATCGCCGCACCGACCTGCTGCCCGGCACCTTCGACCCATTGTCGGCCTTTTATTTCACCCGCATGCACACCTTCCGCGAAAACGGTTCGTTCGAGCGTCCGGTAACCGACGGCAAAAAGTGCGTCATTGCGAAGGCCAACGTCATTAAAAAAGAACGACTGACCGTTGACGGCAAATCTTTTCCCACATTTCTCATCGAGCCGGAACTGAAACATATCGAGGGCGTTTTCGAAAAAAGCGACGATGCCCGGGTGCAAATCTGGGTTTCAGCGGACGCCCATCAAATTCCCGTGCGGCTGGAAAGCGAAGTGATCATCGGCAGTTTTACCGGTGAACTGAAACAGGCTCATGGGCTGCGCCGCGATTCTCCCGCCACCGCTTTTCTCGCAGAGTGACCCGGCGCCGGCGGGACCGCTTCTTCCTGCCCCGGACCGCAGGCGCAATCAGCGATCTTCACGCCATTCCGACACATATTCACCCGAAAGGATTCGATGCCATGACCCGCAAAGCGATCCAGGATTCCTATGCGCCCATGTTCAGCCATTGCTATGGTTGCGGACGACTCAACCCCGACGGGCTTCAAATCAAAAGCTACTGGGACGGTAAAGAAGCCGTATGTCGTTTCGATCCCAGGCCTTATCACACGGCCATCCCGGGCTATGTTTACGGCGGGTTGATCGCCTCGTTGATCGACTGCCACGCCACCGGCACTGCAGCGGCCGCCGCCTATCAGGCGGAGAGCCGACCCATGGACTCCGATCCGCCCCTGCGATTTCTTACCGCTTCTCTGCATGTGGATTACCTCAAACCGACGCCCATCGACGTCACCCTGGAGGTGCGCGCCCGGGTTGCCGAGCACCGGGGCCGCAAGGTGACCGTGGAGGCGGAACTGTACGCCGGTGAACAGGTCTGTGCCCGGGGGCGGGTGGTGACGGTGCAGGTGCCGGAACACCTGCTGCCCCAGGCAAGTTGAATTTCTTCGAACCCCTTCATGGGTAAGAATTGAGTGACAGGTGGGGGAACAATGTGGTATAAGTAGCCATCGGCAAGGGTTGTTTGTAATGTAAAAGACTGCGGCCTTATTTAAACCATGTCCCTGCGCGCTCTGATTCTATCCCTGTTGATCCCTGTTCTGCTGACCCTTGCCTGGGTGGGAAGTGCATCGGCCGACCCGCCTTTACGCGTCGGCGTCTATCAAAATTATCCGCTGTCATTCGTGGATGCCCAGGGAAACGTCCGCGGTTTCTTCATCGATTTGCTCGAACACATCGCTCGCAAGGAAGACTGGCAGATCGAATATGTGCCGGCATCCTGGTCGGAATGCCTGGAAAATCTGCATGCCGGCAAGATCGATCTGCTGGGAGTCATCGCCTTCTCCGACGAACGCAACCAAAGGTTCGACTACACCTACGAAAGCGTATTCACCGAGTGGGGGCAGATCTATGTAAACCCCGACGCCGATATCGAGTCGATCCTGGATTTCAAAGACAAAAAGATCGCCGTACTTCAGGCGGACATGCACTATCAAAATCTCAGAGATCTGGTCGAAAGATTTGGGTTCCGGTGCCGCTTCATCGAAGCCTTCGAGTACGAGGACGTCATGATGCTGGTCGAACGCGGCATTTGCAGCGCGGGTCTGGTCAGCCATTTTTACGGTTTGCAGTATGAAGGCCGTTTCCGAGTCAGCCGCAGTCCCATCATTCTAAGCCCCCAAAAGTTGTACTGGGCGACATCCAACAACCACAACCCCGTGATGCTTTACAGGCTGGACCTGCAGATACGGCAGCTCAAGGGCGATGAAAATTCAATTTACTACACGTCCTTGAATCAATGGTTCGGCATGCAGACCCGCTCGGGGCTGACCAAATGGATCCTGTGGGGGAGTGTCATCGCCGGTTCTCTGATGCTGTTTTTTTTCGGCACCAGCATGGTGCTGCGTTCCAAGGTCAAGTCGCGAACCCGGGAACTTTCAGCCAACAATCAGGCCCTGCAGGAAGAAATCGAACAGCGCCGGAAAGCCGAACACCAGCGGTCTCTGCTGGAAAATCGGCTGCAGCGCGCGCAGAAAATGGAAGCCATCGGCACGTTGGCCGGAGGGGTTGCCCACGATTTAAACAACATTCTCTCCGGATTGGTGAGTTATCCGGAGATCCTGTTGCTCGACTTGCCGACAGACAGCCCGCTGCGCAAACCCATTTTAACCATGAAGGACTCCGGAGAGCGGGCGGCGGCCATCGTGCAGGACCTGTTGACCCTGGCACGTCGCGGTGTGGCCGTCACCGAAGTGTTGAATCTCAATGACATTGTACGCAGATATCTCGAAAGCCCCGAATTTGCGCGACTGCAGGCCGAACACCCCAATGTAACCTGCCGCACCGTGCTTTCCAGTGAACTGTTCGATATCGTCGGCTCTCCGGTTCACCTGTCCAAAACCGTGATGAACCTTGTCGTCAACGGGATCGAAGCGATCACCGGAAACGGAGAACTGGTCGTGACCACCGAAAACCGGTATCTGGACCGGTCGCTGTCGGGATACGACACGGTACCCGAAGGCGAATATGTCGTTTTGACCGTTTCCGATACCGGCGTCGGCATCAATCCGGCGGATCTGGATCGGATTTTTGAACCTTTTTATACCCGCAAGAAGATGGGGCGCAGTGGGAGCGGCCTTGGGATGGCCGTGGTCTGGGGCACGGTAAAAGATCACCACGGACACATTGATATTCGCACTCGCAAGCAGCAGGGCACCCGTTTTCACCTGTACTTTCCAATGACACGCCGCGGACGCGATTTCCCGGGTGCGTCGGCCTGCATTCAGGATTGGATGGGGCACGGCGAAACGATTCTGATCGTCGATGATATCGGCCAACAACGCGAAATTGCAACAGAAATGCTGCGACGACTTGGCTACCGAACCATAACGGTGGAGAGCGGAGAGGCGGCTGTGGGCTATCTGGAGAAGCACCGCGTCGATCTGCTGTTGCTGGACATGATTATGGAACCGGGCCTGGACGGGCTGGATACCTATCGTCGGATTGCGGCGAAGCATCCCCGCCAGAAGGCCGTTATTGTCAGTGGATTTTCCGAAAACCGTCGCGTTCGGGCAGCACAGCGCATGGGAGCCGGTCCATACGTCAAGAAACCCTATACCCTGGAAACCCTTGGCAGGGCGGTGAAACAAAGTCTGATGCAGGATGATTTGAATCAAGATCATGCCGGTTGCGTGGCCGACTGCGGGTAAATTCCTGCAAGTCAGCCGCACTCAGGACGGTGGGTTCAATTTGCGGCGCTTGGTTGAATATTGCGGGTAGATTTTGTAGAGCGGATACGAGTAAAAGCCCGGAAGCCGGTATACTCCGCTGCGGCTTTCCTCCGGGACGGTCTCCAGTACGATCCAGCGCCGATCGACCCGTGCACAGACCCACATATGGCCGTTGGAAATTGCCCCGTAGGCATCCAGACCGCTGACCGTCAAAAGGGACAACAGCAGCAACGAGAGGTTTTTGCAGTCCCCCGACCGGCGGCGGATGGTTTCGGCAACCGGCATCCAGTGCTGCGGTTCGGATACGTACCGATAGCCGGAACGCAGATAGGCGATCAGCGCTTCGGTCGTGTCCACTTCAGACAGGTTTGACAGAGCCAGCGACTGCCGGATTCGCCGGGCGGATTTCAGGTCGATCAAATTTTGCACCGCAGTGCTTCCGGATTCGGTGTCGACGATAAAATCGCAGGGCTCGTACTGGCGCGCATAGATGCGGTCCAACCATGCCAGGTTGTTTTCGACAAACCGGGCATAGGTACGGCTGCTTTCATCAAGGACATCCGCATGTGGCTTTGTGGCCTTCGGAGCCACGGCACAGCTCGCCAGCAAAAAGATCAGAAATGCCGTCCCGACGCCGCTCAGACGAAGAAAGATCGAACCTGTCGGTCGCTGCAGTTTTTCAACTCGATTGACAAGCATACGGAATTTCTTTACTAGTAACGGTTGCATCTGATTGCGTTTTTCCCATCCAATCCGTTTGCATGGAGCGTGGCCGAATCGGAACACCCAATGAGTGATGCTTCCGAAACAATCATGCCGCCGGGTGCCGCGCAGGTGGTTTTATCCCTTCGAAACATCGCGCAGGCGATTCTTGCCGGAATCAGCCCGGCAGAATTGGGCCGGGAGCTTAGCGAACACATCCGAACTGCGCTTCATCCCGATTGCACCCTGTTTTTCCGGGCCGAAAACCAGGATCTCACATTACAATTTTCGTGGCTGTGCAAATCGATTGTCGGCAATCGCGCCGGGAAAGTCAAGGCGCTGGGGCGCTGCCTGTGTGAACAGGCGGCCGGCGCGCAAAAACCGGTCTATGTCGCCGATATTGCCGGCGATTCCCGTTGCGGCTTCGATAACGATCGCAACCCTGACATCCGATCATTTGTCGCGTTGCCCATTTTGGGATCCGGTGAACTTCTGGGGGTCGTTGGACTCGGCTCTCTGAGCATGCGTGATTTTCAACAGGATCGACCGTATCTTGAAACCCTTGGTGTTATGGCGGCCCTGGCTTTTCACTGCAGTCGTCTGGGAGAGCGCAGCCGCGAAGGCGAGGAAAAATTCTCCAAACTGGCGACAGCGGTGGAACATGCCGCCGAATCCATTGTGGTGACCGATCCACGCGGCCGCATACAGTACGTCAATCCTTCTTTTGAAAAAGTCTCCGGATACCGTCATCCGGAAGTGATCGGACTGCGCGTGCAGGCACTCGAAAGCAGCGAAAACCGAGAACCCAGGGAGCAGGTGCTTGAAATGGTCCGTCGCGGAAAGATCTGGCGAGGGCGTCTGATCAGCCGGGCCAAGGACGGCCACCGGTACGAGGAGGAGGCGACCATATCACCGGTGCGCGACGGAAAAGGCAGCATTATCAATTTTGTCGAAGTTCGGCGCGATATCACCCGGGAGGCCATGCTCGAACAGCAGCTTCAGCAGGCTCAAAAAATGGAGGCCATCGGAACGCTCGCCGGAGGCATTGCGCACGATTTCAACAACATCCTGGCAGCGATCCTCGGTTATACGGAACTGGCGCGCATGGATCTGGACGGAAATCCGAGAGTAATGGACAATCTGGACCGTGTCCTGCAGGCCTCTCATCGGGCGCGGGAGCTGGTCGCCCAGATTCTGGCTTTCAGCCGACAGGCCGAGCAGGAGAAGCGGCCGGTTCATATCAGCTCTGTCGTCAAGGAAGCCTTGAAGCTGATGCGGGCTTCATTGCCGTCCACCATCGAAATTCGGCAGCACATCCGGGAAGACCTGGGGAACGTCCTGGCCGATCCCACCCAGATCCACCAGGTTTTGATGAATATCTGTTCCAATGCGGGACATGCGATGCGGGAGCGCGGCGGCACCCTGCAAGTAACATTGGATCATCCCGAGAACGATCCGGAGTTCGATGTGCACTTTCCCTCCGAAGCGGCTTCGAACTACCTGCGACTGACGATCTCCGACACCGGGCATGGCATGTCTTCCGATGTGCAGCGCAGAATCTTTGACCCGTATTTTACCACCAAAACCAAAGGGGAAGGCACCGGCCTGGGGCTGGCTGTGGTCCATGGCATTGTCAAGAGCCACAAAGGAAACATCGCCGTGGAAAGCACCGCCGGTGAGGGCAGCACTTTTCGCATCTATCTGCCGCGCATTTTAATGCCCACGCTGAATTTGCATCGCGCCAGTGTTGGCTCCATTCCCAATGGAAATGAATGTATCCTGTTGGTGGACGATGAAGCCGAGATCGCTCAGATGGAACGACAGATGTTGGAACGGTTGGGATACCGGGTCTTTGCCCGATCCGACAGCGTCCGGGCGTTGGCGGATTTTCGATCGGATCCGGGACGATTCGATCTGGTGGTCACCGACATGACCATGCCGAAGCTGACCGGAGATCAGCTGGCGGCCCAAATCCGCCGGATTGCGCCGAACATTCCGATTATATTGTGTACCGGCTTCAGCGAACGGGTCGACTCGGAAATCGCTCGACGAATCGGTGTGAGTGAATTTCTGCTGAAACCGCTGGCCCTGGAAAAGCTTGCCCGCACCATCCGCAGGTTGTTGGATGACGGTAAAGCTGTCTGAAGGGTCAGATGCCAAGTTCGGTATGCCGTTTTTTTCCCATCGATGGATTCAGCCCGCCTTCGTCCGTTGTCCGTTGTCTGTGGTCCGTGGCAAAGGCCGTATCGCACGTTTAGGTTTTGATGTTACGCCGGTTCGCCGTCTCGCCCATTCGCCGTTTCAATGCGTTTATCGGATGAATTGCCTCGGGAAGGCCAAATTCTCTTTTCCTAGCTACATGTTCTAAAGATTATTCAGGTACGGCCGATCGTACATTCGATCCAGGCGCTCCATCTCGCCGCGGATCCATTCGGCGCGTTTGCGCATGTACGGTGAGGGGCGGCTCAGCCGCATGCGATTTGGATTGGGCAGCACCGTGGCCAGCAGGGCACACTCGCTGCGATTGAGCTCCCGGGCGGTTTTGCCGAAGTATCTGCGGCCGGCCGCCTGAACCCCGTAAACATCGGGCCCGAACTGGGCTACATTCAGATAAACCTCCAGGATCCGCCGTTTGGGCCAGAGCAGTTCGATCCAAACCGTGAACCAGGCCTCGATGCCTTTGCGCAGAAAACTGCGGCCCGGCCACAGGAACAGGTTTTTGGCCACCTGCTGGGTGATGGTGCTGGCACCGCGTACACGCGTTCCCCGGCGATGCTCCTGCCAGGCATCGGCAATGGATTCTCGATCGAACCCCCAGTGGTTCGGAAACTTCTGGTCTTCGGCCGCCACCACGGCCAATCCCGCACACTCCGCGATTTGCTCCAGATCCACCCACTGGTAGTGCACCGGCTTTTCAGCACCGTAGAATTGCCGCAGCATAAACGCACTGCTCGGCGGATCGATCCAGCGCAGCGGCAGCACCGCAAATGCCGGCAGGGACAGAATCAGAAGGGCGGCGACCGGCAGCCATACTTTTTTCACGACGGGCTTCCGGGTGGGACGAAACCGTGGTGCGCATAAATATTTCGGGCTTCCGCAGACAACAGAAAATTCAGAAAGGCATCGGCATGTTGCGGATGGGGTGCACGTTTCAACCGGCCTGCGAAATATCCGATCCGATCCCGCTGATCAAGTGCCGGGCCCGGCTCGACGGTTTCGAAAGCCAAACCGGTATTGCCCGCATACACGGCTTCCGTAGCCCAGACCGGACCGACGTCCACCGCTTTCTGGGCAATACGCAGCGGGGTTTCCCGGTGATGGACCACGGTGAGCAATGTCGTACCCTCGGCAAGCTTTTCTTCCATGATGCGATGGACCAGTGCCGAACCGCCCGCCTGGCGATACATTTCGATGATGTGGGCGGCAATATCTTCATTGGCGGGGTCCGGCTGGGAGATGCGAACGGTTTTCCGGCCCATATCTTGGACGCTGGTGATGCCGGCCGGATTCCCGGCCGGTACCATCAGCGTGAGTCGATTGTGCAGGTAGAGTTGATAGCCTTCCGGTTCGATGTGACCGCCTTGCGCCAGCCGTTGCATGGCCGTTTCGCTGACGGAGGTGTAAACATCGGGGTAGACATCCAGCATCCGGTTGCGAAACCGCGCTCCGCCGGCCAGGATCTGACGCAGTTCGAGACCGGGCGGCAGGGTTTCATAAAAAACGGAACGAACCTCCGGATGCCGGCGGCGGAAGGCCGCCAGCAGTTCTTCCATGACCATAAACTGGTTGCCGGCCATAAAAAGGATCAGGTCCGCCGATTCCAGCGCTTCGAGATGGTGAAGGTCATCCTCGCGTTCGGAAGGGATGACCGGATATTCGATTTCCGGCATGACATCACTCCGTACTGAAAACCAAATATAAGCGCTTCAATGATGTTTGAAACAAGACAAAACTTTTAGAAAATATGAAACGACCCAATTACGTGAAATGGGGGCGCAGCAGATCGGCGATTTCCTCCGGATAGGCCATGCAGAGGGTTTCGTTGAACAGATTGCGCAACGCCCCGATGTCGGGGGTACCCAGAGCCTGGTTGAAAAACGTGCGCGGAGAGAAAAGCAGGTGGAAACGATGGGAATCGTCTGTGCTGCGTCCGGTGTAAAAATTCATGTTGAAACTGTAAATTCCCATCTGATCGTAGGCCGCCATGGCCCGCGTCAATCCCTCGGCAATATCTGCCAGGTCGTCCTCGGTCAGCTCCAGCGTACTTCGAACCCCGTCAACAACCGCCAGAACGTCCCCGGCGACACCCAGGGGGGCATAGTGGGAAAACCATGAAACGCGCCCGATTTTGCCCAGCAGCCGGCTGCCTTCCCCGGTTTCGTGGGCGACCAGGTCTTCCCAGTAGTTGCTCCCGTTGCGGTCCATGTAGCTGCGGGACGCTTCCAGCTCCTGGCGCATCAGGTTCGGGGCGGATGACGTGGAAAACACCTGCAGGTGAGAGTGGATCAGAGAGCTGCCCGCAGGCGGCATGTAATTCCAATTGATCAGGTGATAGACCGATTCCGGATGTCCGACGGCATCGACCCTGCGAAAAAAAGTCATTGCCAGACCGAAGGCGGCAGCGATGCGATCGGCCGTGAATTCGGTCATCGGCAGATAGTGCCTGGCGGTCATCGTCGCGACGGCACCCAGGCTGTCGTAGGGTGCGATGTTGGGAAACAGCACCATGTCATCGCTGAAAAGCCGGCCCTCCGGCAGCAGTTCCGGCGGGAAGCTCGGAGTGACCTCCAGAACGCGTTCGGGGCAAAAAGGGCAGGTTTTTTCCGTGCCCTCGATCATCGCCTGGAAGTCGGGTTTCGGCCACTGCAGCTTCATGAAGTGGCAAATTCTGGCGGTGCGTCCGGTCAAGGGGTCGGAGCGGATCTCGCTGGGAATGCTGCGGCGAGCCATGTTCTTGGCCGGGTTCAGTACGACGGTTTCCTTGTGCTGGGCTTTGAACTGCATCGTCAACCTCCTCGGGTTGGAGAGAAAGAATGGCGGGTCATTTTAAATCGAAAGCCAGAGCGCGCAATAAAAGAAATTGTTCGATTGGTTCAATTGGTTTCATTGGTTGGATATGGAGCCGATTTTGCGCCGTTTCGACGTTTCGCTTGCTCGCCGGTTCAATTTCGATTTCGCACTGCAATCCGACAACCAATGAGACCCATCGAACCAATCAAACCAATGAAACAGGCGTTTTCTCTAGGTCAAATCCAACTCGTACCTCTGCTCGCGAATGATGGGTCCCCAGGGGCGGTCTGCGTGCGTTTCGACCAGTTGAAAACCGTGGCGCAGATAGATCCTGCGGGCGGCTTCCAGTCCGGCGAAGGTCCACAGATAGACTCGTTTATGGCCCACCCGGCGGCAAAAATTCAGGCCGTGGTCCATCAGCGCATCGCCGACACCCAGGCCTTGAAAAGCGGGCGGCACGATAAACCACCGCAGCCTGGCGCCCGCATCGGTGGCCCGGCGGCCGTCGATTGCGATGGAACCGGCGAAGCGGTCTTCGATTGCTGCGGTCCAGAATCCGTCGCGATGGTTTTGAAAGCCTGCGATGAAATCCGAAAGCTCCCGGGCGACCTGGAGTTCGAAACTCGCATTGAATCCCCATCGGGTATTGTAATAAACGGCATGCACTTCCGTGATTCGGCCGATCACCCCGGGATAATAACCGCGCATGTCGAGGGATACGGTCTTTGGCAGTTGCATGATGGCGACTCCGAATATGTATCAAATTTACTTCGAGGTTAAAAAAAAATTTCTGAATAGATTCTGGATCCTCCAAATCGCTCGTCCACCAGCCAGGTGACATCCCGGATCATTTCGCGGCGTCCGCACAGATAAAAATCGTAGCGACCGGGATCCAGATTGCGGGACAGAAAATCGGTGACCCGTCCCGAAAAGAAAGCAGAATCGGGAACATCGGCGGAGGAGATACAGGCGACGTAGCGCGTGGCAGCCTCCCGCAGCGTGTCGGCATAGTAACATTCTTCCGGGTTGCGCGCGCCGTGCAGCAGGGTGAAGCCGCGCACGCCGCCGCGAGCCATGGAGACAAAGGGGGCGATTCCGGTCCCGGTGGCCACAAACACCGCCGCAAGGTTCGACGGCCGAAAGACGAAATAACCGAAGGGGCCCCGAATTCGGATGGATGTCTGCTCCGGACAGGAATGCAGGTATGCGGTCATACGGCCACCAGCCACCTTGCGGATGCAGAGTTTGAGGCTCGCAGCGGAAGGGCCGTTTACCAGGGAATAATCACGGCAGTCCGGTCCGGCGGTAACCTGGACGCGCTGTCCGGGTTGGAAGTCGAATGCTTCCGGACGACTGAGTTCGATTTCGAACGTTTGTTTGGACAGGGCGCGTTTTCGCAGCAGTGTTACGGTTGCTTCCAATGGATTTCTTCGACACCGGCAAGCTGGTTGACTCTCCGGGCCAGCACGAACAGATAATCGGAGAGACGGTTTATGTACACGCGTGACCAGTGATAAGAGTCGGGCATCGTTTCGGCGGTACCGGCCTCGATCAGGCCGATCACACGGCGTTCGGCCCGGCGGCATACGGTTCTGGCAACATGGGCCAGGGCGGAGGCACGATGTCCTCCCGGGAGGATGAAATGCTGCAGGGGTTCGAGCAAAGCTTCCATGCGATCGATGCGGTTTTCCAGCCGGCTTACGTTTTCTTCCTCCAGGGCGGTCAGCAACTGACCCGAAGACGCTCCCGGGGTTGTGGCCAGCCAGGCTCCGATTTGGAAAAGATCGGACTGCAGGTGGCGGATTTCTGCATGCAGGTCGGCATCCAGATCCCTAAGATCGGCGGCCAGCAACCCGAGGATGGAATTCAGTTCGTCGACGTCACCGTAGGCTTCGATCTGCAGGTGATCTTTGGAGACGCGTTCCCCGCTGAAAAGACTGGTCTTGCCGCGGTCGCCGGTGCCGGTGTAAATCTTCATGGGGTCTGTTTCGATTTCCTTCCGCTCAGGGGGTTTTCGGTGTTTCTTCTTCTGGTGGTGCATCCTTCGGAGATGCCATCGAACGTACCCCCAGGGTCTGGATCAACTGGTTCATGTCGGTGGTCTGCAGGTGCATGCCGCCGGACACCGGCAGCAGGAGGATCCTTTTGCCCTGCATCGCCTCGGCAATCTGCATTTTAACCAGGGTTTCACCGCCGCGAAGCGCCATGGCCTGGTTCATTTCCCCGATGCCCTTGGCCTGGGCAACGCCTTCGGTGCGGATGGCATCGGCCAGCAGGGTCTGTTTTTCATAGTAAGCGTCGGCCTCAATCTTGGCCTGGCGGAACTCGCCATCGGCCCGGGCGACGATTTGATTTACCTCTCCACGGGCGTCGGCCAGTTTGCGTTTGTTTTCTTCCAGGGCCGCTCCCTGGGCCGATTTGAATTTTTCCGCCTGTTGGTCGGCGATCTTCCGGTCTTCAATCGCTTTTTGATATTCCGGGTTGAAACGGTAGTCTTTGGTCAGAACATTTTTGACGATGATGCCCATGGGACCGAGAATTTCCTGCATGACCTCGCGGGCTCTCTGGGCCTGTTTTTCACGTAGATCGGCCACGTAAAATTCTTCACTTTTCAGTTCGCCGAAAATATCTCGGGGTTTGCTGCGGGCGACGGTGCGCACGATTTTCTCCCGCAGCGCGCGGTCGCTGGTTGCCACGTAGCGCAGGATGTAGGGCGCCTTGCCCGGATCAATCTGATAGGCAATGATGACGTCCAGGCTGATGTCGTTTCCGTCGATGGTCTTGAAGAGCAGGTCGTCTTTGGCCTGTCGGTCGCCCTTGCCTTCTTCGAGAGTCATTTCCAGGTTCTGCAGATTGGTGCTGAAGGTGTGCCAATCATTGATCAGGGGCAGGAAAAAAAAGGTCGATCCAGGTTCATATATCTTGTCTTCAACCCCTTGCTTGCCGAAAAGCGCCAGCTTGCGCGTGCGAACACCGACTTCGTTTTTATCGGTGGTGTAAAGCACACAGGATTGCAGCAGCAGCAAGGTCGATACCAATGCCAACGGCATCCATCGCAGCTTCATGGGGTTTTCTCCTTTCGCACGTCGAACAACCGCAGCGTGCTGTCCAGGTCCAGCGGGTTGATGGCCGCCGGGCCGTCGCTGGGCAGCACAATGACATCCAGGCCTTTGTAGACGTCGGCCATTTTCAATCCGACCATTTCTTCGGCGCCGGGGCCGCTCAGGGCCTCGTTTTTCAACCGCACCTTTTGCGCTTCCGCCAAATCGACCTGCAGGTCGCCCTCGGCACGTTGGCTGCGCACGTACTTTTCGCGTTCGGCCTTTTTCCGGGTGGCATAGGCCCTGCCTTTTTCAAGTTCCACTGCAACGGCCGCTTCGCCTTCCCCGACGATTTTTTTCAGTTCGGCCTCTTCGGCGGCGGACCGGGCCTGGGCCTGATTTTTAAACACCAGCTGGTCCTTGAGTTTTTTCTCTTCGATGTTGCGCTGGATTTCGGAGCTGTAAGTAAAATAGCGCACCAGCACTTGTTTTACGTCCAGGCCTTTGGGGTTGAGTTCGGCGTTGAGGTGTCTGCGGGCTTTTTCGGTTTTTTCGACCCGCAGCGGACTGTTGTAGAATTCCTCGGTGGTGAGCTCGCCCAGGGCGTCTTTCAATTTGGGTTCAGCCAGGGGCATGATGCCGTTTTTCGCGTAACTGTCTCCCGGCCCGATGATGGTAAAGACCCTGTAGGGATCGACGATGCTGTAAAGGATCGAAACATCCACGTCGACGTAGAAACCGTCGGAAGTTTGAATGTGAGCCGCGGTTTCCACCTTGGCATCCCGGGCGGCGGTCTCCGGATTGTTCGTCAGTTCCAGCACCTGGATGTCTTTGGGAAGACGGTCCATTTCCTCCATGCCGAACGGCAGCACCAGGTGATAGCCCGGCGCGTAGATCTTTTCCTGCACCCCGCGGTCGACGCCGATGCGAACCACCTTGATGCCGTATTCGTTGGGTGCCACGTATTCCAGCAGCGTGGCGGCAGCGACCGCCCCGACTACGATGAGCGCCAGCAGCAGCCAGAGCAGTCTTTTCCGATGTGGTTTTTTGGGTGCGGCCTCGGTCGTTTCGGCCGCGGGTTCGGATGACTCGGGGCTTGGCTGCGCTGCGTCCGCTTTTTCCTCGTTCATGCGGTAGCCTCCTTGTGAGATAGTGCCCGCCGGCGAACTGTCCAAACATCAGCGCACAATATAGTATAATTACGGCATTAGGGGCAACAGCTTTTCGATCGGTTATCGGGTGGAAGGCTTTCGGCACACCGCCAGCATCGTGATGTCGTCGAACGGTTCGGCGTCGGCGACGTGGGATTGCACCGCAGCGGCGACTCGTTCCAACAGCTCTCCGGCCGATGCAGCCCCTCGGCGCAGCTCCATCATCAGGCGTCGCTCCGAGAAAAATGTGCCGTCGCCGGATCGGGCCTCGGTGACCCCGTCGGTGTAACCGAACAGAATTTCGCCGGGACGGATATGCACGTTTTGGATTTGCATCCGGGGATGGGACTGAATGCCCACGGCGGGGCCGGTGGGCGTGAGGTTCCTGCGGATTGACCCTTCCGGATCGATCAGGTACAGTGGATCGTGACCGCTGTTGATGTAAGCCAGTGAGCCGCTTTCAGGGTCGAGAACGCCGAAAAACAGGGTGACGAACATGCCCAGGTCGTCATGATTGGTGACGATGTAATCATTGGTCAGGTGAACGGCCCGCAGCGCTTCGGCAAAAAATGCCGTTTCATCGCCCCCGGATTCCGGCCGAACGGTTTCGGCGGGCTCTGCCACCAGGCTGCATTCCAGACCCTGAAGGGAAGCCTGACCGGAAAAAATGCGGATCAAACTGCGGAACAGCGCCATGAACAATGCGGCACCGACGCCCTTGTCGCAAACATCGGCGATCACCAGTCCGACTCTGTCATCGGGCAGGTCGAATGCGTCGTAGAAATCTCCGGCCACCTGGCGCGCCGGCCGGAAAAATGCGGCCAGCTCCCAGCCGGACCGCCGGGGGAGTGCCTGCGGCAGGAAGTTCGCCTGCATCTTCCGGCCTTTCTCCAATTCCTCGTCGAGGACCCGGGAGTAGGCCGCAAGCTGTTCCAGGCTGCGCTGCAGCGCTTTCTCGGCCTTTTTGCGCTCGATCACGGCGTCGGAAATCTGCTCGTACATGCGGTTAAAGGCCCGAATGACTTCACCCAGTTCGTCGTCGCGACGGACCGAGGCGGAATGAAAATTCGGCTTTTCGCGGTCTTTACTGATGGCCTCTCCGGCTTCGATGAGATCGTCCCGCAGATGCAGAACCGGTTCGACGACAAGGGGGTTCAGTGCGATCCAGGCACCGACGGTCACAAAAATGGAAATGATGATCACCAGCCCCGCGATTCTCAGGGTGTAAGCCAGCAATTCCTGCCGGACCGCACCGGCTTCGTGACGCAGGATCAATACGTAATCCCGCCCCAGATGCGCCGGTGTCCAGGCCAGATCAACCCGTTGATGGCGGGGACTTTGATAGGTAAGCACACTGGAGCGCTCCACGTCGGAGAATGAAAGTTCGGGCATTTCACCGAAGCTGCCGATTTTTTCTCCCCGGGCGGTGTAAAGGAGCCCGCCCGAGATCACCGGGCATTCGATCAAACGCGCCGTCTGGTCCATCAATGTCTTCTCTGCGGCCCCCTCGGGAACCAGACTCATCAACACCTCGACCCGGGCGGCGGATTCGCGGCGCATTTGTTCGATGAGATCCTGCTCCCGCTTCATGTAAGATGGAATCAGGATGATGGCTTCGATCACGATGACGCTGACAAACACGTAGAATACGATCCGTCGGGACAGTTTCGAGCGCAGGCGTTGACGTAGATTTCGGCGCATGATCTCTGTTATGGTTGAAATAAACACCGGCGTCAAGTCAAGACAGAAGCACGGTTGTACTGCGATGTTGAACTTGCAGTAGCACCCGGTTTGGGCAAGAATCAAAATCATGGATTCGCCAGGAACGCCTCTTTTGAAGAATACCTTGCAAATTGCCGTGCGGGAGCTTGTGGAATACACCTGTCGCTCCGGGGACCTTGAAATGGGGATCGGCGGTGCGCGTCGCGCCGCCGAGGCGATACGGGCACACCGAAAAGTGCAGCAATCCCGTCCGGCGCACTATGCCGCCGAAGTGCCGGTTCAGTGGACGTTTGAATCCGAAGATTTCCGTCTGGTTGTATCGGGTCGCATCGACGGGGTATTCGCCGCGGGAAACCAGCCCGAATCGAACGGGGTCGTCGAGGAGATCAAAACCACCACGGAGAATCTGGAGAATTTGGACGGGCGCGGCAACCCTCTCCATTGGGGCCAGGTCAAAGTGTACGCTTATATGCTGGCCCGCCTGGAGTCGCATGAAATCCTCGATGTGCAGTTGACCTACTACCAGCTCGACACCGGGGAGGTCCGCAGTTTTCGAGACACTTACACCTGGGAAGAGTTGGAGAATTTTACACGGGATCTGGTGGACCAGTACCTGCAGTGGGCGCGGACGCTGGTCCAATGGCGCGAACTGCGCGACGCATCCATTCGCACGTTGACATTTCCGCATGACCGCTATCGACCGGGCCAACGCGCCATGGCGGTGGAAGTGTTTCGGGCCGTGCGCGACGAGAAGCCCCTGCTGGTTCAGGCCGCAACCGGCATCGGCAAGACCCTGGCAGCGGTATTTCCGGCCATAAAGGCAATGGGAGAGGGGCTGACCAGCAAGATATTTTATCTGACGGCGCGCACGACCACCCGGACGGTTGCAGAGCATACCGTGATGACACTGCGTGCCGGCGGACTGCGTCTGAAAACGCTGACCCTGACCGCCAAAGACAAGATCTGCCCGGAACCGGAGGCGGTCTGCAGCGGTCGCCAATGTCCGTATGCGCGGGGCTACTACGATCGCCTGCGGGATGCACTGCCGCAAATATTCCAGCAGGATCGCCTGGACCGCAGCACCGTCGAAGAAGCCGCTGCGCATTGGCGGCTGTGCCCCTTTGCGCTTTCCCTGGTACTGTCCCATTATGCCGACTGCATCATCTGCGATTACAACTACGCCTTCGATCCGCGGGCCTACCTGCGGCATTTTTTTGACGACGAAGGCGCGCCTTACACCTTCCTGGTCGATGAAGCCCACAATCTGGTCGACCGCGCCCGGGACATGTTCTCGGCCGAATTGAGCCGGCGTTCGTTTGTAACGGCGCGCAAGGGCATGCGGGGCAAGAATTCCGGCCTCTACCGCAGCCTCGGCCATATCGCCGCCTGGATGCGCAGATCCGTGAAAACCGCTCCGGCCGGTCAGGAGCGCTGGTCCGAGACCGAACCACCGGCGGGTCTCGAACCGCTGCTGCGGAAGTTTGCGGGTCAGGCCGAGCGGTGGCTGGTGCACAATGAAGAAAGTCCGCTGCGACCGTCTTTGCTGGAAATCTACTTTACGGTGATCGGCTTTCTGCGCATCTACGAAATCTATGATCGAAACTACGCCACCTGCTACGAGTCCGAACCGGGGGATGCGCGGGTTAAATTGTTTTGCATCGATCCCTCGGTGCAGCTGGGTGCGTCCATGAACCGCTGCCGGACGGCCGTGTTTTTTTCCGCAACGCTCCGTCCAATGGATTATTACCGCACCATGTTCGGGCTCGACCCAACCGGCGTTCAGTTGACGCTTCCTTCGCCTTTTCCCTCCGGGAACTTCGGCGTTTTTATCTCCAACCGCATTTCGACCTACTACCATCAACGGGAAGACAGCCTGCCCCAGGTGATCGACGCGGTTCGCTCACTGGTGAGCGGGCACAACGGGAACTACCTTTTGTTTTTCCCTTCCTATCCATATATGCTGCAAGCCCATCAAGCCTTTACATCCGTCTGCCCGGACCTGACCACGATCATCCAGGTGCCGGAGATGAGCGAGGCGGATCGACGGGCGTTTCTGCAGCGGTTCGATGCCGAAAACCGCGAAACGCTGGTCGGTTTCGCCGTGATGGGTGGAATCTTCGGTGAAGGGATCGATCTGGTGGGCGAACGGCTCAGCGGGGCGGTGGTGGTCGGGGTGGGGTTGCCGGGCATCAGCCTCGAACGGGAACTGATTCGAGCGCATTTCGATCAGTATCTGAACGCCGGATTCGAGTTCGCCTACATGTTGCCCGGCCTCAGCCGGGTGCTGCAGGCCGCCGGACGGGTGATTCGAACGGAGAGCGATCGGGGCGTTCTGCTGCTGATCGACCGGCGTTTCAGTACGACCCGCTACCGGTCGCTGCTGCCGCGGGAATGGACGACCATACCCACGGCGGGTGGAGAGGGGCTCCGCAGAAGGCTGGCCGAATTCTGGGACCGGACGGAATCTGCCGGCAAAGAGGCCCGCTTACAATCCCAACACTAATCGAGCAGCAAATTCATCTGGGTGCCGAGATTGTCGGAGGCCCCAAGGACGTCTTCGTCGATTGAATCCGTCCCTGCGTGGGCGGCGGTGCATAGTGCTGCAGCCGCTGCCGGCGCTCGGCCTTCGGCATTGCCGCCAGGCCGCGGCAGGCCTCGTAAAATGACGGCAGATCCCCGTTTTTTGCATCCAGCAGTTGTAAAAAAAGAGGGACCAGTTCGTTATAAGTCGACAGCGATGCGATTTTGGCGTTGTTCAGCGGCGGTGCAAACCAGCCATCATAACCACTGTAGCCCTGCCAGTCGGATTTTAGCTGTACATAAGCCGTACTCATTTCCGAAAACACCGCCTGCTTTCGGCGGCGCATCACCTCGGCTTCTAAATCCTGGGCATACAGCGTTTCCAACCGATGACGAAAGTCGGCGACCAGATCGGTAAACTGTTGGTGCCGTGTCCGTCGAAGGATGTATTCTTCTTGCTGCCGGGATTTAGCAGAAGCGGACAGGTAGCGGCAAGTGCCTTCTTCCGCCACGGCCGTGGCAAAACTTTCGTTAAAGGTGGTGTCCCCGGAAACATAAAGAACCTGATGGGCAAGCTCGTGAAAGATGATATTGGCCAGGGTGATTTCACCTCTTTTCAGAATCGTGCTCGGCAGGGGATCCTGGAACCATCCCAGCGTCGAATACGCCGACGCCCCGACGATGCAGACATCCAGGCCTGAATCGGCCAGCTCTGCGGAATAGGTCCGGGCGAGCTCGGGGCTGAAGAAGCCGCGATACCCGGCGGCACCGATCACCGGGTAGCGCCAGATTTTGGGCGACAGGGAGAACTCCGGCGTTGCATAGACATTCCAGGTCACAAAAGGCCGGTTCAGCGCCACGTAAGTGCGATACTGGTCCTGGGCCGGCAGTTGCAGCTCCTCGGCGGCGTAACGACGAATCTCCTCCAGGGTCTGCAGCTGTCTGCGTAAGTCCGGATCGGTATCCGGATCGGCGATCAGCGAATCGATGGATTCGCGTTGGGCGATCAATTCCAGGTGCCCGCCGACAAGGTGGGGATAATAGTGCAATGATTCACAGCCGGCCAGCAACGCCGCAAAAAATAGCGCCAAAATGGACCGCGCCAGGATGTCCGCCACGCCGGCATCGATCCGTCGGACGGATGCAGCGGCGGATGTCCGCAGGTCGGTGGTTGAAGGCAATGCAGCATACATAGTTCTTGACCCCCAAATGGCTACGTATTAGAATATATCACAAAATTCAATGGGTTTTCCAGGTCGAAAAGGAGATGACAATGGCCGTAAAAATTCTGATCAAACGCAAGGTTCCGGCAGACAAAGCCAGAGACATGATCCCGCTTTTCCGGCAAATGCGATCCATGGCGACCAATCAGCCCGGATACATTTCCGGGGAAACGCTGAAAAGACTCGATGAGGCGGATGAGTTCATGGTCATCAGCACCTGGCATTCCTCCGAGGACTGGAAGAACTGGCTGGCCAGTGAAGAGCGACGCAATATCCAGGAAAAGATCGATGCGTTGCTGGGCGGAAAGACCGAATACGAAATTTATCATTACGGCTTTACGGAATAACACCCCGGCAACCGATCACCCGACGTCCGATCGAAAGCCCTCGAACCCTGCGGCGTCTTTCCCGAGAATCGATGCTCCCGGGAGCCCATGATCAGGAAACGGATTCGCAAACCGTTGCGGGCAGGTTCCGCCATTATCCTGTGCTTGCTGGTTTCCATGACAGCAGCCAACGCCGAATCCCTGCGCGGGCGGACCCTGTTGAAAATGCTCTCCGACGCATCCGACTCGGGCCTGCAGGCCAACCTGGACCGTGCGCGCGCCATGGGCTACCTGCAGGGGATGCAGGAATCATATCTGATCATCAGCATGCTTGATCCCGGCGCGAAGATATACTGCCTGCCGGAACAGGGCCTTCCCAGCGCACATCTTCGTCATGTCGTGGTGCGGTGGCTGCGAGATCACCCCGATCGTCTCGAGGAACCGGCCGCAGTGCTGGTTTTCCATGCGTTGGCCGATGAATACCCCTGCCGATAACACCATGAAATGGTTCATAACTCACTGCCGGCGGCTCTCGCGTACCGCGCGTTGGCCGTTGATTTTGCTGGGGTTTGCGATTGCGCTGGGATTGACCGGTTGTCGCGGGCCGGCATTGAAAGTGGAACCGATTGCCGACAGCCGTTCTCCGCAGACCCTGTTGCGACAATTCGAAAAAGACGTGGCATCGGCGCGCAATGATGAGGTCGATGTGCTGGCGCCGGTCTGGTTTGCAAAGGCCGAGTCATCCCTGCAGGCAGCCGCGGCCGATCAGGCGGCCGGTCGGGACCCGATCGAGGCGCTGGCACGCGGCCGGGCTCAGTTGCTTGCCGCTCGAGACGCTTCCGAAATCGCTCGAGCCATGATGCCGAAGGTGATGGAAAACCGGCGACTGGCTCGCCAAGCCGGCGCCGTCGAACTGGGCGTTGAATATCAGACGGTGGAAGCGGTTTTTCGAAAAACGGCAAGGTCGGTGGAAGCCGGCGACACGGGCGCTGTCCTGCGCAATCGCCAGTCACTTGCCGCGGCTTATCAACGGTTGGAACTGCAGGCCATAAAAGCCGGAGCGCTTTCCGACGTTCGCCGCCTTCTGCTGCAGGCCGAACGCGAAAAAACCCCGCAGGCGGCCCCGCAAAGCTACCGCAAAGCCCTGTTACAGCTTGAACAGGCGGAAAGGTTCATCGACAACAATCGCTACAGCGTGCAAGAAATCCGAAGAATGGCCGATCAGGCCCGCTTTTATGCCCGCCGCCATCTGGAAATCGCCGCCCAGTGCCGGGATATCGAAGACAAAGGGACCGAGGAATTGATTCTGGCTTCCGAAAACCGGCTGCATCGCATTGCCTCCCGGTTGAACGCCCCGGATCTGCGGGACCGATCTTTGGATATCCAGGTGGAAAGCATACTGGGCCAAATCGAGGCACAGCAGTACGAGCGTGCCGCCGGAATCGCAGTGCAGAAACAGCCGGACCAACAATTGCAGTCGCGGGTCACCGATTTGGATCAACGCAAGGAACAGCAAAACCTGATTCAGGAACAGATCCGGGACGGCTATCGGAAAATCGAATCCATTTTTGAACCCCATGAGGCAACGGTGGATCTCCGTGAGGGTCAGATTGTGATCCGCCTGCGGGCCATAAAATTTGCCGTGGGTGAATCCGAAATTCTATCGGAAAACGCGGCCCTGCTGGAAAAAGTCGGCCGGGCACTGTCCCTTTTCGAAGATACCGATGTCATCATCGAAGGCCATACCGACAATGTCGGTCCGGAGGCCGTAAACGAGGCGCTTTCCGAGCGGCGGGCCGAATCCGTTCGTCACTATCTGGTCATGAAGGAAAACCTGCCATACGACCGCATGATCGCGATCGGCTATGGATCGACCCGCCCGCTGACCTCAAACGCCACCGTGGCCGGACGCGCCGTCAATCGACGGATCGATCTGATCGTCATCCCCCATATGCCGGATCGCTGATGTCTTTCGGCGTCGCCGGTGCACCCGATTTGACGCTGTCTTCATCCATTCCTATATTTCAGATTCTTTCGATGCCGGCGAAGCCGGATCACCACGAGGTTTGCGGTCGCTGGGATTATGGTTCGTGAGGCAAGCAATGTGTGGAAGATTCGTACGACACAGCTCTCTGGATTTGATCGAGCGCACCTTTTCCGTCGATCGGGTGGAGCCGGACGCAGATGGGCCCCGGTACAATATCGCTCCTTCTCAGGGCGTATGGGCCGTGGTGAAGGACGACGGCAGGCGTCTGGTCCGTCTGCGTTGGGGATTGGTGCCGTTCTGGGCCAAAGACCCCGGAATCGGCAATCGTTTGATCAATGCCCGGGCGGAATCGGTGGAAACCAAACCGGCATTTCGCAACGCCTTTCGCAAACGCCGCTGCCTGATCGTGGCCGACGGGTTTTACGAGTGGAAAGGCCAAAAGGGTCGCAAGCAACCTTTTTACCTGACCCTCGCGGATGCCCAACCCTTTGGATTTGCCGGCCTCTGGGAGCTCTGGCGAAACCCGCAAAGCGGTGAAGAACTGCGTTCGTGTGCGATCCTTACCACAGACGCCGCCGAGAGCGTAAAGGACATTCACGATCGAATGCCGGTGGTTTTGAAGTCCGAATTTCGAGATGGTTGGCTGGATCCCGGCGCCGAACCCGGCCGGCTCCAACAAATGCTGTACAACGGCGTGGAGACCGAGTTTCGGCGCCGCCCGGTTTCAAGAGACGTCAACCGGGTGCAGAACGATGGCCCGCAGTGCATCGAAGAAGCGGCACCGGAGAAATAGAACCCGCTTCTCCGTCAGCGACCGAAACCGGAATCCTGCGCCGGGTTGAGCGATTGCCGCGGTGGGAGCCGGCAGCACTTCGTTCAAACCGCATGCAGATGCAGACAAGCAGTCGATGACATCTCCTTCAACATCTCAGCAGTGGGTTTATCTGAGCCTGTTTACCGTGACAGGCGTTGCGGTCTTTGCCGGGCTGTATTTTCTGGCGCAAGCCTTCATTCCCCCGGCCAAGGACTACCGGGATTATTATGCCGGCGTGTTCATGTTCGCCGAGGAGCAGATCCCGGTGGATCCCGGGCCGCCCCGGGAACAACCCGGCGGCCGCAGGCAGATCTTGCAGACGGCCGGGGTTGGCAAAAACCTGCTGATGCTGCCGCTGGAAAAGCCCTATCCGGTCGGCCGGATTGAATTGATTTATCGGGGTTTGTTAAACGACGGACGGTTCCGGGTCGACGTGGTCATCCCGGAACTCGATCCCAACCGTGCCTATCCGCGCGAAATTTCCGTTGGGGATGCCAAAGAGGCCTTCCGGCTGGCCGGTGAGCGCTTCCGGCTGCTGGCGGCCAACGACATCTACCTGCACCTGGAAAGACTTCCCTGATTCTCCCATCGGGCCGGTGATGTCGGCTTTTTTCGGTCTCATCCCCGCCTGAACCTTGCCGCGCATCCCCTGGCAGCGGTCGTTTCGCCCCCGGCACGACTCGATGCATTGGGGTGCGCGCGATCCATCCGATGGCCCCACCGACAGGGTCACCGGCTTTCCTTTTTGGAGGAAACCGAAGAAAACGCGATAAAATCCGTTCCGGCCGGCATTGACAACGTCTGCGAAACATTCCTGCCGCCGTGATGTCCGTACCCCTTTGCGTGACCGGAATGAACCAAAAGAAACTTCTCCAGGCTGCGCCCGGCTGGATCGTAGGCGGTCAGCCAGATCGACAAACTGGAAAGGCGCCGTTTTGGAAATATTTGGGCCTCGATCTGCAATCTTCCCGAAGCTTCATAGGTTATCCGGTAGGACATTGTAAAATCAACCCGTTCGAAGGTGCCCGAGCTGCTTTGGCCGGCCGTCAGACCGATGCCCTGTGAGGGCGCCAGGGGGGTCTGCACTCCGGCACAGCCGAAAGCGGCAAGGGCAAGGACCCCGAATACTCCGAACAAAAGCGCGTTTTTAAAATCAGCGCATCGACGTCTGATACACAGGCTGGTTTGCATAACGCCTCCAAAAATTATGACGATTTACCTGGTTCAACGGAAAATACTATCCACACATTGGATAGGTGCGTACGTTTTTTGCCCGTGACAAGGGCTGCGGGCACCAGCGGGTCGTGATGTGCAACCAAGGTTGGTTTTGCGGTGGGAATTCGGCGGAACCAAGGCCGCCGCGGGAAGGACCCGGCCAAGAATCCCCCCATGGCAGGATCCGGCGGGAAAAAAACCGCCTTTATACGAGCTTGAGGTGTTTGGCCTGTTCAAACAACCGGCGCGCCAGCCGCACGGTGGCCTGATCGATCATGCGCCCGTCCACCGCCGCTGCACCCCGGCCATCGATCCGGGCCCGTTCGTCGGCCGCCAGAATGCGACGGGCTCGTTCGATGTCTTCGGCGGTCGGTGAGAAAACCGAATTGATGACGTCCAGTTGATCCGGGTGAATGGCCCACTTGCCGTCACAACCCAGGGCCGCGGCGATGGTCGCGGCCCTGCGCAGGCCCGTCGTATCGCGAAAATTACCGTAAGGAGCGTCGATGGCCAGCAGTCCGGCGGATTTGGCGGCCATGATCATCCGGCTCAGGGCAAAATGCCAGCGATGCCCCGGATACAAGTCGCCTTCGGCTTCACCGTGACCGGAGATCGATACCAATCGGGCGCCCACCGAGGCCGAGTAGTCGGCCACACCGAAAACCAGCGTCCGGAGCCGGTCGCTGGCGCGAGCGATCTCCGAAACCCCCTCCAGGCCCCTTGCCGATTCGATAATGGCTTCGATGCCGATTCGCCGCTGCCGTTCGTGGTGCAGCTCGATGCCATGGAGCATACGATCGGCAAAGTGGACGTCGGCGCAGTGGTCCACTTTGGGAATCACGATGGTGTCGAGCAGTTCGCCGGCCGCTTCGACCAGTTCCAGCAGGTCCCGGTATCCGTAAGGGGTATCCAGTCCATTGATCCGGGCGGTCACGATTTTTTTCTCCCATTGCAGGGATTGCAAAGATTCGATGACCTGTCGGCGGGCCGCTACCTTGGCATCGACCGGCACACTGTCCTCCAGGTCCAGCATTACGACGTCTGCGACTCCGGCGGCGGCCTTGCGATGCATTTTTTCCACGTGTCCGGGTACCGAAAGAATGGATCGACAAGGTCTCATCGTTGGCTCCTTGTACTCAAATGAACACCTGAGACTGGTTATTGAAATTTTGGTTGAAGCTCAACCCAATCGGACCCCATACCGTCAATCCGTATGCAGGATACAGTTTTTCACGCATTGTATGGATCCGAACGATTTCATTATGGTAGGAACATCATACATCATTATTTCAGTCAACAACCATGTTTCCGGAAATCTTTCCAACTCCCTTGCATTCATCCAAAAACCATAAGGAAAGCAAGCCATGGAAGTCAAAACACTTCAACCGGATGAACTCTTTCACTGTTGCGATCCCGAGACGTTGTCATTTGAAAGCACCGACGAACTGGACGAGCTGACCGAGGTGATCGGCCAGCCGCGGGCGGAAGCTTCCCTGCATTTCGGCATCGGCATTCAGCGGGAAGGATACAATGTCTATGCCCTGGGAGAGCCGGGCACCGGCAAGCAGACGCTGGTCCGGAAACTGCTTGACGACCGCGCTTCCGAAGAAGATCCGCCTGCGGATGTCTGTTACGTGAACAACTTCGAGGAACCGCACAAACCGCGCATTTTGGTACTGAAGCCCGGGCACGGGCGGTCATTGGCCGATGACATGAAAGACATGGTCGAGGAGGTGCGCAACGCCCTGCGGGCCGCTTTCGAAAACGAAGAATACCAGAATCGCCGCCAGAGCATTGCCAGGGAATTTCAGGAAAAACAGCAGCAGGCCTTCGAGGAGCTTCAGAAAAAGGCCGACGAGTATGGTCTGTCGCCGCTGCGAACGCCGAGTGGCCTGGTTTTCGCCCCGGTCAAGGACGGCGAAGTCGTCCCGCCGGACGAATTTGACCAGCTTTCGGAAGAAGAGCGCAAGCAGCTCGAGGAAAAAGCCTCCGACCTGCAGGCCGAAGCCCAGAAGGTGTTTCAGAAAATTCCCCAGTGGCAGCGCGAGATCCGGGAAAGACAAAAAAAACTCAACCGGGAGGTGACCGGTTACGCAGTGAGTCCGGTAATCGAAGAAATCCGTAAAAAATACGATGACAACGAATCGGTTGTCGCATATCTCCATGCGGTGGAAAGCGACATCGTCGAGAACGCCGCGGTGCTGATGCAGCAGGAAGGCGAAGGCCAGGAGGGACAACAGCAGCAAATGCCCCAGGTGCAAATGGGCACGCCCGGTCAGGGACCCAACATGGAGTCACCGGCGTTGCGGCGCTACAAGGTGAATGTCTTGGTGGACAACAGCCAGGCTACCGGAGCGCCGGTGGTATTCGAAGACAACCCCACCTACCAGAACCTGGTCGGGCGGGTGGAACACCTGGCGCAGATGGGTGCTCTGCTGACCGACTTCAACATGATCCGGGCCGGCGCGCTGCACCGGGCCAACGGCGGATACCTGATCCTGGACGCCCTCAAGGTGCTGCAGCAGCCCTTTGCATGGGAAGGGCTCAAACGAGTCCTGCGGTCACGACAGATCAAAATTGAATCGCCGATGCAAATGTACAGTCTGATCAGCACCGTTTCTCTGGAGCCCGAACCAGTGCCGCTGCGTGTAAAGGTCGTACTGCTGGGCATCCCCATGCTGTATTATCTGATTCGCCATTATGATCCCGAGTTTGGTGAACTGTTCAAAGTCGGCGCCGATTTCGCCTATCGCATGGACCGCGACGAAGAAAGCCAGCATTCCTATAGCCGGCTGATCGCCACAGCCGTGCGCAAAGAGGGTCTGCGGGCCTTCGATCGGGGCGCAGTGGCCCGGGTCATCGAACACAGCGCCCGCACGGTGGGCGATTCCAGGAAACTTTCCATGCACATGCAGGGGGTGATCGATTTGCTGCGCGAGTCCGACTATTGGGCCGGGGAAAACGGCAACGGCGTTGTCCGCAAAGAGGATGTCCAGACCGCCATCGATTCATGGATCTTTCGCTCCGATCGGCTGCGGGAAGCGGTACAGGAGCAGATTCAGCGCGACATCGTCTACATCGATACCGACGGGGAAAAAGTCGGCCAGATCAACGGCCTGTCGGTGATTCAGCTTGGGGATTTCGCCTTCGGCCGGCCCAGCCGAATCACCGCCCGCATCCGCCTCGGCAAAGGCGAGGTCGTGGACATTGAACGCGAAGTCGCCATGGGCGGGCCGATCCACTCCAAGGGCGTGTTGATTCTGGCCGGCTTTTTGGGGGAACGCTATGCCCTGCATCAGCCTCTGTCGCTTTCGGCCAGCCTGGTGTTCGAACAATCCTACGGCGGGATCGAAGGCGACAGCGCTTCGTCGGCCGAACTCTATGCCCTGCTGTCATCGATTGCCGACATTCCCATCCGCCAGTCCCTGGCCGTGACCGGATCGGTCAACCAGCACGGCCGGGTGCAGCCCATCGGCGGCGTGAACGAAAAAATCGAGGGGTTTTTCGATACCTGCAGGGGCAAGGGACTCAGCGGGAATCAGGGGGTCCTAATCCCGGAATCCAATGTCCAGCATCTCATGCTGCGGAGGGATGTGATCGAGGCGGTGGAGCAGGGAAAATTTCACATCTATCCGGTTCGCACCATTGACCAGGGCCTCGAAATCCTGACCGGCATATCCGCCGGCGCGCCTGACAGCGAGGGCCGTTATCCCGAAGACAGCGTCAACGGAAAGGTGTATCGTCGCCTGGAAGCGATGGCGCAGACCCGCAAAAAGTTCGCTGCAATGGAGACGGTACCGAAGGGAGAAACCGAACATGGCGGAGCGTAAGACGTCGATCGAAAGAATCCTGGTGGCTCTGGACGCATCCCCGGCCAGCGTTTCGGCGCTTCAGACCGCCGTGGAGTTGGCCGCTCGTCTGGGGGCCCGGCTCGTCGGCCTTTTCGTGGAAGACATGAACCTGTTGCGGGTCACCCAGCTGCCGTTTGCGCGGGAGATCAGCCTGTTTTCACCCTGGTTCCGCCGCCTGGAGTCCGGCGAACTGGAGCGGCAGTTGAGAGTGCAGGCC
>DAXETY010000058.1:0-8876 GCA_051155755.1 Desulfobacterales bacterium
TCGGTGTCCGGCCGGTGGTGACGGTCACTCTGGCCGCCGATCACAGGGCCACCGACGGCCGTCAGGGCGCTCAGTTTCTCGATGCATTGAACCACCGTCTCCAGGAGCCGATCAAACTATGAAAGAAGCGCAAATCGATCAGGTCATTTTCCGGCAGCTCAAGCGCATCGCACCTGAATCGGAGCCCAGCGGTCTCGACCCGGATGAAAACATCCGCAGAGCGCTGGATATCGATTCCTTCGATGCGCTCAATTTTTTTATCCAGCTGCATGAAGAACTCGGGGTAGATGTCCCCGAATCCGATTACGGGCAGCTCAACACGCTGGCGCAGATTCGGCGCTATTTGGCCGAGCGGCTGGACTGATCGAGTCCCGCAGCGCACCATCGGTGCTTTGTGATCCCGCCCGCACGTTTTAAAGGAGGTGCGTCGCATGCATATCGATTACGTGAGTTATCACGAAAAACTGCAAGAACTGTCGGCCAAACTCAGCCGAGAATTACGCAGCGCGATGACCGGCTTCACCCAGTTGCGGGTAACGGCAACGACGGGGGGCGCCCTCGATCTGAAGACCAAGTGCCTGATGGCCCTGGCCATCGGCGTGTCCGTCCGCTGCGAAGGCTGCATCGCCTACCATATCCATGATGCCCTGAAGGCCGGTGCCACCCGGGATGAGATCATGGAGGCCGTGGGGGTTGCGATTTTCATGGGAGGCGGACCCGCCATGGTGTATGGTTGTGAGGCATTGTCGGCGCTGGACCAGTTCGAGGCCGCCGATGTGGCCGACACCGATGAAAAATAGATCGGCGCCCAGCCAACCCAGTGCGAGTTCGACCCATGCTTACCGAAGATCAGATCAAAACCGTGGTTTTGGAGGTTATCGCCAACATTGCGCCGGAAGTCGATATCAAGAAGCTTGATCCAGCCATGCGGTGGCGCAGTCAGTTCGATTTCGATTCGGTTGATTTTATGAATTTCGCAGTTTCCCTTCAAAAAAAACTGGCGGTGGAAATTCCCGAGGCGGACTACCTGCAGCTTTCGACGCTGAACAGTTGCGTGGCCTATTTGAAATCGAAGCTCGACTCTGCGGGTGTTACCAATTCGGTGAGCCCGACAACGCCAGCGAAACCTGCATGATTCCGGGATCGTAAGGATCCCGCTTCTTTTTAAATCCGAAAGCCTCGCAGAGCCTCAACATGGCTCTATTCTCCGTCAGTACTTCTCCGAAGATTTCTCCGATGCCGCGCCGGCCGGCATAATCGATCATCCGGCGCATGAGCATCGGGCCCAAGCCCATGCCGGTCATATCGTGTCGAATGAGAATGGCGAATTCCGCTCGCTCGTTGTCCGGATCCGCTGAAAAACGCACCACTCCGTAAAGCTGCGGCTCGCCATGAACGACCGGTTCACAAAGGACCAGGGCCATCTCCCGATCATAGTCGATCTGGGTCAAAAGCGCTGCCAGCTCGTGGGGTAACATTTTCATCGTATGCAAAAACCGCAGGCGAATTTCATCCGGGGAAAGCAAGGAAAAAAGCGATTGAAGCGCCGGTTCGTCTTCCGGCCGTATGGGGCGGAGCAGCAGCCTCTGGCCATCGGGAAGCGCGAGCATTTCCTCGAGCTCTTTGGGGTATGGACATATCGCCAGCCGTTGGGCGGCCACAAGACCGGATTCGAAGACTTTGATACGGGCATCCAACGCCACCACGCCCTGTTCATCGGCCAGCAGCGGATTGATGTCCAGTTCTGAGATTTCGGCGACATCGCAGACCAGTTGCGACACTTTGACCAGCGTAAGGGCAATGCCATGCAAATCGGCGGCCGGTTTGCCGCGGTACCCTTCCAGCAGGCGGTGTACCCGGGTGCGCATCATCGCTTCACGCGCCAGTTTCAGGTTCAACGGCGGCAGTGCGATGGATTTGTCCTGAATGACCTCCACGGCGCTACCGCCGTGGCCGAACAGGATCACCGGACCGAACTGAACATCGTTGTTGACCCCCACAATCAATTCGACCGCGTTGGGGCGGCGAACCATCGGCTGCACCGCAAATCCAGAGAGCCGCGCTTCGGGCCGTCTTTTTCGGATCTGTTCGCGCATCTGCCGGGCGACATTTTCCACCGATTCCGCGGAGCTCAAATTCAATGCAACGCCCCCCACATCGGACTTGTGAATAATATCCGGGGAAAGGATCTTCAGTGCAATGGATTCACCGATTCCAGCGGCTATTTCGGCCGCCTGTTCGGCAGTGGCGGCCTCATACGTTTGGACCACCGGGATTCGGTATGCGGCCAATACGGCTTTTGCTTCTGTCTCCGTCAGCCATTGGCGCTTCTGGGTCAGCACTTCGCGAACAATTCCCTTTACTTGGTTCGTTTCCGGTTCAAAGACCTCCGGGATGTTGGGCGGCGTTTCCATCAGTGTTTCCCGGCTGCGGCGGTAGCGAACCATCTGCATAAAACCACGTACTGCGTCGGCCGGCGTCTCGTAGGTCGGAATTTTGCTTTCGGCAAATATTTTTCGGGCCTCGCGGGCGGCGTCAATCCCGAGCCAGCTTGTAAAAATGCCCCGGGTGCGTGCCTTGGATTCGCTTTCTTTCAGGGTGGCAACCACCGCCCGGGCGACCTCCGTGCCCGACGCCACCGCGGTGGGGCAGTGCAGCACCAGCAGGGCATCGACGCCTTTGTCTGCCAGCAGTGGTTTTAACGCATCGGCATAGCGGGTTGGAGAAGCATCGCCGATAATGTCCACCGGATTGTTATGTGACCAGGTGCCGGGCAGGACTCGGTTCAGGCGGTCGATGGTTTCCCGGGACAGTTTCGCCAGGCACCCGTTTTTATCGATCAGCACATCGGTGGCCATCACACCCATACCGCCGCCATTGGAAACAATCGCCAGACGGTCTCCATCAAACGGATGGGACATGGCCAGGGTTTCCACGGCATCGAAGAGCGCCTGCATGTCCATCACCCGCAGCATACCTGCTCGCTGAAAAGCGGCGTTGTACACGTCATCAGCGCCAGCCATTGCGCCGGTATGAGAAGCGGCCGCCCGAGCGCTTTCGGTGTGACGGCCGGCCTTGACCACGATCACAGGTTTTATCCGGGCGGCCGTCCGGGCCGCTGACATGAATTTGCGGGCATGCGTAACGGCCTCGATATAGAGCAGTATCGCTTTGGTCCTGAAATCGGAGGCCAGATAATCGAGCATGTCACCGAAATCGACATCAGACATGTCGCCCAGGGAAACAAAATGCGAAAACCCGATACCCTGGGACGTTGCCCAATCAAGCACCGAGGTCTGCACCGCCCCAGACTGGGCGACGAATGCGATGGTACCGCAAAGAGGTTGGACGTGTCCGAAACTTGCATTGAGACCCACTCCGGGCACCATGATGCCCAAGCAATTGGGCCCCACGATCCGAAGCAGATGTGGGCGAGCTGATTCGAGCATTTGAGCGCACAAGCGCTGCCCTTTTGGGCTGCCGCCTTCGCCGAACCCGGCTGTAATCACAACTGCCGCCCGGGTGCCTATGCGGCTGAGTTTTTCAATCATTGGCGGAACGGAGGCCGGTGGGGTGGCGATGACAGCAAGCTCCGGTGCTTCTGGTAAATTGTCTATATCGGGATATGCACAAAGCCCTTCTAGGGTCTTGTATTTGGGATTAACGAGATAGATCGCGCCTTTAAATCCGGCAGTGCACAAATTGCGCGCAAGAACCGCACCAATAGAATTCGGTTTCCGGCTGGCGCCCACCAGGGCAACCGTGGCGGGATTGAACATGAAGTTTAGATTACGGATCGTCATAACAAGACTCGCATGCGATCGAGTGTTGCATGAGGTGAACCGTCTTTGTTGCATGACTGTTCGCTTCCTTATGTCCCTGCTCTTACCATTTAGCTATAGTTTGTGCAATCGGAGGGAGCCGTTTCAAGGTATCATGGCCTTTTCTTTTAAGAATCCGCAAATATTACAACGTAGTAGCTTTTAGAGAAATCCATTTGCCGAAGATTCCGATTTTTCGCAAATTGAAGGCGGTTTTTCGGCTCTGGTATTAAGGACTCAAGCAGGTTTCGCAGGAAGAATGCGTGGTATTGCCGCAAATGAGACTTCCGCCTTGAATTAATTGGACTTCAATGTTATCAAAACGGGCACTACCGATTGAACGTGCAGGTAATTAATGTGCCGATAATCATTTGTGAATTTTCCGATTAACGCTTGACCCTTCTATAATCTTGCCGACCATAGCCTTTCAATTGACAGACCGATTTCTCCGGGAGAATCGGATGAAAGATCGAAAACATTCCAAGGCGCAAATTGAAAACAGATCGGGGCATCTTCTGCAAAAAGCCGTGAAATCAGCAAAGAGCGAATTTGATGATAACCGGCTGAAAAGACCTCCGTGGAAGGAGGGTCATAAAACACAAAGTAAAATTTTAAACACCCTGATCGAACACGTGGTTTATCACGACATGGAGATGAGGGTGCTTTGGGCCAATAAGGCGGCTTGTCAGTCAGTGGGTTTGCCCTTGGACCAGGTGCTTGGGCGTCACTGTTATGAAATATGGCCCCAGCGCACGTCTCCGTGCGAGAATTGCCCGGTCAGTCTCGCGCGCGAAACCGGCCGGCCGCAATCATGCGAAACCCAAACGCCTGATGGACGCTGCTGGCAGATCAGTGCCTCTCCGATGTTTGATGCCAACGGGCATATTGAAGCGATGGTGGAACTTACGCTGGATATTACAGAACGCGTGCGCGCGGTGAAGGACCTGAAAAAAATTCAAAATGAGCAAGAAGATCTGATCAAAGAGCGCACCCGGGATTTAATGATTTTAAACGAACAATTAAGACAGGAAGTCAAAGTCCGCAAAAAACAGGAAGCGAAACTGAGGAAACAGAAGGATTACATTCAACAGCTTGCCATGGAAGTGACAAGCGCTGAGGACCGCGAGCGTCAAAGGCTTGCGAGTATTCTGCATGACGATTTGCAGCAAACTCTGGCCTACCTGAAATTGCAAATGTCAACACTGTTCTCAGAGGACAAAAATGATGAGAATGTCGGCCATTTAATTGGAATCGTCAATGATTGCCTCGGACGTTGCCGTGACCTGGCCCATGAGATGAACCCGATCATTCTTAAGAATAAAGATTTTAAAAGTGCCCTCGAATGGCTCTGCCTGCAGATGCAAAACAGGTATGGATTGAAGGCTGACCTCCAAACGAGTTCCGATCTTAAAATCCAGTCTACGGCTTTGTTGTCGATGTTGATCCGATCGATAAGGGAACTGCTGTTTAACATTGTCAAACACTCCGGTGATAAAAATGCTTTCGTCGAAATAACGGCTGACAGGGATTGGATCCAAATCGCAGTCAAAGATACGGGCCGGGGATGCGACCTGGAAATACTGAAAAACAAGCAAAATACCGGCAAGGTTTTTGGATTGTTCGATATCGAAGACCGGATTCAATTCATCGGCGGTAATGTACACGTTGAAAGTAAACTTGGGCAGGGCTTTACGGTGACGCTCAATGTCCCCAGAGATGTCATTCTGCCATCAAAAAGAAGGCAGAAGGTATTGCCGCAAGTTAAGTTGACTGAAATGCCACCGGCTACAATTGCCGATACCTTCGACCTGGATTTGAACGCAACTTCGATTCGAGTCCTGATTGTCGATGACCATGAACTTTTCCGGGAAGGCCTTTCAAAAATGTTGCAGGGGCAGGAAGGTCTTTCGGTTGTCGGACGAGCTGCGGATGGTCGGGAAGCGATTCAGCTGGCGCTGCAACTGAACCCCGATGTCATACTGATGGACCTAAGCATGCCGGTTCTGGACGGCGCTAAGGCCACGGCTCAGATCCATGCACATTTACCCGATATAAGGATCATCGGCCTTACGATACATGAGGATCCAAGCGCCTTTCAAGCGATGTTGGATTCAGGCGCATCCGCGTGCTTATCCAAAACCAGCTCACCCAAGGAGCTGGTTGAAAGCATACGATTCCCGAAAAACGAGCAATCCCGGATTTAGCCTGGCCGTCTGCATTGTCTGTTGACGAATTCGTACGTTGGCGCTAGTAAAAATTCTATGAGCAGCCATTACGGTCGCTTCCTGACTTCGCAACAAGTCTTTACGGCATGAATATCGGCAGAGGCGACATAGTCTTCGGCACGGCTGCCGGGAAACCATCCACTGATTAATTTATTGCTGTACGTTTTCAATTCGATTTTTACGTCCAGAAATCCTGCTTCCATCAACAGCGCTTTGATCCGATCGACATGCTCAGCGCCGGCAATACACCCGGTCCGCATGGCCGCCTGTTGCCGCAGTCGGTCGGGCATTTCAGCCGTGGCCACCACATCGGAAATCATCAGGCGACCGCCCGGTCTCAAAACGCGAAATGCTTCCTTGAAAACCTGCCCCTTTTCCGGCGAAAGATTGATAACGCAGTTGGATATGATCGCATCGACACTGCTGTCGGCCACCGGCAGATGTTCGATTTCCCCCAGGCGGAACTCCACGTTGGTCGCGCCCATTTTCGCCGCGTTTTCGCGCGCTTTGGACAGCATCTCCGGAGTCATGTCCACGCCAATGACACGACCCTCATCCCCCACCTTTTTGGCAGCCAGAAAGCAGTCAAACCCGCCCCCGCTGCCCAGGTCCAACACGGTTTCACCGGCTTTGAGCTCACCAATGGCGATCGGATTGCCGCAGCCCAGACCGAGATTGGCCCCTTTGACAACGCTGCTCAGCTCCTCTGGTGAATAGCCCATGATTTGATTCATCGAATCTACATTCGCGGTCGAAGAACCGCAGCACCCTGATGCACTCTCTGTCTGGCATCCACAGCCGGCTTCTCCCGCCGCCCGGGCATAGCGGCCTCTGACAATTTGACGCAGAATATCGACACTTTTTTCTTTCATTTTCCGCCTCAAGCATGGATTGAAGTTTGCTTCTCAAAATGAAGTACTTCTTTATATGAAACGATGATGAACATTCTTCCAGAACCCGGGGTACTCGGGGTATCCGGAAAGAAAGGCCACCGCCAACAGAAACATACGTATCGGGCCAATCACCCAGTTTTGAACCAACTCCTTGTATTTATCGCCCATTTCGCTCACCTTATCCCTTGAATCTTGCTTTCCACGGCGGCTACCGGACCGGCCTCGTTGACTTTTGCATCAATTTACTAAGCGCATTTTGATTCAGCCGACTCCGACAAGATTGTATTCAACCGATCAGCGTCCTGCCGTGCTATGGCGTCATCTGACACCGAGCCGATCACCCATGCCAGGGCACCGGCTACCATCGGTGCCGCCTTTTCTGTATGCAGCCGATAATACATCCAGCGGCCTTCTTTTCGGCCTTTGATCAGCCGGGCAGTACGCAGAATAAACAGATGCTTTGACACGGTAGAGGGAGACAGGTGCAGCATGTCGATCAACTGGCACACGCACAACTCATCGTGACGGCTGAGGGCCAGCAGGATTCGCACTCGATTTTCATCCGCCAGGGCTTTGGTGATACTCATGAAATCGAACATTAGAATAACCTATATTTCGTCAATGAACGAATTAATGGCTTATCTTAAGCGATAACCATGGATTGTCAAGCGCTTAAAAAACCGTTACAAAATCCGTATCTATTTTTCACGTATGATCGCTACGGAATTTATGAAACGATACGTCCCAAACGTTCTTTTCACCCCTTTATCTATTATGAACTGGCGGATGAACGAATCCTCGTGGTGCTGCAGACCCTGAGCGAATTGGCTGTCGATCTGATTGCCGCCAGGAAGATCTTTCAGCACGGAGGCAAATCTACTCTTTTTCAGAAAATACCGTAAAAAAGGCACCACTCGCCCGAAGACTGGTGGTTTGAGCGTTTCGGCGATGATCCGTTGTGGGGAAAGGCCAGGAAAAAGTAAGTTTCGAAATACTAGGCGATCATGTTGGACTTGATAAAACCGGTGACAACGGGAGGGATTATGACGCAAATTACCTTGATACTCGGATCGCCGCCATACGGCGGCCAGGATGTGGACACCGTGCTGGGCATCGCCCGGGCGGCGTTGGAAAAAGGCCACCGGGTCACTGTGGTCGGCTCCGGCGATGGCACCTACGGATTTTTGAAAGGCCAGCGGGCATCGAGCGTCCCCAGCGCCGATAAGGGATTTGCCGACCTGATCGCCAAAGGCGCCCGGGTGGACCTGTGAGGGACGTGTTTCAGCTTCCGCGGGTTGCGGAAGGAACAGTTTATCAAAGGCGCTGCACCCGGCACCCTCAAGAGCCTGTTTGAAATTCTCGGCGACACCGACGTGCTGCTCAGTGTCGGCCCGTAAAGGAGGAGGCAATGACGAAAGACATTCTGGTGGTAATCCGCCGGGGACCTTACGGCGATTTTCAGGCGGCCGAAGGGCTGCGGCATGCCAACGGCGCCATTTCCCTGGGATTTCGGCCCATCGTGGTGCTGGTCGACGACGGTGTTTATCTGGCCAAGGCGGAACAGGATCCCGGCCAAAGCCCCTGGCTTTCGCTGGGGGGCACCCTGGAGGAGCTCGTCGCACGCGGACTTTACGAAAAAAAGGACGCACCGTCCGAGTTCTACGTTGAAAAGCAGTCTCTGGCGGCACGCGGGCTGGATCCGGAGGAACTGGTCGAAGAACTGGAACCGGTCGATCATCGCAAAGTCTCGGAGCTGTTGGCCGCCAACCGGCTCCAACTCATCTTTTAAGGATAGATCACATGAACATCGCCATCTTGCTCAAAAACGGACCCTGCACCGACGAAGCCGGCCGGGCCCTGCAAACGGCCGGCGACATGCTGGCCGAGGGCCACAGCGTCAGTTTGTACCTGCTGCAGGAAGCGGTGCGTTTCTGCCG
>DAXETY010000059.1:0-98620 GCA_051155755.1 Desulfobacterales bacterium
GCCCAAAATTGCTTCTGTTGACTCGCTGCAACAGACACTGTAACAATCGCTCAAGATCGATGGGTAAGAAGCGTGAGGGGAGCCAGTTGCAATCATCATTGGGCGCTTGCCCGTCTCGGCTTTGCCATTTGCCTGCTGACTCTGCCGGCACTCCTGGTCTGGCCGGCCGGGACTGCAATCGGCGCTGAGACCGGTGCACCGGACACCGTAAATCCGGTTCCCAGTTCGGGCGCCCGGCCTTCCGTAGAGCCGGCAGCGGACTCTGAGAATGCACCCGATACCAGCCTGGACGAATTCGACGTCCCGGAAGAATTCGAGACCTACGGGGTACCGGTGGCCGATCCGCTCGAACCCTTCAACCGGGCGATGTTCGTATTCAACGATCGGCTGTATTTCTGGCTGCTGAAACCCACGGCCCGGGGCTATAATTTCCTGGTGCCGGAAGGCGCACGCAGGGGCGTTCAAAATTTTTTCACCAACCTGTTCACACCGGTTCGATTTGCCAATTGCGTGTTGCAGGGCAAAGGAAATGAGGCTGCCGACGAAATTGCGCGCTTTGTCACCAACACCACCATCGGCTTTCTGGGGTTTGCCGATCCCGCCGAAGATATCTACGGAATCCCGTTGCACGATGAAGATTTCGGGCAGACCCTGGGCGCCTGGGGTGTTGGAGACGGCTTTTTTATTGTCTGGCCGATACTGGGCGCCTCGACCCTGCGGGATTCGGTCGGGTGGGTCGGCGACGCCTTTTACACCAACCCGCTTTTTTACCTCGACGACCTGGCCTGGACGCTGGCGATCGGCGGTTACCGGCGCTTCAATGACATATCCCTGCGCATCGGTGAGTACGAAGCCATTAAAGAGGCGGCCATCGAGCCCTATCAGGCGATCCGGGACGGATACATTCAGTTCCGCAATGGATTGGTGAACGAATAAAGAAACGAAGTGTTTCAAACTTACCGGTAAGCACATGCAAATACTCATCAGCGACAATCTGGGTGAGGCGGGTGTCCAGCTGCTCCGAGAGCAGGAGGGCTTTCAGGTCGATGTAAAAACCGGTCTGACACCGGACGGGCTGCAGGAGATCATCGGGCAATACGATGCCCTGATCATTCGCAGCGGAACCGTCGTGACCGAAGCGCTGCTGGAATCGGCTCCCAAGTTGAAGGTCATTGGACGGGCGGGCATTGGACTGGACAACGTCGATGTCCCGGCGGCGACCAAACGGGGCATCGTGGTCATGAACACCCCCACGGGCAACGTGATCACAACGGCCGAACACACCATCGCCATGATGATGGCACTTTGCCGCAACATCCCCATGGGAACGCTTACTTTGAAAGCCGGCCGGTGGGAAAAAAAGCAGTTGCAGGGACGGGAAGTCTACAACAAGTGGCTGGGTGTCATCGGTTTCGGCAAAATCGGTTCCACGGTAGCGGATCGGGCCCGCGGGTTGCGGATGCGGGTGATGGTGTACGATCCTTACGTGGCGGCCGAGCAGATCGAAAAGGCCGGGTTTAAAAGCGTTACGCTGGACGAGCTGTTTCAAACCGCCGATTTCATTACGGTGCACGTGCCGAAGATGAAAAGCACCACCGGGTTGATCGGCCGGGACGCATTCGCCCGAATGAAGCCCGGTGTGATGGTCGTCAACTGTGCCCGGGGAGGCATTGTCGACGAAGCTGCGCTCAACGAGGCCATCGATTCCGGAAAAGTGGCCGGTGCGGCGCTGGACGTTTTCGAAACCGAGCCGCCCGGCACCTGCCGTCTTTTCGACCAGGAGCGGGTCATCTGCACGCCGCACCTGGGGGCTTCCACCGAAGAGGCCCAGACCAACGTGGCCGTGCAAGTGGCCGGACAAATTATCGATTTTCTAAAAACCGGCACGATCGTCAACGCCGTGAACGTGCCCTCGATTACCGGGGAGTTGCTGACCAAGCTCGGCCCCTATTTGACCATCGCCGACCGCATCGGCGCGCTGCAGGCGCAGATCTCCCGCGGGCCGGTCAAGAAAGTGGAGATACTCTACGAGGGAAATTTCAACAATTTGGACCTCAGTCCGGTTTCCACCGCCGTGCTGAAGGGGCTGCTGGCGCCCATGGTCCAAGACTCGGTGAATTTCGTCAATTCGCCGATCATTGCCAGAGAAATGGGCATCAAGGTCATCGAGAGTGCCAGCGAGGCATCGGATCACTTCATCCACCTGATCACCGTCCAGGTGGTCACCACCGACATGACCAATACCGTTGCCGGAACCATATACGGCAAACGAGAGCCGCGTATCGTAAAAATCAACAATTTCGGCCTGGAGCTGATCCCCGAGGGACACCTGGCGCTGATCTACAACATGGACAAGCCGGGGGCCATCGGCAGTATCGGAACCACGCTCGGCAAACACGCCATCAACATCAGCCGGATGCAAGTCGGCCAGGACCAGGACGGCGAAAACAACATTATCTTTCTGCGCACCGACACTTCGATTCCGGACGCGGTGCTGGAAGAACTGCGGGCGTTGCCGATGGTCAAAACGGTTACGCCGCTGGAATTTTAATTCGTTTCCGTCCGGAAACGGTGCATTTGCCGTTCGGGCGGGGTGTGATTTTCCCGCTGAAAC
This sequence comes from Desulfobacterales bacterium, assembly GCA_051155755.1. Classification (GTDB taxonomy): domain Bacteria; phylum Desulfobacterota; class Desulfobacteria; order Desulfobacterales; family SG8-13; genus DAXETY01. The sequence goes on from DAXETY010000059.1 coordinate 2,615, forward strand.
CCGTCGGCTTGGATTGCCGGTCAGCAAATCCATAATTATCATATATTGTTAAACCGAAATTATTTGGTCAAGGACAGCGATCGTCCGGTCGACAAAGGAGGTGGCCATGGCGGAAGAAGGAAAAGGGTTTACAGTGAGGGATCGGCGGTTTTCCTCTGAGGAAGACGCCGGTGCCGAGTCTGCAACCGTAGAAAAGAAAAAGCCGACCGAGGAGGAGGCGGCCGCGGCGGAACAGCGATCCACCGAGCGGACATCCGCCGAAGACCTGGAGTCCTCCGGTTCGGCCGATGCGCCGCTGCCCGAGGTGAACTTTCCAACCTTCATTCTTTCTCTAAATGCGTCGGCGCTGGTTCACCTCGGCGCCATCGAAGACCCCGCGGCCGGCAAGAAGATCAAGAATCTGCCGATGGCGAAACAAACCATCGACATCTTAAGTATGCTGGAGGAGAAGACCCGCGGCAATCTCGCCAAGGATGAAGAAAACATGTTGAAAAACATCCTGTATGATCTTCGAATCCTGTATGTCAAAGAACGCTGAAAGGTGTCGGATGTGGAGCCTGTGACCCCGGTCCGCAACCCTCGCAGCCGCACGGCGGGGCCCGTTGCGGCCGGCATTTTCCTGATATGCCTGCTGGTGTTCGCCTGCAGTCCGGAGGATTCGCAGAACTCGGGTACTGCCGCCAAACGCGGTTCGAAGCAAAACGGTTTCGATGTGCCCGGGGTGCCGGTGGTGGCAATGGTGCCGGGAAATTTCAGCGAACTGGTGAAGCACACCGGTCCGGCGGTGGTGAATATCCAGGGGATGGCATCGGACGGCGACGGCCGCTTTTCCCGGTTTTTCGGTGACGGACCGGACAACCCGATGCGCGATTTTTTCGAACGCTTTTTCGGTGCCCCCGGAGAAGAAGGTTTGCAGCAGCGCAGCCTCGGCTCGGGTTTTATTGTGGATCGAGGCGGCTACATCGTCACCAACCAGCACGTGATTGCAGATGCCGATCGGATTCGCGTCACCCTTGCCGACGAACGACAGTTCGACGCCGTCGTTGTCGGAGCCGATCCTCAGACCGACCTCGCCCTGATCCGGATCGACGCCGATTCGGATTTGCCGGCGCTGGCTCTGGGCAACTCCGATGCCACGCGCGTTGGACAATGGGTGGTCGCCATCGGCAACCCCTTTGGTCTGCAGCACACGGTGACCAAAGGCATCATCAGCGCCAAAGGCCGGGTGATCGGATCGGGCCCATACGACGACTTCATTCAGACCGACGCATCCATCAATCCCGGCAACAGCGGCGGACCCCTCATCGATCTGGGCGGCCGCGTGATCGGGATCAACACGGCCATCGTCGCGGGCGGGACGGGCATCGGTTTTGCCATACCGGCCAATCTTGCCAAAGGCATTCTGGAGCAGTTGCGCAGCGGCGGGAAGGTTACGCGGGGTTGGATCGGAGTGGTTATTCAGAATCTGCGACAAGAGACGGCCGAATACTACGGCGTCGACGCCGATGAGGGCGTGTTGGTCGTGGAGGTCGTTTCCGGTGATCCGGCGCAACGCGCCGGCATTCTCGCTGGAGACATCATCACGGAGATCGAAGGACGCAGTGTGGACTCTTCCCGCACGCTGGTTCGATTGATCGCCGAGCAGACCATTGGAGAAACCATCGATGTTCAGGTCCTGCGCAACGGCGAAAAGAAGCACTTCAGCGTGAGCGTTGCCAAACGGGAGCAGGCCCGAAATTAATATCCATCTTGAATCGGCTGTTTTCCCTTAAAATCGGTTATCCGCAGAACCACCCGACCGAACCGTGCACGAGGGTGGGGTTGCTTTTGGTTTTCCCGGTCCGGCTGCCATGACCGCATTCCGTGCGATGGACGCAGCGCAGGCAAAAAACCGACGGGTTCACGGGCCCACCGTCCAACGAGCCAACGGATATGCTGACGATACTTGCGCCGGCAAAGATCAATCTTTTTCTGCATGTGACCGGGCGCCGGTCGGACGGATACCACGAGCTTTTCACCCTGATGTGCCCGCTGACCCTCTTCGATCGGGTCCGCATTACCCCCATATCCAAAGGAATTCGTGTCCGCTGCAACCATCCGCGGGTCCCGGAGGATGACACCAACCTGGCCCATCGGGCGGCGGTCCGGTTTGCACGGGAGGCGATGGCCCGGGGCAAGGGGCCGTTTCGCGACGGTTTCCAAATCGCCATTCAGAAACGGATACCCGTCGGAGCCGGGCTCGGCGGCGGCAGCAGCGACGCCGCCGCGGTGTTTTGCGGCCTGAACCGCTTTTATCATCATCCCTTTTCCTCCGCAGAGTTGATGCAGATGGGCCGCGATATCGGCGCCGATGTTCCCTTTTTTGTACAGGATCGACCGGCGTGGGCAACCGGCATCGGCGACCGTCTGCAAACCAGTCCGAAACTCCCGCCGCTGGCAGTTCTGTTGATCGATCCGGGCATTTTTGTATCGACTGCGAAGGTCTACAAAAATCTGGATTTAGGATTGACAAATTGCCAAAAAAAACATAAAGACTTGCCTTTGGAGTTCCGCCCGTCTGATTTGGCGAACCGTTTATGCAACGATCTGGAAACCGTAACACTGAACGCTCACCCGGAAATTTCCTTAGCGAAACGGGCACTTGTACAGAACGGTGCCCTGGCGGCGCTGATGTCCGGAAGTGGTTCTTCGGTGTTCGGCCTGTTCGACAGTCGTGGCACGGCCTTACGGGCCCGTGCTGCCATCGGTCGGACACAGTCCTGGCGGATGATTCTCGCGGAGCTGGCCGTCGACGGGATTGACCACCCGGGGTGCCGCAAATTCGACGGTTTCTGAAATCATTTGCATTCGGAAGGTCCGGCGGCAACTTTGTTTTTTGGGGCGTCGTCAAGCGGTAAGACACAGGATTTTGGTTCCTGCATTCGGAGGTTCGAATCCTCCCGCCCCAGCCATTTTCCATCACCGCAGGGCTGCAGATTCGAATGAATCGTTGCGCGTGTTCGGCCGGGTTGCGGATATGCGGGCATATACACCAACGCCCACCCGCCAAGCGGGTGGCGCATCATTTTCGGGCGACGATCGGAAAAAAAACACCGGCACCTCGGTGCTTCACTGTTGAACCTGCAGGGGCTTTCTTCGGTTTGCAGGCAACCATCAGGCGGCGGCAGTTAAGCAAATGGACGATTTCATCATTTTTTCGGGAAACTCGAATCCGCTTCTGGCACAGAAAATTTGCCAATATCTCGACGTTCCGCTGGGCGGTGCCAAGGTCAAAACTTTCAGTGACGGAGAGATTCAGATCGAAATCGATGAAAACGTCCGCCTGAAAGATGTCTTCATCCTGCAGTCCACCTGTGCGCCCGTCAATGACAACTTGATGGAATTGCTGCTGATGATCGATGCCTGCAATCGTTCGTCGGCCAAGCGCATCACGGCGGTGATTCCCTATTACGGATATTCCCGGCAGGATAAGAAAGTCGCCCCGCGGGTTCCCATCAGTGCCAAACTGGTCGCCGATTTGTTGACCGTGTCCGGAACCAAGCGATTGATTACGATGGACCTGCATGCCGGCCAGATTCAGGGGTTTTTCAACATCCCCGTCGACAACCTGTTTGCCGCACCGATACTGATCGAATACATTCGAGAGAATTTCAACGACAAGCTGGTGATCGTATCCCCCGATGCCGGCGGGGTCGAACGGGCCCGCGCCTTTGCCAAGCGGCTCAATGCCGATCTGGCCATTATCGACAAGCGGCGCAGTGCGCCCAACAAGGCTCAGGCCATGGCCGTGGTCGGTGACGTCCGCAACAAGGTGGCGGTCATTCTCGATGACATGGTGGATACCGCCGGGACCCTCACCGAAGCCGCCGATGCCATTCTGCAGGCCGGCGCGCGCGAAGTGCACGCCAGCTGCGCCCATGCGGTGCTATCCGGACCGGCCGTGGACCGGATCGAGGCTTCCAGCTTGAAAAGCCTGGTGGTCACCGACACGGTGCCCCTGCGGCCCAATGCGGAAGGCTGTGAAAAAATCCGGGTCCTCACCATCTCCGACATGGTGGGAGAGGCCATTATCCGAAGTCATACCGGGGATTCGGTGACTTCTTTGTTCGTATAAACACGATTCTGCAATCGATGCAGTTAAGGGAGGAATTTTCTATTGGAACCCGTATCTTTGCAAGCCACGCTCCGGAATACGACCGGCAACGGACCGGCCCGGCAGTTGCGCCGCAGTGGGAAAACCCCGGGTGTTCTATACGGGCGGGAGACCGCCCCGGTATCGCTCGCCGTGGATACCCATGATTTTGAACAGATCATCAACAAATACAACATCAACCAGGTATTGATCAAACTGGATGTCACCGACGGCGGTTTCCCCCAGAGTTCCGTCATGATCAAGGAACTGCAAGTCCACCCGCTCACCCGGTATCCACTGCATGTGGATTTCTACGTGATCGATATGAAGCGCAAGATCACCGTCAGCATACCGGTGGTCACCACCGGCAAGGCCGCCGGTGTCGAAGAAGGGGGCATTCTTCAGGTGGTGCGCCGCGACCTCGACGTAAACTGTCTGCCGGGGATGATACCGGAGCACATCAAGATCGACATCAGCCATTTGCAAATCGGCGATGCCGTACATATCGGTGAAATCGAACTGGAAGGCGATGTCGAATTTTTAGATGATGAAAGCCTCACCGTGGTTACGGTTTTGAGCCCGCAAGTAGAAGAAGAACCCGAAGAAGAAGAACTCGAAGGCGTCGAAGGCGAAGAGGGAGCGGAGACCGAAGAAGGTGAAGCCCCGGAAGCCGGTGGCGAAGAAGCGTAACCCGGTGGATCGATCGGCAAAGCACCCTCCCGGAAGAACCGACTCTACCGCGGTGGTGATTTGCCGGTCGGCGTTTTGGGCTGCCGGCGCGCATCGATCGCCGGCGGTAGTGGTACCATGTCACAAGATCGACTCTGGCTCATTGTCGGCCTGGGAAATCCCGGGATACGCTATCAAGAGACCCGGCACAACATGGGCTTCTTTGTCATAGACGGACTGGCGCAGGACCACGGTATCGACTTGGGGCGGGAAAAATTTCAGGTACACTTTGGCCGCGGGTTTATCGACGGGGTGGAAAGCATTCTGGGCAAACCGCAGGCCTTTATGAACCGGAGTGGGCCGCCGATTCGCCAACTGGCGGACTATTTTCGAATCACCAAAGGAAACCTGCTGGTAATCCACGATGATATCGACCTGATATTTGGAAAGTTAAAAATCAAAGAGAAAGGAGGGCATGGAGGTCACAACGGTGTGAAATCGTTGATGGAGTCTTTCGGAGGCGGCGATTTTCCGCGTTTGCGCGTGGGCATCGGGCGATCGGAGCAGGCCAGCGTCACCGATCACGTTCTGGGCAAGTACACCTCGGAAGAAAAGCGCCAATTGCAGCCGGTCGTCGATATGGCCAAAGATGCCGTCGTCGCCATTGTCACCGAAGGGCTCACGAGCGGTATGAACCGTTTCAACGGCAAACGACCCGTGGTTTCGAGTTAACCTAAATTCACTTCAGATGGAGGAAAGAATGAATTACGTACCGTTGGTTTGTACCCTTGTCGGCATTGCGGGAGTGATTTTCGCGATCGTTCTTGCCAGTGTGGTGAGAAATGCGCCGGCGGGCAATGAAAGAATGAACGAAATTGCCGGTGCCATCAAGCAGGGTGCGATCGCCTATCTAAACCGGCAGCTCAAGAGCATGGGCACCGCGGCGATTGTCCTGTTCATCATTGTCGCATTGACCCTGGGCGTTACCACCGCCATTGGCTTCCTCGTCGGTGCGGCGGCCTCGTTCTGTGCCGGCTACATCGGCATGCGCGTTTCCGTGCTGGCAAACGTGCGCACGGCTGAAGCCGCCAAGTCCGGCCTGAAAAAAGCCCTGGGCATGGCCTTCAAGGGCGGTGCGGTAACCGGAATGATCGTGGCCGGCCTGGCCCTGACTTCGGTGGCCGGATTCTACACGATTCTGACGGCGGCCGGGATATCGACCCGCGAGGCGGTCATCGCCCTGGTGGCCCTGGGTTTCGGCGGCAGCCTGATTTCGATTTTCGCCCGGCTCGGCGGCGGCATCTTCACCAAGGGTGCCGACGTGGGCGCCGACCTGGTGGGCAAAGTCGAAGCCGGCATTCCGGAAGACGATCCGCGCAACCCGGCGGTGATTGCCGACAACGTGGGCGACAACGTGGGCGACTGTGCCGGGATGGCGGCCGACCTGTTCGAGACCTACGCGGTAACCGCCGTGGCGGCCATGCTGCTGGGCAACCTGCTCTTTCCCGATTACCTCATCGCCACCGAGTTTCCGCTGGTGCTGGGGGCCATTTCGATCGTGGCATCGATGATCGCCGTGGGCTTCGTGCGGCTCGGCGCCAACGAATACATCATGGGCGCCCTCTACAAGGGAATGTTCGGCTCGGCGATCCTGGCCGCCATTGCCTTTGTATTCGCCTGCCGCTCGATGTTCGCCGACGTTCCCGAACTCGACGGTATGAACATCTACTTCGCCTCGCTGGTGGGCCTGGTGCTGACGGTGGTCATCGTCATCATCACCGAGTACTACACCGGCATCCGCAAACCGGTAAAGGTCGTGGCGGATGCGTCCACCACCGGTCATGCCACCAACATCATCGCCGGTCTGGCCATCAGCCTGGAAGCCACGGCCCTGCCGGTGCTGGCCATCTGCCTGAGCATCGGGGTCGCCCATTATTTTGCCGGACTGTACGGCATTGCCATGGCGGCCATGTCGATGCTGTCGATGACCGGTATGGTCATTGCCATTGACGCCTACGGACCGATCACCGACAACGCCGGCGGCATTGCCGAAATGGCAGAAATGGACGAAAGCGTCCGTGCGGTCACCGACCCGTTGGATGCGGTCGGCAACACCACCAAGGCCGTCACCAAGGGATATGCGATCGGGTCGGCCGGATTGGCCGCTCTGGTGCTTTTTGCCGCCTACACCCAGGAATTTGCCCTGCACGGGGTCGAGGGGGCGGCCGAATTGCGCTTCGACCTGGCCGACGTGGACGTGATCATCGGCCTGTTTATCGGCGGCATGCTGCCGTTCCTGTTCGCTTCCATCGCCATGCGCGCGGTCGGACGGGCCGGTGCTGCGGTCGTGGACGAAGTCCGGCGGCAGTTCCGTGAGATTCCCGGGATCATGGAAGGAACCGGCAAACCCGACTATGCCCGCTGCGTGGACATCGTCACCAAGTTCGCCCTGAAAGAGATGATCGTGCCGGCCCTGTTGCCGGTCGTGGTCCCGATTCTGGTGGGGCTCTTCCTGGGCAAAATCGCACTGGGTGGTCTGCTCATCGGCAGTATCGTTACCGGTCTGTTTGTGGCCATCTCCATGACCACCGGCGGCGCCGCCTGGGATAACGCCAAAAAGTACATCGAAGACGGTAACCTCGGCGGCAAGGGCAGTGATGCGCATAAAGCCGCGGTGACCGGCGATACGGTCGGCGACCCGTACAAGGATACCGCCGGTCCGGCCGTCAACCCGATGATCAAGATTCTCAACGTCGTCGCGTTGCTGCTGGTGCCGATCCTGCTCAAGATGGGCTAAAAGCCGACAGTAAGTCGCATTCGTCGAAAAGGATTGGCGTCAATCGGCGCCAATCCTTTTTATTTGATTGATTATCTTAAATTTCTGTGGTATATTTATATAGTTAAAGTTTTCTTCAAATTTTGTTTCAAAAGCTACCACCGATCGGTACATCAATGACCAACAAAAAATCCGGCAATCAGATCAAGACCAAATCGAAAGGCAAAGAATTCCGGGTGGGCGATCTCGCGGTCTATCCGGCCCACGGCGTCGGGAAGATCGAAGGGATCGAAAGCCGCGTGATCAACGGTGTGAAACACAATTTTTACATGATGAAAGTCATCGAAAACAACATGTTGATCATGATTCCCACCGACAATGTCGATTCGGTCGGGTTGCGCGAGGTCATCGACATCAAAGAGATTCCCAAGGTCTACGAAGTCATGAAGTCGAAGAAGGACTCGCCCAGTGACAACCAGACCTGGAACCGCCGTTATCGCGAATACATGGACAAAATTAAAACCGGTTCTCTCTTCGACGTTGCCGAGGTGTTTCGAGATTTATCCCTGTTGAAAATGAACAAAGATCTGTCCTTTGGAGAGCGAAAGCTCTACGACACGGCCCAGGTACTGCTCGTTCGGGAACTTTCCACCGCCAAAAACACCGACGAAAAAACCGTTATGGCCGAGCTGGAATCCTTTTTCGCCACCGAGGAATCCGAAAATCCCGACCACTGATACCGCGATCGATCCATCCATGCCAGCCTCAGATGCGTTTACCATCGTTGCCAAGGAATTTTCCGACGGCGAGCGTCTGGACGTTTACCTTTCCACCCAATTCGATGATCTGACGCGTTCCAGAGCCTGCCAGCTGGTGCTCGGCCGACAGGTCACCGTAAACGGCGAGTACAAAAAGCCCAGCTACCGGGTTCGCAGCGGCGACCGCGTCGACGGGGAAATCCCTCCGGCGGAAAGTATCGACCTGCAACCCGAAGACCTGCCACTGGATATCCTGTACGAGGACGATGCCGTGGTGATCATTAACAAGCCGCCCGGAATTGTCGTTCACCCGGCGCCCGGACACAAAACCGGAACCCTGGTCAGCGGGCTGCTTTACCACTGCCCCGAAATCGGTTCCAGTGGAGAGAAGTATCGTCCCGGTATCGTACACCGGCTCGACAAGGACACCTCCGGGGCCATGGTGGTGGCCAAAAATGCAGCGGTGCACTCCCACCTGGGCGTTCAGTTCGCATCGCGCAGCATCCGCAAGGTTTATCTGGCCCTGGTTTACGGCCGATTCCAGAACGATTCCGGCACGATCGAATTGCCCATCGGCCGTCATCCAACCGATCGCAAACGCATGTCGATTTCCAGTCATCAGGGGCGGGCCGCCAAGACCCAATGGCGGGTAAGGGAGCGGTTCGACGGTCTCACCCTGCTGGAATTGCTGCTCAAGACCGGCCGGACCCACCAGGCGCGGGTTCACTGTGAAGCTTTCAATCACGGGATCGTGGGCGATCCGATCTATGGCAGTTCGCGAACGGCCGGCAAGTTGCCGACCGCCGTATCCGCCCTCGTAAAGCAGACGAACCGCCAGATGCTGCATGCCTGGCGGTTGGAATTCGTTCATCCGAATACGAATGCGCCCATGCAGTTCGAAGCGCCGCTGCCGCAAGACATGCTCGATTTGATTGACTCTCTGCGTTATTCTGCAGTATCCAACAACTGATGGTTTCACCGAAACCGAAGGTTTCCGTAAGGACGCAATTTCGCTCCGGCCGTTACCTGCGCGTCGGTCATCGGGTTGTCACCGGCCGACAGCTCCGGCTTCGTGCTTCCGGCCGCAGCGGCAACCGCCTGTCTCCGAAGCAATGATTCGATTTCAGAAATTCGACACATCCAAGACGGAAACGCTTCCGTATCATTCGGGTTTCACAATTCCGCTTTTCGCAAATGTGCCTGCAATTTCCCCTGTTATGGTTCTTCAAGGAGAACGCAATTGAACGCTCCGCAAAGCTGGCATGCCATCGGTCCCGAAGCTGCCCTGCGAGGTCTGAAAAGCGATGTCCACACGGGCCTGAGTGAAGAAGAAGCCCGGCGGCGGCTGGAGATCGAGGGTCCCAATGAACTGCTGCATGAGGAAAAAACCCCGGCCTGGCGAATTTTCTTCGATCAGTTCAAAAATCTGCTCATCATTATTTTGATCGCGGCGGTGATCCTGTCGGCGGCAGTCGGTGAAATCGTGGATGCCGCCATCATCTTCGTGATCGTGCTTTTCTGCGCGGTTCTGGGATTTGTCCAGGAGTTTCGCGCCGAAAAGGCGCTGGACGCCCTGAAGCAGATGCTGACGCCGACCTCGATGGTGGTGAGAAACGGTCGCGAAATCGAAATTCCATCTCATCAGCTGGTCCCCGGAGATATTCTGATACTGACGGCGGGCGTGCGGGTGCCGGCCGACGCGCGGGTCGTCGAAAGCCACACCCTGCGCTGCAACGAAGCACCGCTCACCGGTGAATCGCTGCCGGTAACGAAAACGCCTTCCACTATGGAAGAAAACACGCCCGTGCCGGAACGCAAGAACATGGTTTACACCGGTACGACGATTGCCTACGGACGCGGAAAAGCGGTGATTACCGCCACCGGCATGCAAACCCAGTTCGGTCAAATCGCCCGGGAAGTCGCCACGATCGAAATCGGCAAGACGCCGCTGGAAAAGCGCACCGATGAGATCGGACGCTGGCTGGGCGGGATTTGCCTGACGATCTGCGGCTTGGTGGCCGTCATCAGTCTGGTGCGTCAGGCCATGGGGGACAGTGTCGATTTTACCTTCGTCGTCACGGTGATCATGTTTGCCGTGGCCCTGGCGGTGGCCGCCGTGCCGGAAGCCCTGGCCGCCATCGTGACCGGTGCCCTGGCGCTGGGGATGCAGGCGATGGCGCGGCAAAACGCCCTGGTGCGCAAGATGCCGGCGGTGGAAACCCTGGGCTGCACAACCGTGATCTGCTCCGATAAGACCGGCACGCTGACGCGGGGAGAAATGACGGTGCGCCGGATCTACACCGCCGGCGAACGGATCGAAGTCGCCGGCTCCGGCTATCGACCGCAGGGTTCCTTTTCACGGCTGGAAGGCAACGGTCCGCCGACCGGTGAGACCTGGAGGCGGCTCCTGGAGGCCGGGCTGCTTTGCAGCGACGCCGAGCTGCGCAACACCGAGGATCAATGGATCGTGAAAGGGGACCCCACCGAGGGAGCCCTGGTGGTGGCGGCCCTGAAAGCCGGACTGGATATCGACCGACTCCGGATCGCGAAAACCCGTATCGAAGAGTTTGCATTCAGCTCGGAGCGCAAACGCATGACGACCGTCCACGCAGAAGTGAATCGAATACCGCTGGCCTGCATGAAAGGCGCTCCGGAAGAAGTGCTGAAACGATGCACCCACATCGCCACAGCAACAGGGATCGTTTCGCTGAAAGAGACCGAGCGCCGCCGCATCCGCGAGGAAAACGAGGCCATGGCATCCAATGCGCTGCGGGTTTTGGCCGTCGCCGTCCGGGACATCCAATCCGGAACGCGATTGGTGGACGATCAGGTCGAAACCGAAATGACTTTTCTGGGACTGGTGGGAATGATGGACCCACCGCGGGAAGAGGTCCGGGAAGCGGTTCGCACCTGCCGCCGGGTCCACATCGCTCCGGTGATGATCACCGGAGACCACAAATTGACGGCGGTGGCCATCGCCCGGGAGCTGGACATTTATCGCGACGGCGATCGGGTGCTGACCGGAGAGGAGCTGGCTTCCCTGTCCGATGACGAGCTGCGGGACCAGGTGCACCGGGTTTCCGTGTATGCCCGGGTGTCACCGCTGGACAAGCTGAAAATTATCAAGGCCTGGAAGGCACGCGGCGAGGTGGTGGCCATGACCGGCGACGGCGTCAACGATTCGCCGGCATTGAAGCAAGCCGACATCGGCGTAGCCATGGGCGTCACCGGCACCGACGTGGCCAAGGAAGCCGCCGACATGGTGTTGACCGACGACAACTTCGCCACCATCGTCAGCGCCATCGAACGGGGCCGCTGGATTTACGACAATATCAAAAAGTACCTGGCCTACCTGCTGCAGTGCAATATCACCGAAGTCGTGGTCATCGGCGGGATCGTCTTGTTCTCCGGGCCCGAATTTCTGCCCCTGCTGCCGGCGGCGATTCTTTACATCAATCTGGCCACCGACGGCCTGCCCGCGCTGGCCCTGGGGGTGGCCCCGCCGGATCACGATATCATGATGCGCCCGCCGCGGGCCCCCGATGAAAGCGTGTTCGGCTGGGATGTGAAATCCTTCGTGCTGCGGGCGGTGGTCATCGAATGTCCGTTTTTCTTTCTGCTCTACTATTACCACCTGCCGGACGTCGCCGCCGGACGCACGGCGGTGTTTTTTCTGTTCGTGATCGTCGAGTTCGTCATCGCGCTCAACTGCCGTTCCCTGCGCGAAAGCATTTTCCAGGCCCCGCCCCACAAATGGCTGTTGATCGCGTTGGCCTGGGAGATCCTCCTGGTCGTGGTTCTGATTCAGATTCCGGCCGTGCGGCAGGCTTTCGGCATCAACATGCCCTCGGCGGGCGAATTGGCGTTGATTACCGCATTCGGCCTTTTTGTCATGGCGATCATCGAGCTGACCAAGGTCTTCATGCGCCGAAGACCGGATCGTCAGCGGGATTTCCGTTGAAAAGAAGAACCGGTAAAATGCCTGCAGCCCCGGTAACGGCCAGAAGCTGCGCAAGTGCGCCCGCCCCTCCGGAAAAGGGGAGTCATCGGGGATTTATTCTCAAAATTTGAAACGCTCGGTTTCGCGAATCAAAAAAGCCGGTCGAAATTAGACCGGCTTTTTCCAGTGATTCATCGAAAGGTGATCAGGCGGCGCTTTCTTCTTCTTTCGCCTGGATTCGGGCCTCGGCGTCCGGATTGTAGCACAGCCGGCAGCAGTACAGGCAGCGGTTGGCTTCGGCCAGCGCGTCGTCTTCGGCCAGTACAAGGTCGGCTTCGTCGAACGAACGGATGCGCTCGGCCACCGGCAGCTCCGGCATCTCCGCCCGGGGCTTTTTCAGGATTCCTTCGACGTGGTCAAACAGCGATTCCGGGATGTGTTTTTTGCGCAGGGACCGGGCCACCGGTTGCAGTTCCTCTCCGGTCAGGTAGAGATGGATCGCCCGGGCCGCCCGGCGGCCGCCTCCGATGGCCTCCACCACCAGCGACGCCCCGGTGTAGGCGTCACCGGCCGCGAACAGATACGGAATGTTGGACTGCAGAATTTCCGGATCGGCATCGATGGTGCTCCAGCGGGTCACCTGGATGTCTTTGACACGTTCGTCTTTTTCGATGAAGGATACGTCCGGTCCCTGTCCGATGGCGGTGATGATCATGTCGGCTTCCATCAGTGTCTCGGAGCCTTCGATCGGAACCGGGCGACGGCGGCAGCTGGCATCCGGCTCACCCAGCTCCATCTTCTGGTACTCCAGGTGCGTGGCATGCCCGTTTTCGTCTCCGACCACGCGAATCGGGGCCGCCAGAAAATGAAACTTCACGCCTTCGTGTTCGGCGGCCACGATTTCCACATCGTTGGCCGGCATCTCCTTGCGGGTCCGCCGATAGACGATGGAAACCTCTTCCGCGCCGAGCCGCACCAGGGTGCGCACGCAGTCGATGGCGGTGTTGCCGCCGCCGATGACGATGCATTTTTTCCCGATGGGAATGTCGTAGGGCGGCGTCTCGGACTGCTGATTGACGGCGAATTTGGTCAGAAAGTCGATGCCGGTGAAACACCCTTTCAGGTCCTCGCCTTCCACCCGCAACTGATAGTCTTTCCAGGCCCCGATGCCCAGAAAAATGGCATCGAAACCTTCTTCCTGCAGGGTTGCGACGTCGAAATCCTTGCCAAGCTTTACATTGGGCCGGTACTCGATGCCCAGGTTCAGGATCCCGTCGATTTCCCACTGGAGGACTTCCTTGGGCAGGCGGTACTCGGGAATGCCGTAGCGGACCATGCCGCCCAGCTTCGGCATCATGTCCAGAATGGTTACCTGGTGGCCGAGTCGGCGCAGAAAATAGGCACAGGTCAATCCGGCCGGCCCGCCGCCGACAATCGCCACTTTTTTGTCCGTTTCCGGTGCACAGGCAATCGGCAGGCGCTTGCCGGAATTCATTTCATAGTCGGCGGCAAAGCGTTTAAGTTGATTGATGGAAACCGGTTCGTCTTCAATCCCCCGGCGGCAGTAGTCTTCGCAGGGGTGCGGGCAAACCCGGCCGCAGGTCAGCAGCAGCGGATTGCGCTCCCGAATCGTGTTGACGGCTTCTTCGTAGTCTCCCCGTCGGATGTAGTCGATGTAGCGGGGAATGTCGATTTCCGCGGGACAGGTCTGCTGGCAGGGCGCCAGCGGATCGTCTTCGGCATTGAAGTGCAGCAGCCGCTGGGACATGGTGCGCACCCGCAGAATGTTTTTGGGGCACACCCGCTCGCAGGCGCCGCAGCCCACGCATTTGGCCTCGTCCACCACCGGGAATCCCTGGGGACCCATGTGGATGGCATCGAACATACAGGACTTGATGCAGTCCCCCTGTCCTAGGCAGCCGATGGTGCAAACCCGCTTGCCGCCGTAAAAAGAAGCCAGGGCGCGGCAGCTGTTGACGCCCAGATACAGGTAGCGGTCTTCAGCCCGCCGGCCACCTTCGCACAGGTTGTGCGAACGCAGCGGTTCGGCACTGCCCGGATCCATTCCCATGACCGCAGCCACTTCGGCGGCGGTTTCCGGTCCGGCGACGACACAGACACTCGGCGGGGCCTTTTTGTCCACCACGGCCACGGCGGCGGCCGAACAGCCGGCATAACCGCAGCCGCCGCAGTTGGCACCGGCGAGCAGCGATTCGACCTCGGCGATTCGCGGATCTTCGTACACATAGAAAATTTTGGATGCCAGGCTCAACATGGAGCCGCAGGCGGCGCCCAGACCCAGCATGAAATAAACAGCCTCAAACACGGCAACCTCCAAAATTTGAGTGAGATTTCAGCAGTTTTCTTATAGTGAAATTTACCGGTCGCGTCTATTGACCCAAGTCAAGTTGGATGGATTCTTAAATAAATCAAAATTCCTAGCAGGTCCCTGAAAGGCGTTTCGTACACGCCGTTCGGGGAGTCTCGGATCACACCCATCCTTTGAAGGCAAAGAACGTCAGGGACAAAATCCCGGCGGTGACCAGCGCGATGGAAGTGTCCTGCAGCGGCCGGGGGACCCGGGCCAGCAGAATTTTTTCGCGCACGCCGGCGAACAGAATCAGGGCCAGACCGAATCCGACTGCGTAGGCCAGCGAGGCCACCAGTGCCTGCAGGAAGGTGTATTCCTCGTTGACGTTGATCAGGCATACGCCCATCACCGCGCAGTTGGTGGTGATCAGGGGCAGGAAAATACCCAGCCCGGCGTACAGCGCGGGGATGCTTTTTTTGAGGAACATTTCGACGAACTGCACCAGGGAGGCGATGACCAGAATGAAGGCCACGGTGCGCATGAACTCCAGGCCGTACTTGGCCAGGATGAAAGTGTTGACCACCCAGGTGATCACACCGGCCATCACGAGTACGAACACCACCGCGAAGGCCATGCCCAAAGCGGTTTCCATTTTCTTGGAGGTGCCCAGAAACGGGCAGTTTCCCAGATATTGGGCCAGCAGGATGTTGTTGATCAGGATGCAGCTGATCGCCAGAACAATATAGTCACCCATGGATCCTCTCCTCTACTTCTTGCCCAAAAGATTCATGACCGCCAGCATCAAACCCAGTGCCACAAAGGCGCCCGGGGCTTCGACCATGAAGGAGAACGGTTGATAGGCGTCTCCAAAGATCTGAATCGGCTTTTCCCAGATCGTCAGATAACCGGTACCGATCAATTCGCGCACGGCACCCAGCGCGGCCAGGGCCAGGGTGAACCCGATCCCGATGCCGAGGCCGTCCAGGGCCGAACGCACCAGGTTGTTTTTGGAAGCGAAGGCTTCGGCCCGCCCCAGCACGATGCAGTTGACCACGATCAGGGGGATGAAGATTCCCAGCTTCAAAAAGAGCGGATAGGCAAAGGCCTGCATCACCAGCTCGACCACGGTGACGAAGGTGGCGATGATAATGATGAAGCAGGCGATGCGGACTTTGGAGGGGATCGCCTTGCGCAGCAGCGACACCAGGATGTTCGAACAGAGCAAAACGAACGTGGTGGCGATACCCATCCCGATGCCGTTTTCCACGGTTTTGGTGACCGCCAGAACCGGGCACAGCCCCAATACCAGGCGAAACGGCGGGATTTCGTCCCAGAGTCCCTTGGTAAATTCCTGAACCAGTGTTTTCGCCATCGTTAATCCCCCGTCGTCTACTTGGAAAACGTATTCAGTTTTTCTTGAATCTGGGGTTTTAGTTCCTGAAAGATCCGGGCCGCCTGGGTCACGGCCCCGGCAACCCCCCGGCTGGTGATCGTCGCGCCCGACAGGGCGTCGACCTGTCCGCCTTCGGTTTTGACCTTGAACTGGTCTTTGATCGGCATGCCCCGGAACTGGGCGGCAAAGGATGGATCGGTCTTGGCCAGTGCCCCGATGCCCGGGGTTTCACTATGGGTGGTTACCCCGATACCCACCAGTTGTGCCTGTTCCACGTTGACGCCCACCATGACGCCGATGTCGCCGCCGAATCCTTTGCCGGTGGCTTCAAAGGCGACTGCCTGGGGCTGGCCGTCGAACACGCCCACGAAAAAGCTTCGTTCGATATCGCCGTCCTGAATCTTGAAGCGGTCGTTGATGGGGTCGTTGGAGGAGCCCTCCATGATGGAACGGATGGCCGGCCCTTTGACGAATACCAGCTGCTGGTATTCGATCTTCTCCTGGGTGTTGTCCTTGATGTAGGCCAGCAGCCCGCCGGACACACAGGCCAGAATGGTGAGCACCACGACCATTTGAATCATTTCTCGCATCTTATACCACCTTTCCTACGGCTTTGGGCCGGATCTTGTCGATCAGCGGATTGATCAGGTTGATGACCAGGATGGCATAGATCACACCGTCGGTGTAGGCGCCGATATTGCGAATCAATACCGTCAGCACCCCGCCGGTGGCTCCGTAAATGAGCATCGGAACGAAATTGACTGGTGAAGAGGCGTCCTCCGGCGCCAGGAAAAAAGCGCCGATGAGGGTGTAGCCGACCAGCAGGTGGACCAGCGGCCCGGCGTAGGTTTCCGGGCTGGCCATGTGAAACAGCAGGGCCGTGACGAACACCCCGGCCAGAAAGGATAGTGGAATCTCCCAGCGTACGAAGCCGCGCAGGATCAGGTAAATCCCGCCGGCAATCAATCCCAGACCGAAGGTGGTGCCGACCCCGCCGACCTGTCGGCCCAACAGCAGGTCCAGGTAGGACACGTGATCCAGGGCCCCGGGGCCCCAGTATTTGATGGCCAGGGGCGGAAAGACCGTGTAAAAGGAGAAGTCGTAGTTGACCAGCATGGCGTCGAAGTCCAGCAGGTGCGGCCAGGAGATTGACAGAATGGCCGTGGCCAGCACCACCGGGTGAAAGGCATTGGCGCCGATTCCGCCGAAGATGTGCTTGCCGATCACCACCACGACAAAGGTTCCCACCAGCACCGCCCACCATGGAAAAGTTGCCGGCACGAGCATGGCGAAGATCAGGCCCAACAGGGCGGCATTGCCGTCGGCGATGGTGATGGGCCGCTTGGCAACGACATTGAAAGCCAGTTCCCAGAAGATCGCCATGGAGACCGACAGGGTCACCACCGCCAGGGCGCCGATGCCGTAATGGGAAAGACCGATGATCACGGCCGGCAGCGCGGCCAAAATCCAGTGATAGCTGCGTTCCGACACGCTGCTGCCGTAGTGCCAGAAGGGGGCGTGGGAAACGATGAACTTTTTCTTGCTATTCATTGGCCTCCTCCGCTGATTTCAGCCGTTCCAGTTCGTATTTGGCCAACCGGATGTATTGGAAGATGGGAATTTTGGACGGACAGACGAAGCTGCACAGCCCGCATTCAATGCAGGAATAAAGGTCGTACTGGTCGGCCCCGTCTTCGTAGCGGCCGGCCTCCAGAAAGCGCACCAGCATATTGATCGGGATGAACACCGGGCAGATGCGATTGCAGTCGCCGCAGTTGATGCAGGGATAGTCGGAGACATACGGAATGTCGCCGCTGGCCTGGACCATCAGCGCACTGGTTTCGGCGGTGACCGGATGGTCTTCGGAAAAAATCGCCGAGCCGGTCATGGGTCCGCCCACGACGATGCGGTCCCGGTCTTCCAGTTGAATGTTCAGTCGGTCGAAAACCTCACCGATGGGTGTGCCGATCACCGCCGAAACCATTTTCCACTTGCCGGCTTTGTCGACCACCGTGACGAGTTTGCGAACCGGATAGGCACCCGTCTGGTAGGCCTGCCCCAGGGCGGCGGTGGCTTCGGCGGTTACGAAGCAGACGCCGAGGTCTTCGGGGGTGCGGCCGGCCGGGACCACCCGGCCGAGGACATCTTTCATGATCATGGCCGGAAAGGCGGACGGATACACCGTGCTGACGTTTTTGATCTCGGCGCCGATGTGTCCGTAGCCCTGCACCAGTTCGCCGGGAACGGCCACGATGATCTTCTCGATGCCGGTGATTTGTTTCAGCACGCCGATGCCGGCCTGCAGTGCCTCGATCTGGTTGCGGACGACATACTGATTGGTGGCCACCAGCAGATCGGTGTCTCCGCCGTAGATGACGATGGTTTGAAAGCTGCGTTCGGGGTCCTGTAATTGCCGCAGCGGCGGGGCTCCGGGTACGCAGGCCAGGTAATCGGCCGCAGTGTCCAGCGAGGGCAGTTTGGATGCCCCGGCAAAGCTTTCTTCAATCTGCGCGGTACCATCGCCGTCGCCTTCTGCGGCAATGGTGACGGCAGTGTACACCCGGCCGAAGTCTCCTTCGTAGGCACTTACATCGGCGATGGTGCCGTCGACGGAGGCGACCGCGTAGGCATTGCTTTCGGAAGAAACGCCCAGTTTCTGGCCGGCTTTGACCGTGTCGCCTTTTTTCAGCATCCCGGTATCCCTGTGTTCGAAGGCTTCTTCGATCAGCAGGGTGGCTCTGGACGGCAGGGAAATCTCTTCGGGTTCCGGCAGTGCGCCGGTGAGGGTTTGGTACTCGAAACGCGGTGTGGTCAGACCGATAAACGATTTTCGTATCATGTTCTGCGCCCTTTTTTCATCTTATCGTAGCTTTCGACAGAGATGCCGATTTCAAGACGACCGCATCACCCGCCTCCAATGCTAGAGGACGTGGCAGGAGTTGCAGTCCACCGGGCCTGCACCGACCGCATTGTGGCAATCGACGCACTGGACGTGGAACGCATCGGCCCGCTTGAGCATGTCCACGGCGTCCATGATGTCTTCGTCGTGGCATTCGATGCAGGTTTCGACAGCCAGTTCCCGGTTTTCCGGCAGGGTGTGGCAGTCCCCGCAGGCTCTCAAGGCCATTTCGTCTTCGGGGGGATGGTGATGGCAGTCGTAGCAGGAGACCGCGTAGCCGGTGGGTGCATAGTGGGTTTTGTGGTCGAAAAGGACCTTGCCGGCCGCGGTCTGGTACATGATGCGGATCGGGTCGTCCGGTGGTTTGGCTGAAAAGGCTGTAATGGCGTAGCTGAATATCCCGACAACAAAGAGCAAAATCGCCAGACCGTAGACCAGCTTCAATTCTCTGTGAGAATTCATACGCGATACATCCTTTCCGCTGCGGTGAGAATGGGTTGGCGTTGTATCCCTTCAAGAACCGGTGCGTATCCCGGGGCCTTCCGAATCCGCCGCCGTCCGCAAGCAGGTTCGGCGACCTTCTGCGGCAACGGGGCAAAACTCCGGCCAAAAACAGCGCCTTAAAAAGGCGCTTTTGAAAATACACTTCTGTTTTTAATTTTACGAGTGGGGCGCAAAACGACATGAATCGCCTACCACAATGACCGGCGGCTTTCAAGTCCTTTTTTGATTGGTGGTACGGGGGGATTTATTAAATAATATCAGAGGAATTCATGTGTTGCAAACCCCGCAGGCGCGGCAATTGCGGTCCATCGGGCAGGGCGGCGTCGTGCGTCCGGCCAGGGCCTTGCGGTATTCCTTCTGCAGGAAGGATTTTGCGACGCCGTGGTCGATGAAATCCCAGGGGAGCCGTTCTTCGGGCGAACGGGCTCTCAGTACATAGAAGTCCGGATTTACATGCGTTTCTTTAAAAGTTCTGGGCCAGTTCCAGTCATTGGACTGGGCCAGCTGCAGAATTTCGGCCACACGGCGGTCTCCCCGGGACAGCAGGGCCTGCAAATAGGCCCAGCGGGGGACATCGGCATGGACCCGCACATTGGCGGTTTTTTTCAAGCCTTCGCGTACAAGGCGCAATTTCTGCTTGAGTTGTGCGCCGTCGTCCATGGCGACCCATTGAAAAGGAGTGACCGGCTTGGGAACGAAGCAGTTCAGGCTCAGGGTGATCTCGCCGATGCTGCGGCGACTGCGGCTGACCCGCAAAAAGGTGTGCTTGATGCGCTTGCAGAGCTCGACGATGGCCTGCACATCCGCTTCGGTTTCGGTGGGAAGCCCCACCATGAAATACAGCTTCAGGTTTGGAATGCCTTCGGCCACCAGAATTTCGACAGCCCGCAGGATGGTTGCTTCGTCAATGCCCTTGTTGATGACCCGGCGCAGTCGCTCGGAGCCGGCATCCGGTGCGATGGTGGCGGTCTTGACCCGGCTGCGCCGCATTACCTCCAGCAGAGGCGCGTCCAGCGCATCGGCCCGCAGGGAGGAGAAAGACAAGCGCGCTTGCCGTTCCAGCGCCTGGCTGCAAAGTTCTCCAATGGCCGGCAGGTCCGATACCGCCGCGCCCACCAGGCCGATGCGATCGGTGGTTTCCAGGCCCTGCAGCATGCAGGCCTGCAGCAGGGACAGCGGGCGGAAGCGCGGCGGGCGGTAAATGAATCCGGCGCTGCAGAAACGGCAGCCGTGGGGACATCCACGACCGACTTCGATGAGAAAGGTACGGTCGAAGGTCGTATAAGGAGTTACGACGGTGCTGCAGGTGGAGACCGCTTCCAGGTTTTCCAGGTAGGTTCGCTGCACCGTGGCCGGGACATCGTCGGTGGGCTGAAAATCGCTCAGGGTGCCGTCGGTGCAATATTCGGGACGGTAAAAAATCGGCACGTAAGTGCCGGGCACCCGGCGGGCACAGGTGCGCAGCAGGTCTTTGCGCTCGGTGCCGGCGCGCGGACCGAATTCGGCCACGGCCGCGAAAAACGCCGACAACATGGTTTCGGCTTCGCCCAGCAGGAATGCATCGAAAAACGGCGCCAGCGGTTCGGGATTCAGCATGCAGGCAACCCCTCCTGCAATGACCAGGGGGTGTTCGGCCTCGCGGGCGACCGCTTGCAGGGGGATGCCTGCCTGCTGAAGAAGGGTCAGAACATTGGGATAGTCGTTTTCGAAGGATATTGAAAAAGCGACCACATCGAAAGACCGCAGGGGTGCGGCGGACTCGATGCTCTGCGGTTTTTGCCCGGAATGTTCGGGCAGAAACACACGCTCGCAGGAAACGTCCTCGATACGGTTGAGCAGTCGATATACGGTCTGATAACCGAGATTGGACATGGCCGGGGCGTATTGATTCGGATACACCAGTGCAACTCGAATGGCTGCCCCGCGTTTGCGAATGGTTCCAATCTCCGCATTCAGAAGATCTCCTGCCGATTTTTTTAATTTCCGGCCCATTTCCTTGCGATCCACGCGCCCATCCGTCAGTGGGGGCAACCGGGTGTCTGCGATGATCACTTAAAATAGGACCATCCATGCATCCCCGCAACGGCGGTGTCGAGGGATCGCTGAAGCCGATGTTTTCAGTCGGCTTTTTTGCGCAGAAACGTCGGCACGTCCAGGTCGCTGTTGTCCAGGACGATCCCGCGGTAGCCGCGATAGGTGGCCCCGCCGCTTTCCCCGACGGCCTCCTGCCGGCGGATAAAGGTCGGTTTGTCCAGGTGGTTGGCCTGCTGGAGGTCGGCCGGCGTCAGATCGCGCACTTTGCCGCGGGTCGGCGAAAGATCCCGGGTGCCGACCCGCCGCGCCCGCGGTTTTTCTTCGACCCTGCCGTTGCCGATCCCGGTGGCGATCAGGGTCACCCGCATTTCGTCGCCGAGGCTGTCATCCACGACGGTTCCCCAGATGATCTCGGCGTCTTCTCCGACCTCGTTGTAAATTCGATCGGATGCCTCGGTCATTTCCTCCATGGTCAGGTCACTGGTGCTGGTGATGTTCATCAGCACCCCCTTGGCCCCGTTAATGGAAATGTCTTCCAGCAGCGGGTGGGAAATGGCACGCTCGGCGGCGATAACGGCGCGATTCTCGCCGCTGGCGCTGCCGATGCCCATAATGGCCATGCCGGCCTTGGACATGGTGGTTTTCACGTCCGCAAAGTCCAGGTTGACCAGACCGGGCATCATGATCAGGTCGGTGATGCCCTTGACCGAGTGCAGCAGCACTTCGTCGGCGCGGCGGAACATTTCCAGCATGGTGGCATTTTTCGAGGCCACGCCCCGCAACCGGTCGTTGGGGATCGTGATGGCCGTGTCGGCGACCTGCTTGAGGATTTCCAGGCCCTCGTCGGCCTGGCGCATGCGCTTGCGGCCTTCGAAGGAGAATGGTCGCGAAACCACGGCCACGGTCAACGCGCCGAGGTCCTTGCAGATTTCCGCAATCACCGGGGCGGCGCCGGTTCCGGTGCCGCCGCCCAGGCCGGCGGTGATAAAGACCATGTGGCTGTCTTTGAGGGCATCGCGGATGGTCTCCTCGCTTTCGATGGCCGCCTGGCGACCGACATCGGGATTGGCACCGGCCCCCAGACCCTCGGTGAGTTTTTCGCCGAGCTGGATTTTTACCGGTGCGTTGGAGGTTTCCAGTGCCTGGGCATCGGTATTGGCGGCAATGAATTTCACACCCTGCAGCTTGGACGCGATCATGTTGTTGATCGCGTTGCCGCCGGCGCCGCCGACGCCGATGACCTTGATCTTTGCTGATTTTTCATTGTCAACGTAGGTAAACATGATTCACCCCCTGATCTTTTTGGTGCCCGGCCGGAAATGGCCTTTTTCCCGCTGGACTGCGTTCTCCGCGGGGTTCGCGCCTGCGGCGTACTACTTGTACGCCGCAGGCGGAACCCCTTGTGCGGCCTTGTCCAACGGCAAAAATTCTCATTTCCAGCTCGGACCCCTGGTCATGTGTTCGCCATCGGTTGGAGAAATACAATTTTTATTATTATTTTCAGTAACTTGAATCTATAGTAAAAAACCATTCTTAAATGGACGATGATTTGAATCTCCCGTGTCTGTCGGTATCGATTTCTCCGCAGTCTTTCGGCCGGAAGCGGGTTGCATCGATTCTGCGTGCTGGATGCCGGATTCCGGCGTTTTCGGCCGATGCCGGTTGCCCGGCGTCGGGTTGATGGTGGATGTATGTCGAATCTGCATTCCTTGATCTGCCAGGTTACTTCGAAGCCCGTTCGGGCCGGGATCCGGCATCCAGCATTCAGAATATCCCTGGCTTACACCACCTCCTGGAACCAGCGTTTCATGCGGGTCATGACCCGATTGAAAATGTTGTTGTCGCGAATCCGGAACTTGCGGGAACCCTGGGAGCGGGCCCCGTAGATCACCAGGCCGACACCGGTGGCATACATCGGGTTGTTGACGACATCCACCAGGCCGCTGATGCCCTGGGGCTTGCCGAGACGCGTGGGCAGGCCGAATATGGTTTCCGCAATTTCATCCGCCCCGTCGAGCATCGAGGAGCCGCCGGTGAGCACCACGCCGGAAGGGATGACATTTTCCATGCCGGCCCGGTAAATTTCGCGATCGATCAGCGTGAAGATTTCCTCCATGCGGGGCTCCAGGATCTCGCCCAGGATCTGGCGCGGCAATTTACGCGGTTCGCGGCCCCCCATGGCCGGCACCTCGATGGTTTCATCCCCGCTGATATTGGCCGTTATACAGGTCCCGTAGCGGGTTTTGATCTTTTCGGCTTCGGCGTGGGGGGTTCGCAGGCCGATGGCGATGTCGTTGGTCAGGTTGTTTCCGCCCAGCGCCAGCACGAAGGTGTGCTTGATGTTTTTCCCGGAAAATACCGCCAGGTCCGTGGTGCCGCCGCCCATGTCGATCAGGGCCGTGCCCAGTTCCTTTTCCTCTTCGGTGAGAACGGCCTCTCCCGAGGCCAGGGATTCCAGGACGATGTCGCAGACGTCCAGTCCCGAGCGGTTGGCGCACTTGACAATGTTGTGGGCCGAGGTCACCGCTCCGGTGACGATGTGAATTTTGGCTTCCAGTCGAACGCCGGCCATGCCGACCGGGTTCTGAATGCCGGGTTCGTCGTCGACCATGTATTCCTGGGGCAACACGTGAATGACTTCGCGATCCATGGGAATGGCCACCGCACGCGCGGCGTCGATGACGCGTTCGACGTCCTGTTCGGTGATTTCCGGTCCTTTGATGGCAACGATGCCCCGGCTGTTGAAGCCCGTGATGTGGCCGCCGGCGATGCCCGCATAAACGGAGGAAATTTCGCAGCCGGCCATCAGCTCTGCTTCCTCGACCGCCTTTTTGATCGACTCGACGGTGGCTTCAATATTGACCACCACGCCTTTGCGCAGACCGATGGAAGGGTGTGTGCCGATCCCGATGATATTGGTTTTGCCGCCGGACACTTCGCCGACCACGGCGCAGATCTTCGTCGTTCCGATATCCAGACCGACGACGATGTTGCCCTGCTGCTGCATATGCGACCTCCTTACACTGGCGGTTTCCCTTGAATTGAGCAGTTCATATTTTTAAAAAATCATTTTATTCTGTACACCTGCGCTTCGTATGCAAAACGCGTCGCCGCCGATCCTGCGATCACGATTCGCCGCTGGAAATCAGCGGCTGCACCACGATGCGGGCCGGGTCGTTCAGATCGATGTGCCGGAGTCCGGTCCAGGGCCGGGGCTGTATTTCCCCCAGACGGCCCAACACGGTTTCCAGCACCTCGAACTTGCGCTGGTAGTCGCCAGTGCCCAGGCGAATGACCAGCGGATCCGGCCCGGCGGTTTGCAGGCTCAACCCGATTTCGCGGTCGAACTGGATGCGCTCCACCGCTGGAATCGGCAGCGTGGCCGCGGCAAAGGTACCCAGCTTCAGCACCGCGACCACGTCATCTTCCACCGATGCCCGGGCTTCACCGGTCCGACCCATGGGCTGGATGCGAACGTCGGAATAACGAAGCCCCCGAATCACCGGAAGGCCCGTACCTTCGCCTTCCACCAGGGTCTTGAAAATAATGCCCCGGGCGTTCATCAGATATTTGCGGTCCAGGTCCAGAACGGCGGCCGCCCGGTGTTCTTCGATCCGGATATCGATCCTCCGGGGAATTTGTCGACGCACATAGGCTTCGGCAATCCAGGGATGCGACACCAGCCGTTTGCGCACCGCCGAAAGGTTCATTGCCAGTATGTTCGTGCCGGGGGACACCCCGGCCAGGGCAAGTATTTCGGTGCGATCGAGTTGCCGGTTGCCGGACACGGTGATTGTCTCTGCTCCGAAATACCGACTCTGGGTGATTACGTCGTGACAAAAAATCAGCCCCAGGCTCAGGGCGGCCAGCGCTCCGGTACCGGCGGTAAATTTCAGCACGGCCATCAGGCCGGCCGTGGGGCTCGTGCCGGAACGGCCCTTTTTTTTACGGAACCGGTTTTTGCGGATGCGTTTGCTGTCCAACAAAGATCACCTCGGGTTCGAGCTTGATTCGAAAACGGTCGAATACCGTATCCCGGATCCGCTCCATCAGTTCGATGACGTCCGCGGCGCTGGCCCCGCCGCGGTTGACGATGAAATTGGCATGCCGTTCGGACACCTGCGCCCCGCCGATCCGCATGCCTTTGAGACCGGCGCGATCGATCAATCGGCCCGCGGGCTGGTCCGCGGACGGATTCTTGAAGAAACAGCCCGCGCTGGGCAGCGTTGTCGGCTGGCTGCGGTTGCGCTGCGCAAGATAGCGGGCGACCTCGGCTTGCAGCGACGCCTTGCGGTCGGCCGCGAGTCGGAACTCGACCCGGATCACGATTTGCGGCGGTATCGCCGGCCCGGCATGCACCCGTTCCCAGGAAAGGCAACGGTAACCGAAGTCCAGATGGTGCCGGTCGGCCGCCACCGTACTGCCGTCACCGGTCAACACCTCGATGCGCTCGACCACCTCGGCCATGCAGCCCTGGCGCGTTCCGGCATTCATGACCGCCGCACCACCGACGCTGCCCGGAATCCCGGCGGCAAAGGTAAGTCCCCGCCAACCGTGCTCGGCGGTGTATCGCACCAGGGCGGGCAGTTTCACAGCCGCCATGACCGCCAGCCGGACGGCCCTGCCGTCGATTCCGGCGCATGAATTCGATTCAGGCAGCGGGCCGGGGAGACGACCACCCCGGGGATGCCGGCGTCTCCGACCAGCAGGTTGGTTCCGCCGCCGATGGGCAGGAGCGGCAACCCCCGTTCGCGACATCCGCGGACCAAATCCGACAGGTCCCCGGTGCGCTCCGGCGTCACGAAAGCCTCGGCCGGCCCGCCGATGCGTATCCAGGTATGCCGGCTCATGGGCTCGTCGAACCGCAGGGCAGGGCCGAATCGACCCTGCAGCCATCGGCGGTCGGCGGTTGTCAAAGAGCGATGCACCTTCAGCTCCGGCCACGCAGCGCTTCAACCAGGGATTCGCCGAGCTTCCAGACATCGCCGGCACCCAGCGTCAAAACGACATCACCGGCCTGGACGGCCTGCTGCAGGGCCTCCAGAGCGGCGGCAAAATCCGGATGGTAAAATACGTCCTTGTGACCGTGTTTGCGGATGGCCTCGCACAGCGAGCCGCTGTCGACTTCCTCGATCCGCGGTTCGCCGGCCGCGTAAATCGGCAGCACCAGCAACAGGTCGGACTGATAAAACGACCGGCTGAATTCATCGAACAGGGCGCGGGTCCGCGAGTATCGATGCGGTTGAAACACCACCACGATCCGCCGGTTGGGCCAGGCATCCCGGGCAGCCTGCAGGGTCGCCTTGATTTCCGTGGGGTGGTGGCCGTAGTCGTCGACGACGGTAATGCCTTCGACTTCACCCTTGATTTCCAGGCGCCGCTGCACGCCCTCCAGATTCTCCAGAACCGTTTTGATCGTCTCGAAGGGAATTTCCAGCTCCATGCCCACCGCCACGGCCGCCATGGCATTGTAGACATTGTGAATGCCGGCCAGATTCAACCGGATGCGGCCCAGTTGCTCTTCCTGGTATTGCAGGGTGAACCGGCTGCCCATGCCTTCAAATTCCACGTGATTGGCCCGGACGTCTGCCTGGGAGGTCATCCCGTAGGTGACGGTGCGTTTCTCGATGCGGGGGATGAGTTCCTGCAGGGGTTCGTTGTCCAGGCACAGCACTGCCAGACCGTAAAATGGAATCCGGTTGATGAATTGCAGAAAGGATTCCTGAATCGTTGTCATGTCCGGGTAATAATCGAGATGTTCTCGATCGATGTTGGTCACCACGGCGATGGCCGGCGACATCTTTAAAAACGACCCATCGCTTTCATCGGCCTCGGCAACGATGAAGTCGCCTTCACCCAGCCGGGCGTTGGTGCCGATGCTTTTGAGCTTGCCGCCGATCACCACGGTCGGATCCAGTCCACCGCCGTCGAGCACTGCGGAAACGATCGACGTGGTGGTCGTCTTGCCGTGGGCGCCGGCCACGGCGATGCTGTACTTGAGCCGCATCAGCTCGGCCAGCATCTCGGCCCTGGGGATCACCGGTATCGCCTCCTGGCGCGCGGCCTTGACCTCGGGGTTTTCGGCCGTCACGGCCGAAGAGATCACCACCACATCGGCTCCCTTGATCTGCTCGGGTGTGTGGCCCCGGAAGATCCGCCCCCCCAGGCGCTGCAGCCGCGCGGTGATG
Source organism: Desulfobacterales bacterium (assembly GCA_051155755.1). Lineage (GTDB taxonomy): Bacteria > Desulfobacterota > Desulfobacteria > Desulfobacterales > SG8-13 > DAXETY01. Next base: position 30,219 of record DAXETY010000059.1, read on the forward strand.
TCGGAAGATTTCACGTCCGAGCCGGAGACGCGGTAACCCAGGTTCAAGAGCAGTTCGGCGATTCCGCTCATGCCGATGCCGCCGATGCCGACGAAATGGATGTGGTATTTTTTTCGATACATGGCTTGCCCGTTAATCGCTCATAGCTAGTAGCTAGTAGCTCATAGCTTGTAGCTCATAGTTCATAGGTCATAGTTCATAGCTCATAGCTCATAGTTGATAGCTCATAGTTGATAGCCCATAGCACGTAGCAAAAGATAAATGCCTGAAATTGCAAGTACCTTGCCTCAAATTAAAACCAAACCCCCCGTAACGCGAAACTCGCAACCCGCAACCCGCAACCCGGAAAACCCGCAACCCGATCCAATATCCAATTGGATCGAAGGGGTTCATATGCGTCGGGGCCCCGTGTCCAGCAGCCCCAGCATGTCGTCGACGATCTCGCGGGCGGCATGGGGTCGCCCCAATCCCCGCGCCTTGGCTGCCATTTCCGCAAGGATGGACCGATTGGCGGCGTAATGGCTGATTTGCTCCGCCAGCGCGGCGCCGCTCAGGTCTTTTTGTTCGATCATTTCGGCCGCGCCCCGCTCCACCAGCGCCCTGGCGTTGAGCACCTGGTGGTTGTCGGCGGCGAACGGAAACGGTATGAAAAGTGCGGCTTTTCCCACCGCCGTGATCTCAGCCACCGTGGAGGCGCCGGCCCGGCACAGGATCAGATCGGCATCCCGGTAGCGGCGTTCCATGTCGTCGAAGAACGCCTGAACGGTGCAGGGCAGATCGAAACTTTCATAGGCTTCCCGCACCCGGTATGCATCGACCGCGCCGGTCTGGTGCGTAAAGCGCACATCCTCTCTGCCGGCCAGCAGGGCGGTGGCCTCGATCATGGCACTGTTGAGTGCATGCGCACCCTGACTGCCGCCAACGATCAGCACCGAAAGCCGCCGGTGCGCCTCCACAGGGGGCTGTGCTTCACGCACCTGCAGGATCTGACTGCGCACCGGATTGCCGGTGTGCCGGACCCGGTCCGGTTCGAAAAACGCCTGCGATTCCTCGAAGGTCACATAAACCCGCCGGGCCCAGCGGGCCAGCATTCGATTGGTGACGCCCGGTCGCAGGTTCTGTTCGTGCAGCACCAGTATCCTGCCGGTCAGGTGCGCGGCCAGGCCCACGGGTCCGGCCGCGTAGCTGCCCACGCTGAGCACCAGGTCCGGACGGAATCGGTTCAATATCCAGATCGATTTCGTTACGCTCACCGGCAGTCGCAACGAAGACCGGATTTTGGCCCAGAGACCCCGTCCCTTGATGCCTTCCACCGGGATGTTTTGCAGGGGGAAATCGACGTTGGCCAGCGCCCGGCGTTCGAACTCGTTGCCCCGGCTCACAAACAGAGCCCGATGTTGCGGGTTGCGGGAGACGAATTCCTGAGCGACGGCAATCCCCGGAAACAGGTGGCCGCCGGTGCCGCCGCCGGCTACGATCAAGTGTCGCGGAGGTCCGGAACCAGCCGCTTGCTCGGTTCTGTCAGCGTTTTGCACGTGTGCGCTCCCGTACCGCCGCTGCCGGTTTCGCGCCGGCAATGTTCATCAAGATGCCCACCGAGGCCATGTTCACCAGCAGGGACGTGCCGCCGTAGCTCAAAAAGGGCAGGGTCAGTCCCTTGGTGGGCAGCAGACCCAGGCTGACGCCCATATTGACGCAAACCTGCAGGGTGATTCCGGCCGTCAGGCCGAATGCCAGCAGGGTGCCATATGTATCGGGTGCTCGCCGGGCGACGATCACCCCCCGCCACAGGATCAGTCCGTAAAGAATCAGCGTGACGGTCACCCCGGCCAGTCCCAGTTCTTCGCCGACCACCGAGAAAATGAAATCGGTGTGCGGCTCCGGCAGGTAGAACAGTTTCTGATATCCCTGGCCGATGCCGGTGCCCCACAACCCGCCGGTGCCGAAGGCCATCCACGAATGAATGATCTGGTAGCCTTCATCGGTGGCGTACTTCCACGGATCGAGAAAACTCAACAGCCGTTTCAGCCGGTATTCGGCATGAATCATGTGATAGCCGAGTGCGGGCAGGATCAACAGCATTGTGCCCAGCAGGTGACGGAAACGCACACCTCCGACAAAGAGCATGATCCAGGTCAGGGCGCCCAGGATGACCACCGAGCCGAAATCCGGCTGGGCCAGAATCAACCCAGTCAGCACGCCGAGCACCACGGCATGGGGAACGAAGCCGATGGCAAAACGTTGCAGGCGTCCCTGTTTTTTGTCCAGGGAATAGGCCAGGTAAAAGATCAGCGCCAGCCGCGCAAATTCCGACGGTTGAAAATTCACGCTGCCGAAGCGCAGCCAGCGCGCCGAGCCGCCGGCGGAATAACCGAATCCGGTCAGATGAATCGCCGCCAGCAGCACGACGGCCGCCAGCAGCGCCGGGTATGTCAAAGATCGATACAGGCGGTAAGGGATGCGCCGGCACAGCAGCATCACCACCGTGCCCGCCAGGGCGAAAAGGGCCTGCTTCTTCAGGAAAAAATAGCTGTTTTCAATCGTGTTGTGGGCAATTGCCGAACTGGCGCTGTACACCATCACAATTCCGATCCCCACCAGGAACAGGACCGGAAACAGCAGGGTGGTGTCATAGGTATTGTCTTCGGCAAATCCCATCGGTCTCCTACGGTGCCGTGCCCGCGGCTCGCTGCAAATCGGCCACGGCCTGCCGAAAGTCACGGCCGCGCTCGGCATAACTGGTGTACATGTCGAAGCTGGCACAACCCGGGGCCAACAGCACGACGTCTCCCGGACGGGCCAGCTCGGCCGCCTGTCGCACGGCTGCATTCATCGAGCCGGCTTCGGTGACCGGCAAATCTCCCTGCAGGGCCCGGCGGATTTCATCCCGGGCCTCGCCCATCACCACCAGGTGCCGGACCCTTGCGGCCACCGCCGGCCGCAGCGGTTCGAATCGACTGCCCTTGTTGCGTCCGCCCATGATCAACACCACCGGTTCGGAGAATCCTTCCAGGGCCCGCACCACGGCATCCACATTGGTGGCCTTCGAATCATTGAAGTAGCGAACCCCACCGACGGCGGCCACATACTCCAGTCGGTGCGGCAGGCCGGAAAAACATTTCAGGACTGCAACTGCGGCTTCATAGGACCCGCCCAGGCTCAGGGCGGTCAGTACCGCGGCGGCGGCATTTTCCACGTTGTGGTTGCCGGGCAGTCCGATCGCCGCACGCGGCAGAAAATGCGACGGACGTGCGGCGCGGTCCTCCGCAAGGAAAAATTCGACCCCTTCCGGCCGAATCCAGGCACCCTGAAACCCGGACGGCGGAAGATCCGCATCGGCACGGCGGTACACCAGCCTGCGGGCCCTGCAGGGCGCGGCCGCTTTCTGCACGTTGGCATCGCTGCCGTTGATCACCGCCACGTCGTCGCCCTGCTGATTTTCAAAAATCCGGGCTTTGGACTTCAGGTATCCGTCGAAATCCGGATAACGGTCCAGGTGGTCGTCGGCGATGTTCAACAGCACCGCCACCGCCGGTTTGAAATGGACAATCGTGTCCAACTGAAAGCTGCTGATCTCGGCCACCACAACAGCGGCCTTTACCCCGCGGTCCACGTAGCCGGTCAACGGATCGCCGATGTTGCCGCCCACAAAAACATCGATCCCGGATTCGGACAGCATCGCGCCCACCAGGCTGCAGGTGGTGGTTTTGCCGTTGGTTCCCGTGACGGCCGCGATGGGCGCGTCGATAAACCGCGCCGCCAGCTCGATTTCGCCGATTACCTCGGCACCCTTGCGCACGGCCGCCTCGATTTCCGGCAGCTGATGGGGCACGCCCGGGCTGATCACGATCAGTTCGGCGCTTTCGAAGGTCTCCCGACGGTGTCCTCCCAGTTCCAGCACAACGCCGGCCTGCCGCAGCCCGGCCGTCAACGGCCCGAGTCGCTCGGCGGCGGCGCTGTCGGTGGCGGTGACATCGGCGCCGCGCCGCCGCAGGAACTGTGCCACGGCGACACCGGACTTGCCCAGACCGACCACCAGCGCTTTTTTACCGGAAAGGTTCATGGAAATTGGTTCAATTTGTTTGATTGGTTCGATTGGTTCAATTGGTTAAAAGGTTCAAATCGTTTTTGGGTTCGATTGGTTCCATTGGTTTCATTGGTTAAATCGTTCAAATCGTTTCGTTGATTCGATTGGTTCACCGACTGCATTTGTTTCATCCGTTTCCATGGTTTGGGATCAGCGCAGCTTCAGGGTGCTCATCGCCATCAGCGCCAGGGCGATGGCAATGATCCAGAAACGCACGATGACCTTCGGTTCCGCCCAGCCTTTCAATTCGAAATGGTGATGCAGCGGAGCCATGCGGAATATCCGCCGGCCGCGGGTCATTTTGAAAAATCCCACCTGGAATATGACCGACAGCGCTTCGATCACGAACAGGCCCCCGACGATGACCAGCAGAATCTCCTGCTTGGTGATCACGGCGATGGTGCCCAGGACCCCGCCCAGCGGCAGCGAACCCACGTCCCCCATGAACATCTGGGCCGGATAAGCGTTGAACCACAAAAATCCAAGCCCCGCACCGGCCATCGCGCCGCAGAAAACCGCGCTTTCCCCCGATGCGGCCACGTAATTGATCTGCAGATAATCGGCAAATTTCACGTGGCCGGCCACGTATGCGAATATCATGTAAGTGACCGCCGCAATGATCACCGGACCGATGGCCAGACCGTCGAGTCCGTCGGTCAGGTTGACCGCGTTGGAGGTGCCCACGATGACGAAAACGGCAAACAGCACGTACCACCAGCCCAGATCCGGTGTGATGTCTTTGAAGAACGGCACGGTCACCTGGGTGTCGAAGCCCGGGCGCGTGCACACCAGGGCTGCGGCGATCAGGGCGGCCAGGGCCTGCAGCATCAGCTTGCTCCGGCCGCTCAGCCCTTTGCTGCGTTTTTTGACCTGCATCAGGTAGTCGTCCACGAAGCCGATGGTGCCGAAGCTGAGCAGAACGAACAGCAGAATCCAGATGTAAAAATTGGTCAGGTTCGCCCACAGCAGCGTGGCCGTGGTGACGGCGAACAGGATCAGGGTGCCGCCCATGGTGGGCGTTCCGGCCTTTTTGTGATGGGCCTGGGGACCGTCTTCCCGGATGTACTGTCCGACCTGCATCAAACTGAGTTTGCGGATCACCCATGGGCCGATGACGAAACAGATCAGAAACGCCGTCAAGCTGGCATAAATGGCCCGGAAGGTGATGTACCGGAACACATTGAAGGCCGAAATGGTCGTATGCAATGGATAAAGCAGGTGATAGAGCATGTCGGCGTCGCTGTCGTTCGTTGAAGCCGTTGCAGAATCGCTTCCCGGGGGATTCCGCTGAACTTGCTGCGACTTCAGTGGGTTGCTGTCAATCTTGCGGTGCTTCGTCGGCCCAGGACTTCAGACCCACGACCACTCGTTCCATTGCCATGCCGCGCGATCCTTTCACCAGGACCCAATCGCCTTCCTGCAGCCGGTTTTTGAGGATTTCAACCAGTTCCTCCCGGCTGCCGGTGAACACCTTCTCGGGCGCCATTCCCGCATCTCTGGCACCGGCTGCGGCCTCGTCGGCGAAACGGCCCGCGGCCAACAGGGCCGCAACGTGCGTGCCCGCGGCCGCCTTGCCGACCGCCCGGTGCAGTTCCGCCGACTGCGGCCCCAGTTCGAGCATGTCGCCCATCACGAAGAATCCGCGCGCCTCGCCCCGCACCCGCTGCAGGGTCTGCAGGGCCGCCTCCATGGAAGCCGGGTTGGCGTTGTAGGTGTCGTCGATGATCCGGATCCCTTTACGGGTTTGCAGGATTTGAATCCGGCCGCCGGCCGGCTCGAAATGCGCCAGACCATGGCGGATGTTTTCCGGCTTTACGCCGGCTTTCCAGCCGACGGCGGCGGCGGCCAGCGCATTGATCACGTTGAACATTCCCGGAACATGGAGGGCCATTGCAATGCGGGCATCGGGCAGATGCAGTTCGAACCGGCAGCCGGAAGCATCCAATTCGATCTGCCCGGCGCGCACGGCCGCCGTCGTGGTGCGGCCGTAGAACAGCACTTCGCAGGCCGCCGCCGAGGCCATCTTCACCACCCGGGGGTCGTCGGCGTTGAGAATGGCCGTGCCGTCGGCCGGCAGTGCTTCCACCAGCTCTCTTTTGGCGTGCATGACCCCTTCGATGCTGCCGACGCCTTCCAGGTGGGCCGGTCCGACATTGGTGACCACGCCCATGTTCGGCAGACAAATACCGGCCAGTTCGCGGATTTCACCGGGGGCATTCATGCCCAGCTCCACCACCGCCCATCGATGCGCCGGGGCCAGCTCGAAAAGCGTCAGCGGCACGCCGATGTTGTTGTTGAAATTCTTGCGGTTCGACAGAACCGCAAATTGCTCACCGAGCACCGCAGCGGTCATCTGGCGGGTGGTGGTCTTGCCGTTGCTGCCGGTAATGCCGGTTACCGCAACGGAATTGCGCTGCCGGTGAAACCGGGCCAGATCCCCCAGAGCTCGAATCGTGTCTTCCACGGCGATCGCGGCAACGCCGCGCTGCAGCCAGTCTGCGACCGGCAGTTCGTCCAGTTTGTCTTTTTGCAGCACCAGGCCACGGATGCCGCGCTCGACCACCTCGGCCGCAAACCTGTGACCGTCGTGGGTTTCTCCCTGAATGGCGACAAACAGCTCCCGCCCGGTGATGACACGGGAATCGATTCCGATGCCGTCAAACTGCAGCCGGCGGTCCCCGCCGAGCTGCCGGCCGCCGACGGCACGCACGCAATCGGTCAGGCGCCAGGGCAGGGGGGCGTTTTGATTCGGTTTCGGATCGGTCATGATTCGTTCTCAATCCGCTTTGCGGCCGCCGTCCATCTCCGACAGGACCCGCCGGGCTTCCTCCCGGTCGTCGAAGTGAATCGTGCGGTCTTTTAGGATCTGATAGGTTTCGTGACCCTTGCCGGCGATCAAAACCACATCCTTGGGTCCGGCGGCCCGGATGGCCAAGGCGATGGCCCGGCGGCGATCCGGTTCCACCACGAAACCGCTTTGCGGAACACCGCCGTCGAGTTCCCCGGGTCGGTACTGCCGGCCGGCCACCTCCAGAACCCCGGCCAACACCTGCTCGATGATCTGCATGGGCGGTTCGCTGCGGGGATTGTCGGAAGTGACCACCGCCAGATCGGAGCTGCCCGCCGCGATCCGTCCCATCAGCGGGCGTTTGCCCCGGTCGCGGTCTCCGCCGCAACCGAACACACAAATCAGCTTGCCCGTAAGAACCGAGCGCAGGGAACGGATCACGTTTTCCAGGGCATCGGGCGTGTGGGCGTAGTCCACGTAGACGTTGCTGTCGGGCCGGTCGGATACCGGTTCCAGGCGTCCGGGAATCCGGGATGTCGTCTCGATGCCGCGCCGGATGCTGTCCAGGGGCAGTTCCAGGGCAACGGCCGCTCCGACCGCACAGAGAATGTTTTCCCGGTTGTGGTGTCCCACCAGCGGTGAGCGCAACGCCAGCGGGCCCTGCGGTGTGTGCAGGCGGCCCTGAAAACCGGACAGATCCTGCCGCTGCAGTTCGGGTCGAACGTCATTGAAGGGGCCGATGCCGACCGAAATGCGACGCAGGTTTTCCAGCCGCATGAGCTCGGCACCCCTGGGGTCGTCGGTATTGACCACGGCAACGGCCCGGGCGGCTTTCGGTCCCCGGGGCAGCATTTCGGCAAACAGTTTTTTCTTGCTGGCCCAGTAAGAGGTCATGGTTTTGTGGTAATCAAGATGATCCTGGCTGAAATTGGTAAAGACCCCGACATCGAAAGCGCAGTGATCCACCCGGTGCAAATCCAGCGCATGCGATGAAACCTCGAGCACGACGTGGGTTACCGCCGCAGCGCGCATTTCGGCCAGGATGCGCTGCAGGTCCAAAGATTCCGGCGTGGTGACCGGGTTGTCGAACACCCGGCCGGCGTAACGATAGTTGACCGTTCCGATTACCCCGGCCGAATACCCGGCCGCCTGCAAAATGCCTTCGATCAGATACGAGGTGGTCGTCTTGCCGTTGGTGCCGGTAATGCCGATCAAGGTCATGGCTTCCGACGGTGCGCCGTAGAAGCGAGCCGCCAGCGCCGACAGGTCCGCGCGGCTGTCCTGCGAAAGCACCAGGGCGATTTCCGGCGGAAGCGGCAGGCGGCGCTGGGCCACCACTGCCGCGGCGCCGTTTTCCAGGGCCGTTTCGACAAAATCGTGACCGTCGGCGGCCAATCCGCGGATGGCGATAAACAGTCCCCCCGGTTGAACATTCTGTGCCCGAATGTGCAGCGAACCGATCTGCGGATCCACGGCGGCGTTGCCGGGATTCGGCGGTGCCGCCGGCTGCAGCGGCAAGCCCGATATCAGTTCCGATAGCTTCAACCGGAGCCTCCATTGCGCCGGGCTACCGCCAGCTGGCGATTACCGTCGGGCGGTACGTTCAAATAATTCAGCGTTTCCTCGGCGATGCGGCGAAATGCCGGTGCGGCCACCGTCCCGCCGTAGTATTCCCCCTGGGGTTCGTCGATGATGACAAGAATGCTGATCGCCGGTTTGGTTGCCGGTGTGTAGCCGACGAACGAGGCGATGTAGCGGTCGTCGGCATAGGTGCCGTCGTCGTTGATTTTCTGTGCCGTGCCGGTCTTGCCGCAGACGCTGTAACCGTTCACAGAGGCCAGGGTTCCGGTGCCGCCCTCGGTGATCACCGTTTTCAGTATGTTGGAAAGGGTTGCTGCGGTTTGCCGGGATACCACTTGCCGAACTTGACGGGGCTGGAAGGCGTGCACGGTCTTTCCGTCGGCGTCCACCACGGCCTGCACCAGGTAGGGCTTCATTAGAACACCGCCGTTGGCCAGGGCCGAGAAGGCCGTAATCAATTGAATCGGGGAAGCAGCGATGCCGTGGCCGAAAGAGACGGCGGCGGTATCCATGGGAGTCCAGTCCGTGTAATGGGACAGGCTGCCGGCGGTTTCGCCCGGGCAGTCGAGTCCGGTCCGCTTTCCGAAACCGAAATCGCCCAGGGTTTGGTGCAGCAGCTCGGGGCCGAGCATTTCACTGATTTTGATGGCGCCGATGTTGCTCGAATATTTGATAATTTGCTGCAGCGACAGCCAGCCGTGTTTGGTGGTGTCGTGAACGACGTTGCGCCCGATCCGGTAGGCCCCGTTTTCGCAGAAAAAAATGGTGTTCGGCGACGATCCGCCGGCTTCGATGGCGGCGGCGGCATTGAAGATCTTCAGGGTCGAGCCGGGTTCGATCGGGTCGGTGATGGCCCGGTTGCGCCACCGCTCGCGCTTGAACTCGCCAAACGCGTTGGGGTTGAACAATGGATCGTGCGCAATTGCCAGCACCGCACCGGTGGTCGGATCCATCACGATCGCGATCCCGGAAGCGGCACTGTAGCGGCTTACCGTTTCGGCCAGGGTCTTTTCGGCGATGAACTGGATGGTTCGATCGATGGTCAACACGAGGTTGCGGCCATCGGATACGGTAATGGGTTCGTCGGCGGGCCGGATCCGGTTGCCGCGGGCGTCGCGCAGCGCGACGATGCGCGACTCCCCGCCCTTGAGATAGCGGTCGTAATAGTACTCGAGGCCTTCCAGACCGTTGCCGTCGATGCCGGCAAATCCGATGACCTGGGCGGCCAGGGTCTTGCTGGGATAAAAACGGGTGTACTCCGGCACAAAGCCGACGCCTTGCAGCTCCAGTTCCCGGATTTTTTCCACTTCCAGCGGTGTGGCCTGGCGTTTTACCCAGACGAACGGCGAGTGCAGCCCCAGCTGCTTGTTCAACCGCCGCCGATCCATTTTCAGCACTTTCGACAACGCCGCCGCGGTTCGGGCAGGATCGTCAATTTCCGGCGGATGGGCCGCGATCGAGGTGGACTTTACGCTGAGGGCCAGTTCGGACATGCGCCGGTCATAAATGGTGCCGCGCTTCCCGCGGGTCGTCACCGGATTGACATACTGATCGGCGGCCATTTGCGACAGCCGGGTGTGCTGAAAGATCTGAATGTGGGCCGCTTTGCCGCCGATCACCGCCAGAAACACCGAAAACAGAAAGCCCACCAGCAGGCTGCGGCGCTGTATTTTCTGGGATTCCGTCTGGCTCATGGCAGTACCACGGTCTGTTCGGGTTTCGGCATGGTCAGGCCGAGACGATTGCGGGCGATGGTTTCGATGCGCTCGGGCGATTTCAGATGCGCCAGTTCGATTTTCAACTGACTTTGCAGTGTGATCAGGTTTTGCCGGGTTTTATCGGCCTCGGTGATCTGATAACCCAGTCGGGTGCATTGAACCCGGCACCAGGTGTAAAACAGCAACTCCGCCATAAAGACCACCAGCAGCGTGGTCCAGAGCAGCAAATGCCGGGGACCGGACCTGCGTTTGGATGTCTTGCGGCGGTTCATCGAAATGCCTCCTGACTGCAAGCCGGAATGTTTAAATTTTTTCCACCGCCCGCAGGCGGGTGCTGCGTGCGGCCGGATTGGCTTCGACCTCGGCGGCGGACGGCCGCACCACCTTGCGGGTGAGCCGGCGCACCGTCGGCTGACGACCGCACACGCAGCGGGGAATCCGCGGCGGACAGATGCACCCCTTTGCCAGGCGGGCGAAGCATTGCTTCACGCGTCGGTCCTCCAGCGAGTGAAACGCGAGCACGCACAGGCGCCCTCCCGGCAGCAAACAATCGCAGACGACGTCCAGAAATTGATCGAGCCTTTCCAGTTCGTGGTTTACCGCGATGCGCAGGGCCATGAACACCCGGGTGGCAGGGTGGATTTTCATGCGTGCGCCGGCGCCTCTCGGGATCGCAGCCCGCACCAGTTCGGCCAGCTGCCGGCTGGTTCGGATCGGTGCTTTTTTGCGCGCGGCGACCACCCGCCGGGCGATGGATTTCGCGTGGCGCTCTTCCCCGAACTCCCGGAAAATCCGGGCCAGTTCGATTTCCCCGGCACGGTTGATGATGTCTTCGGCTTTTTCGCCCGCCTGCGGGTCCATGCGCATGTCCAGAGGTTCATCACGTTGGAAACTGAATCCCCGCCCGCTGTGTTCGATCTGGTGCAGGGAAATGCCCAGATCGGCCAGGATGCCGTCAGCCCCGACGATTTCGAGTCGGCTCAAAATCTGCGGCAGATGTGCGAAATTGTCGTGCACCAGGTGTACGCGAGCCCTGCAGAAATCGAGCCTTTTGCGGCCCAGGGAGACGGCTTCGGCGTCCTGGTCGATGCCGATCAGCACTCCGTCGGGTTGAATCTGTTCGCAGATCGCCGCTGCATGACCGGACCCGCCCAGTGTGCAGTCCACCATGGTTTTGCCCGGCGCGGGGGCCAGAAAACGAAGCACCTCCTGCAGCATGGCCGGGACATGATACGATGGCATCGGGGTTAGAGCCCCAACCAGTCGATGGTTTCCTTAAACTCGTCATCCTGTATGTCTTGATCCATCATCTCGAATTCCTGCTCCCATTTCGGTTTGGACCAGATTTCAAAATGGTCCAAAACGCCCACCAGCACGACTTCTTTTTCCAGACCGGCGTATCCCCGCAATGGAGGCGGGATTACGATGCGACTCTGCTTGTCGCATTCGCAATCGAATGCGCCGCCCATGAATATTCGCCGAAAACGGCGCAGTTTATCGCTTTTGGTGGGCAGAGAGAGAATTTTTTGTTCGATTTTTTCCCATTGATCATAGGGGAAGGCGACCAGACAGCCGTCCAGCCGTGACAGCATGATACCCCGGCGGTCCCCGTTCTGGATGAGCTCCTTGAAACGGGATGGAATGATGAGACGCCCTTTCCCATCAATATTGTGGTGCGAAAAGCCGCGGAACATGATCCCCCTTTGATCATCCACTTTGATCCACTTTGCACCATTTAAAACCATTTTTCAAGGGGAGTCAAGAAAAAAAGAAGGACTTCGGCGGGATATTTCTAATCATTCACGTTCGTTATTTAAGATTCATGATTTCTGTTTTCCGATAGCGGCATTTCAGGCTTGATATGCATACAATGTATTGCAAAGACAGTAAAAATTTTCAGGTTAAAATTTAAGTATATGATATTACAAAATATATTTGACTTGTTGGGTTAATTCACAATGTGGTATAATACAAATTATATTCATTTATATATAATTGTAATTCATAAAACAAAATTTCAATAATTTCAATTTCTAATCAGCGATTCGATTCTGGAATCCACCAGGCGGAGCTGTATCTTCCGCTTGGCGCTTTGCATATTCGCCCCGGATTTGCCCCTTCAGATTAACGGGTAAAGCGATCGTTGTTTGAACGACCCAAGTCCATCCACAATGTCCTTCGAAACGTTTCCCGATCACCGGATCAGTCTGACCAGCAAGGTTCTCAAGGGCGGTTCCTGGCTGTTCGCTTTGCGGATCGCCGGGAAAATCATCGGCCTGCTGCGGATTGTCATTTTGGCTCGCATTCTGCTGCCCCAGGATTTCGGCCTGGTCGGGATCGCCGCAATGGCAGTCGGCACGCTGGAGACGTTTTCGGCCACCGGGTTCCAGGCGGCGCTGGTCCAGAAAAAAACATACAGCATCCGGGATCTGAACACAGTCTGGACGGTATCCGCCGCAAGGGGTCTTCTCCTTTTCGGGCTTCTGTATGCGACAGCACCCCAAATTGCGGCGTTTTTTGAATCTCCAGCCTCATTGCCCATCATTCGCGTGGTCGCATTTTCATTGGCGTTGGCCGGTTTTCGGAACCAGGCCATTGTTTTGTTCCAGCGAGAGCTGAAGTTTCACAAACAATTCTTATACGAACTTTCCGCCATCCTGGCAGAGCTGCTGGCGGTGCTCATCCTGGCATACTGGCTTCGAAATGTATGGGCCCTGGTTTTCTCCGGATTGGCCGCCAATGTCACGCGGCTTTTCATGTCTTATGTTTTATGTCCCCAACGGCCGCGACCGGTTTTCGACGGGCCGCGTCTTCGAACGCTTTTCCATTTCGGACGCTGGGTGTTTCTTTCCAACCTCTTGGTCTTTTTAATTACTCAGGGAGACGACCTGTTCGTCGGCAAAGTGATCGGCGTTTCGGCCCTGGGCTTATACCAGATCGCCTTCAGGCTTTCCAATCTGCCGACCACCGAGATATCACATGTTATTTCAAGCGTCACCTTTCCGGCATACGCCCGGATTCAGGACGATCTTGCGCGGGTCAGAGCGGCGTATGGCCGGGTCTTGAGAGTCACGCTGTTGATTTCTGTGCCCATGGCCGCCGGTATTTTCCTGCTGGCAGAAGAGGGTATTGAGATTGTGTTGGGTCGGCATTGGCTGGCGGCCGTTCCCGTTATTCGGGTTCTCGCCGCGGCCGGACTGCTGCGTTCGATTGCGGCCACCACCGGGCCGATCTTTCATGGACTGGGGCAGCCCCGGATCGATGCGCACTGGCAGATCATCCGGCTGGCGGTTTTGGCCCTGGCAATTTATCCCCTGAGCCGATATTTCGGCATTATCGGCGTCGCCGCCGCCGTTCTAGCGAGTATCTTCGTTGCGACCGTCGGATTTCTGATCATGGCAGCAAAAATACTGCGGTTCCGGTTTATGGATATATTCAATTCCTTGTTACAACCATTGAGTGCGACGCTTGTAATGCTTTTTTCCATCACGGTTTTGAAAATGACTTTCGGCACCGAACACGCCTGGCAGTTGGTCTGTTGGATATTCGGCGGTGCACTGAGTTATGTCATCGCAGCTTTGATTTCAGATCGCTGGTTCGGCAATCCGGTTGTTTTGCTAATTCAGCGCGGCTGGAAGGCTAAATAGACAGGATGTGGCAGGCTTGACGGCATTCGCTTGAAAGAAAACCATCATGGGGATAAACTCGTTGGCCGCAGTGTCCGATAAACGAAGCTTGCCGTATTTTCAGGAACATTACGAAACCAAGCAGCGGTTCTGCAGTTACTGGCATCAGATCGACGAGATTCGTGGTCTTCTACCGACTTGTACACTTGAAATCGGCGTCGGCACCGGGTTCGTGTCAGGCTATTTAAAAAAACAGGGGCTAAGCGTAACAACCCTGGATTGTCTTGAAACACTTGGGCCCGACATCGTGGGGTCCGTGCTGAACATACCTCTGGCCACCGATTCATTTGACGTGGTCTCGTGTTGCCAAGTCCTGGAGCACCTGCCCTATGCAGACTTTCTGCCGGCGCTCAAAGAAATTGCCCGCATTTCCAAATCGTACGTGGTCTTGTCGCTCCCGGACAAAACCACTGTCTATCGGATCGACCTCGATTTACCCCGGCTCCCGTCGATCCGCAGGCTGATACACCATCCCCGACCCAGACCGGAGATCCATAAATTAGACCCTGAACACCACTGGGAGATCGGTAAGCGTGGATTTCCCTTGAAACGAATCGAACTCGATATCTTTGCCTCGGCGTTGAAGGTTGTCAAATCATACCGTGTCTTCGAAATGCCCTATCACCGATTCTTCATATTGGCAAAATCGTGCATCGAATGATTACAGTCCGCGATTTTCATCGGATGTCATAAATTTATCTCCAGACCTATGAAAGTGCCACTCGTTTCCGTTATTATACCAACCTACAATCGCGAGTGCTTCATTATAGAGGCGATCGAAAGTGTTCTGAATCAAACATTCGATGATCTGGAAATCATCGTTATTGATGACGGCTCCACTGATGACACTCCAAGTATCGTAAAAGAGATCCGAGATTCACGGATACGATATTTTTACCTAAAAAATAACAACGGCGTTGCGGCTGCTCTGAATTATGGGATCAAGAAATCAAAAGGGAAGTATATTTCAAGACTGGATTCAGATGATATTTTCCTGCCGGAGAAAATCGGCTGTCAGGTCGAGGTACTGGAAAATAATCCCGATATAGGGTTGGTATATACGCGAGCTTACAATATATCCGAGCAAGGCGATATCGTTGCATTATATCCTGCGATTTCGACGCATCCGGAAAATCCGCTGAAAATGCTGCGTCATTTTTTATTTCCGCCCTCACAATCGATTGTGTTCCGCAAGCAGTGCATCGAGAGCATTGGTCTGTATGATACAACTATTCGGTTCTCCAGTGACTGGGACTTCTGCGTGCGTATGGCGGCACGATACAAGTTCTTTTATATACCAATTCCCCTGGTGAAGATTCGAAAACACAATAACATGTTGACCGGAGACAAATTGAGATCCGTACAACACACCGTTATGGTGCTGGAAAAACACAAGCAATTATTGGCTCAGGACGAAGGTTTCAAGTGGCTGTCGCCCTGGTACTACCATGTTGGACGACAGCTATTTTACAGGTCCGATTACCTCTCTGCCCGGAACGCCTTTCGCACGGCTGTGGGGTTTCAGGCCGTCAACTTCAAGGCACTGGTTTTTTTGGCGCTTACGATGCTGCCGGCAGAACTGCTCCAAATCATGAAGCGTTCCTATTGGAAGAAAAGCGCGTAAATGAAAATATTATTTGTATCGGACGGTAAGTATCCGGAATATACAAATGGAGTCGCCATTTACCTTTATCATTTTCTCAGAGAACTGAAATCCAATTGTGTTGAGGTTTCATTGTTGCACGTTCGAAATTCGCGCTTCAAAGGTCATCCGGTGGTACGACCATCAAAATCCGACGGGATTCGATACCTTGAGATAAAAAATTCCCCTTTATTTATGGGCGATGGACTCGAAAACCCGGTCGGCTGCCTGTTCAATCCAGAGCTGGAAAGCGTTTTTACCCACTTGCTCAGGGCCGATCTCCCGGATGTTGTTCACATTCATGAGCTACACCGGATGCCGGCTTCGATTATCCGCATCGCCAAGTCCCATAACCTGCCGGTGGTAGTGACCTTTCACGATTATTGGTTTATTTGCCCGCTTTTTCAACTGTTTACGCCTCAAGAAACCGTTTGTGAAGGACCGAATGGCGGCCGCAATTGCGTCCTCACCTGCCTCGGGGGTGACCCTGTCACCCGCCTGTACCGTCGTTATTTGCGTATTTATCAACACACCTTTTTCGGCAAAATTCTAAGAACGACTCGAAATGCTTATAAAACCATTCGAAGAGAACCGCTGTGGCAGACGACACGATTCCAAAATACCTGCCGACATCCTCAAAATTTAAAGCTGGGAAGCAGAATCAATAATCTGGCGAAACGTGAGTTCGGCCTGAAACAGGCGCTTCTACAAGCCGATGTGCTTCACGCCGTTTCGAACGCCTGCGCTCGAATCTACCGGAAACAGCTTGCCTTCGGCCGCCCTATACAAGTTTTACAGCTCGGCTTGCCGACACAAAATCACCTGACGCCAAAGGTGAAGAAATTCGACGACTTCCCTTTGAAAGTGGGATTTTTGGGTCACCTTGGCCCGAGCAAGGGCGCTCAACTGCTTTTGGAAGCGGCAGCAGGATTCAGGCCGCAGGACGTTGAATTCCACCTACACGGAAAAGCACGCGGTGAAGATGTTAATTTGCTGCGCCGGTATGCTGTTGAATTTAAAAACATTTTTTACCATGGGCCCTATCGAACGGCCGAGCTGGAACGCATTCTCGACAGCATTCACCTGCTGGTGGTACCGTCACTCTGGGTTGAAACCCTAGCTTTGGTGGGATTGGAGGCGCAGAGTGCCGGCGTCCCGGTGATCGCTTCCAATGGCGGAGGAATGTGTGACTATGTGAAAGATGGAGAAAACGGACTTTTATTCGAACAGGGAAGTGTATCCGCACTGAGTGCTTGTCTGAGAAGTATTCTGGATTTGCCGGCTAAAATCGAACAAATGAGCCGCCGGGCAATTGAGCCGCTCGGTATGAAAGAGCACAGCGATGTCATGTTGCGGCTCTACAGGAATGTAAGTTGTCCATGAATGCCCCAGCGACGGTATTGGTCCGAAACTACAATGGAAAAGATCTGCTGAGACAGCTGTTACCGGGTGTAGTCGAAATCGTCTCAATTCGTGGGAATGTTGATGAGGTGCTGGTAGTGGACGATGGGAGCCTGGACGGCAGTGTTGAATATATTGAGACCCATTTCCCAACGGTGCGGGTGGAGAGAATTGTACCGAATAGTGGGAATAGTATTGTACCCGTCAATGTGGGAATGAAATTAGCTCGGAATCCTATTGTGATGTGCCTGGATAACGACGTTTTGGTAAAAGACGATTTTCTTACGCCACTGGTTTATCACTTTCAAAGAGAGGATGTGTTTGCGGTATGCCCCAAAATTCTCAATCCCCTTCACGACTTTACAGTCGAAAGCGTGAACTACCCGTTTTTTAGACGGGGCCGATTGGTTGGCATCGTACCCGGGCGACTGAAAGATACACATCTTCCGGAGGCGCCGACGTCGGTGTGGTATGCCCCCGGAAACGGAGCTGCCTATAACAGGTCAAAGTTTATGGCGCTGGGCGGGCTGGATGACTTGTACCGGCCGATATACAACGAAGATGTGGATATCTGCCACAGGGCCTGGAAGCGCGGTTGGAAAACCATTTATGAACCGGCTGCAACAACATATCACCTCAAGCATGTAACGACGAAGAAACATTTAAGGCGGCAGGCACATTATGAGGTGTTCAGAAACAAAAACGCGATTTTGTTTACTTGGAAAAATTTACACGATCGCAGGATGCTCCAGCAGCACTTGGGATGGGTTTTCCTTCATCTGTTGAAATCGCTTGCAACCGGTGAAAGATCGTATCCCCTCGGGGTATGGTCGGCGTTAAAACAAGCGGGAGAAGTGCTCAGAAAACGTGAGAAAGAAATAACAGAGGCGCGAGTGCCGGATAAAAAAATTTTTGATCTGCTTTACGGTTTGCACCACAATCCCCGTTGTGAAGCTGCTCTCTGATAGGCTGCCATTAAACAATCCCAATGCCGCAAATCCGGAGGAGTGTAAATGAAGCTGATGTCAGCGGAGAGCTACCCGATAAACTTTCAGCTTGGGATGCGAACCCAATTTCTTTGCATGGCGATAAATCTCGGTTCTTCTTGCTGAAGGATGACAACAGCTCTCTTAATTAAATCATTTCGAAAGCATTTCGCCTCAGTCCGGTTGCTGCTGGAGAGCATTGACCAATTCAATTCGGACGGCCTTCCAGTATATCTCATTGTTCCTGAAAGGGAGCGGAAAAGCCTGCGTCGACCGATGGTGGACAACTTGGAAATCGTTGTCGAAGAGGATCTGGTCTTAAATAAATATTCCGATCGAGAAACCTATAAAGATAATTTTTTGTTTCATCAAATTCGAAAGTGGCGCGGGGTTGACAGCATCGGTGGGCGAAGCTGTTATCGTGGAGCTCTTGTGCAGCAACTCTGCAAATTCGCACTACCGTTGTATTTGAGAGGTAAAATTGATAATTTTATCATATTGGACAGCGATGTGGCTTTTGTCCGGTCCTTTCGAGAATCCGACTTCGTGAAGGATCATGTTCCCGAATTGATTGCCATACCGACGCAATGGAAATCAGAAGACACCCTTGGTCAATGGATTGTCGATGCCAAGGATTTTTTGGACCTTAATCCGTTTCCAGAACCCTACAACTGGATTGCTTTAGGAACTTGTTGGCGCTACGATGTGATACTGTCATTCGTCGAATATGTCGAAAATAAACATCAACGCCAATGGCAGGAGGCGTTGATGGAATATTCCTTTGTCTCTAAGTTTCAAGATCACGTTTTTTTTTCCGAAATGCAGCTATACGGCATTTTCCACAAATACCTTTCCCCATTCAAACAACCAGAGACAAACCGACCGAAGGTGTTTAACCTCTGGACAAAATATGATTTCTATGAATTTGTTCGGAAAACCGATGAGGCGTTGAGACATCAACTGGCACCCTTCGTCTTGTTCGGATTGCAGAAAGAATTCGCCACCCCGAAAATCCGCAGGCTGACTGTAGAAAAAATTCAGAAAATACTGGGCTCGTGCCCATCCACGAAGAAGTGAAGGACACGGAGTTCAACGCATAGTAGACGACTTTAAAAGCCGATGAAATTAGTCGTAATATCGCCATTTCTGCCCTACCCTCCGGACAGTGGCGGGGCCATAAGAATATTTAACCTTATAAAGCAGCTTTCCGTACATAACGATGTGACGCTACTTTGCTATTTTAATGAAAGCCAGCGGCCCCTGTTCCAAGACCTGGGTTCCTACTGTCGGCTGATTTTAGTTCCGGAGAAAAGATATCGTAGACACTGGATTTACCATTTGTGGTATTTGATGTCTCCGTTGCCGTATTCTCTCGTCATGATCGACAAAGACTTCAGATACCGAATCCAAGAGGTCATAGCCAATGGGGCGGATATCGTTCAATTCGAATTTCTCTCCTTGGCGCACTATCACAGCTGTCTACCTTCAACCGTCCGAAAAGTTGCCGCCGTCCACTACCTCGCCACCGAATCCCGGAGACGTCTGATGCAGTTCTGGCCGGCGGGCATTCGTAAATTCTACTATCGGATGGAGATTCGGAAAATACATCAGTACGAACGGGATGTGCTGGGTCATTTTGACCTTTGCCTTGTCACCAGCGAATCACATCGGTATCTCTTGAGACAATGGGAGGTTTCCACTCCGATCCAGGTGACGCCCAACGGTGTTGACACGGATTATTTCCGTTCGGAACCGATTCGAAACATCCAAGGCGGCAGGCTTGCATATATGGGCGCATTTCATCTCGAGCCAGCAAATATTGACGGTTTTCAATATCTGGTTGACGAGATTTTTCCATACATTCGTATGCGGGCTCCCGGTGTTCAACTCGATGTTATTGGAAATGGTTTGCCAGAGCAATACCTTCAAAAACACCGAAACGACTCGGTGCACATTTTCGGATATGTCGACGATGTTCGCCCGATTCTGTCATCTTGTGATGTATTTGTTCTTCCTTTGCGGGGAGGTTCCGGGACCAAGATACGAATCTTGACAGCCATGGCTATGGCAATCCCGGTAGTGGCGACTTCTGTCGGCGCCGAAGGATTGGAAGTGACGCCCGGAGAGAACATTTTCATAGCCGACGATATGCAGCAATTCGCCGAAAAGGTTCTTGCACTACTGGAAAATGGGGATTTGCGCAACCGCATGGGAAATGCCGGACGCCGACTGGTAGAAAGGCGTTACGGTTGGCAGCGTATCGCGGCTGATTTGAATGAAACTTATCAAGGCTTGCTTTTATGAAAAGGGCGGCAACCCACCGAGATATGCTTTGCCACATCGATCCGGAGACAACGGGCGGTATGCTTTGGTTCTGCGATTTGGAGCAAACCCGGGGCAAATCACTTAAGGAAAAGTTGCCGGCGTGGATTGAAAAATGGGTCTGGCTCGACGAGGCGACTTGGGAGGCTTCTTCTTCCGGGGACGGTGGCAAGAGCGGAAATTGGTTTCAATTAGACCCAAGAGGAGATTTTGGCCGGCAGTGGATCGATCGGATCAACACCGACGCAAGTACACCGGCCAGGGCGATCTCTTCGGGTAGTGTTCGAAAATTGTCTTCTGAGGACCGCGGCTTATATGTTTCCACACTTTCCGGTATTACCGCACAGGGATTTGCAGTGATTGCAGGTAAGTCCACCGGGGGGCTTTTGCCACTACGGACGATATTGGCAGTTGACCGTCTGGGTAGTCGCCGGCTCTTTTATCGCTGCACCGATAGTTGGATCGCCTGGTCTACCGATTTAATGCAGCTGGTGGATTTGAGGCGCAGTTTAGGGGAAGATCGGATTGTACCGGATTTTTCGCATATCGCCTACTATCTGAAATATCTTCACTTTCCCGCCTGGAACGCGCTTCCGATGGCCGGAGTCGAATGCCTCCCGCCCGCCAGCTTTCTGTGTAATGAGGGAAATCAGCTTCAGATTCGATCTTACTGGAAGCCGCGTTTCGAACCGGTGCTTACAGAGTTCAACGATGCCCGAGACCTGGTGAAAAAGAAGCTTGGGGCAGCCGTGAAACAGGATGCCGGCGATGGGTCTCAACCGATCGGTTTACTTCTCAGCGGGGGGCTCGATTCCACCCTGATCCTGGCGCTTCTGCGAGCCGGCGGCCGCTCCGTGTGGACCTATGCGGTTGGTTTCGAAGGTGAAGCGGACGAATGCAGCGATGCTGAGTTTGCGGCCGGGCATTTTCAAAGTCCTCATCAAACCTTGACCCTGCGGCCGCAAGATGTGGAAGCCCTGCTCTGGAAAGTGACAAGGGCTACCGGCTGTCCCAGTGGCAACCCTTCGACTATGGCGTTGAATCTGGCTGCGGAGACGGCGAAAAACGATGTCGAACGGCTGTTCAGCGGAATCGGCAGCGACGAAATATTCTGTGGCCATCGCAAGCATGTGTTGGCTCGCTACTGGCCTGCAGCTCGGCCGTTGCTCAATTTGATGCGTTACGGTTTCCGACTGCGGTCTGAATATCGTCGGTTCGGGGCGAGTCCTGTCAAGGACTACGAGGACTTGTATGCATTCTTTGCCGAAGATCAGATACAGAATCTCCTTCAGGGACGCCAACCGGCACCGGATTCGCACCATTTTCAGGGGAGCGTAAATGGCAGTCGTGAACAGACAGTTTTTCTGACGGACCTCTTTTTGTGGCTGGCCGGTGGCGTGCTGCCGCATTCGACGGCCGTGGCGGCGGCTTGCGGGATTTCTTTGAAAACGCCGTTTTGCAGTGCCGCCATGGTCGATTTGGCCGCGCGCATTCCGCTGCATCTGAAAGTTCGTGGAAATACCGGCAAATGGATTTTGCGGCAGGCATTTTCAGAGGTGCTGCCGGCCCGGGTGCTGAAAAAACGACGTCGCGGTTTCACTCTGCCGCTTGGGAAATGGCTGCGCGGCCCCCTGGCGCCGCTGCTGGAGCGTTACTTGAATCCGGATGTGTTGTCTTCGCGGGCGCTGCTCGAGCCGCAGTCGGTTTTTCGGTTGATCCAAATCCACCGCAGTGGCCGGCTGGATCTTTCTCTGCCGCTTTGGGCTTTGATCTCACTGGAAGTCTGGCAGCGGATATTTATCGACGGGCAAACCGATCCCTTTGAATCTGAGCGATAAGAAAATTCTGATCGTTTCCGATTTTTTATTTCCGGACGGGTTCGGAGGGGCCAACAAGGTTGCCTACTATACCGCCTGCGGCCTCCGGGCTGCCGGTGCCGACGTTCGGCTCCTGGTCCGTTCTGCAACACCCGACCTGCCCGAATGGGGTGATGTCGAAGGGATACCGACGTTTCGCTGCCCGGTGCAGCGCAAAACGGCTCTGCATTACCTGCTGTCGGTCCGCGGTAAAATTCGTCAGGGTTTGCAGCGGTTGGCCCGAAATCCGGACGGTCCTTTCGATGGTGTGCTCGCCCACCAGCCCCTGACGGCCGGCGCCATCCTCGGCCATCCGATGGTTCGAAACGCGACCTGGATTTACAACTTTCATTCGCCCTGGGACGAGGAATATCGGCTCAAGGCCGGATACAACGGAGCGGGCAACCGCAAACTCCTGCAAATAAACGCGGCAGTTCGCCGCCTCGCCGAGGCCAGGGTAATCAAGCGCTGTCGGAAAATTGTCGTGCTGAGCCGATTTATGCAGGCGCGACTCGAGGCGATCCACGGGTTGGGCGCATGCGCCCGGATCATTCCCGGTGGCGTGGACACCCGTGTTTTTCGTCCGGCTTCCGATCGAGCTGCGGCGCGCAAAAGGCTGGGCTGGAGCCGGGATCGTCTGGTTCTACTTACGGTCCGCAATCTTCGGCCCCGGACGGGAGTGGAGAATCTGATTCGGGCCGCCGAGTATCTGCGGTTTTTGTACGGCCGATTTGAAATCGTGATCGTGGGCAGTGGATCGATGGAATGTGAGTTGAAACAGATGGTTGTCGACAGGTCCCTGGAGCCGATCGTGTCGTTTGCCGGTCGTTTGCCGGAGGAAAAACTGGCCGAGTATTATCGGGCTGCCGATATTTTCGTGCTGCCCACCGAAGCGCTGGAGGGCTTCGGTATGGCAACCGTAGAGGCGCTGGCCTGCGGTCTGCCGGTAATCGGAACTCCGGTGGGAGCTACGCCCGAGATTTTGTCGCTTGTGGGGGGCGAGTGGTTGACCCGCGACAGTTCCCCGGCGGCACTGGCCGAGAAAATCGATGAGCGCATACACTGGATTTCCGAAAATACGGGAGCATATGAATCCCTGCGTCGGCATTGTCGCGAACTGGCCGAGGCGCATTTCAGCTGGGAGAAGATTTTGCCGCGTTGGCGGGCCTGCTGCACTGCAGCGCTTTCCGAAGGCCGCCCGGCCCCGTCGAAGTGCCATGCGTGAATTCGTAAAATACCGGTTGCCGGATTATCCATCCGAGGTTTCGATTACCGCCGGCAAGGCGGTTTCCGGATCAACGTTTCCGCTTCTGTCGATCATCATCCCGACACTGGATGGCGACCGCAATGGATATTTTCCTGTCCTGCTCCGCCAGCTGCAGGATCAGACCTTCCAGCAGTACGAGCTGATCGTCGTCAAAGGCGATCCGCGCCAGGGCAGGGCCATCAACACCGGTGCGGCGCTGGCGCGGGGAAGTTATCTGATGACCCTGGACGACGACACCCATCTCGGTCATCGCCAGTTGTTGCAGGAACTGGTAAACACCCTGGAAATGCATCCCGAAATCGGAATGGGCGGGGTTGCCAACCGGATCCCGGCCGATGCGCCCTGGCTGGTGCGGCGGGTCATGCAGGAGATGCCCCGGCGCAGCTCGGCCATGGTGGATCGCATCACCGTCAGCGACATGGCCGAACATCCCTGTCTGATCATGCGCAAAGATATTTTCTATCAGGTCGGCGGCGAGAATGAGTTCCTGCCCCGGGGCCTGGACCCATACCTTCGTCAGGCCTTTCGGCAGGCCGGATACACGGTCGTGGTGATACCGAAGGTGTTCATCCATCATTTGCCGCCGAGTACTTTCGGGCGGCTGCTGCGGCAGTTCTTCCGCAACGGGGTTGCCGCGGCCTACGTGAATCACCTCCACCCCGAGTGGGTGATCGAGTTGACGGCCGAGCACCGGGAGCTCGAACAGGCTCGGATCGGCTGGAAGGCGCGGATGCGTCGCCAGGTTGTCCAGCTCGCCGGAGCACTGGCTTCGTTGCGCCTGATTTTTTTCCTGAACCAGTGCGCCTATCTGACGGGTTTCCTATGGGGCGGGGCCCGGTTTGCGTGGAGGGCCGCCCGGTGAGAGGCGTTGTCCGGGCACCGATTCGGGTCATGCACATCATCACCCGCCTGGACATGGGCGGTTCGGCCCAGAACACCCTGCAGACCTGTCTGCATTTAGACCCGGACCGCTACCGGGTCATGCTGGTGTACGGACCGGCCCATGAATCCCGGATGACGGCCGACGAGAAAGCGGCGGTGGCGGCCGGCCTGCAAGATGCGGAAGACCGGGGCGTGCAGATCCGGCCGATCCCGTACCTGGTGCGTCGGATTCATCCCCTGCTCGATTTGAGCGCGTTTTTGGTCCTGCTGGCCCTGCTGATCAGTGAAAAGCCGACGATCGTACACACGCATACCTCCAAAGCCGGTATTCTTGGCCGGGCGGCGGCCTGGTTGATGCGGGTGCCGATTGTTGTTCAGACGCCGCATGGGCACGTATTCTACGGTCACTTTGGCCGGGGGCTCTCGAAATTTTTTCTGAGCCTCGAGAAACTGGCCGCCAGGCATACCCATGCCATCGTTGCCCTGACCCGCAGCGAATACAGCGATTACGTGAACTACGGGGTGGCCGGATCCGAAAAACTGGTGACCATTCACAGCGGTGTCGATATCGAGCATTTTGGCAGGCTTTCACAGAATGCGGCTGCCAAGAAAAAAGAGCTGGGTCTGAACCCGGATTGCCCGGTGGTCGGTACCATTGGATGGCTGCTGCCGATCAAAGGCCCCCATCATCTGCTGCGGGCCATGGCCACCGTCCTGCATCAGGGACATCGTGCGCAGCTGGTCTTTGTTGGCAAGGGCGGCATGGAATCCGTCCTGCGGACCCAGGCCCGCAGCTTGGGGCTGGCCGACAGGGTTCATTTTATCGGCTGGCGCAGTGACGTCGCCGATATTTTGCCGCTGTTTGACGTGTTTGTGTTGCCCTCCCTGAACGAAGGCATGGGCCGTGTGCTGGTGGAGGCCATGGCGGCCGCCCGCCCGGTGGTGGGCAGCCGGACCGGAGGCATCCCGGACCTGGTGCGAGACGGGGAAAACGGACTGCTGGTTTCCGCCGGAAACGAAGACGAACTGGCCGATGCCATCGGTCGGCTGCTTTCAGACCCCCAGTGGGCCGGTTCTCTGGGTCGGCGGGGCAGCAGGGACTGCCGGCGATTCAGCCTGGAGTCGATGGTGTCAAAAATCGACCATCTGTACCGCGATTTGCTCGCCAAAGGGAACGGAAAACTTGGCTGTTGAAATTAAGCGGATTTGCCGATCGAGTTTTTGGATCCTGTTGCTGATGGCCTGGTCCGTCGGCGGTGCCGGCGGTTCCGAGTACAGCCAACTGCGCGGCGTGGTGCACGTACATTCGAATTTCAGCTCCGGCAAGTACGGCATCGATCAGCTGGCGGAAAAGGCCAAGTCGATGGGGTTGGAAGTGGTCGTCGTTACGGATCACGATCGGGTGGTCATGGAGTACGGTATTTTCCCGCTCAGAAATCTGCTGAAAAAGCGTGTCGAAAGAAAATCCGTCCTGCTGAGCGGTCCGCAAACCTACCTGGAGACGATACGCAGGGTCAACACCGCCCAAAACGAGGTCATCGTCATTCCGGGCGTTCAGTCGTCGCCCTTCTATTACTGGACCGGCAGTGCAATCCAGGGCGATCTGACCGCTCACGACTACCGCAAGGAGCTGCTTCTCATCGGCATGGAAAAGGAAGCGGATTATCAGAACATTCCGCTGCTGCACGGCGGATTGTCAACCCGACAGTTTGCGGCGCTGCTGCCCAGGAGCCTGGTGTTTGTCTTGTGCGCGTTTTTGGGTTTGACGCTGGCTTTTCGTAAAGATCGGTATCGCTGGATTGGAATGGGAATATCGGTTGCGGGCTTGTCGCTGCTGATCAACCATCACCCGTTTCAAAGCTCCCGGTTTGACCCGTACCATGGTGACCAGGGCATTGCGCCTTACCAGGACGCGATCGATTACACGGTTGCGCGCGGCGGGCTGGTATTTTGGACCCACCCGGAATCGACTTTCTCCAGAGACGGGCAGAAAATCGGCCCGATCACCTTGCAAACCCGTCCCTACCTGGACGATCTGGTTCGTTCCACGGGCTACACCGGCTTTTCGGCGATCTACGGAGAAAAAACCACGGCAAGTAAACCCGGCGGCCGCTGGGACGAGCTGCTGAAGCACTTCTGCCGCGGCGAAAGGGTGCATCCGGTCTGGGCGATCGCCGGCTCGGATTTCCACCAGGAAACCGATTGGCTCAAATTGGACACGCTGCAGACGGTATTTCTGGTTCCGGCCAAGACCCAATCCGCCGTACTCGATGCCCTGGCAGCCGGAAGAAACTACGCCGTACTGAAAACCGGTCCATCCGATCTGATTTTGTCGCATTTCTCCGTTGCCGACCCGATTTCCGGAAAATCGGCCACCCTGGGGGAGACCCTGCTTGTCGGTGGTGATCACGCGATCGAGGGGCGAATTGAGGCCAAAGAAAATCGCAGCCTGCCGATTCGATTGACGATGATTTGTAACGGGGAAATCTGGCAGGACATTCGCGGGCGCACCCCCCTGAATTTTCGATTCGAAAATCCGAAGCCGCTTCCCGGCAAAAGCTACTACCGGTTGATTGCCGATGCCGGTGCGCAGGGCCGCCTGCTCGCCAATCCCGTTTTTGTGGTAACCAGGCAGCCCGGGGTCAACCCTTGATCGTGGCCGCGCACCAACCGCAGTATCTGCCATGGTTGGGCTATTTCGACAAGATGGCCCGCTGCGACGTGTTCTGTTACCTGGACGACGTCCAGTACAAGAAAAACGAATGGCAGAACCGCAATCGCATCAAAACCGCCGACGGCTGGCAGTGGTTGACCGTACCGGTTCAATTCCGGTTTCCGGAAAAAATCTGCGAGGTTCAACCCGTCCGGGGGGTGTACTGGCAGCGCAAACATCTGCAGGCGATGGTTTCCAATTACGGCAAGGCGCCTTATTTCTCCGACATCATGAAAGCACTGCAGCCGCTTTATGAAAGCAGCTGGCCGAACCTGGCCGAGCTCAACATCGCTGCAACCGAGCAGCTGTGCAATCTGCTGGAAATCCGCCCGCAAAAGATGCTGCGGTCATCGCAGATGGTCTTGCGTCAAGAGCCCAACGATCGATTGGTCGATATCTGCAAAAGCGTGGGGGCCGATACCTACCTGGCCGGTGCCGGCGGCGGGCAGTACATGAACCTGGAGCGATTTGTCGAGCAAGGGGTCAAGGTGATTTTTCAGGACTTTCACCACCCGGTTTACCCGCAGCGTTTCGATGGCTTTGTCTCACATCTTTCGGTATTGGATTTGCTCTTCAGCTGCGGCCCGGACAGCCTTGAAATTTTGCAAAACGGTGGAAAGCGCAATCAAGCATGAAGAAGATGAACATCCTGGCCATCGGAGCCCATCCCGACGACATCGAATTCGGATGCGGCGGCGCGCTGGCCAAATACGCAGACCGCGGCCATTTTCTCTCCGTTCTGGTGATGACCTCCGGCGATCACGGTGGAACCGCTGAAATCCGGGAAAACGAGCAGCTCAACTCCAATCGCATCATGGGCGTCAAGCAGATCCACTGGGGCGGTTACCAGGACACATACCTGCAGGTGGATCACAACGTGATTTCCAACATCGAGCAGGTCATCGGCGAAGTCAGACCGGATTTTATTTTCTGCCATTATCCCGACGACACTCACCAGGATCACCGCCACCTGGCCAATGCGGTGGTATCGGCCACCCGCTACATCCGCAACGTGCTGTTTTACGAGGGGCCGACGACTCAGAATTTCAATCCCCAGATTTACGTGGACATTTCCGATACCCTGGAACGCAAGCTTCAGGCCCTGGAGGCCCATCGTTCCCAGGTGGACAAGACCAACATACCGAACCTGACCATCCTGGAGCTGGCGCGGTCGACCGCCAATTTTCGAGGCACCCAGGGAAGGGTGAAGTATGCCGAGGCGTTTAGTTCGCTGCGGTTGTTCATCAATATTTAACTCGGGGTCCGATTGCGAAAACAACTCCATCATGATGGACATTGACCAACCAATACCGCATTCCCGGCCGCTGCTGGGTCGGGAAGAAGCCGAGGCGGCTGCGGCGGTGCTCGCCTCCGGCCGGCTGGCGCAAGGAGAACAAGTCCGGCGGTTCGAGCAGGCCATCGCCGCCATGCACGGTGCCTGCGGGGCGGTGGCGGTCAGCTCCGGCACGGCGGCATTGCACCTGACTCTTTTGGCCCTTGGCATCGGAGCCGGAGACGAAGTGATTCTGCCCGCCTACACTTGTTCGGCCCTCTCCAATGCCGTGCGTTACACCGGAGCGACGCCGGTGACCGCGGACGTGGATCCCGGCAGCGGCAACCTGACGGCCGGGGAAGTCAAAAAAAACTTGTCTGCAAGAAGCCGTGCGATCATTATTCCCCACATGTTCGGACTGCCGGCGGCGATGGAATCCCTGGCCGACCTGGGTGTGCCGATCATTGAAGACTGTGCTCAGGCCCTGGGTGCCGCCCGCAGGGGACAACTGGTCGGCGGGTTCGGCACGGCTGCGGTATTTTCCTTCTATGCCACCAAGATGATCGCAACCGGTGAAGGCGGAATGGTGATTTCAAACTCAGACGGCCTGCTTGAACGCATCCGTGAATTGCGGCAATACGACAACCGCGACGATCACCGGCTGCGCTACAACTACAAAATGACCGACCTCCAGGCCGCCGTTGGCCGCGTACAGCTGAAGCGGCTGGATCACTTTGTCGAACGGCGCCGCTGGATCGCCGATCGATATTTCCGGGAATTTGAGAAGCTGGAAGTCGGTCTGCCGCCCCGCAACGAAGAACGCGTCTATTTCCGGTTTGTGATCGACGGAGGCAACGACGCCGAAAGGTCCATCCAGGCGTTGCGTCAACATCGGATTCTGGCGGCTCGGCCGGTTTATCGAGTCTCGAATTCCGACGTTTGCGTCGATAAACACCCGGTGAGCTTCCGATTATGGCAACGCAACCTTTCGATTCCGCTCTATCCAGCGCTGTCGGACGAGCAGGTACAGCATATCGTCTCGGCTGCAGGACACTGTTTTCCCGGAAAATCCCACTGAAATCAATGCGAGCCGATCTTCTGCTTTCTCGAATCGTTTTTCTGCCGGCCGGACCGGCCTTTGCCCTGCTGCTGCTGCCCACGGTGCAGGACCGTTTTTTCGGTGCCGGACTTCGCTGGCTCTACGTTCTAACATTATCCTTCCTGGCCTCTTATTTGCTGACGCCGCTTTTCAAGCGATTGGCAATTGTTTTGAACATCCTGGACCAACCCGGCGGCCGGAAAGTGCACGCGGCCGCAACACCCCTGCTGGGCGGCGCGGCAGTGTTCGCTGCGTTTTTGATTGCCATTCTGGCAAACGGTATGGTTTCCGGCAAACTGATTGTCATTCTTGCGGCCGCGGCGATGTTGTTCCTGATGGGGATCGTCGATGATGTGCGCGAGTTGACGGCTCGTTGGAAAATGCTGCTGCAGCTGATTTGCACCGTCGCGGTCATTGCCGCCGGCGTCGTGTTGAAGGTGATACCGGAGAGTTTCGGCACGGCGGCCTGGCTCGGCAATTCCGTCCTGACGCTGCTCTGGATCGTCGGGATTACGAATGCCTTGAATTTTTTCGACGGCATGGACGGCCTGGCAGCCGGTCTGGGGGCGATTATTGGCATATTTCTCGGCATTACGGCCTTTCAAACCGATCAACCGTTTCTTGGCTGGGTGGCGGTTGCGATGGTGGGCAGCTGCAGCGGATTTCTACCCCACAATTTCCGGGTAAACGGAAGCGCTGCGATCTTTCTCGGCGACAGCGGCAGCACCTTTATCGGTTTTACGCTGGCCTGCATCGCCGTTTACGGGGACTGGTCCGATTCCAGTCCATTGGTTGCCATGGCATCACCGCTTCTGATTTTCTGGGTATTGATTTTCGACATGGTGCATATCACGGTGGATCGTTTCACCTCCGGTAAGGTTGTCAATTTCCACCAATGGCTGGAGTACACCGGCAAGGATCATTTGCATCACCGGCTGGCCCATGTGCTGGGGAGCAACCGGCGCAGCGTACTTTTTATTTACTTGATGAGTGGATGCCTCGGGTTGAGTTCGCTGCTATTGCGCAATGCCCGGCCGATTGAGGCCGCTGTTCTGCTGCTTCAAGCGTTTATCGTGGTCGTTCTGGTAACGGTTTTGGAGAGACGCGGAAGGTCTCTGGCTCCGGCTGTAGCGATACAAAGCAAGTCCGCTTCCGCACCTTCGGCGAAGAAGTAAATGGGCTGCAGGCGGCCATTGTGCTTGACATGGTTTAAAGCGGGCCTGTATAATTAAAATCTATAACTACATCAAGAAGATAGGCCCGGACTTCTTCGAGCCGGGTCGGGAAAGCGAGGTGCGGTTGGTAGAGTTCCGTCGAATGAACCGGTTGAGTTCCGAAAAATCGACGCAGCCGGATACCGGAGAAGAACTCGTTCCCCTCGAAGCGGAAAATGCTTCCCGAACGTCGTCTTCCGAGGGGACCGATGGAGAAGATCGCCGTGAGGATTTGTACAAGGAAGCTTCCGATTACTTGAGAGGTGTGTTCGATACTGTTCGCCGCCGGCAGGTCTTCGAATTGGAACCCGGCTATCGGATCGTCGATCGCATGTTGAAAACCCAGCCATTCCAGGACGTTCTTTTCCTTATGGCCATTCATCTCGACGACCGGTACAATTTCATGATTCACCACAGCGTGAATGTCGCGATTTTTTCCATGAAAATGGCCGCAGGGTTGGGATGTGACAAGAGCCGGCAACGCGAAATCGGCATGGCGGCTCTGCTGCACGATGTCGGCACCGCCTTGATTTCCGAAGAAATTCTCAATAAAAAAGAACGATTGACCGAAGAGGAATTCAAAATATTTCGCGAGCGCCCCAAACACAGTTATCGAATTCTACGCCAGCTGGGCGCTCCTTGTGAAGAACTGGCTGAAATTGCCGTGCAGGTGTACGAAAAGATCGACGGCAGTGGTTATCCGCATGGGCTCAAAGGAGAAGAAATACACGCATACGCCCAGATTATCGGGCTGGTGGACATGTACGAAGCGCTGATCCACTCCCGCCCCCAGCGTGAAAAACTCCTGCACTTTTCAGCTGTAAAAGAGATCATCAAGACCAGCAAGCATTGTTTTCAACGCCGCCATTTGAAAATCCTGCTGAGCATCTTTTCGATTTTTCCGATCCACAGTTATGTGCGGCTCAATTCCGAAGCCGTCGGCAAGGTGATCGAAACCTATCCGGACCAACCGATGCGTCCCAAACTGCAGATCATTTTTGACTCCCAGAAACGAAGAGTTCTCACCGAACGCATTATCAACCTGCCGGAAAACCCACTGCTGTATATCGTGGACTCGGTTTCGGAAGACGAATTGGAAACCATGCAGGGATGATTGCATTCCCGGTGACCTTCGTTTCCGACTCCATTACACAAGGGCTTCCATGTACCTGCAATACTGGAACTTAAAAAGACCGCCGTTCTCCAACGCTGCCACGGATTCGTTTTTTTTCCGGTCACCCCAGCATGAAGAGGCGCTTACCCGGCTGCTGTTCGCCATTGAAAATCGCCGGGGTGTCGCTATGCTCACCGGGGAGGTCGGCTGCGGCAAGACCACGGTGACAAAGAATCTGGTCCGACACCTGGATGCGGAGAAGTATCGTCTCCAGGTGTTGTGCAATCCGGCATTGAGTGCCCCGGAGCTGTTGTCGGCCATACTTTACGTGATCGGCGCCCCGCCGACCGAGGCCTCCAAGTCGGCCCAACTGGCTCAGCTCCAGGAAGCCTTGCTGCAGCAGGCCCGGGAAGATATTCACACCGTCCTGGCGATTGACGAAGCGCATGTCATCAAGGATTCGGAAACGCTGGACGAACTGCGGATGCTGCTCAACCTGCAGTACGAAGACCAGTTTCTGATCACCCTGATTCTGCTGGGCCAACCACCGCTTCTGAAGAAGGTTGCCGAGCTGCAGCCCTTGAAAGAGCGCATCAGTGTGAAATATCACCTGGAGTCGCTCAGTCTCGGCCAGACCCTGAAGTACATCATTCACCGCTTGAAGCAGGCCGGGGCCCGACAGGGATTTTTTACCCGGGAAGCGGTATCCATGGTGCACGAATATAGCCAGGGCATCCCACTTCGCATCAACAACACCTGCGATCGCTGCCTGCTGATCGGTTATCTGAATCGAAGCAGCGTCGTGAATACCAGGACAGTGCAGGAAGCCCTCGAAGATCTGAATTAGTGCTGATCCACGAAGGGTTGATGGACACGAATTAACGATCGGATCGAAGGGATCGATATCCAAAATGGCAAGGAGCCTTTTCTACAAAAACAGACGGCGATGGTTGGTTTGGTTACTCGCAACAGTGCTCTGCGGCGGATGTGCAACGACGCAAACCCCGTCATCGGAAACGGCAATTGTGCCGGCACCGGCGACTCCGGAAACACGCCCGATTTCTTCGGGAAGATTTCGCAGCGTGGTACTGGGTGACCTGGACGGAGACGGTCACTTGGATGTGGCCGGGGGGGGCGAATCGATTCTCGCCGTCAGTTTTGGGGACGGGACCGGCCGGATTTCCGATACCATAACCCTGCAGGGCAGCGGCGACGTTTATGGTTTGGCGGCAGGGGACGTCAACGGGGACGGGCGCGCCGACCTGGTTGGTTCCGTGCGCGGGGAAGCCGCCGGCATATCGGTCTGGCACAACCGGGGCAACCGGCGTTGGGCGCGCGGCGCTGAACCAACCGTGACGAATCATTACCAGGGCGTGACAACGGCCGATGTCAACGGCGATGGCTTTGTCGATATCATCGCCGCCAACGCGACCTCCGAGGACATCGGCGGCATTCAGGTCTGGCTTGGCGATGGGCGTGGTGCCTGGCCGGTGGAAACCGGGCCGACTTCCAGCGGGATTTATTTCGATATCGCCGTTGCCGATTTCAACGGCGACGGTTTTCCAGACCTTGCCGCCGCCGGGTGGGGATTGCGCGGGGGCGTCAGGTTGTGGTTCGGTGACGGGCGCGGTGGCTGGAAAACCGGGCCGAGTCTGGCCCGGGGGAGTTTTTTCGGAGTCAAGGCCGCGGACCTGGACGGCGACGGAAATCTCGATCTGGTGGCGGCCGGTCATCGCCGGGGAATTCAGGGGTTTCTGGGAGACGGTATCGGTGGGTTTTCCGAGACGGAAAGCCCGGTGGAGGATCGCAGTTTCTGGAGTGTCGTAATTCTGGATCTGGATGCGGACGGATCAAACGAGCTGTTGGCCGCCTCCAACGAGAATCTTGGATTGAAAGCCTGGCGCTTTGACCCTAAGGGCCGGTGGGAACCGCTGGAAGGGCGTTTTCCGGAAAACGGAATCTATTACGGCATGGATGCCGGTGATTTCAACCGGGACGGTTACCCGGATATTTGCGCGGCCAGTTTCGGCCAGGGGATTCAATTCTGGCAGGGACGGCCGGAAATCCCATTGGCCGATGCTGCGGGGCGCCGGGTGGTTGCAACCCGCCAGGTAACCGAGGTGGTCGAGGAAAATGACGTTTTTAAAACCCTCGACGGTGTCGCCGAGTACAAGATCGGACCCGGCGACCTGCTGGAGATTACCACCTGGCAGTCCACCAAACCCGAACGCATCGAGGTGCAGGTGCGCCCTTCCGGTCATATTTCATTCGGGTTCGTCGAAGATCTCCGAGTGGATGGAATGAGTCCCCGTCAGTTGGACCAGGCCCTCACCGAACTTTACCGGGAGTTCGTGCGCCAGCCGCGATTCGACATCGCCGTGAAAGAGTACAACAGCAAATTCGTTTCCTTTGCCGGAGCGATCGGCGGCGGGGTTCGCAGCTTGAAAAGCGGAACGGGTGCCGGGATATATCCGCTGACCGGCCGGGTAAGCCTGCTGGAGATGATGTCGCTGGCAGGAGGACCGAACATCGATGCCAACCTGCGCGAAGTCCGGGTGCGCCGTAAGACCGGTGAGGCCTTCTCTCTGAATCTGTACCGATCGTTGTATCAGGGCGATCCATCTCAGAACCTCATACTGAACGACGGCGACCTGGTCTATTTCCCCGCGCTGGTCGTGGACGCCAACCGGGTATTCGTATTCGGTGAAGTTAGCAGACCCGGTGCGGTGAAGTTGCCGGAAACCCGAATGCGGATGGCCGATGCGATTGCCGAAGCCGGCGGCCCCACGGTGTTTGCCTACCAACCCGAAATCCGGGTCGTACACGGTGACGCCGCCCGCCCGGAAATTCTCACGGTCGATCTCAAACGGTTGATCCAATCTGGAGACCAGAGTCAGAACATTGCCTTGGACAACGGAGATTTCGTCTACGTACCCCGTTCGGGTTTCGGCAGCATCAACCTTTTCTGGCAGCGCATTCGACCGCTTTTCGAACTCGTGATCTCACCGGCACGGATCGTAAACGAGTACGATGAAGCCATTGATACTTTGACCAGCGAAGACTGAAGTCGCATTTGAGAGAGTGGATCGGATTTCGCCCCGAATCCGCCTTTTTAAAGACGGCCGCACCATGCAGCGTCCGCGAGTCGTGTCCCGAGGTTTTCGCCTTTACTGAAACCCTGCAAGTAGGTATGTCCAATGGCACAATACGACGTTGACCTGCGAGATTACTGGCGCATCATCAAGCGCCGCAAGACGATCCTGTTTCTGATGATCGTCCTTGTGGGCCTCTCCAGTTATGCCTTTGCCAAACTCAAAGAGCCCAACCCCTTGTTCCAGGCCAGCTCCGCCGTCAAAATCGAACAATCGGCCGGACTTTACAATATGCTTCCGGGCGGATTCTGGTTTCCCACCGAGAGCATGGACACCCACGCGTATACGATTACCAGTTTTCCGGTCCTGGTGATGGCTGCCAAGGACCTTGGCTGGATTGACGCAGACCTCTCCGAGGAAGACATTCACACATCGCAGACCGCTCCGGCACAACTCGAGAGCCTGAAAGCCATGACGGTCTGCGCGGTTCAGGCGGGCACCAACATCATCGACATACAGGTAACCGCCGATGAGCCGGTGAAGGCCGCCCGCGTGGCCAACGCACTGGCTTCTGCCTATCGGCGGTTCAACATCATGGAGAAAAACCGCCGCACCCGGGAAACCAAGAAATTTATCGAGGAGCAGCTGCAGCTGACCTCGGTGCACCTGAAGACCGCGGAGCAAAAACTCCGGGACTTCAAAGAAAACAAAGGGCTGGTGGCCATCGATGAGCAGACCCGCAACAATCTGGATCGGCTTTACAGCGTCGAGGAACAGCATGCCGGCGTTGAGGCCGCACGGGAAGACCTGAATCGAAAACTCAACATTCTGGATCGACTTCGCTCAGCTCCGGTGGAAGAAATTGCCGGGTCCATGTTTACGGTGCCTGAGAATTCCCCGATATTCTCGATGCGCAACCACCTGGGCGAACTGTTTCTCGAAAGACAAAACCTGTTGATTCACCTGACGGAAAAGCACCCCCGGGTAAACGAGGTCGACGAGCACATCCGCGCTTTGGTCGAAGAGATGTACGGCGAGCTCCAGTCGCAGCGCCGCACGCTTGCGGATCTCTCCGGGGCGCTTTCCGAACGCTTGCAGGAATTGAAACGGGAAAACCGGCAGTTGCCTGAAAAGGCTTTGGAACTGACGCGGCTGCAGCGGGATCTGGCCCTTCAGGAAACGCTGCACTCCCAGCTCAAAACCAAATATCAGGAGACGCTCATCCAGGAGTCCGGGCAGGTGGAAGAAGTCACCCTTGTGCGCCCGGCGGGGATTCCGTCGATTCCATTCAACATCCCTTCCAAGCTGATGATCGTGATCACCGGCATTGTGCTGGGTTTGATCATTGGTGTTGTGCTGGCCTTTGGTGCCGAAGTGTTCGACACTTCCATGGGAACCATCGAAGACGTGGAAGAGTCGCTGCAGGTTCCGGTTCTGGGCGTGATTCCGTTTCTGGGGCGGGAAGCCACCGGCAGTAGCGAGCGACAGTTCACCGGTAAGGAACGCGCGCGCGACCTGATCACCCATTACGATCCGAAATCGTTGGCGGCGGAAGCCTTCCGTTCCTTGCGCACCAACCTGCAGTTCATGGGGCTGGAGATTCGCGGAAAAACGTTTTTGATCACCAGTTCCTTCGTCAAGGAAGGCAAATCTCTGAATGTCATCAACCTGGCGCTCAGCGTGGCCCAGTCCGGCGACAAAGTGCTGCTGGTGGAATGCGATCTTCGCAAGCCGGTCATCTACAAGACGTTCGGCCTTCCTCGAGATCCCGGGCTATCCGATTATGTGCTGGGCAACTACGAGATGCCCGAGATCATCAACAACATTTCCGATGTCATGCTCGGAGATTTCGAAATCGAGGAGATTCTGCGCACCCCGGGATTGGACAACCTGAACATCGTCACGGCCGGCACCCGGCCCCCCAACCCCACCGAGATTTTAAGTTCGGAACGTTTCCGACAGTTTCTCAAGGAGGTAACACCCCTTTACGACTACGTGTTCATCGATGCGCCGCCGATTCTGCCGGTTGCCGATGCGACCGAGATCGCACCGGTCGTCGACGGCGTGATTCTGGTTTACACGGTCGGCAAAATCGGTCGCAATGTGCTCAAGCGCGCCAAGGCCTCCCTCGAAAACATCGATGCCAAGGTCCTGGGCGTCATTCTCAATAATGTCAAGCCGGAAATCGGGCCGGACTATTTTAAGTATCACACGCAACACTACTACGGAAATGAACCGGCCGGAGCGACGGTCGCAGATCGCCCGTCATCGTTTTTTCAAAAGCTGGCCGACAAAATCGGCGCCGGCGGCAAAGGCACCTGGCTGGTCCTTGCGGCCGCCGTCGGCCTGCTGACACTGGGGATATTCTGGCAGCATTTATTCTGACCGAAATCGAGCGTTTCTATTTTTCAATAATTGAAAAACTCGTGAAAAGAACGCCCAACGTGAGAAATTCACCCTGAGAGCTTACACCGCCAACATCCGTTTCACTGTTCTCGGCACCGTGATCGTTGCCACAGCGCTGCTGCTCGGATTTTTTTCCGTGCAATTTCCAGCCGATCGGATGATCTGGGTCGCTGCTGCCGTGGCGGTATTTGCTCTGTCGTTTCTCAACATCGAATTCGGCCTCTACGTGTTGATATTCTCGATGCTGTTGTCTCCGGAGATCATGGTCGGACAGACCGCCGGCAGCTCGCTCGGACGCGGCGTCACCCTGCGCCTGGAAGATTTTCTGCTGCTTCTGATCGGATTCAGCTGGTTTGCCAAAACCGCGGTGAACAAGGATCTGGGCCTGGTGTTGCGCACGCCGCTGAACCGGCCAATTTTTTTGTATTTGATTGTATGCCTGGTTGCCACCGCCCTCGGCGTCATCGGCGGGCGGGTCGATCCCAAGACCGGATTTTTCTTTGTCCTGAAATACTTCGAGTACTTCGTGGTATTTTTCGTCACCGTCAATTACATCCGGGACTCCGGTCAGGTCAAGCGGTTCCTGTTTTGCCTGCTGCTGACCGGTTTCGTCGTTTCCGTCGTCGGCCTGTTGCAGATTCCCGGTGGCGAGCGCGTGACCGCGCCCTTTGAGGGCGAACGGGGCGAACCCAATACCTTCGGCGGCTACCTGCTGTTCATGGCGGCCATTGCCGGCGGGTTGCTCAGCGAAGCCCGGCTGACGCGCAATCGACATTTGCTGGTTCTGTTTCTCGCGTTACTGGTGCCGCCGTTTCTGTTCGCGCAGTCGCGTTCATCTTACCTGGCGGTGGTGCCGATGCTGGTGGTGCTCGGTTACCTGATGCAAAAACGGGTGATTATCATCGGGATTATGATTGTTGGTTTGCTGGTGAGTCCGTTGTTTCTGCCACAAAGCGTCAAGGATCGGGTGTTGTTTACGTTCACCCAGCAGAGACAGGAAGGACAGATACAGGTCGGTGAGATGCGGCTGGACACTTCCACATCGGCGCGAATCAACAGTTGGAAAGAGGCCCTTGCCGATTGGACGCAGCATCCCATCGTCGGTTACGGGGTCACGGGGTATCATTTCGTCGATGCCCAGTTTCCCCGCGTGCTGGTGGAAACCGGCATCCTGGGTTTGCTGGCTTTCCTCGGATTGCTTTACGTGCTGGCAAAAACGGCGATACAATCGCTGCATGCCTTGAAAACGCCGCTCTTTCGGGGCCTGACGGTGGGCTTTATCGCCGGCTATGCCGGTTTGTTGGTCCATGCCATCGGTGCCAACACGTTCATTATCGTTCGAATCATGGAGCCGTTCTGGTTTTTTGCCGGCATCGTGGTTGCGCTGCCCGAGATCGAACGTTCGGAGGCCAGGCAGGCCCAGACTCCGCAGGGCCGTGATCCAATTTCAGAAAAACCCCTGCCATCAGCGGGCAGGGCCCGGCTTCTACGTAGGCCCGGCCCTGTCGGAGAGATTCCCTTCTTTTGATTTTCCGGATGCATGTAAACCTTTATACAATCGAATTTACAGGATATTCAATGGCACCGGCGCTGATGCCGGGTGACCGGTTGCTGGTCCGGCGTGTTTCTGCGGAGCAGATCGGCGTGGGCGATATCCTGGTGCGGTACCATCCGGGTCGACAGATTGTGGCCCACCGGTTGGTGGGTCGGCTTTCCGGCGGCCGGGGTATTACCAAGGGCGATGCCGTTGGGGACATCGATCCGACACCGATTGCACTGAACGGCTCGGTGGAGCGGGTCGATGGCATCATCCGTCGGGGAAACCTAATCTTTCTTTCAAGCTCACGCTGCCGATGGAGCAATCGATGGCGCGCTCTGGCCAGCCGTTGCGGTTTTTCCTCTGCCCGATGGAAGCAACGACTCAAAAAAGCGCTGATCGAGCCCGGCTTCAAAAGCGCTTCCACAGGCAAATACGCACTGGTGCAAATTTTAAACGGCCGATACCGCCCGTCGACCGTTGATTTCAGCTCGCAGACCTGGAGGATAGCAGTTGAGCGGGAAGGCATCGCGCCTCTTTTGCACACCTTCGAAGACGCGGGGGGAAACGTTTCGGATCGCCGGGGGCAATTGCAACCCATTTACCGGACCACCGTTGCCGGCAATCTGGCCGTGATCGGTTTTCTGGAAAAACTGGAAACGACCTTACGCGCCGAGCAGATCCCGGTTATGACTCTCAAAGGGGCATCGCTGCTGAATCGCTTTTACCCGTGCGTCGGGATGCGTCCCATGGAGGATTTGGACTTGCTGGTTTTCCCGGAGCACCGTGCCCGCTTTACCCGGCTGCTGGAGTATCTCGGTTTTGAACAGAATCGATGGCGAAAGGAACGTTTTCAAGGCAAGCTGTTATCCGTTGACCTGCATATCCACCCGTTGCAGACCGAACGCATCGAAAGCCGCCGTTACCTGATGCCGGAAGGAATCGATTCGATCTGGCAACGGTCGGCCCCCTGGCAGACGGATTTCCGGTGGGTTCGGCGGCCTGCCGACATTGACAACGTGCTGTTGCTGAGCTTGCATCTTCTCAAACATTATTACGGACGGCTGATCTGGTTGGAAGACCTGCGCCGCATGCTCGAGGGACGTCAAGAAGCCTTTTGGCACAGTCTGTTTCATCGCGCGCAGTTGATGCAATGTG
Organism: Desulfobacterales bacterium; assembly: GCA_051155755.1. Taxonomy (GTDB): domain Bacteria; phylum Desulfobacterota; class Desulfobacteria; order Desulfobacterales; family SG8-13; genus DAXETY01. The sequence goes on from DAXETY010000059.1 coordinate 70,041, forward strand.
TCAAACCGCTGGTCTACAGCCTGTACCTTCTGGATACGCTCGATCCGAAAACGGCCGCGCCAGGTTTTTCCCGGCGCAATGACATTCCCCGGCTCTCTTCCTTGGAAAAAGGGCTGCTTCTGCTGGCCGTATCCGACCGACCGCTTCCGTTGTCGGCGCCGATACTCGAATTGCTGGCTGTTGATGGCTGGAAGCAGCGATTTTCGCTGGCATTCGAAACCTTTTTTCCGCGTCAAATGGTCCGGCGGGCGGAATTCGGGGTGATATTTCCGATGCAGGCGATCCTATTTATCCCCTTGCGGTTGCTTTCCACTGGTAAGCTCCTGCTGCAATACCTGTCCACGGCCTTTCGAGTCCTGGGGCGAATGGGACGCTGACGGTGCCCCCTACCATGCGCATCATCCACCGACTTTTTCGAGAGGGCAGACGGTATCTGGCGTCATTTGGCGCTATCGGGGGCGTTTCCTTGCTGATGATGCCCCTGGAGCTCTATGCCTTGCTGCTGTCCCGCCGTCTGATTGACGAGGGGTTTGTGCCGCGTGAGTGGACCGTTGTGCGTTCACTTCTGCTGACGCTGTTTGTTTTGTTTGTGTTCCGCAGTGTCATGGTTTACGCAACCGCCTTGTTTTCGGCGAAACTTCAACTGCGGATCAATCGCAACTTTCAGGATCGACTGTTCGCTCATCTGCTGCGACTGCCGATGCGGGTATTGGCGCGTAATCCCGTCGGGCGCATGATGTCACGGGTTCTGGACGACGCAACCCGCCTGGCGGCCTTGTATGAGCAACTTCTCGGCAGCCTGGTTGTCGAACCGGTCAAGTTGGCCGCATTTACATTGCTATTGGTCAGTTTGAGCTGGCAGCTGTTCGCCATCCTGTTGGTCTCCACCATTGTATCGCTGGGGGCCATGCACTGGGTTGGAAATCGTCTCGGCCGAATCTCGAAGGAGATCCAGCACAAAGATGCGGCGATGTTCTGTTTCGTCGAAGAGATGCTCTCTAACGTGGAACTGGTCAAATCCAAATCTTCCGAGGAACGCAGTGCCGGTGAGTTTCGTCGTATCCTGGATCAGTTCATTATGCTGTCGCTTCGCATGCACCGTCTGACGTTGCTCTCCAGGCCGGTTTTACAGTTGTTGAAGTTTTCGTCACTGGGCGCCGTGCTCTTTTCCGGCAGTTGGATGGTCGCCGACGGCCACATCAGCCTCGGCACCTTGCTCTTGTTCGTCGGAACCAGCTTCCTGTTTTTCAGCACCTTGACCGGCATCGCCAATACCTACGGGCGATTGCGTGAGAACCTGGCCCGCCTGGAGGCCGTCTACGAATTGCTGGACACTGCCCCCGAGCCGGTTTCGTCGGTTCGTCCAACGTCTGCCGCGACGCCGATTCAATCCATCGAATACTGCAATGTGGAATTTCACTACCCCGATTCACCACCGGTACTTAAAGGCGTGTCCTTGCGCATCGAGCCCGGAGAGTTGGTCGGTATCGTCGGTCAAAGCGGCAGCGGCAAAAGTACCCTGATTCGGCTGTTGCTGCGCTTCTACGAACCGGAGGCCGGCAGCGTGCTGGTCAACGGTCAATCGATCGACCGAATCGCTCCGGCTTTGCTGCGGTTGTCCATCGGGGTGGTTTTGCAGGAAAACCTCATGTTGAACGACACCGTCCGGAACAACATTACCTTCGGGTTTCCGGCGATTGACGAGCGCCGGTTGTTGGATGCAGCCGTCTTGTCCGGCGTCCACGGTTTTATCCGAGGACTTTCGGAGGGATATGACACCGAGGTGGGTGAACAAGGCCGCCGGCTCTCCGGCGGTCAGCGCCAGCGTCTGGCCATTGCCCGGGCGATTCTCACCATGCCGCCGGTGCTGGTTCTCGACGAAGCGACCTCTTATCTGGAAATGGATCAGGAAGCCGAGATTCTGAGGCGTATCAAAGAAAGGCGGAAAGACCGGATCACCATTCTGATTACCCACCGACCTTCGGCGGTCCGCTTTGCGGACCGGGGGGTGATGCTTGACAACGGACGCATGGTGTCACCGGCTATGCCACTCAATTATGAAACCGCTCTATACGCCGGATGAAGTGAAAGAATACCGAATTGGATGCAAATGTGAAAAATTGAGGGCCCGGTGAGAGCGAACATGGTCCCGATCGTTTGCCCCCAGGGGCTGTAAAACCTGAATTTAGCCAAAAAAACCAGTCGAGCAGCTGCCGCTGCCACTGTCGTTGCCGCCACGGGTGCAGGCGCGGTCCCATAAACCCGTGCTGCAGGCACTGCCCGGTGTCAGTCCCGCACCGCAGGGGTCGGAGGAAAAACGAAAGCCGGTTTTGCAGGCCGAAATGCCCATGGCCTGCTCGAACGCCCCTCCGATTTCACGGATCACCGGAGGATCATAGACTCGCTTTTTATTTTTTTTATTCGACATTCGTCCTCCTGTCGCGGTTGCGTAATGAGCTCCCAGAGATCGGCGTTGCGGGTGAATTGCAGGCGGTAGGACGGCAGCGTTTCCAGCAGCTGCCGGACCGTTTCGAAAGCCCTGCGTGCGATCCCATCGTCGAAATATTTGAAGAAGTGAATGGCATGCTGCAGGATAAACAGCATCATCTCGTGTTTGGGCAGCCTGGTGACCCGATCCGATGCGTGCTTTTCCAGCAGGTAAATTGACGCAATCGGTTTTTTGCACCCGTTCGGTGGGAACTCGACCGTTTTGACCTGCCGAAACGGAGACGGCTGAACCATATACCGGCCGCCATCGGTCGTCAGCACCACGCCGTCGTCCGAAAAACAGGCCGCCGGCCGGCAAAGCCTGACTGCGGTGGTTTTTCCCGCCCCCGATTGCCCCACCAACAGAACCGTCCTCCCTTCGCGCTCGAGCGCACATCCGTGCAGCAGCAACCCCCCTTCTTGAATCAGCCGACAAGACAACGCGAACATCACTCCATTGATGGCACCGGCTTCCATCCGAGCGCGCCGGCGGGTTTTCTGCAATAGAATGGATGCCGTTCGGCGCTGTGGTTGATACAAGAACAGGTTGGAACCGGCAATGGCGAAAGCCGCCGCCGGCTCGGGGCCTTTGGCGGCAATTTGGGCCAAGAGGGGGTTGCTTGGGTTGGTGTGCCGCAAAATGGTCAGTGCCGTTGCCAGCGTTTTTTCCAATGTGCGGTTCCGAGGCGCCCGTTCCAATGTGGCCTTGATGATGGATGCGAAGCGGCCGATGGATTCATCTTCCCAATGGTGGCGCTGTTTTTGATCCCAGTGCGATATCGTCAATGCGACGGCCTCCGACACGGGTGGTGCCAGGAAGCCCCGGAAATTCTTCGACAGGCGGTTTTGCAGCTTGGCGGCAGCGCCGTCCAGGCGCAAGCGCAGGCGTTGACCGCCGATGTTCAGTCCGATTTCGGGATTCATCTTCGAGCCCACAGCGTCATGGGACTGGCTTTTTGTCCGCTGAACACTTGAAAGCAGGATAGTGGGTCCCAGCCGTTGATGTCCCCGCCGAGTCCGAAGGCCGTTGCCGGACACCCGCCTCTGCAGACATCCGCAAATCGACAGCCGCGGCATTCCTCGAAGCTGTCCATCCGCTGCTGAAATCTCTTCCTGAATTTGCGAAATCCTTCCGAGTTTCTCCAAATTTCCTGAAAACCACGCTCTTTGACATTGCCCACGGTAAATTCCCACAGCCGGTCACAGGGAATTACCGCACCATCCGGACGAATGGCGCACTCCGCAAGGCTGCCGCCGCAGCTGGAGATCCGATTGGCGATCCGCGGTGGTTTTTTGTCGCGGCTTAATTGCTGCAGCCGATCCATCCATTCGATGCCTTGCAACAGCGATCCCCCCACGCGGCAGGGATCCTCCCGTTTCAATCGTCTGAGGACGCCTTCGGCCTGTTTCTGTTCGTCGAACGACAGCATCAGGTCCTTCAGGTTTTGCAAGGCACTGCCCTGGGGCACCAGGCACGAGAAAACTGCCCGACGGCCGCCGACTTCCCGGGTAAATCGAACGATTTCTTCCAGGTGCTGGAAATTGAAACGGTGGACGACCACGAAGAAATGGTAGTCGATGCGATGATCTCGCAGCAGATCGACTCCCCGGCACATCCTTTCGAAGGAACCCACTCCGCGCACAAGATCGTGCACGGCTGAATCGGGTCCGTCCAGTGACACCTGCACGTAATTCAAACGTTTGCTGCGTGCCAAATGGTCCAGAACATCCTCGTCGAAACAGGTGCCATTGGTATTGACGGCGATGCGCAGCGGATGGCGGGCGATGCATTGCAGGATTTCAAGAAAATCGTTTCGTAAAAACGGTTCGCCGCCCGAGATCAGCACCCGGAAGACCTTGATGCGCGCCAATTCATCGATGACAGTGGACCACTCATCGGTAGTCAGGTCTCCGGGCGCATTTTTGGTACTGGACACCGCGCAATATCGACAGGCCAGATTGCAACGGTTGGTGATGTTCAGCGTAACCTGTTCCGGCGCGGATAAAACTTTGATCGGCATCGTGCTTCCGTCATCCTTCGGTTTCTAACAGTCGCGTTCTTGGAAACAGCCCTTTTGCATGGGCGTCTTGACAGAATTCGTTCGGCGCCAGCAGGTCCCGGCCGTCGAACAGGGCATCCGCTCGACAAAATCCCAGGCATTGCCAGAGGAACAGGCACTGCCCGCAAACTCCGTGAAGGTTCCGGGGCAGTTCTCGGCGAATTTTCTGAAAAAGGGATCCCTCACGCCATATCGCCGAAATCGACTGCCGGGTGACGTTTCCCATAACCAAGTTCTTTTCTCGCATGGCAATGCCGCACACCGAAACATCGCCGTTGGAGAGAATGCCGCAGATGTTGAAAATTCTGCAGGTGCAAAGACGACTTTCCGACAACAACCGCATGCCTTTCAGGGCCGGCGGAAGGTAAAGATTGACGCTGATTTTCCGAAAGCGCCGCGGGTAATCTTCTTCGATCCGGCACTCCAGCTGCAGCAATTGTTCGATTTCCAGACCCCGACATCCGTTTTGGCCGTTATCGCCGCCGATGGTAATCAGCGGATTGATTTCAAAGGAGCGGATCCGCAATTCCTCGGCCAGGCGGATGGTGTCTTCCAGGTCGTGAAAATTGCTTTGCTGGAGACAGAAGATGACCTGGGGATGAATGCCCTGACCAATCAGGGCGCGAATGCCTTGCAGCGTTCGATCGAAGCTGCCCGGAACCCTCCGGATGCGCTCGTGTTTTTCAGGCGTACTGCCGTCGAGACTGGTGCTGATAAGGTGGACTGCGTATTTTTTGAGCCGGCGGGCAGCATCGGTATCGACCAAGGTGGCATTGGTTTCGAGACCGAAGCGGAGGCCGTATCTGGAAAAGCATTTCAGATAATCGAAAAAGAGCGGACTCAGCAACGGCTCGCCCCCGGTGAATTTTACATGCTGCAGGCCCAGCGGCAGCGCCTCTCGAATTACCGCTTCCATCTGTTCGACGGTGATGTTTTCCCGGTTGCGAAATTGATAGGCTTTGGGGTCGGGTACGTGATGGGGGCGCACCCAGCAATGGACGCAGCGCAGATTGCACGACTCGGTGGGATAGAAGTAAATCGATTGCAGGGGATATGGTGGAATGCCGGTATCCATGCTTTGGTTACACCTCCTTGGCGGACTCGAGAAATCCCAGCCGGTCCAATTCATCCAAAAAGGATGCACAGTCGGAGGTGATTTGCGCTTGCGGTGTTCCAGAGTAAGATTCGACCAATGCATGGACGATTGCATCTTCGGAGATGCCCTGCCGGCAGAGGTTCCAGATGTCGATTCCGACCGGATTCATATAGCACAGACGACCGTTATCCGGATCGAACAGAAAGGCACCATCGTCTTCTTCTCGGAAAACGATGTCACCGCGGACTTTGACAATTCGCGGATTTTCGTTCATCGATCAGGTTCCTTTCGAGCAACCGCACCATGAAATTTTTAAAATCATGCTGAAGGTTTGATTCGGGTTGCCGATATTCGGCAGCCAGCCGGGCAATGATTTGTCCGAGCGCATCGCGACCATTCAGGCAGCCGATGGCCTCGAGGGCCGTCTGATTGATTTCCAGGCAGCGGCGGGTACGAAGATCGAATAATATTCCGGCCGTATCGAACTCGGCCAGCAAGACATTTTCGTTCAATGTGTAAACGGCGTCCAGGTCGATTTGCAATTGAATCTGCTCCGGGGCGACCATGACCTGAAGTGGTATTCACCGGTCAGGCGGTTCGCATTACTCGGGTTGATACGGCAAATTCAATACAAAGTATAGCATACCGCTGAACTGATTGAAATATGTACGGCATCGTTTTAGTTCCCGCCGAAGCGACGGCAACTTGGATGAAATCGGAAAAAGTATCATTCGTTCGCGCTATGAATCTTTTCGGGAGCGATGGCCCGTGGGAAAATCTTGAGGAGCGCTTGCATTCCAAATCCAAGAGTTATACAAAACGATTGGCCTGATTGCACGGGTCCGCAGATCGCGGAAATGTAAACGATCTTCAACCGTCACGGCGCGTTGCGTTGAGAAAAAAAGAAAAAGAAATCACCGAGCGTTCCCGGATCGAATCCGTCATTGCGGCCTCGCAGGTCTGCCGGCTGGCCATGAGCGACGACGGGCAGCCTTATATCGTCCCGCTTTGCTTCGGCTACCATGAAAACCGGCTCTATTTTCACTCGGCCGCCGCGGGCCGCAAGATCGACATTTTGCGGCGCAACCCGCAGGTATGCTTCGAATTCGACCTGGACGCGCAAACAGTTCCCGGTGACAGCGCCTGCGGCTGGACCATGCACTACCGCAGCGTGATCGGCTTCGGGACGGCCGAGATCCTGGATGACCCCGACGAAAAACGGCCGGCACTCGAGATTATCATGAAGCACTATGCCGGCGACGGGCCGCATGATTTTATCGCCAAAGCGCTCGACAAGACCCTCGTGATACAGGTGACGATTCAGCGGATGACCGGCAAGCAATCCGGCTGAAGCCGGAACGTATCCAAATTCGGGTCCGCATCTCCTGAGGCGGCCGATTTTCGTACCGCAGCTCCTGGGAAGTTTCCGATGTACAATGGCAGGAAAACCCCCATTGCGAAGAATGTTCGCCGGCAATCCGGCGCCGCTGAGGTTGCGACTGATCCGGTCGAGTTCGTTCGAAGGGAGGCCCGGCGTCACTTCGAAGGCGCCCGCGGCAGCCACGCCTGGGACCACACGGTGCGGGTGCTGCGGCTTTGCGAGCGAATCGGTCCGGTCGAAGGGGCCGACATGCCGGTACTGCAGATGGCGGCCCTGCTGCACGACATCGGCCGGGCACATCAGGACCGCTCCGGTGGCGGCATCTGCCACGCCAGCCAGGGCGCCGCCATGGCCCGGCCCATCGTGGCGAGACTTGCCCTCAATCGGGCCCGACGGGAAAATCTGATTCACTGCATCGCGGCGCACCGCTTCCGGACCGCGCCGGCGCCAGAGAGCATCGAAGCCCGGGTGCTGTTCGACGCCGACAAACTGGATGCCATCGGAGCGGTGGGGGTGGCCAGGGCGTTTCTGTTCGCCGGAGAAGTCGGCGCGCGGCTGCACAACCCGGAGGTCGATGTGAACGTAACGCTGCCCTACACCGCCGACGACACCGGTTACCGGGAATACTGTCTGAAACTGCGCCGGATCAAAGACCGGATGCTGACCGGCGAGGGCAAGCGTCTGGCCGAACGGCGCCATGGGTTCATGGAAATGTTTTTTCAGCGTTTTCTCAATGAATACGAAGGAAAGGAATAGTCATGAGCATCAACGTCGTGGAACGGATTGACGCGCAGGTGCCCGTTCGGAACGTGCTGGTGAGTGTGTCCGACAAGCTCGGACTGGAGACCTTTATTCCCGCGTTGCTGGAGATCAACCCGGAGATGCGGTTTTTTTCCACCGGCGGGACCTACAACCGTCTGAAAGAGGTTCTGGAAACCAAGGCCGACGACTGCCTGACGCCGGTTTCGGATTACACCGGTCAGCCCGAGACCCAGGGGGGATTGGTCAAGACGCTGGACTTTAAAATCTACCTGGGGCTTCTCACCGAAACCTACAACGAGGCCCATCAGGGCGACCTGCAGCGCACGGCCGCCGTGCCCATCGATATGGTGGTGGTCAACCTCTACCCCTTTCAGGAGACCGTTGCCCGGCAGGGCGTCACGGTCGAACAGGCCCGGGGCAACATCGACATCGGCGGCCCCTGCATGATCCGCGCGGCCGCCAAGAACTTCATCCGCGTCGCCGCGGTGGTGGACCCCATGGATTACCAGACGGTGGTGGGCGACCTGCGGGCCAACGGCGCTAAAACCAGCCTGGCCTTGCGCTATCGGCTGGCCTGCAAGGCATTCGAACACACGGCCGTATATGATCGGGCCATTGCGGATTACCTCAAAGAACGCGGCGAATCCGAAGTCAAGGACTGCTATCGTTTCGCGTAATGTGAACGATTTAAATCCTGCGCTGCGGAGTCAATTGCCTGGATGCCGGTACCATCGTCCGTTTGCCGCCACACCCATCGGACCCGGTGCTGAAAGGAGGACTTTATGGCGGAAGACTTGAAAAAAATGTATCGAACCATCGTCGAGGATCACTTTCCACCCAACATGGAAATCGCTTTCGTGGACGGCGACCGGCGCCAGACCCTGTTTTTTGAAAAAGTGCTCTGGACGGTCGACGACGTTCAGAAGGGGCTGCGGTACGGAGAGAACCCCGGACAGGAAGCGGCCCTGTACCGTCTGACCAACGGCAACCTGATACTCGGCGAAACCGAAACGATCCAGCCGGGCCGCTACCTGGCTTCCGACATCGAGTTGCTCCAGTCGGGCAAGCACCCGGGCAAAACCAACCTGACCGATGCGGACAATTCGCTCAACATCCTGCGTTATTTCGGTGATCGGCCCACGGCGGTCATCGTCAAGCACAACAACCCCTGCGGCGTGGCGCGGGCCGATGCCCTGGAGACGGCCTACCGGCAAGCCAACCTGGCCGACCGGGTGGCGGCTTTCGGCGGCTGCATTGCGCTGAACCGCGCTGTGGACCGGGCCACCGCCGAAGCCGTGGCATCCCAGTACGCCGAAGTGGTGGTGGCCCCGGAATTCGAAGCCGGCGTCATGGACATCTTCGGCCAAAAGAAGAACCTGCGGGTCATCCGCATCGCCAACATCGAGCGCCTGGAAACCTTCGTGGGGCAGCGCTGCGTGGAATTCAAATCCCTGATCGACGGCGGCATCATCGCCCAGTGGTCATTCGTACCCCAGGCCCGCAGCCAGGCGGATCTCAAACCGGCCGAATGCGAATACCAGGGCCGGGTCTATCGGGTCGAACGGCAGCCCACCGACGCCGAGTATCAGGATCTGATTTTCGGCTGGCTGGTGGAGTCCGGCATCACTTCAAATTCGGTGATCTACGTCAGGAACCAGGTGACCGTCGGCATCGGCACCGGCGAACAGGATCGGGTCGGAGTGGCCGAAATCGCCCGGGACAAGGCCTACCGCAAGCTGGCCGACCGCTACTGTTTCGAAACCTATGGAGTTGCCTACAATGAAATGAAGGATGACGACCGCCGGGCAGAGATCGATGCGCGGGTGGCTGCGGAAAAGGGCGGGCTGATCGGTGCGGCCATGGTCAGCGATGCTTTTTTTCCGTTTCGGGACGGCATCGACGTAGGGCTGCGCGAAGGGGTCAAGGCCGTCGTTCAACCCGGCGGCTCCAACAACGACTACCAGTCCATCGAGGCCTGCAACGAACACGGGGCTGCGATGGTGTTTACCGGGCAGCGCTCCTTCAAGCATTAGGCAAGGGACGCCGATCCGTTTTTCAGGACTTTGGCAAACCTCTTAAGGGCGGCGTCGATGTCCGCGGTGGTGACCTGGTAGTGGGTGACGGCGCGCAGCCGATGGGGTCCGGATGCCAGTACCCGCACCCCGGCCCTCTCCAGGCGGGCGACCAGATCCGCCGCGCTCATGCGGGCCGAATCGATCTCGAAAAACACCAGATTGGTAGGCATCGCCGCCGGGTCGATACCTATGCCGTCCAGTTCTGCCAGACCTTCGGCCAGGCGGCGGGCATTGGCGTGGTCTTCGGCCAGCCGGCCGGTCATCTCCGTAAGGGCCACGATGCCGGCGGCGGCCAGCACACCGGCCTGGCGCATGCCGCCGCCCAGGATTTTGCGATTGCGCCGCGCCTGTTCGACAAATGCCCGCGAGCCGCACACCACCGAACCCACCGGCGCCGCCAACCCCTTGCTCAGACAGATGCTCACCGAATCAGCTTCGGCTGCCAGATCGGCCGCCGAGACATCCAGTGCCACTGCGGCATTGAAAAGCCGGGCCCCGTCGATGTGCAATTTCAAGTCATATTTGCGGGCCAGGGCCCCGACCTGCTGCAGGTATTCCGGTGTCAGCGGGGTGCCGTTGCAGCGGTTGTGGGTGTTTTCCAGCACGATCAGGCGGCTGCGCGGAAAGTGCACGTTATCCGGACGGACGGCCGCTTCGATGGCAGCCGGATCCAGGCGCCCGTCGGGCAGGTTGACAACGATGTGCGGGTGAATCCCGCCCAGGGCCGCCGAACCGCCTTGCTCGTAATAGAAGATGTGCGCCTGGTCACCGAGAATCATCTCGTCACCGCGGCCGCAGTGGGTCAGCTGGCAAACCAGGTTGCCCATGGTGCCGCTGGACACGAACAGGCCGGCTTCCTTGCCGAGGCGCTCGGCCGCCATGGCTTCGAGGCGGTTGATGCTGGGGTCTTCGCCGAAAACGTCGTCGCCGACTTCGGCAGCGGCCATAGCCCGGCGCATGGATTCGGTGGGCCGTGTGATCGTGTCGGATCGCAGGTCGATCGGCTGATCGCTCATTTCGTCAGGTCCTTTCCATCGGCCCAATAGGGCGGTATCGATGGCATCAATTCGTAAAAACGCACATTTCTTCCCGGTGCGGGCGTCCGTGACCCAAAACCGCAATCGTCGCTTGCGGAGCTCTTTAACAGCGTGTCGATTGGGTGAAACTGTCTTGAAAATATGCAGCGTAAAAAAAATCGTTTGTCGTGGCAAGCGGTTTTCCGGCAATTCTTGACGAAAGCGTTCCAGAGAGGCTAATACCTGAATGGCGCGTTTCAAATTTTCCAAATTCACCATGACCCAGCCACAAAGAAGGGGAGGGAGTCCGGACATGGCACAAATGCTGTGGAAGCCGACCGAGGCGCAAATCAAGGCCACCAACATGTACCGCTTCATGAACACGGTCAACGAGCGGTTCGGCAAAACCTTTGACGAGTACGAGGCCCTGTATCGTTGGTCGATCGAAAACATTGCCGATTTCTGGGCAACCATGTGGGATTTTGCCGGCATCATCCACTCGGCGCCTTACGAGCGGGTGATCGACGATCCGGGCAAGATGCCCGGCGCCAAATGGTTCAGCGGTGCGCGGCTCAATTTTGCCGAGAACCTGCTGCGCTACCGCGACGATCAGATCGCGCTGATCTTCAAAGGCGAAGGGCGGGAGCCGGAGCGGATCAGCTATGCCGCACTCTACGACGAGGTGGCCCGGCTGGCCAAGTCCCTGCGGGCCGCCGGCGTTACGGTGGGCGATCGGGTGGTCGGCTTTATGCCGAACATGCCCCAGTCCATCATTGCCATGCTGGCGGCCACCAGCATCGGTGCGACCTGGTCGTCCTGCTCGCCCGATTTCGGCATCAAAGGCGTCCTGGACCGTTTCGGCCAGATCAAGCCCAAGGTGTTGTTTACGGCCAACGGGTATTCGTTTAAAGGCAAAAAGATCGATTCCCTGGAACGCATCGCCAATATCCTCAAGGAACTGCCGTCGACCGAAAAGGTCGTCGTGGTGCCTTACACCGAAACAGAGGCCGATATCAGCCGGGTGCCCAACGCAGTTCATTACCGCGATTTCCTTGCCCCGGAGACCGGCCTGGAGATTGAGTTCGAGCCGCTGCCCTTCGATCACCCGCTCTACATCATGTATTCCTCCGGCACCACCGGGCTGCCCAAGTGCATGGTCCAGGGCACCGGCGGCATTTTGATCCACCACCTGAAGGAGTTGATGCTGCACACCGACCTGAAGCGCCGGGACACGATTTTTTATTTCACCACCTGCGGCTGGATGATGTGGAACTGGCTGACCAGCTCGCTGGGTACCGGCGCTTCGCTGGTGCTCTTCGACGGCAACCCTTTTCACCCGGATCCCGGCGCCCTCTGGGAACTGGCCCAGAACGAAAAAATTTCGGTGTTCGGCACCAGCGCCGGCTACCTCGCCGCGCTTCAGAACGCCGGGGCCCGGCCGGGCAAGGATTTCGATCTTACCCCGCTGCGGGCGCTGCTGTCCACCGGATCACCGCTGTCCATCGAGGGATTTGATTTCGTTTACAAGGAGATCAAGTCCGACCTGCAGCTGGCCTCGATTTCCGGGGGAACCGATCTCAACGGCTGTTTCGCCCTGGGCAATCCCATGGGGCCGGTATATGCCGGAGAGCTGCAGTGCCGCGGACTGGCCATGAAGGTGGAGGCCTTCGACGAAAACGGCAAATCGGTGATCAATCAAAAAGGTGAGCTGGTTTGCACCGCCCCCTTCCCGTCGATGCCGATCTACTTCTGGGACGATCCAGACGGCGCCAAATACCACAGCGCCTATTTTGACGTGTATCCGGGTGTCTGGCGGCACGGAGACTTCATTCTGATCAACGAACGCGGCGGTGTGGTGATTTACGGGCGCTCCGACGCCACCCTCAATCCGGGCGGCGTGCGCATCGGCACGGCCGAGATCTATCGTCTGCTGGAGCAGATGGAGGAGATCGAAGACAGCGTCGTCATCGGCCAGAACTGGAAAAACGACGTGCGGGTGGTGTTGTTCGTGAAAATGGCCTCGGGCTGCGAGCTCAACGATGCACTCAAAGACCGCATCCGCCGGACCATCCGGGAATACGCCTCGCCGCGTCACGTGCCGCGCAAGATTCTCGAAACCCCGGCGGTGCCCTACACGCTGAACATGAAGAAAGTGGAACTGGCGGTGAAAAAAGTGATCGAGGGCAAACCGGTGCTCAACAAGGACGCCTTGAGCAACCCGGATTCGCTGGATTATTATAATGACCTGGCGGAGCTGCAGGAAGATTGAGTGTCCTTTCGGAAATGGCCTTTTTCCCGCTGGGCTGCTTTCTCCGCGGGATCCCCGGCTGCGGCGCACTGCATGTACGCCTCGCCGGGATCCCTTGTGAGGCCTTGTTCAACGAAAAAAATACTCATTTCTGGACTGGATACCAACGTGTCGGATCACCTTTATCCTGAAGGCATTTATAATTCGAGACGCTTCTTTTTCAACCGCCTCGCTTTCCGTTCTGCGGGGTGGGAATGGCAACGGATGGTTCTGAAATCCGGGACGGATAACGGAAAGCTGCCGTGAAGCAATCCCTCATCATCCATCCCATCGGGGTGGTGCACAACACCGACGAAGCGGTTGCGGTGGAAATTTTCGCCGAGTACGCCGACGGCTTGCTCGGTCTGGAGCAGTTTTCTCACGTCAACGTACTGTACTGGTTTCACGAAAACGACACACCCGAAGACCGCCGTACCCTGCAGGTGCATCCCTGCGGCAACGAAGCCAATCCGCTGACCGGTGTGTTCGCCACCCATTCTCCCTGCCGGCCCAACCTGATCGCCTTGACGCGCTGCCGCCTTCTCGCCGTCGAGGGCCGCCACCTGATCATCGATGAAATCGACGCCATCGACGGGAGTCCGGTGGTCGACATCAAGTCCTGGTTCCCCGACGCGCCCGAACCCGACGTGCGGACTCCGCACTGGGAAGGACGGGACGATGCCGAAGCGTGAGCCGCAATCGCCGGACACCGATTTTGAGCTTTCCGGCCAGATCGAACACATCACCTACACCAACGAAGAAAACGGTTTTACCATCGCCCGGGTTCGCGTCCCCGGGCGAAGGGATCCGGTCACGGTGGTGGGCAATATCCTCTCGCCCCGCCCCGGCGAATTCCTGCAGATGACCGGTGAATGGACCCGCCACCCCAAGTACGGCCCGCAGTTCAAGATCGCCAGCTACCAGTTGGCGGTGCCGGCCACAGCCCGGGGGATCGAGCGTTACCTTGGATCGGGGATGATCCGCGGGCTGGGACCGGTCATGGCCCGCCGCATCGTGAAGCACTTCGGCGACGAGACCCTGGAGGTCATCGAGAACGACATCGAGCGCCTGACCGAAGTCGAAGGCATCGGCCGCAAACGGGTGGAGCTGATCGCCCGTGCCTGGCAGGATCAAAAAGAAATTCGCAACGTCATGATTTTTCTGCAGGATCACGGGATCAGCACCGGTTATGCCGCCAAGATTTTTCGCCGGTACGGTCAGGGGGCCATCGTCGTGGTCAAGGAAAACCCCTACCGCCTGGCGGCCGACATTGACGGCATCGGTTTCAAGGTGGCCGACCGCATCGCCGAAAAACTCGGCATGCCCCCCGACTCGCCCACGCGACTGACCGCCGGCATTCTGTACGTGCTGGCCCGGCTGGCCGACGAAGGCCATGTCTATTATCCCTACGAACCCCTGCTGGAGAAGTGCGGCGAGATCCTGTCCGTGTCGCCCGAGGCCTTGAAAGACGCGGTGGGGAGTCTGGCGTTGGCAGATCGCATCGTCATCGAGGACTTAAACGACGGTTTGACCGACGACCGCGAAAACCACGAGTCGGTGTATCTGAAGGAATTTCACGTCTGCGAGACCGCCATCGCCCGACGCCTGCGGGTGCTGATCACCGCGCCCAAGTCCATCCGGGAAGTCCAGGTGGACAGTGCCCTGCAATGGGTGCAGCAACAGCTGGCCGTTCACCTGGCGGAAAAACAGATCGAAGCCGTCCGGGCCGCCCTGGTGGAAAAGGTCCTGGTGATCACCGGCGGGCCGGGCACCGGCAAGACCACCATCATCAACGCCGTGCTCAAAATATTTGCCCGCATCGGGGTGCGGTTTTTTCTGGCCGCGCCCACCGGGCGGGCGGCCAAGCGCATGGCCGAAGCCTGCGGCCATGAATCCCGTACCATTCACCGCATGCTGGAGTACAACCGTGTCAAGGGCGGTTTCCAGAAAAACGACGACAATCCTCTGGACTGCCGGCTGCTGGTCATCGACGAAGCTTCCATGATCGACACCGTGCTGATGCACCACCTGCTCAAAGCCGTTCCGCCGACCACTACATTGATCCTGGTCGGCGACGTCAACCAGCTGCCGTCGGTGGGGGCCGGCAACGTGTTGCGCGATGTCATCGAATCCGGCGCGGTCCGGGTAACGCGGCTCACCGAGATATTCCGACAGGCCCGGCGCAGCCAGATCGTGGTCAATGCCCATCGCATCAATGCGGGACGGCTGCCGGAATTGACGCCCCCGGTCGACGACAGCGATTTTTTCTTCATCGAGCAGGAAGACCCGGAAAAGGTCCTGGACATTATCCTGGAGCTGGTGGGCCGCCGTATCCCCAACCGCTTCGGGTTCGACCCCTTTACCGAGGTGCAGGTCCTAACCCCCATGCACCGCGGGGTGGTGGGCTCGGGCAATCTCAACGACCGCCTGCAGGAAACGCTCAATCCCGGCAGCGACGGCATTTCCCGGGGAGACCGCCGGTTCCGGGTGGGCGATCGGGTCATGCAGATCAAGAACAACTACGACAAGGACGTGTTCAATGGTGACATCGGACGGATCGAAGGCATCGACCCGGTGGACCAGACCCTGCGGGTCAACTTCGACGAACGCCCGATCGCCTACGAATTCAGCGAGCTGGACGAACTGGTGCCGGCCTACGCCATCTCGGTTCACAAATCCCAGGGATCGGAATATCCGGCCGTGGTCATGCCCCTGCTGCCCCAGCACTATCTGCTGCTGCAGCGCAACCTGATCTACACCGCGGTGACCCGCGGCCGCAAATTAATGGTGCTGGTGGGAGCCAGGCGCGCCCTGGAGATCGGCGTGCACAACGACAGCACCCAGCGTCGCTACACGTTCCTGCGCAGCCGACTGGCCCAGCCGTCCGGCGGGTTCAAACCTCGATAAGTGCTGATACCGGCAACGATCGAGATCTTGCGTTCACCAGCGCACCGCATCAATTTCCGTTTGTACATGGAATCAACCAGAGGATGGTTATGGAAGACCGCTCGGTACTTTTCGACTGACGGATGCGGCTCTGGCAATGTGCCGCAAGATCAATCAGCGCTCACCGCTGGCACTGCGGCTTTCGCGCACGGCCATCGACCAGGGCATGCACGCCGGCTTTGAGGAAATTCTGGAACTGGAGGCCGGCCATTTGCTGGTTTGTGTACAGGCGCAGAATCAGCAACAATATTTGGAACAAAAACTGCGGCAGATGAAGAAAAAATAGCAAATGGCAAAACGATGGCGCAGCAATGCCCGCGTTCGCATCCCGAGCCGACTATTCTTCGGTTTCAGCGGTTTCCACGGCGGCCGCTTTTTTCTCCTTTTTGGCTTTTTTCCCGGCCGGTTCCGGCACCCCGCGTTTGCGTCGGGGCGGCTCGGTCTGCGCGGCGTCCTTTTTCCGGGCCTTGATCTCGGCTTTTTCGGCGTTGCGGGACTCGATACCTGCAATTACGGCCAGCTGGTGCCGGGCCTGGCGCATCTCGCCTTTGTAGTGTTTCACCTTGGAATCGCGCTGAATCTGCGTGTCGGTCATCCCCCTGGCGGCCAGCGCTGCGATGCGTTCGGACAGCTGGCTCCGGGCCGTTTCGAGATGAGATAGAATGTGCGGTTTTTTTCTCAACATGTTTTATAAAGCCTCCGAAAAGGGTCATTTCACGAAGCCGTCTTGGCATGGTTACAGAGGTAAGAATAAAACAAAATGTGTGCCATAAATTTATCATTAGTAATGGCAAGTGTTTATATGTCATGCCCGCCGTCGGCGGCAGAACCGCAGGTTCTTCATTTTTCGTCCACAAAGGGTTCGAAACGGCAAAAGATGCCGGTTTCGGCGCGTAACAATTCCATTCTGTTCGATTTTTTACGATCCCGCCCCTTTTACCGGAAATTCTGCGAACAGATATGCCCGTTCTGATTTGTTTGTGCGCGGATTCCCAAATTCGGTTGCCATGAGAAAACAATGCGGCCGGTCAGGTGCGGATGGCGGACACTACTTCGCTGCAGAAGCCGAAGCGGCCGGCCGATAGTTTACCAGCAGCATTCCCAGGCCGACCATGGCCAGGGCGGTGATCAGGCGCACGGTAATGAGTTCGCCGAGGATCAGCACACCGCTGATGGTCACGCCGAACACCGGGACGAAGAAGGTGAAGGCATGCAGCAGGCTGATGGGGTAGCGGTGTACCATCTCGAACCAGAAGATGAAGCTGACCGAGGCCACGATGATGCACTGGTAAAACAGCGAGACGGCGGTCAGGGCCGAAAAACCGCTGATAAAAGGCCCTTCGGTCAGAAAGCTGGCGCCGAACAACAGCGGTACGGAGAAAAACACCTGGTAAAACAGCGTTTGCATCGGTGTGGCCCGGCCGACCAGGTAGCGCTTGATGTAAATGGTGGTCGCCGCCCACAGGGCCCCGGCGGCCAGCGCCATCAAATCTCCGACCAGCATGCCGCCGGGCGAGGCGCCGAGGTTGCTGACAAACAACAGGGACACGCCCAAAAAGGCGATGGTCAGCCCGATCAACTTCCAGCGGTTCAATCGATCGCCCGACAGGAAAAAATGGGCGCCCAGGGCGACGAAAAAAGGAGCGGTGTACACCAGTATGTAGGTGCGCGAGGCCAGGGTGTATTCGAGACCGGCGTAGATCAGGGCGAATTCCGAACCGAACAGAAAACCGACCACCGCCCCGTGCAGGACCAGCCGGCCGCCGGGAAACAGCGGTATCTTCCGAAACTGCATCCATAGTGCGATGAGCAGGCTGGCCACGGCCGAACGCAAGCCGCACATGAACAGGGGGGCGATCTCACGCTCGGCGATTTTGATAAAGGCCATGTTGCCGCCCCAGGTCATTGCCAGCAGCAACAATACGACGATCGCTTTCCATTGAAGCTGTCCTTGATACATGAAGGGATGGGTTCCTCAGCGTGGCGGTGCGAGCTGCTCGGCCGGTTTGTCGGTTCAGCCATCGATCTTTTCGGATGAATTTTACCACTATGGCGCATCTGGCCCCGGCCGTCAAACTGTGTTCCTGCCGGCGAATGTCTTTTCAAAAACAAATGTTGCGCACCGGTCAAACCCGGTTATTTTTTTTACAGGATGGTAAAAACTGCAACAGCCGGTGCCTGTCCGAATTGCATCGGCCCCGGGATGACTGCTGTGAATGTCGTTTTGCATGAACCGTTGGAACGACCCTTGTCTTTTACGGAAGCATGGCACGAGGTTTGCTTTGCAACAGATTGAGAGATCCGGCAACATCAGTTTTTAGAAGCGTTCGCATCGGCGGCGGCAACGAGCGCCCGGTGAGGTGAATACCAGGCGTTGCCGCAGCCGGGCCCGAAAGGAGGCGGCATGCGACGTGTGCTTGTGACCGGCGCGGCCGGACAGATCGGCTCCGAGTTGACCCTCTTTTTAAGAGATGCGTTGGGCGAGGCCAACGTGGTTGCCTGCGGGCATCGCAAAAAACCGTCCCCGGCCGTGTTCGAATCGGGCCCTTTTCATTACATCGACTGCACCCGGGCCGCGGCTGTGGCCGAGCTGATGGCCCGCTATCACGTGGACACGATCTTCCACCTGGCAGCCATTTTGTCGGCCAAGGCCGAAAACGATCCGATCCACGCCTGGCGGGTCAACATCGAAGGTCTGCGCAACGTGCTCGAAGCCGCCCGGTCCGGCGGGTGTGCGGTATTTACCCCCAGTTCGATCGCCGCCTTCGGGCCTTCCACCCCCAGGAAACACACCCCCCAGGACACCATCCAGCGGCCGAACACCATCTACGGGGTCACCAAGGTTGCCGGCGAGCTGCTCTGCGACTACTATTTCCAACGCTACGGAGTGGATACCCGCGGCCTTCGCTATCCGGGAATCATTTCTTACCAAACGCCCCCGGGAGGCGGCACCACCGACTATGCCGTGGCGATCTACTTCGAAGCGGTCCGTCACCGTCGCTACTGCAGTTATCTCAGGGAGGACACCGCTCTGGCCATGATGTACATGCCCGATGCCTTGCGGGCGGCGGTCGAACTCATGGAGGCCGATCCGCAACGTCTGCGGCACCGCAACGCCTACAATGTCACGGCCATGACCCTGACACCCCGAAGCATTGCCGCTGCCATCCGGCGCCGCATCGCCGACTTTGTGCTCGATGTCGCCGTCGATCCCCGGCGGCAGGCGATTGCCGATTCCTGGCCCGACAGCCTGGACGATTCGGCCGCCCGCCGGGAGTGGGGCTGGCGACCGCAATTCGACCTGGAAACCATGACCGGCGACATGCTGGCGAACCTATCGATAACAGACCCAAACCAGAAGGATTCGCGATGCCTGGTGACAAGCTGGGAGAACGACTGAAGCAGCGAGTCTCGGACCTCGAGCGCAAAGGTTTGCGCAAAGGTAAGGAAGTCGTCATCCGGGCGGTTTTACCGCCCGAGGCCGACCGCGGGCCCCGCTATCTGCTGGAAGGATACGGCGATCAGCCGTTTCTGCGGATGAACGCCAACAGCTATCTGGGTCTTTCTTTGCAGGAGGCGGTCATCGCTGCCGAGGAAGCAGCCGTGCGCCGTTTCGGGACCGGTCCGGGGGCGGTGCGATTCATCAGCGGGACCTACCGACCGCATGTGGACCTGGAAATGCGTCTGGCCGCTTTTCATCGCCGGGAAGCCGCCATGATTTTCAGCTCGGCCTATGCCACGGTGATGGGCGTGATTGCGCCCCTGGTCGAAGAAGACACCGTCGTGCTGAGCGACGCGCTCAACCATAACTGCATCATCAATGCGGTAAAGCTCGCCCGTCCCCGGGACAAAGGGGTTTACCGGCACCTGGACATGGCCGATCTGGAGTCGCAGATTCGTCAGGCCGCCGGCAAGGCCGGGCACTTGCTGGTCGTCACCGACGGGGTGTTCAGCATGCGCGGGGATTATGCGCCGCTGGACGTCATCGCGGCGCTGGCCGAGACCTACGAAGGGCAATTTTCCCGCGGGATTACCCTCGTGGTGGACGACTCCCACGGCGTGGGGGCTCTGGGTGAAACCGGGCGCGGCACCGAAGAGATCACCGGCTCCCGCGGCATCGACCTGCTCGTGGCCACCCTCGGAAAAGCCCTGGGGGTCAACGGTGGTTACGTGGTGGCTGCCGGCAGTGTTATCGATTATCTGCGGGAGACCGCCCCGTTCTATGTGTACTCCAATCCCATCACACCGGCCGAAGCCGCCGCCGCCCTGCGGGCCCTGCAAATCCTGGACAGCGCACCGGGGCGGGAGCGGCTGGCCCGCCTGCGGCGACTCACCGGCCGTCTGGAATCCGGATTGCAGGCGCTGGGATACGAGGTCATCCCGGGACCGCACCCGGTGGTTCCCCTGATGATCCGGGACACCCGCCGCACCGCCGAACTGGCCGCGCTTCTGTTCGAAAACGGCATCCTGGCCACCGGCCTGAAATACCCGGTGGTTCCCCGGGGCGACGAGGAAATCCGTTTCCAGGTCACGGCCGATCACACCGAGTCCGATATCGACACGGTGCTGACCGTCCTTAAGGAGGGGACGTCTATTGGTTTATAAGTTTCTCCTTCGGCGGCTGCGAACACTGCCAAGGCGCCCGGATCGGGATCGGTCGGCGGAGAAGGGCGGGGCGATTCAGTCGAGCGGCTCGAAGCGGCAGGTGAAATGACGCAGGAATTTCGGCTGATAGCCGATGCGGTAGCCGGACACAGCTTCGCGTTGGTTCCAGACGTTTCCGATGACTTCGGCCAGGTAGTCAAAATGGCTTTGGGTGTATACCCGTCGTGGGAAGGCCAGCCGGACAAGCTCCAGCGGCGCCGGAATTTCGTTGCCCTGCGCATCGCGACGGCCGAACATGACGCTGCCCAGCTCCACGCTGCGAACCCCGCCTTCCACGTATATGGCGTTCACCAATCCGATGCCGGGATATTGGAGGGGCGCAATGTGAGGCAGAAATAGGCGGGCATCCAGAAATACCGCGTGTCCCCCGGCCGGCCGGACCATCGGAATTCCAGCCGGCTCCAGTTTCCGACAGAGGTATTCGACCGTGGCGTGTCGATACTTTTGGTACTCATAATCCAGGGCTTCCATCAGCCCAACGGCGATCACTTCCAGATCCCGTCCGGCCAGGCCGCCGTATGTAGGAAACCCTTCCCGCAGGATCAGCAGATTCTTGAACTGCTCGGCCCAGCCATCGTTGTTGCACACCAGAAATCCGCCGATGTTTGCCAGGCCGTCCTTTTTACAGCTCATGGTGGCGGCGTCGGCGTAAGAGAACATCTCGACGGCGATCTCCAGCAGCGACTTGCCCCGGTAACCGGGCTCCCGCTCGTGAATGAAAAACGCGTTTTCGGCATATCGGCAGGCATCCAGCACCAGGGGAATGCCGTGGCGATCGAGAATTTGTTTAACCCGGCGAATGTTGTCCATGGAAACCGGCTGGCCGCCGCCGGTGTTGTTGGTGACGGTGATCATGGCAAACGGAATGTTCGCAGCGCCGTGGTCTTGAATACAGCGTTCCAGCTGCTCCGTGTCCATGTTGCCCTTGAATGGCGCGATTCGGGCCGGATCGAGTCCTTCGGGGCACAGCAGGTCCGGTGCCCGGCCTCCGGCGTACTCGACATTTGCCCGGGTGGTGTCGAAATGGCTGTTATTGGGGATCACATGGCCCGGTTTTACCAGAGCCTGACTCAAGATGCTTTCCGCAGCCCGTCCCTGGTGGGTCGGCAGCACATGCGCCATGCCGGTGATCCGCTTGACGGTCGCTTCGAAGTTTTTCCACGATCGGCTGCCGGCATAACTTTCATCTCCGCGCATCAAGGCGGCCCACTGCTCGCTGGACATGGCTCCGGTGCCGCTGTCGGTAAGCAGATCGATGCAACAGTCCGCGGCATCCAGCAGAAATACATTGTAGTGGGCTGCTGCCAGGGCCTGCACCCGCTCCCTGCGAGAGGTCATCTTGATGGGCTCGGTCATTTTGATCCGAAACGGTTCAATGATGGTTCGCATGCTTGTCTCACAAACAATGGGGGGTCAACCGATTTTGGCGGCGATGTTACAAAGCCCTGTCGGACTTGACGGCTTTTTGCATGGTCTCCAGGTAAGCGTCGAATTCCGCCACGCTGGCAAAGATCTGCTTCGACGGCAAGGCGTTGATGATGTCGAATACTTTTTTGATTTGGGGCTGCAGGTTCATCACCTTCAGCTGCCCGTTCATTTTCTTTAAGGCCCCACGAGTTTTCAAGATCACCCGGATGCCGGCGCTGCTGATATATTCCAGCCTCGCCAGGTCCAAGACCAACAGCCGGGGGCGCTGCGCAAGGATCGCCTCGATCTTGCTCTCCAAAACTGCATACGTGTTGGAATTCAGCGAACCGGCCGGATAGACGACATAAACTTCCGGGGCCTTTTGCGCCACCATGACCGTCAGCGACATGCCTCCTCCTTAAAATCGGCTCCTCCGTTGTATGGCAGCCTTTCATATCCTCTGTTTGTCAGGTCAACCCGATCAAAACCCGCCGGATCAATCTGGATGCGCGTCCGTTCTGGTCCGAATGAATCTTCAGCCCCGACAAGGCGCGCCTTCTTTCGGCAACGGGCGGATGTAAGACCACAATTTAATACCGAAACCAAAAAATAGAATGCCGCCTTCAATAAAACGCACGCATCACTATGGGGATGGATGCATCTATCGGGACGAACCGATATGAGGTGTGATCAGCGCGCGTATTTCCCGAACGATTTGGATGCCGGTGCAAATTGGAAAGCCGTCTTCGCCGGGGGCGACATAGCGGGTGACCCCGTCCACGCAGCCGTTGGCAAACAGAAAATCGGCAATTTCCCGGATGTCGAAGCAATCGAACAGATCGATGCCAACCCGGATGGCCATCGCGCCGATTACCCCGTAAACGCCCCAGTTGGAGACCGATGCGATGACCAGTTCGTCGCAGGTCGTCACCGAAGCCGTAAAGCCGTTTTCTTCCAGTGCCGTGCGCACGTTGCCCATTCCGATCTCGTTGCCGCCGTCACCGAAGGCGATGCTGGGGCAGTTGCACTCTTCCAGGAAAATGTCATATTTGGCGGTGGCGTCGGTGATGTCTTCGCGGAGCATATTGTAATAACGGCCGTCGGCCGTTCGCCCGGCTCTTTCCACCGAAACGGCCAGCCGGGGCTGGATCGCGGCCAGGGCTTGCCGAACACGATCGCGGCTCAGCTCCCAGTTCTCGATGGGCAGTTCATGGGTGCGGCAGCGCAGGGCGAGCACCCGTGAGATCGGCGGAGCACAGACCATCACCGGTTTATAGTGCAGGTGCTGCAGCACCTGATACAGCGCAATGGCGCCGATGGGTCCGTCGCTTTCAAAGGTCGCCGAGACCGGAAAACCGGTGCCGATGGCCACCACGCCCTGGTTGGCCAGCAGCAGTGCGGCCGCCCGGCCGCAGTATCCGGAACGCATGTGCGGTCGGATGCGGCGCATACCACGTCGGTCGTGCTGGAGGATGATATTTTCAATTTGTTCCGAAAGGGGGTCCATGGTATTTATACCGAAGCCGAGCATTTCAAATTTTCATTAGCCGCGCTTTCCACCAGCGGCAACATACCGCAAACGGATGGGTTCGGCAAGAATTGACAGTACTGGTCCCCGGGGCAAGCGGTGGGCGATTGCTGGAACGCCGGCAAAGCGTTAAAAATGAAAAAAATTAAGGGTCCGTAACCATCCGCATCCCGGATGAAACCGGCTACCCGGATTGATTTCACCTGAACGGAGCGTTTCAAAGAAATACATTTTTTCATTCAAAGGAAAATCCATGAACAACAGAAATATCGTCGGAGCGTTTCTACTGGGGGCTCTTGTTTGTATCGGTCTGATCGCCCTGGGCTACCAGTTGGCGCAGGGTATCATTCACATCAAATCACTGGATCGAACGGTCACGGTCAAGGGGCTGTCCGAGCGCGAGGTGCCGGCCAATGTGGCCATTTGGCCGATCACATTTCAGGAAGCCGGCAATGATTTAAATCAGCTGTTTTCAACCATACAAAACAACAACGAACGCGTCGTGCGTTTTCTTGAAAATCGGGGATTTAAGCCCGAAGAAATCTCCGTTTCACCACCGGGGATTTTGGACAAACAGGCCGAAGGGTATGCGGGCACCCAGCAAATCAAATTCAGGTATTCCGGTAATTCGACCATCACCGTGTATTCGGAGAAAGTCGATGATGTCCGCAAGGCAATGAATGAACTGGTTGAACTTGGAAAACAGGGCATTGCCATCGCCCGCAGCAATTACCAGACGCAAACAGAGTTTCTGTATACAAAACTCAACGAAATCAAGCCGGAAATGATCGAGGAAGCCACGAAAAACGCCCGGGAGGTTGCCGAAAAATTCGCCCGGGATTCAAACAGCCGATTGGGAAAGATCAAAACCGCCCGCCAGGGACAATTTTCCATCAATCATCGCGACAACAACACGCCGCATATCAAAAACGTCCGCGTGGTTTCGACGGTCGAGTATTACCTGTCCGACTGATCGGCTGTGCGGGGACGGATCGCATCTGAGAGGCGATTCCGAAGTCCTTGAAGTTCCGATCTCCAGCGATCGCTGCAATCGCCGGCGCAATCGAGCCGGTCAGGCCGGTGGCGAATGCGGGTCGAAGATCATGTCGTAAAGCGCGTTGAATGCGTCGGTGGAACGAAGGATGCCGACGATTTCCCGTTCTTTGGTGACCAGCAGGCTGTGGTGGTGTCCCATAACGATCCGATGCATGGCGATATTGAGGGTGTCGGTTTCTTCGACGAACTCGCCTTCGGACGGCACCTGCATGATTTCCGAGACCTTCACCGATTCGATGGTTTTGCGCATATTTTCGACCGGCTGCTCCCATAGATTGAACTGCTCGCGGATGGCGACCAGCATGCGCCTGCTCAGGCGGGACCGGTCGATCCAGCGAGCATCGCCCACCTGGCTGTATCCCGGTTCCAGAGCGCGCATGATGTCGATCTGACTGACCCGGCCCACCGCGTGGCGGCGCTCGTTGACGACGATCAAGGAGCGATGGCGATAAGGGCTGTCTCCGTGGCGCAGATTTTCATTCTCCAGGGCCTTAAGGGCCTCTTTGAGGGTGGCACCTTTGGAAACGGTTGCATAGTCACTTACCGGCACCATGAGCTCTCCCACGATTCGTGTCTTCATCGAAATCTCCTTTGCATCTTTGTTTACATCCCGGCTCGCTCCAACATCCTCCGACAGAAAACCATGTAAAGCCCGTAAGGCCGCCCGATGGCGATGCTTATGGCCGCCACGGTCCCGCAGGCAATCAGAATTTGCGAAAGACCTGCCCCGACCCACCCCAAAACGGCGGCGTATTGCGGCAGCATGAAGGTTGAAAATGCCAGGATATCGGTTAGAATCCGGGCAATTCGGCCGCGGCTTTCCGTTCCTGCGGCATTGAACAACCAATCCCGGTACAGGCCGTAAGGTCTTGCGGCGATCACATTCAAGGGTATGGCGCACAGGCGCGATTGGAGGGACTGCTGTAGCGTCAGGCCCGACAGGACAACCTCTACAAACATACCCACGGCAAAGGCAAATGTCACCAGGGCGAACGTGTCGGCCGCCATCTTCGCACGAGAAATTCCAATGACACGGGTTCTCAAATTGGACCTCCAATCCTACGGCAGCACGTTCTCCTCGAAAAAACCGGCGTATTTTTTCTTGTCGCGCAGCTGCTGGCCGCAGATTTCGATAAAAGGGATCAATACATAGCGCCGCTGTTCGGTAAAATAAGAATACCCGTAAAATTGTCATTGGTGCAAATCGATCGGCCGGTTGAAATTAAATCCATATGATAGTACCGTCCTGGTGGTGGGTGACCCCCTTTCGCAAGGCGGAAAACCGCACTTACATCCGGCTTGTCCGCGAAGCGGTGACCCGAACGTACAAAACAGCAAACGATGACCATCGATGAATGATCAGGTTCGATCCAGTGAGGCGCTTCAGACACTGCAGGTAACGGCCGAAGATAAAAAGGTCGAAGCGGCCCTCAAGAACAGCGAAGCCAAAATGAGCGCCATCTTTCGGGCGGCGCCAACCGGTATCGGCGTCGTGTCCAACCGGGTGATCCTGGAAGTCAACGAGCGCTTCTGCGAGCTGACCGGTTATACCGAGGATGAGCTGATCGGACACAGCGCGAGGATCGTCTATCCAAGCGATGAAGACTTTGAGGCTGTCGGCCGTGAAAAATACAGACAGATCGAGCAGCACGGCACCGGCACGGTGGAGACCCGCTTTCGGAGGAAAGACGGCCGGATCATCGATGTGCTGCTCAGTTCCACCCCGTTGGATCCCGACCATATTGCCCGGGGAATTATCTTTACCGCCATTGACATTACCGCCCGCAAGCAAGCGGAGAATGTACTGCGGGAAAGTGAAGAGAAGTTCTCCAAAGCCTTCTACTCCAGCCCGTCTTTGCTGTTCATCTGCGAGTTCGAGACCGGAATTTTCGTGGACGTCAACAACGCCTATTGCGCCATCACCGGTTATGACCGTGAGGAAATGATCGGAAGGTCCTCCATTGAACTCGGCCTGATTTCGAGCCGGATCAGAGCCGATATCCTTCAGCGCATGCGCACTTCCGGACGTGTGCAGAAGATGGAGCTTCAGATCACCGACAGGGACGGCAATCGCCATTTTTGCCTTTTTTCGGCCGAGACCATGCAATACCGCGGCAAATCCTGCCTGATTTACTCCGGCGTCGATCTGACCGAGCGCAAATTGGCTGAAGACGCCCGTCAACGGAGTGAGGAGAGTTTGCGCCTGGCCGTCAAAGGCGGCAACCTGGGAACCTGGGACCGAGACCTGCTCACCGGAACGGTGGTTTGGAATCAACAGCTGTATCGACTTCTCGGGTGCAATCCGGATGGCCCCCCCATTACCGGAGAAACCTTTTTTGACCACATTCATGCGGACGATCTGCCCCGCATCCGGCAACATGTCGACGAAGTACTGCAGAGCGGCGCGGAGTTCGCCGACGAATTCCGGGTGGTGCGGAAAGACGGAGACATCCGTTGGCTGGCGTCCCATGGACGCATCTATCGTGACGCTGCCGGTCGTCCGGTTCGCATGGCGGGGGTCAATTACGACATTACCGAACGCAAGCAAACCGCTCAGGCACTGCGGGAAAGCGAAGAGAAGTACCGCAATCTTTTCGATTCGATCGACGAAGGATTCTGCATCGTCGAGATGATCTTCGACGCCAACGGCAACCCCGAGGATTACCGTTTTCTGGAAGTAAACCCCGCCTTTGAGAAACACACCGGATTGCGCCATGCCGTCGGAAAGCGAATGGGGGCGTTGAAGCCGCACCATGACGAACTCTGGTCCTCTATTTTTGGGCGTATCGCATTAACGGGCCAGGCGCAGCGATTCGAAAAAGAGGCCAAACACCTCGAAGGCCGTTGGTTGGATGTATATGTCTTTCGCGTCGGCCGGCCCCGGGAAGGAAGGGTTGCCATCATCTTCACCGACATCAGCCGGCGCAAAAGGGATGAAGCGGTCCTGCGCGATTACCAGAAGACCCTGGAAGCGGAGGTGGCCAATCGCACCGCTGAAATCGAAAAACAGTACCAACGGTTGGAGGAGATGAACCGCGCCATCAAACAGATGGCCCAACACACCATCCGGACCCTGGAAAATGACCGCAAAGCGCTCTCGAAGGAAATTCATGACAGCATCGGCGGCAGTCTGGCGGCCATCAAAATGCTGCTGGAAACCAGGATACAACATTCGGGCCAACCGCCGCAGCGGGTCACCCCCCTGGAGACGATCGTCGACCACTTAGCCGACACACTCAAGGAAAGCAAGCGCATTTCCCACCGCATGCGACCGCTGGCACTGGATGATCTGGGTTTGGCCGCAGCCATTTCGGAGACGGTTACAAAATTCAAGGAATTTTATCCGCACATCGCGGTGGATTTGCAGATCCGCATTTTGCAGGATGATATTCCCGACGAAATCAAAACGGTCCTGTATCGCGTGATCCAGGAAGCGTTGAACAATATCGGCAAACACAGCGGCGCCGATCATGTCAGCATTGCGATGGCGGATTCCAAAAACCGAATCTCTCTGAAAATTGTGGACAACGGTTGCGGTTTCGACGTTTCAAAAACGCTGTACAGCGGCCGGCCGCTTCAAGGATATGGATTGCTGAGCATGAAAGAGCGTGTGCAAATCTGCAATGGAAATTTCAGCGTTGCGTCATCTCCTGGAGGCGGGACCCGACTGACCGCATCGATTCCAAAGACCCGGTAAGCGCTGCGGCGAAATTGCGTGTGTCAAATCTTCGAAAAATTCTCACGAGTACAGCAGGTTCAATGCTTTCTGAAAACCAGCATGGCTGTCATATTTGTTCCAGAATCCATCCAGACC